>JAMCSN010000385.1 GCA_023381535.1 Bacteroidota bacterium
CAGTTAATAATTATAAACGGATTGTCTTTTCTTTTACTGTTCTCGTGAATGAACCGCGCCAGAACTTCCTTGCCGGTGCCGCTTTCTCCTTCTATCATAATCGGTATATCGCCGTCGGAAACATTGAGCGCGGTTTTCAAAATTTCTTTAACCGCCGGATTCTGCGTAACAAAATTTTCTTTTGAAATCATTTCATCGAGCTGGTAGGTTAGCCCGATTATTTTTTTCGACATCTTGTGATGATCGAAAACACGATCCACGATATGTATAAACTCTTTATGAGTAAACGGCTTCTGAATATAATCGTAAGCGCCTTTTTTAATCGCTTCAACGGCGGATTCGATCGATCCGTGTGCGGTCATCAGAACAACGGTTGTTTCAGGCGAAACACTTTTCAATTGTTCAAGCGCCGCAATTCCGTTTACCGGCTGCATTTTTAAATCTATGAAAGCCAAATCAAAATAAATTTCTTGCGCGCGTTTAATTCCATCCAGAGGATTCAGAAACGTCTCGGGCGAATAACCGTGCGAGGAGAGCGACAACTCAATTGTTTTTAGAATGTTAATCTCATCGTCAATAACAAGAATTCTGCCTTTGTACATTTACGCGACCGGAATTTTAATTTGGAAAATGCTTCCTTTGCCAAGCTCGCTGAAAGCTTTTATTTCACCGTTGTGAATTTCTATAATTTCTTTTGCTATGGAAAGTCCCAGTCCAAGACTGCCGGGAGCCGATTCGTCTATTTGTATGAATTTGTCAAAAATCTTTTTCAGATTATCGGGACTGATGCCGATGCCGGTATCGGAAATTTCTATCATCAGATTTCCGTTCTGCGGAAACAGTTTAACTTTAATCTCTCCGCCCAACGGTGTAAATCTAAGCGAATTTGAAACCAAGTTCTCCATAGCGCTAATCATGTTGTCATAGCTTCCGTAAATCATAACATCAGTACTTTTATCTTCAACTTCGAGATTAATCTTTTTTTCTTTGGCTTGAATAGAAAACTTTTTGGAAATGTGCTCGGCAAGTTTGCGCGCTCCAAATTTTTCGAATCTGATTTTCCCGATATTGGCTTCAAGTTTTGCCAGTTCCAGAATTTCATAAACCAGTCTGTTGAGTCTTTCAAAATCTTCTTTCATAGAAAGCATAAGTTCATTTTGCTGCTCGCTTAGATTGCCAACTACGCCGTCTTCCAAAATTCCAAGAGCCATACCCATGGATGTGAGAGGCGTTTTCAATTCATGCGAAACTTTTGCAATGAATTCGGATTTCATTCTGTCTAACTCCTGAAACCGGGTAATATCATTGAACAGAACAACCGTTCCTTTTGTTTTAGTCTCCGGCATTTCCAGCGAAGCCGCAATTAACTTATAATATTTTTGTGAACCGCTTACATCTTTAATGTTGAGAATATCTTCCTTCTGAAACAACACAGTCTGCAGCGGTGTTGGATTCTTTTCTGTGGAAGGATTCAGAGTGAGCAGTTTTTTTATTTCTTTTTTGTTCCTTGCATACTTGCCCAACGCTTCATCAAAAGCTTTGTTCGATAGAAGAACATTATAATTCTCGTCAACCATCAGAACCGGTTCATTCATACTCTCAATAATTAGTTCAGATTTCTTTTTCTCGTACAAAATTTTATTGAGATTGAGCTGTTCATACACCTGAAGTTTCTCGCTCATCTTATTAAATTCTTCTGCCAGCGCGGATATTTCATCGGCGTTTTCATCTATCTCAATTCTTTCTTCAAAATGTCCTTCGGCAATATGAGTAACCGACTGCCGGAGAGTGGTTATCGGCTTGACAATGTAATCCGAGAATTGTGAGCCAAACGCCAGACTGATAGCAATTGCAACAAACAGTATTACAAGAATCAATAGGGTCGCTGTTTTAGTAATATCTTTTACTCTTGATACGGCGCGGTCGAGCATCTTATGATTAATATCGAGAATGGCATTGTTGATTCTTTTTAAGTTCTGCACTTCGTTTACAAACCGCACGAAATCGGTTCTAAGAATTTGCCGTTTGTTCGCAATGTAAATACTGTAATCAATGTTGTCATTAACATCTTTTATGAATTTCTGATATTCGGCATTAAGTGTGTCGATAATTTTCTTTTCGTTCTCCGTAGAAGTTGCGGTGCCGGCACTGTTACTCCAGAAATAAAAATCCAGTTTGCTTTTTTCAAAAAGATTGTAGCCCGTTTCAAAGCTTTGATTGTACATTATCACAATGCCCTGAAGCTGTTCATCGAGCGATTTACCCATGTTATCGGCGGCAATAATGCTGGTATAGTTATCCTGCATCGTCAGCTTGATCGATTCATTGAGGCGGTAGAAATTATAAATACTCCACAGCGCGGCAAAAAACATGATCATAAGAATAACCATAAATCCAAGCAGAATTTTGCTGCGGAGTGTTGTTGTGTAAAGCTTAATCATTTCTGCGAAGCCTATTTTTTCGCTTTATTTAAAATAGCTTATTGAATTGCTTAAATAAACACCTTTTTAGTAACTTGAATTTACAATGGAATATACATGGGTAAGAAAGCAAAACTGGTTTCAGAAAAAACAGAATGATCCGCTTAACGGAAAACTATAAAGTTGAATATTTCAACAATGATTTAACGAAAAATTTTGATCTTCATGCTACAGAGAAAGTTCACACGTTTCATAAATCAATTCCAAATTATGAACCGACTCCTTTGATCGGACTCCATGGTTTGGCAAATCATCTCGGCATAAAAAAGATTTGGCTAAAAGATGAATCACGCCGTCTTGATTTGAATGCTTTCAAAGTTTTAGGTGCGAGTTATGCCGTTGCAAAACTTTTTGCTGAGATGTTCGGTGTCACCGATAAAGAACTTTCGTATTCTATCTTCACAGAATCATCAATAAAAGAGAAAACAAAAGACCTAACATAGGTCACTGCAACGGACGGAAATCATGGACGCGGTGTTGCATGGACGGCAAAGCAAATTGGTTGCAAATCCGTTGCTTACATGCCGAGGAGAACAAAGCAATCAAGATTCGATAACATAAAGTCGCTCGGTTCAGATGTATATATAATAGATGGGAATTATGACGATGCTTCAAATCTTGCGAGAGAAAACGCACAGAAGTTTGGATGGATACTTATTCAGGATTCTTCATGGAAAGGTTACGAAAAAATAATAATAGGGGAGACGTTCTGTCTCCCCAGTAAAATTATTTCATCAGCAACATTTTCTTTGATTGCGTAAATCCGTTTACATTTATTGTATAGATGTAAACACCGCTTGTAAGTTTACTCGCATCGAAGTTAATATTGTAATAACCACCAGATTTATTCTCATTGACCAGCGTTGCTATTTCTTTTCCAAGCACATCGTAAACCTTTATTGTGACAAATCCGTTTCGTGGTAATTGATAGTTTATAGTTGTTGTTGGATTAAATGGGTTGGGATAATTAGAAACTAATGCGAAATCACGAATTACTTCATCACTCGACGAAGCTACTGCAAAATTTTGCGATTGAATGCTCGGAACGATCATAAAACCACTTGTTTCAACCTGATTACTTGGTACAGATGATTTACTTGTATTATCAACTGCCTTCACATAATACTTTACAGATTTTGCCCATATAGGCTTGGTATAATCAACTGCGTAGTCGATAAAAGTATTAGTTGGATGAGAAATTGTGCCTGCTAAATCCCAGTTCACAGAGTTATCGTAATTACGATACACTCTATAACTAGAAATATCAGATTCAGAATTCAAATCCCAAGCAAGCGATGGATGGTTAGGATCTGTACCAGTAAAATGTAAGTTTTGTGGCTTAGCTGGAGAAGCATCTACCGAAGTATTAACATAAATGTTTAACGTAAACACTCCATTACTAAAATTTGTTATTTCAAAACCAAATGGTGTAGTTTGATTTGCTGCACGCTGATCATTGGGATTACTCCATGGTGAGAATACCTGGTTATAATCCATTCGGAATGCATCTTTCCCATCACCATGAAAACGTATATCCTGAACCGGCATTCCGGCTTGTTCTGTAAAATGAATTGGCTGTGGACTGGGTAATCCACCATACGAAAATGGTATATAATCATTATCATCACGGCCGTTATTCCTGTCAGCTAATAACTGCTTGAAGACCGGCAATTGTCCACTTCCCCAAGGATTTGGTGTCGATTGATTGACTGTCCAATCAAACCTTCCATCCGCAGAAATTAACTGAATCCAATTTGTTGAAGGCTGAATCCTATCATCTTGGGGTATTCCGACTTTTCTTATTACATAAATTCCATTCTCGATTATATAGTTCTGGTTCCCCCAAAAAGGTGTGTTGTTCTCCCAAAATGATAGTTTCTGGTGATTTTCAACAAAAAAATATTCTAGTTGTGAAGAATTAATCACAAATCTGTAAGCATTTCTTCCGGTTACGTAATCGCTCAATGTTACATTTGTAAGTGTTTGCGTAGTGTTGTTTATGGTATAAGTTGTTGAATCAGCTACCCAACCAAGCCGGTATCTTTCGAATGCATTAGCTACATATGTTCTTGCACCCCATGCAGATAGCATTGCCCAAAAGCCAAAACCATTGTGCATTTCATTTCCGCCAAGAAGATAGTGTGAGAATTCATGTACTACTGTTCTAAAAGGATCCTGGTTCAAATAGTTTTTTATTGTTACACCTGAACCCAATGAGTAAGTATTTACTTTTCTCAACCCTCCGTCAACACTAATATCTCCAACAAAACCTAAATCCGCCTCGTTAGAAACAAAATCTAGTGAATCAGCAGCACCGCTTCTGTCTGCTACTGCATTTCTCCAAACAAAAATGACCATATCCAGGCATGTATCGGGGACGTTATTGTAGGTGTAATCTGAGATACGTTGCCAATTGTCAAATTCTGCAAAACCCCATGTACTATCCAGTTTTTGGATAATATCCTTCGTTGCATATCCTCTTCCCGCGCGAAGATGGTTGGTTATATACCAACTCCTTGTATGAGGAGCTACGGCATGGGCAACCTTGCCGATAAAATGCAGTTTGTTACCTGACATTTCATTAAAATAGTGCGTCAAAGAACCCTGTGTTGGATTCGAAGACCATGTTTGGTCAATCCAACTGTTCATATTCTGAGGTGCGTTCCTTTTAATCCATTTTGTATTCGTTGTATCAAATTTATCATCGGGAAATTCTGCAAAAACAATTAACACGTTTAATGTGCCTTCTGAAGGAAGCCACCTGCCTTTCGATTGTATTGGAACTTGCTGAATGGAAGCAGAAACACAATTGTCATTTTGTGCAAATAATTGTATTGAAAATAATAAACAAAACAGAACTCCATAATTTATTTTTTTCATTTTATCCTCAATATTTTTTGAAAGTATTATTTTGTTTAGGTTGGACCTACTTTTGTAACATCATTTTCAGTGTTCTTGTTGTTTTGCCTGTAATTAGCTGATAGAAGTAGATACCGCTTGCTAGATTGCGTTCGTTGAATTCAACTTTGTATGTACCCGGGCTGAAATAATTATTTACTATCTCTTGAATTTCCCTTCCAAGAAAATCAAATACTTTAATTATAACATTAGAATATCTTGGAATAGAAAAAGAAATTGTTGTGGAAGGATTGAAGGGATTAGGATAATTCTGGTACAATATAAAATCAGAAGGTAAATCATTCGGAAGTTCTTTTACATCGACTGTTCCGTAAGTAACTCCATCAATTCTGCATCCGCGTAATAGTGTTGGTTGATAAGCGCCGTCTTCTTGCGAAATCATTCCAAAACCATAAGCCAACTTTTGCCAGTAAACTAAATATGCACCTGCGGTAACAACCGTATCGCTTGGGTGTGCTGGTCTATAAAAAGCGAATGTCTTCACAGTGGTTTGTTTACCAAAAACATATGCCTGTGAACTATCCATTAATTTTACAACCCAAAATCCAGGAACTGCCAACCAAGATTCTCCTATTTTGGCGTTAAGTTTATAAAAATGTCCAGGGCTAACCGATTGTGGAAATTGTATTACATTATAATCTCTGGTAATTTTATATTGTGCTGACGAAGGGTTGTAATTGTAGAAAACAAATCTACTACTGTCTTTCTGATCGACTGAATCCCGAATAACTGTATAAATAATATCAGGGCCGTTTTGTGTGTACTCCCAATGATCTCCAACATGAGCTGGAAAAAATTTGTAAGGATCGAGATTTTGAGGATGAATTAAAGGGGAAAAAATTAATGAGATACCAATAATTAAATTTCTTATGGTGTTATTTTTCATTTCCATAATTTTTTCTCTATAATGATTTTTATTCTCTCATAGTCACCCAAGCTCAGCTATCGGCTTAGTAGATCATATTTGTTCTCTTTCTTGTCAAAGACAGGAAGGTTTAGGTAAAACATGAGTGAATTATTTTGCTATGTCATGATTCCCCCACATTGGTTAATTGAAATCGTTATTTAAGATATGCGACATTACTGTGAGTTGCATCTGAGATACCCCAATATTAAATCCAAAAGAATAATAGTAAAATTTTTATTAAAAGCAAATGAAAATGCGACAAGCAATAAAAACATCAGCAACGAAATTTGCGTAAAAGGAAAACGGAGATAAATTTTTGCACTGTCAGAAATTAGTTTGGGAAAAAAATATCCGAAATGATCGCGGCTTTTTTCAGTCATTACTACAACCAATTACTCAATAAATTTTGGAATTCTTTTCCGTTCCTTTCTTATTTTAATACCAACTTTTCTGGAAAATCATGTTTAAGAAAATTCTTTTCGCAGCCTTCATAATTTCATCCACAATATTTGCGCAATTCGGTTCGCAGGATTCCGGAGGAAAACTTTCGCCGTTTCAATCATGTTACGATGTTAAGTTCTACGACATCAACATCACCATCGATCCGAACGAGAAAGCCATTGCGGGAACCGTATTAATGAAAGCTGCGGCAACGACGGACTTATCAAAAATATTGATCGACCTTGATCAACGATATCAGATCAGCGATGTTGCTTCTGTTTCGGCAGATAACAAAGAATCAATTCTCAAATTCACTCACGACAGCGGAAAGGTGTGGATTGAGTTTCCGAACGCAATAAAAAAAGGTGAACCGTTCGCTACAAAAATTTCTTATGCGGGTCTTCCCCGCGTTGCCAAACGTCCGCCGTGGGATGACGGATTTATCTGGCAAAAAACCAAAAGCGGCAAAGATTGGGTTACGGTTACATGCCAGGGCGGCGGCGCAGACATTTGGTGGCCGTGCAAAGATCACCCGTCGGATAAACCCGATTCGGTTTTTCTTCACTACACCGTTCCAAACGATGGCGACTGTATTGCAAACGGAAGATTAAGATCGGTGGTTGATAATAAGGACGGAACGAAAACATGGAACTGGTTTGTATCAACTCCAATCAGCAATTACTGTGTTACGTTTTATATTGGTCCATATAAAGAAATCGATTACGATTACACCAGCATTACAGGCGAAAAATTTCCATTCCAAGTTTTTGTTCTTCCGGAGAGTTACGATAAAGCAAAAGAACACGCTCCTCAATTTCTCACTCACATGAAAGTTATGGAAGAATTATGCGGACCGTATCCGTTTCGCGCGGACAAGTATTCCGTTGTTGAAGCACCGCATCTCGGCATGGAACATCAGACCGCAATTGCGTACGGCTACGGCTGGAAAGACCACCCGCAATTTCCATTCGACTGGCTTCATCAACATGAATTCTCTCACGAGTGGTGGGGTAACCTTGTTACGTGCAAAGACTGGAGCGATTTCTGGATTCACGAAGGAATTGGAACTTACATGCAGCCGCTTTATCTCGAAAAAGTTTTCGGCAAGGAAATGTATTTTAAATACATGAAAAGCATCAAAAACTTTTCGAACAAAACTCCTGTTGCACCGCGCGGCGAAAAAACTTCCGGCGAAACTTATAATTTAGATATCTATTATAAAGGCGCATGGATAGTTCACACTCTCCGTTATTATCTCGGCGATGAAACGTTTTTCAAAGTGCTGAGACGGTGGGCTTATCCAACCGAAGAAATGGAAAAAATTAAAGACGGAAGACAGTGCCGGCTTGCAACAACGGACGAACTGCTGGATATCGCTCAAAAAGTTTCCGGCAAAAAATTAGATTGGTTTTTCGAAGTTTATTTGCGCCACGCACCGCTTCCAAAACTTAATGTCAAGTATGATGCCGACAACGCCGAACTGAGCTGGTCAACGGAAAATGATCTTCCGTTTCCGCTGCCCGTCGAAGTAAAAATTGGCGACAAAACTTTTCGTGTTGAAATGAAAGACAACAAAGGAACTGTCAGTCTGCCGCAAGGTGCTGAGTTAGTCGTTAATCCTGATGAATGGATTCTGATGGATAAGGTTAATTACGTTAACCAACGGTGATCGATTGGAAAAAACTTGAATGAGCCATTAGCAATTCATTTGTGATGATCTAAAACTAAAGGTGAAATATTCTCACGAGACATTTTTCACGAACCGCATCAATTCTTATTGCTCTGCTCGTAACATTTCTTTGGTCAACTTCCTTTGTAATAATTAAAATCGGTTTAAGCGAAATTCCCCCGCTTACTTTCGCCGGCTTACGATATGCACTCGCGTTTATTTGTCTTCTCCCGTTCGCATTCAGAAAAGAACGCGTTGCCGAAATAAAAAAATTGGACGGCAAAAACTGGGCTAAACTTGTGCTGCTTGGCTTCATGTTCTACTCGTTCACTCAAGGAGCGCAATTTGTCGGTCTTTCACTTTTACATGCCGTCTCTGTCAGTCTGCTGCTAAACTTCACCCCGATTATAGTTGCCGTGATGGGATTTTTTTTGTTGTCGGAAAAACCAACCGCGTTGCAGTGGTCCGGTGCATTTCTTTTTATGGTTGGAATTCTCGCTTACTTTTATCCAGTTGATTTATCCGGCGGCGAAACGCTGGGTGTTCTCGTGATGATAATCGGCGTGCTTGCAAATTCCGGTTCTGCAATTATGGGAAGAGAAATTAACAGAAGCCGCCTGCACGATCCACTCACTGTTACGGTGATCAGCATGGGTGTTGGCTCAATAGTTTTGTTGATCTCCGGTTTGATTACACAAGGTTTACCATCAATCAGTTTAACAAATATTTTACTGCTGGCGTGGCTCGCGATTGTAAACACTGCCATGGCATTTACATTATGGAATTTGTCTCTGCGCACATTGACTGCAATGGAATCAAGCATTATCAACGGAACTATGTTGATTCAGATTGCAATTCTTGCGTGGATATTCTTGGGAGAAGCAATTTCATTGAAGGAGGTCGCCGGAATGTTAATCGCGGCAATTGGCGCGCTGCTGGTTCAACTGAAAAGGAAAGTTTGAAGTGAAAAACATCACTGCCATCGGAGAAATACTGTATGATATTTATCCGGATGAAAAACGGCTCGGCGGTGCGCCATTTAATTTTATTTATCACGTCTGGAAAATTACCGCTAAGGCAAATTTTGTTTCGAGCGTTGGCAACGATGAGAACGGAAAAGAAATTTTGGTTTATCTTAACTCAATCGGCTTCAACACAAATTACATTTCAGTTGATGACAAACATCCCACCGGCACGGTACAAGTGAGAATTCGCGACGACAAAACTCCGCAGTTTACAATTTCGCCGGAATGCAGCTATGATTTTTTTACGCTGAATGAAAAAACAAAAAACTTAATTGATAACGAAACCGATATAATTTACTTTGGAACACTTTCTCAAAGAAGCGAACCCTCGCGCAAAACTATGGAGTTCGTCTTAAACAAGAACAAGAAATATTTCTGCGATCTCAATCTCCGGCATGATTTCTATACAAAAGAACTTATAAAGCAAAGTCTAGTGGCAAGCAACGTTTTGAAACTTAATTCGGACGAATTGGAAAAGCTGAAATCGCTATTCGGTTTAAGCCCATCAACTCCAATGGCAATACATGAATTAATTTATGAGTTCAACATTGACATACTTTGCGTAACGCTTGGGGCAGACGGCGCAATCCTTTCTACAAAAAATGAGATGAGCACTTACAAAACGAGAAACATTTCTCCCATAGATACTCTCGGCGCCGGCGATGCGTATGCGGCGGTACTGTGTCTTGGATATCTGAACGAAATGCCTATAGACGAAATAAATAAATTAGCCAATGAATTTGCTTCCGAGATTTGTATGGTCAACGGTGCATTACCAAAAGATGATTCTATTTATGAAAAGTACCGGATGGTTTTTAAAAGTTGGAGAAGTCTAAAAAGTAATATTTTTTGAACAATGAACACTGATAGCACAGATTTTAACCGATCTACCCAGATTTTGAAATTGATAATTACTTTTTAGACATCCTCCGCCACCATTCCTTATTTCACATACATCAGCTTAAGCGATTTTGTAAATCCGGAACCGCTGACAGTAAAAATATAAACTCCGCTCGCCGCAACCTGTCCGCCGTCGTTCATACCGTCCCACTTCAATTTGATTATGCTGCCGGATGATTCATCAACAGTAAAAGTCTTTACGACCTGACCCAAAATGTTATAGATCTTAAACGTTAGATTCTTCCTGCTCATATTGCTGGAAAGTTTAACGGTTATTATCACTTGAGAGTTAAACGGATTCGGATAAGCGTCAAGGGAAAACTCCGTTGGAATTTCCTGATCTTGTTTTACGTCAGTAAAATTTCCGTTATCGTTATAACAATCGCTGCAGTAAGCTGTATCGCTTTCGACTGAAAGGAACGCGGTATATTTAGAGAGAACTCTGTTCGTCATGCTGAGATTTACAATTTCACTAATCTTTGAATTATCCATCGGTCCGTTTTCCAAAGACGAGATGTAAGAACTGACCCACATTTTTTCTGTGATGTTATCTGTCAGCAGCGATTGCTGATCTTGGAAAACCATTGTTTGCGTAAACGGACTTGTATTATAAATGCCCGATGTTTTAATGACGAAAGGAAAATCGCCGACAAATTTTCCAAGTTGAGTAACGGGTTGATTTAGATATACTCCTTGATTCGATCTGCCCAATGATTGTCTGCTGTAACAGAAGCCGTTATCCAGAGTTGTGTAGAGATCGAACGAGGTCAGAGTTCCGCTGATTCTTTGCGCAAGATCGTTCATTGAACCGGAAAGGTTGGAAGTCGAATGAGAATAAACTCCCGCCGTCATCCTCGCCAAATTATCGTAAAAGTATTCGTTGCCAATAAATGAGCGGTTGCTGAAATAATAGTATGTAAATTCTCTGTCGTTAAAATCGAGAATATACGTCGGGACATTGGACGTCATTATGTTTTTGATGTCTGCGAGCAGTTGATTTGCAGTTTGATAACTTCCAACCTGATCGGAATTTGAAACGAAATAAACCACACCGCCGTTGTTCTTGATTATGTAGTCGTACCCTTCCTTTAGAAGAGTTGGCAAATTACTGTAGGTCGAGAGAGAATTTTCAGTAACCTTATAAAATGTTGCTTCGATGGTCGCCGAATCGGTGCCGAGCCAATTATTGCTTGCTTTACCAATGTTAAGTCCGGAATAAAAAATGTTGAACTGATCGCCCACGGCAAAATTGGTTTTCAACATAGATTTGATTCCATCGAGAACTTGTTTTCTTGTAGCGTTGCTCTTCCGCGAATCGTAGTCGATTAGAAACAAAACTTTTTTCTTGGCGACCGTTAACGATGCGTTCGGGAAAAGCGAAAGTTGGTAATAACCCTCATTCGTTTTTTTGTAAACTTTCAGAAACACTCCGTTAACCATCGGATTATTGAACTCGAGATTCATCGATGAAAATGAATCGTAACTCTGGAGCGGCATTTCCAAATGATCGCCGTAAAATGTATCGGACTTCTCCGTAAATAATCCGCTGAGTGACGTCACACGCGGGTTGTCCCATTCGGAATTTTTCCATGTCACCAAATTCACATTTTGAATTTTGTTCGCTGTTGTTTTTAAAATTTCGAGCGGGAGCGGAATCGACACGGAATTAGTTGACCAGTTATTCGGAACAAGGTATGTGATTCTAACTTTTCTCGATCCACCCGGCAGTAGCGGGTAAACTCTGAGTTCATAACTTCTTGGACCCTTCTTCATCAAAATTGCCGGATCGCGTCTTCTGTTAACGATACCTTCGTAAATTGATGACGCCGTCCACGTGTCCAAGATTACGCCTTTGCTGATTTTGTCGCCGATCCATAACCAAAGATCGGTTACAAAACTTCCTTCCGGCAAATCAAATCTCAAAACAATTTCAAGTTGGCTTGATGTGGGGAATGAGGTTCCCTTCGCAGAAAATGTTAGGTAAGTGCTTACTTGACTAAAAACCCCTTTCGGTCCTACCGATATTGTTGCCTCGTCAATCGTTCCTCTGTAGCGATACCACAAAGCTTGAGGATTGGAAACTTCGAGATTGAACTGCGCAAAGATTGCGCTGGAAATAAAAAAGAATAACATGAGATGCTTTGTAACTCTGGGAATCATAATTCCCCCTTCTTTTATTTTTGTTAATGATTGAACGTCTCGTCGAAGTTTTGCGGTGGGTTATATAAAGTTTTCCTTTCAAGATAATTGTGCGCTTATTTTTTTGTAGAATAAAAAAATCATTCAGTGATTGTTATCACAACTATCGTGCCTTAATCAATTATGTGGTTAAGTGATGTTAAGTGAGAAGCAAAAGTTTTTTGTGCGAATTATTTTCGTCACACGTAAAATGTATTCGCGCTAAATTGAAAATGATTTGATGACTGATATTTGTTGCGTAGAAAAAGTCTTAAGTGGTGCGTTAAGAAGGTCAGTTGATAAATGCCTCCCACCATTCTTTCAAAATCGTTTTGTGCTTTCCCCTCAGCATCACAAGGTGATTCCCCAATGGCGCGGTTAACAATTCTTCTATTCCATGTTCTTTATGTACTTTAATATGAACTTGAGTGCGGCAAAGATTTTCTGCGCTGCCGGATTCCAAAATCTCTCCCTCCGCTAACCACAATTTTTCAATGTTCTTACCGCCGAGCTGCAAAAGCGTAACTTTTCCTTTATCAAACTCACCTTCAATTCCAACACTCAAGCCAGACTCGTAGTGAGAACGTATTTTGTATTGGCTAACCATATTAACCGGAACAGTGCAGTGCGCAAGCCATAAGGAATTCTTTTCCAGGTCAACCTGCGCCGGATTTGCCATCCAGACATTTCCGTTTGTCAGAAGGTTTGTCCAGAGCATTGATAGCGTTGATACTAAATCTCCTTCGCAGCCTGCGATGAATCCTTCTTCATTCAGTTTCGCCAAGGCATAACATGCAGTTGTTTTCAAATCCGTTATCAGGTCAAAGCAGCGGACGGATATTGCATCGAGGCAGTATTTCTCAATGATCTTTTTCAACGCGTAATAAACTTTAATTGAGTTTTTTATTTCCGTTTTCGACGGCTCTTTAGTTTCTTTTGCAGCAGAGGTGAACATTTTCAATCTGTAATCAATTTCATCGCTGGTAACCGTCTTTACAATTTCCTCCAACTCGCTTAATTCAATTTGCACAACCTCCGGTCCCCAAACATTTTTAATAGTGGTCAAATCCGGATTGGAAGCAACCAACCATTCCGACGGCATTCCAATCAAACCGATTTTTGTTTCTTTAAGGATTTTATAAACGCCGATATTTTTCAATGCATCTTTTATTTCGTCGAACGCCGTGTTATCGTCTTTCGATCTCAAGTAGAAAATTTTCCCTTTAATATTGTCTTGCTGAAGTTTTGCAAGTGCTTCAAGAGCGGCGGGCAATGAATTGTTTCCCGGATGCGCAATCAAGTAAATGGGAAGATGTCCGTTAGAGTGTTTTCGCGATTCCCATAAATCCAAAATTTTCTTTTCGGTTCCACCTGTGGCAACGAAAACAAAAAAAGGCATTTGTCTTTCCTCGGGCGGATTCTCCAATACTTCGCCGCCAAGTGTTTTTAAAGGAAGAACATACTGACCAATAATACTTTCAAGCGGCAAGGTGTTAAGATCACTGACGACGGGAACAATTCCAAATCGGTTTGGCGGTTGAGAGTCCATTTCGATTCTCCCTTAAAAATGTTTTAATGAAGAATTTCCAGTTGACGCAGTATTTCTTCGGCTTTGATGACTTGTTGAACAGAGACCATTAATTTTATTTCATTGAAAGAAATTTCACTCACATCCGGAAATGTTTTTTCAGTGAATTTTATCTTGGGAAAAAGAGTTTGAATCGACTTGTATGATGAGTTCCAATCAACCGAAAAGAATTTTTGAACTGCTGTTTGAGCATAAGAGAAGTTGGAAATAAAAAGGAGTGTAATTAAAAGCGAAAATAGTTTCTTCATCTGGATAGCCTGCAAATTCTCTTCGAATAACATAGAGAGAAAAATGTTTGCGGGCAACCGAAAAATTAGTTTGTCGTTCTAGCTTTTTTCTCTGCGGCTTTATTAAGCTCCTTTATTTCGGCGGTGCTTGTTGGGTGGCCAATGGCGTTAAGGTTTTTATGAATTGTAATGTATTCTTCTTTTGAAATGTTGTTATGCCAATGTCCGGTAAGCATCCCAAGCCCCGTTACTGAGATAAAGATGAGAACTACGCCGAATGCTATAACTTTTTTCGGCACCTTTTTCTCTTTGAAAATACTTTTTACTTCCAGCGTATCTGCAACCGGACAAACATCAACGCAGCTTAGACAAGAAGTACATTCGTCGGATATAACGGTTTTTACTTTATCAACTTTTATGAATGAAGGACACGCCTTAGCGCAAAGTCCACAGTCAATGCAGCTTGTAACGTTTCGTTTGATTTTGTTAGGACTCAAGAAACCAATCAGTCCAAGCAGCGCTCCATAAGGGCACAGGTATCTGCACCAAAAGTTTCTAATGAATATCGACAGCAGGAATAGAACACCGATTATAATCAAGCTGAACTGCGAAATGTGTGCAAAGAAATACCACATTTTTATATCGGCTGAAATATTATATGGTCCTCCAAGAAAAAATGCGAGGACAGTCGTGCTCATCGAAAAAATTGCGAAAGCAAAAAATGCAAGCAGAAAATATTTAACCGCACGAAGGGGATAATCAATAAACTTGTGGAGTTTTATTCTTCGTTTGAAAATCTTTCTCCAAATTCTTTCGCCAAAATCTCCGATCATTTCGGAAATAAAACCTACCGGACACATCCAGCTGCAGAAAGATTTTCCGAAGACAAACGACACACCGACTATTGCAAGCAAAATAAAAAATCCAGCAGGATGGACATCGTGAATTTGACCGGTTTGAAAAAAGTAAACCACACTCATCAATGCGCTGATCGGAAGAAACCCTTCCACGCCGGGAGGACGCTGATGAAATGTTGTAGCGCCGTTTGATTCCAGATAAGAAACGAATTGCGAAAACTCAATTCCAATCCAGATACAAAGAACAGCGAAAGCTACTTGCACACCAAATCTAATTTTTTGGATCGACGCGTCTTTATTTTTTTTGTACTTCAAACTCATTTTCTAAACTCCAAGACTTCAAATACTTCTGTAACTTTTTTGATTTGCAAAAGCGCAAAATAACACATCTCAAATATCGGAAAAATAATTCTGCTTATCAATCAAAAAGTGCTCTTTTACTGCAAAAACGGATAAAAAGGACACGCAAAAGAATTAACTTGACAATCTATCCACTTATAAATATTTTAATTCAGAGAAATAAATCTGCAATATCTTGGATAAAGAAAAATGAAAACAATCGCAGTACAGTTAAATCGGACAAATTGTTCCAGTATAAAAAATTTCGGTGGGTTGCTCGGAATTAAGTCACTTGGGATTTTATTTTTATTAGCATTCATAGTTGTTGGATGCGGCGAGCAGTATTCCGATGAAGTAATTGGGGAAGAACATGCTCAACTAACAGACGCACCTTATGTGCCTCCGCCTATCACGCGTAAACATGCAACAAAAGTGATTGTTGATTTAGAAGTACGAGAGTTAGTAAAAAAATTATCGGACGATGTTGAATATGTTTTTTGGACTTTCGGCGGAAGCGTCCCCGGAAAATTTATTCGCGTGCGCGAAGGTGATCTTGTTGAATTTCATCTTCATAACAATCCTTTAAGCAAACTGCCGCACAATATTGATCTGCATGCCGTGACTGGTCCCGGCGGCGGAGCTACTTCATCGTTCACTGCGCCCGGGCACACTTCTGTATTCTCATTTACTGTTAAGAATCCGGGTCTATATGTTTACCACTGTGCAACAGCGCCAGTTGGTATGCACATCGCCAACGGAATGTACGGACTTATTTTAGTTGAACCGAAAGAAGGACTTCCTCCGGTTGATAGAGAATATTATTTGATGCAAAGTGAATTCTACACCGAAGGTAATTACGGCGCTGCTGGACTTCAACCCTTTAGCATGGAGAAAGCAATTGCCGAGAAACCGGATTACGTTGTTTTCAACGGCTCTGTCGGATCAATGGTGGGTGATAAAGCGTTGATTGCAAATGTCGGCGAGAGGGTAAGGTTCTTTGTCGGAAATGGGGGACCAAATTTGGTGTCGTCATTTCATGTGATAGGAGAAATACTTGATGTTGTGCACAGAGAAGGAAGTTTTAGCTCGGTCGAGAAGGACGTTCAAACAACTTTAATTCCTGCCGGCGGTTCATCTATAGTAGAATTCACTGTTGACGTGCCGGGAAATTATATTATGGTTGATCATTCCATTTTTCGCGCATTCAACAAAGGCGCATTGGGAATGCTTTCTGTAAGTGGACCGGATAACAAAACAATTTATTCGGGAAAACAAGCGGACGAAATCTACACAGCTTCATCTTCCGGTACCGAAGAAGTAAATTCTTTTACCGGTGAATTGAATCGGAATAACGGTAACGAACAGTACTCATCAAAATATTCCAACGGCGATCCTGCTATAGATGGAAATTTGATAAAGACCGCAGCGCAAACCGGTACAAAAAATTCTTCTCCCGGGAATATTTTCGGTCTAGGACAATCAGTTTATTCCACCAGTTGTTTCGCATGTCACCAAGCTGACGGAAATGGAATCCCCAACGTTTTTCCACCGCTTTTAAATTCGGATTGGTTAAAAAAGAATTCGAAAGAAGACGCAATAAGAAACGTTGTTCACGGCAAAACCGGAGAGATCTCAGTCAACTCAAAAAAATATAACGGGATTATGCCTTCACAGAATCTTGATGATGTTCATGCGGCGGCAGTTTTAACGTACGTCTATAAGAAATTTATTGGGAAGGATGTAAATATTTCGCCGGAAGAAGTGAAAAAAATCCGAGCCCAAAAGAAATAAGAGTTTGAGAGTAAATGTTAGACAGACAACGGCAAAATCAATGAGACGAATTTCAATTCTAATATTAGTCGTAGTGGTAAATCTGCCGATCATCGGTCACGGGAAGCTATCGGATAGTCATGAAGACATGGCATTAATAAAAGGCGGGAAATATAAACCGCTTTACGGCGCAAATAATAATTCCGATGAAGTAAGTGTTTCGCCATTTTACATAGATCGGTTTCCGGTGACCAACAAATTGTTTCTGCAATTTGTTAAAGAAAATCCTAATTGGCGCCGGTCAAATGTGAAAAAACTTTTTGCGGATGAAAATTATCTGAAAAATTGGAAGAGTGATTTAGAATTGGGTCAAAATGTTCTGCCTGATGCACCGGTAACAAATGTCTCGTGGTTTGTAGCAAAAGCTTACTGCGAATATTACGGCAAGAGACTGCCGACGGTTGCCGAATGGGAATTGGTTGCGCAGGCAAGCGCAAAACAAGCCGATGGTTCAAAAGATCCTAATTACATCCGGCAGATATTAGAATGGTATTCAAAGCCAACGCAAAAAATAATTCCCGCCGTAGGTCAAAATGAAAAAAATATTTGGGGAGTCTATGACATGCACGGATTGGTTTGGGAATGGACTTCGGATTTTTTTAGTGCGATGGTAACAGGAGAATCGCGTGGAGACAGCGGGCTGGAAAGAAATCTTTTTTGCGGAAGCGGTTCTGTCGGTGCGTCGGATTTTAAAAACTATCCCGCATTTATGCGGTTCGCATTCAGAAGCAGCTTAAAAGCAAATTACACGACAAATAATCTTGGCTTCAGATGCGCAAAAGATTTTTATCAAAGGAGTAATGAAAAATGAAGCGCAAATTAATTATCCCGTTCATTGCTGTTTCTGCCCTTGTTCTAACGCTGTCGGTTTACTTTGCAATGAACATCACGGCTTCGAAAAAGAAAAGCGGCAATGCTGCAATTGAGAATCAGAAAGAAAAATTATGCTGTGCTGATTTGAAAATCGATCATGGTAAAGTCGGCGATAATTCCATTTACCAACTCGATTCAAAATGGCGCGATGAATCCGGCAAAACAATTTCTTTAGCAGCTCTGAAAGGGAAAAAGCAAATAATGGCGATGATATTTACAAGCTGCACTTATGCTTGTCCGTTGATTCTAAACGACATGAAAAAAATAGAATCACAAACAAAAAGCAAGGATGTGAATTATTTGCTTGTTTCCATAGACCCCGCGAGGGATACACCGGAAGTTTTAAAAAGTTTTGCGGAGAGAAACAACTTAGATCTCAACAAATGGCGTTTAATTACCGGCAGCCAAAACGGAGTAAGTGAATTAGCCGCCGTGCTTGGATTTAGGTATAAAAAAGAAAAGGACGGAAGTTTTTCACATTCCAACATAATTTCGGTCTTGAATGAAAACGGTGAGATAGCATTTCAACATTTCGGACTCAATCAAAGCGTTCAAGACGTTTTAAATTCATTAAAATAACTGGAGAATTAAAATGAGAACATCAGAAACTCACACAAAAAGTTCGGTCGGTTTTGCCGACTTAAAAATAAAAGACATTGTTGCGACAAACTTTAGAGCTGCACAGGTTTTTGAAAAATACGGAATCGATTACTGCTGCCACGGCAATCGCCAATTGGGCGAAGCGCTTCAAGAGAAAAATCTTGCTGTCAGTGAAATCCATAATCAATTAAATGCTTTGGAAGAACGGGGGAGCGACGATTCGAATAAATATTCAGAATGGGATTTAGATTTTCTCGCACAATTTATTGTTAACACACATCACGCTTATGTAAAGAAATCGATTCCGCAAATAAAAGAGCATTTGGCAAAGGTTATAAACGCTCACGGGAAAAAATATTCTTATCTAGCTGAAGTTGAAGCCGCATTCGACTCAATCGCTGCAGAGTTAACTTCTCACATGATGAAAGAAGAGAACATTCTTTTTCCTTTAATACACTATTTGACCGAAACAAAAAAATTCAACGAACGCCCGAAAACCGGCGGATACGGAACGATCAAAAATC
>JAMCSN010000192.1 GCA_023381535.1 Bacteroidota bacterium
GCAAGGGTTAACGCGGTGCGAACCAAACGATTAACCAGCAAAATATTTTTGCAAACCATATCCGTCATTTTTTTTATGCCGGTTTGCCGAACCCAAAGAAATTAGACAAGATAAAAAAGATAGCAGAAGATGCGATTCGCATTTCATGTTTTACCGACAAAGGTCCGGTTCATGTTAACTTTCCATTTGAGAAACCGTTCGAACCGAAAAGTTATACCGATGAAATTGACGTTCGCACAATCGAAAAACTATTCTCGAACTCGGCAAAACATTTTTCGTTGCCCAACCAGAAGAAAATAAATTTTGATGCGCTTGCAGCTAAATTCGGCAAAACTGAACGCGGATTAATTCTCGTCGGTTTTAACAACTACGAAACCGATTTTGGAAAACACCTGGTCAACTTTTCCAAAACGTTCGGCTACCCCATTTATGTTGACGGCGCCGCCACACTGAGATTCGGGAATCATTCTAAGAATTATTTTATAGACAACTTAACATCTGTCGTCCGTGCAAAGTCATTCCAAAAACAATTTGATCCGGAGATTATCATTCAATTCGGAAGCGCGCCAACGGCAAATGTACTGCTCGAGTATTTCAAGAATTCTAAAGCCGAGAAATTTCTTGTTAATGATTTCGGCGATAAGAACGATCCATCGCTGACAGCAAAAAATATTATCGCGTGCAACCCGGCTGAATTTTGTGAAAGTGTAGTCGGACACACAAAGAAAAAAGCTGTGCAAAAAACGAACTGGCTGAAGAATTTTCTTGCCGTTCAGAAAATTGCCGAGGAAATTAAAAATAAGACTATTGTGCAAGCTGATTTTCCTTTTGAAGGAAGAGTAGCCACAGAGTTGGCAGCAGCTCTGCCGGATAAATCAAATCTGATGTTTTCAAATTCCTTGCCGATACGCGATGTTGATTTCTTCGCATCCTCAAACGAAAAACGGTTAAACATTTTTACAAATCGCGGGGCAAGCGGAATCGACGGAATTAATTCCACCGCTCTCGGAATTGCAAAGGCATCCAAAGAGCCGACTTTTCTGCTTACGGGCGACCTCGCGTTTTATCATGATTCAAACGGGCTGCATTCGGCAATAAAACACGGCATTCCATTAACAGTAATACTCATTAATAACAGCGGCGGCGGAATATTTGAATCGCTCCCCATCTCCGATTACCCGGAATTTTTCACTGCAAATTTTTTAACGCCATTGGAACTTGATTTCGCTAAATTGGTAAAAGCTTATTACGGTGACTACGTGCGCGTCGGCAGCTGGGCGGAACTAAGAAAACAAGTTGGAATATCATCAAAAAGAAATGCGTTGCGTGTGATTGAAATTCGGACCGATGCAAGAAAATCAAAACTGCTCAGACAAAAATATTGGGATGTTGTCGCGAAAAAAATTGATGAGTTTATAGATGAAATTACACGTTGACGGAATTCAGTTTAACATTCTTCTCAACGAAACAGACGTTAGCGAAAACAAAACTGCTGTAATTTTCCTTCATGGATTTACCGGGTGTGCCGAAGATTGGAATTTCATTTCCGATAAACTCCCTCCAAAATTTTTTCCAGTTGCAATCGATTTAATCGGTCATGGCGAAACAGATTCCCCCGAAGATCAGAAACACTATTCATGCAGCGCGATAGTTCATCACCTCGATTCAATCACGGAACAACTCGGTATTAAAAATTTTGTTTTAATAGGTTATTCGATGGGAGGACGCGCGGCGCTTTCATATTCCTTAAAACATTCATCTAAGTTAATAGCGGCGGTGCTCGAAAGCTCAACTGCCGGCATTCATGATATCACTTTAAAAAAGGACCGGGTCGAATTTGATCTTCTCTTATCGGAAAAAATAAAAAGAGAAGGTATAATAGCTTTTACCGATTTCTGGTTCGATATGCCTCTATTTGCGCCGCTAAGAAAAATTCCGACTTTCGAAGAAATAAAGAACAAAAGAATCAAAAATAATGTTACCGGTTTATCGAACAGTCTTTACGGATTCAGCACCGGTTTAATGCCGAGTTATTGGGATCGGCTGCACCAAATTCAATTTCCGGTTTTATTAATTAGCGGCGAGTTTGATTTGAAGTACACCGAAATAAATAAATCCATGAAAACAAAATTGCCGCACGCCAATCATGAGATCATCGCAAAATCCGGCCACAACACTCACTTACAAAAGCCTGAGCTTTTTACTAAATTTGTCGTGGATTTTTTGAATTCACTTTAAGGCAGAAATGAAATACAACTGGATCAAAGCCAAAGATTACACCGACATTATTTACGAGAAGATGGACGGCATTGCTAAGATTACAATCAACAGACCGGAAAAGAGAAATGCCTTTCGTCCCGAAACAACTAAAGAATTGTACGATGCATTTGCCGATGCGCGCGAAGACGGAAACGTTGGCGTAATTCTTTTGACCGGCAAAGGTCCGGCTAAAGACGGCAAATACGCTTTTTGTTCCGGCGGCGATCAATCGATACGCGGCAACAAAGGTTACGTTGGTAAAGATGGCGTTCCACGTTTGAATATACTCGACGTTCAAAAACAAATTAGAAGTATCCCAAAACCGGTGATCGCACTCGTTGCCGGTTATGCAATCGGCGGCGGACATGTTCTTCATGTTGTGTGCGATCTAACTATAGCAGCCGATAACGCTGTGTTTGGTCAAACAGGTCCGAAGGTTGGAAGTTTTGACGGCGGATTCGGCGCAAGTTTTCTTGCAAGAATCGTCGGTCAGAAAAAAGCACGGGAGATTTGGTATCTGTGCCGCCAGTACAATGCAAAAGAAGCATTACAAATGGGATTGGTAAACAAAATTGTACCGGTTAAGAAACTTGAAGCCGAGGGCGTTACTTGGGCAAAAGATATTTTGGAAAAAAGTCCGCTTGCATTACGGTTACTAAAATCTGCATTCAATGCAGAGCTTGATGGCCAAGCTGGAATTCAAGAGCTTGCGGGAAATGCAACGCTGCTTTATTACATGAGCGATGAAGCTCAAGAAGGCAGAAACGCTTACAACGAAAAACGCAAACCGGATTTCAAAAAATTTCCTAGAGTGCCATAAAATGAAAAACCTTGATGAAATAAAAAAAATTCTAAAAAAGAATAAAACTTATCTCCGCAAAAAATATTCTGTTGAAGAAATAGGAATCTTCGGTTCATTCAGCCGCGGCGATCAAAATAGCAGAAGCGACATCGATCTTATGGTTTCTTTGAAGAAACCTCTCGGCTTGGAGTTTGTTGATCTCTCGCTGGAACTTCAAACAATTTTGAATCACAAGGTTGATCTGGTTTCTAAAGGAGCTATTAAAAAGAGAATGTTTAATTTGTTCAAAGAAAAAATAATTTACATCTAAGAGAGGCGATAAGCTACTTATACTTAATATCTTTGAATCAATTGACAAAATGAAGCATTTGAAAAATAATAGATGGAATTAAAGCTGTGTTTAATAGGACACGGATGAAACGGATTTAGCAGATTTTCGCGGATTTTAATCTGCGCAAATCAGTTCAATCAGCGTCATCTGCGTTCTATTGATAATTGTTCAAAGACGAAAAAAATTCATTAGTGGAAACTATAGAAAACTGAAATGGATAATGCATACTGCAACAATATCAAAATTTGACGCATGGATCCTCGCCAGTCGACCAAGGACATTAGCCGCTGCTATTGTGCCGGTTATAGTTGGCAGTTCAATCGCTATCCGCGACGGATTGTTTCAACCGCTTGCTGCGTTCATTGCGTTACTGTGTTCAATTTTAATTCAAGTCGGAACAAATTATGTTAATGATCTTTTCGATTTTCTTCACGGAACAGACAAAGAAGATAGAACCGGTCCGCAAAGAGCCGTTGCTTCAGGAATTATTTCCGTTACTGAAATGAAAATAGGAATTTACATTTCGTTCGGATTGAGTTTTGTTCTTGGGATGTATCTTGTTTCCATCGGCGGCTGGTTTATTTTGTTCCTCGGTGTGATATCGATTCTTGCCGGGGTTGCT
>JAMCSN010000112.1 GCA_023381535.1 Bacteroidota bacterium
CCAAGGTTTGTTGCTTTGATTGTGAATGTTACGTTATCACCGCAATTCGGATTTGCATTGTCAACTGTCTTCTCAATCTTAAGGTCAGCCTTTTCTTCAACACACACAACTGTGACAGTTACGCTGCTTTCATCAACAACTGTTGCAGATCCATTGGAAGGATGACCTTCTGCTCTTGCTGTATTTGTAATTTGTCCGCAATCGTTGTCACCGGTTTGATAAGTCATTGTAAATGTTGTTGTAGCACCTGGATCGAGAACATCGATATGTTTTATTAAATGATTTCCGTTTGGATTCAACATTGTATCAAAAATATCTACGCCGCCGTGTAGCTGAATATCACCGCAATTTTCCACAACGAATGTATAAGTAATGATGTCTCCCTTGTTGTAGGATTGCTTATCAGCGGTTTTGGTTAAGCTGACACATGTTTTGTAGTAGCCGAAATCAAGTGTCAAATCGTCGCCGCAAGCAAGAGTTGTGTTTTTTGAACCGCTGTTGTTTGGTGAAGCGTACCATTTTGTTTGACCGTTGCTGTACAACGCACCGCCGACATCAAAGTTCGATGCAGCTATTCTTACGGTGTAACCGCCGTTTGATAAGTTCGCGAAAGAGTATTTTCCGTTTACATCTGTGGTTGCAGTTGCAACAACTGTGGCGCCTTGCATTAATTCAACCTTTACACCAGGTATGCCGAGTTCGCCCGCATCTTGAATTCCATTATGATTTTTATCGTGCCATATAAAATCGCCAATAGTGTTTTCGCATGGCGGAACGTTGCAAGTTAAATAACCTTTATCAACTGTACCGTTGTCAAAATTTTCATTTACTGCTGTCGCAGCATCGTTAAACTGACTGAATGTATAACCGTTCAAAGAACCTCCGCCAATTGCAATTTCAGCAAGTGCTAACATCTGGCTAACTGTCTTTCCATAAAATGGTCCGGATGCGATTACAAGATCGCCTAATTTTGTTGTGTTCGAACCAAGTACTCCCGCAGCGCTGAATGCAACATTTAATTTCAATGCCGTCAACTGTCCGGAAAGAACATTTATATGACTGGTTGGGTTTGAATAGTTTTGGGTATATGCAGCCGCTGTTCCGCCGTCTGGCAAATAATCTTTAACTGCCGATGCACTAGTTAATGTTAAATGATAGTTCCCGCTTGCATTTCCAATAACCAAACCGCTCGGGAATACCGTACTGAAATATTGATCTCTTATTTTTCCCGGTGCACTGTTTGAAGGACTGCCCCATCCGCCTTGTGTAAAAGTAGTAAATCCATTTAGATCGCAGCCGCTTGGTTTTGTGTACCATGTAACGGTCGCGTTAACTTCTTTCAAATCTGAAGCCGGTGTTGCAAGTACTAATTTCTGTTTGTCGTTTGGAGCGGCAACATTATAATATTTTGTTCCTTGCGGAATCATTACTTGAGCTTGAGCATTGATTGTTGCTGTGCCGGTACTTGAATAAGTAAGTGTAATCGGTCCAAGCTTTCCATTTGAATCTGTCGCACCGCTTGTCATGCTCAAAGTGCCGAGTGTTGTTGTTAAAGTAATATTCAAGTTCGGTATCGGATTGCCGTTAAGATCGAGAGCGTAAACATCAAACGTAGCAGGAGTCCCCTGTACGAAGGACTGTGACGTAGGAATTATAATTAGCGTTTCAAGAGGAATAACATTTCCGCTGTTTGCAATTGCATCTGCAATTATTTCATTCGCTCTGTTCTTAACTGCGTCATTGCTCTGAATCGTGCTTGGATCCGCATTGTCGCTAAAATGCCAAATGGCAAATTGAATTGCCGCTGCTTCTTTGTTAATGTCGGAAAGTTTTCCCGGATAGTTAGAAGTGTTGTAAGGGAAATAATTGTTCAGTATGTAAGTGATTTCCGCAGGTGTGTTCCCTTCATCCCAATAGTTATCGTTAAAAATCAAATGATGGCCAATATCAATACAGTAAAATTTCTTTGATTGGGAATTGAGAGTTCCTAACAATGTACCGGCAAAATAAGTGTCGGGCTGGCCTGTTGTTGGAATTGTAAATTTAATGCCCAGCCCGTCGCCGCGTGCTGTAATTTGCGCTATGCTGGTATGATCGGTTACCTTTTTAGGTCCTTTGGTTTGTGAAAAGGTTAACGAAGAACTAATGATTATAAAAGATAAAATCATAATCATTTGGCTAAGTACTCGGTAATTATGAATCACTTTACTCCTCCTCTGAGTTTCTATCATGGTGTGGTAAAAACAACCATAGTGCCATGAATTGCTTAGATTTCAGAGCAAAAACGCAGCATGCTGTGATCAAAAATCACATATTTTGTGTCAGAATGAGATTGAGATTTGATTTGAGATTAAACAAGAGGTCGGCTCGAATATAGATATTCGCACTTAAAAAAATATCTGTCTATCGTAGAAAAATCATCTATGAATTATTGTCAGTTCAACTAATTGAAAGTTTACATGAAAAATAAATTCGTTTGTGATGATCAGAAAGCATATCAGTAATAGATATTTATTCCGCCGAAGCCGAACATTTTATTTTGCTCGGTCATTCTAATGAAATATGAAAGCCGTTTTTCAAATTCAGCTGGCCGCTTTCGCGCCCCTTCAATAAAAGCAATTCGAATTCGTTTATAAGGTTCTGAAAACTTCTTGTAGTTTTTCCACGCAGCCGGATTCGATTTGATCGTATTCAAAATATCTTTTGGGAAGACAAATCTTTTGGAAATTAATTTTTCAACCGCAGAATGAACTTCCGGCAAAAGCTTCCCTTCCTCGGAAAGTTTACTCAACACAAAAAATGTGCTTATATAAATGCCGATTTAATAATGGCGGAAAGGGGGGGATTCGAACCCCCGATACCGTAACCGGTACAACAGTTTTCGAGACTGCCGCATTCAACCGCTCTGCCACCTTTCCCTATGATACTAACGAATAAAATTTTATACCGCTTTTGTAAGACTTAATTTCAAATTCCCTTCTGACTGCTTGAGACTTTGTTTCATAATTCTCAGTGTAAATAACCTTCCAAGGTACATAAGCTTTTGTAGATTTTGTTCTGCCAGCATTATGTTCTTTCAATCTTTTATCAAGGTCAGCAGTATGGCATATATAGAATCGATCTCTTACCATACTCTTTAGGATGTATACTGTATACAACATAAAACCGCCGCATTTCCCGCATAGCGGGATCTCGCTTTGCGATGACAACCACTCTGCCACCTTTCCAAAATCAATACGTTAAAAATAAAAAAAAATTTGATTCTAATTGCTTTCAAGTTTCTCTGTATTCACATTTATTAATATATTTGCGCATAATTTTCCAGATGGAGAGGTGCAAGAGTGGTTGAATTGGCTACCCTGGAGGTAGTGTACTCGCAAGGGTACCGTGGGTTCGAATCCCACTCTCTCCGCATGTACTTTGCATACATTTTGAAAAGCCTTAAGGATAACTCTTTTTATTTTGGTTCGACGGGAAATTTAGAAAAGAGATTACACGAACATAATTCTGGCAAAGTAAGATATACTAAAGGCCATCATCCTTGGATTTTACATTACTCGGAAGAATATGATACAAGAACTGAAGCATTAAAGCGTGAGTTGTTTTTCAAAAGTATTGAGGGATATCAGTGGCTGAAACGAAAAGAAATAACATGATTAACCGTGGGTTCTCCCAAGGGGATCCCTTCGGGAGAATCCCACTCTCTCCGCAAACAAAGTGGGTTGTTATGAATCTTCAGAAAAACTTGTTGCTTGCTGTGTTTTTTCTCCTGGTCAGTGCTCTCCAAGCTCAGACAACCGAGAACTGGGTACCCATAACTATTGATAACGAAGGTTCTCTTTACATCAACGTAACAGGTTTATCAAGTTTTCAGGGTGACGAATTTTATGTCTGGACACTCGAAGAAACAAAAAAACCAATCACGATTGACGAAGTTGACGGCGACATTTACAAAACAAAAACTTATTACTTGTTCAACAAGCAATCGGG
>JAMCSN010000288.1 GCA_023381535.1 Bacteroidota bacterium
GACAAAAACAATTTTTCTCGCTAATGGCAGTTAAACGAATTCGAGAAGATTCAAAAATCTACTTCTGCTAAAGCAGCCGAAAAGCTATTTGAAATAGCAAAGCTGCTTCGATAACAAAATCTGTTAAACCGGCACTTCAACGGTAGGTATATTTTCTATTTTTTCTTAAATTATTGTATCCATAATTAACTTCTGCATTTCTGACGGAATCATGGTATTTCAGCCAATATCATGGCGCGGTCTGTGAATGATTTAATGAAAACTCGATATGGTAAATAAAAAAAAGATAGTTCTGATAGAAGATGACGAGGGTGTTACCCGGTTGATACAATTCAAGTTAGCCAAAGAAGGCTATGAAATAGTTGTCTTTCCGAATGGCGAGAACGTTGCCAACTATCTTCTCACCAACAAGGTTTCATTGGTCATTTCCGATGTTATGATGCCGGTTGTTGACGGCTTGACAATTTTGAAACAAATAAAATCTACTCCGGAGATCGCTGATATACCGGTGATACTGCTTTCAACTTATTCTCACGAAAGCATTATCCTGGAAGGATTGCGTGCCGGCGCTGCGGACTACATTACAAAACCTTTCTCAACTTCGGAACTACTTATGCGAATCCAAAAAGCACTTCTGAAATGATGGACTGTACTTGCTTTCACTACCAAGGATTTAAGAGTTACAACAAAATCATTCAAGGATGGGAGTAAGTTTTGTTAAGCGGTAACAATCTATATTTAATAGTTGCACTTACTTTCTTTTTAGTCCTAACCTATGTTTTCATGTCTAGTCTTCTTTTGCTGAGACTGGCAAACTACTTTAGGGAAAAACGGCAGAATAAGTTTACATCGCTTTGGCAGGATGAAGTTTTGGATTATCTTACTTCACAATCGGACCCGAAGACTATCGTTGCAAGAATACCAAAATCGAGCTATCCGGATTTGATTTTTTTCCTAGCCTCATTTTTTCTCCACCTAAAGGGAGAAGATTTAGAACAGCTTAAAAAGTTAGTAACCGAAAGCGACTTGAAAACGTATTTCATCAAAAACTTAAAAAATGTTCGAAAGAAAAAACGTGTTGAAGCAATTTACTTTTTGCGTTTTGTAAAAGGTGACGACGTTGTTAATCTGCTTGCCGGTGAACTAGGCGAATCGAACGAAATGATTTTTAGAACTGCCGTAGAAAGTCTGGCGTATCTTGATGCCGTAACTATGATTGATCAAATCCTGGATGCGGCTAAATCCAGAAAACAATTTACCGGCGACAGCATTTTATCCATGATTATAAAATTCGATAGAACCATTTGTGAGCCGCTGACAAAAAGACTAGCGATCGAGAAGGATTACGAGATTCAGCAAATCATAATCACCGTTCTCTGGCATTTTAAGTACGCAGAAGCGCTGGACGTTATTCTAAAAATTCTTGTTTACAGCGGCAACAAAGCTCTAATACTTGAATCAATCAGATACCTCGGCGAAATAGAAAACATAGACTCCGTTAACTCGCTTAGATTTTTCTTGAATCATTCCCGTGCGGACATACGCGCGGCAGCAATCAGAGCAATAAGCAAGATCGGCGATACATCCAATGAAGACAAAATCATTAAACGTATTAACGACAAAGACCTGGAAGTAAAAATAGCCGCGGCTTACGCGATGTATAACGGTTCACGAGACGCCAAATCAAAACTTTTTGAACTGGCGTGGAATTCGCCGAATAAAGAAGTGTCAACAGTTGCCAATAGAATTATTCTGGAGAAAAGAATTTTAGAAAATGCATGAATCACTTAAATACATAAACGAAAACCTGAATCAATTTTTTATTTATTACTTCTTTGTTCTCGGGAGTATTTACCTTCTCTTGTGTTTCCTTTCCTTCTTCAAGCTGAAGCAATATCTGAACAGACAGACTTTCAAAGATCTGAAGGAAATCTTCCGGCTGAAGAAATTCAAATCCATTTCGCTTATTGTTCCGGCATACAACGAGGAAGCTGGTATTATAACTTCAGTGCAGGCGCTGCTTCAACTGGAATATCCAGAATATCAAATCATAGTTGTAAACGACGGTTCGAAAGACAAAACTTTAAGTCTGCTTCAAGAGAAATTCAACGCGGTTGAAATCCCCTACCTTCCATATAATAATCTTCCCACTCAAAAAGTAAGATCGGTTTTTCTTTGCAAAGGTTATAAAAACTTGATCTTAGTTGACAAGGAAAACGGCGGCAAGGCGGATTCCATTAACGCCGGAATAAATATTTCCGAAAATGAACTGGTCATAGTTGTTGATGCCGATTCGATCATCGAACGAGACGGTTTATTGAAAGTCAGCTATCCTTTCATGGAAAATGAAAACATTGTAGCTGTCGGCGGAACAATTCGAATTGCGAATGGATGCGACATCAACAAAGGATTTGTTGAAAACGTCGGGCTTCCAAAATCTTGGCTCGCAAAATTTCAAGTTGTTGAATACTTGCGCGCGTTTATGTTCGGCAGAAACGGTTTCGACGCAATGGACGGAATCTTGATTATCTCCGGCGCGTTCAGTTGTTTCAAAAAAGATGTTCTCGTTAAGATCGGCGGATTTCTAAACGGGTGCATCGGCGAGGATATGGAAATCATCGTTAGAATTCAGCGACTGTTTCGGAACGACAATCCCGAAACCCGAATCGCAATTATTCCAGATCCGGTATGCTGGACGGAAGCGCCGGAGACGTTGAAGACTTTGGGCTTGCAAAGAAAACGATGGCAGAAAGGAACAATCATTAGTCTTTTGCTTCACAGAAAATTATTATTCAACTCGCAGTACGGACTTTTAGGAATGGTTGTATTCCCCTACTTTGTAATTTTTGAAATGCTGGGACCAATTATAGAAGTGTTCGGTTATTTTGTTTTTTTGGTTTCGGTGATATTCGGTTTGGTACCGCTAAGTTTCACAATAGTTTTTCTTTCTGTTGCAATTTTATACGGCGTAATCTTGTCTTTGCTGTCGGTAATTTTTGAAGAGCTGACGTTCAAAAAGTATTCGCGCTACAGTCATTTGCTGGAACTTTTTGTTATTGCTATCGTAGAAAATTTCGGTTACCGCCAGCTCTCATCCTACTTTAGATTTAAGGGAACACTGGAATATTTTCTTGGAGAAAGAGAGTGGGGCAAGATGGAAAAGAAAGGGCTTACTAATAAATTTTAACGAACAAAATAGGATCATCAATTATTTATTGCGAGAAGAAAAGCATTTTAATTTGAAAACAAAATAAAGACTTAAGAAATGCAAAACTTGGGTTACAATAAAAAAGAACGAAGCAGGCTTAGTGATGCTCTTAGCTATTTCATTTCTACCGTTCTGGGATTGCTTTTAATTTTTCTTTTGATCAGGACATACGAAATTGTATTCACATGGAGTCACATTGCCGGGCAAGGTTCAAGAACAATTTTGCTGCTTAGCTCATTCTTCTACGATATTTTATTTTTTCTAGAAGCCGTTGCATTCATCGGCGCAATTTACCTCGTGTTATTCTTCATCCATAAATCTACTGCAAAAGTAATCCTAAATATTTTGTCTGTGATAGTCGCTTTGATTTACCTTTTACTCGTACTCTATTTTTCGAAGTCGGCAATTCCGCTGGGATCGGATTTGTTCGGATATTCGCTTTCTGAAATACAGGAAACTGTAACTGCCGCCGGTGGGATGAATCCGTTATACTTTTTGTTCTTCGCCATCTTTGTTGCTGTAGTTGTAATGGCATTATTATTTTTCAGAAAGATTAAACTCAGCCAAAAGTTTGTTACCATCTCAATCTTTTTAATGATTGCGTCTGTGCTTTTCGGTTCCGGATTTGAACCTCAGCCAAAAGATTTTGCAAACACTTCGGTTTACTTTGCCGTTGTGAATAAACTGCAGTTCTTCTCATCTAAGACATATACTTATTTCTTCGAGAAAGACACCGAGCTTCCGGTTTCAAATTATTATATCGAGAAGAGCAACGGG
>JAMCSN010000343.1 GCA_023381535.1 Bacteroidota bacterium
AAAAGTTTCTATTGCAAACATCTTGGGAAAAGTTGAAGAAGATATTTCTCCCGGCAATTTAGTTTTTACGAAAGACGGAAAAGAGTACAGCTTGCAAGCGTTACTGGAAGATGATCATTACTTCATAATATTTGCAGATGAAACCAGCGGCGATGAAACCTATGGCGCCGGAAGATTTGTCTATGCCGCTAAAGTCGATTCAACGGGAAAAACCATTATCGATTTCAACAAAGCGTTCAACCCGCCTTGTGTTTTCACAAAATATGCTACTTGTCCGTTTCCACCGAAACAGAATCATTTGAAGATGAAGGTAACTGCAGGCGAACTCATGTTTCATGGCGGGGCACATGAGTAAAGCGAATTTCGATTCGTTGAAAGTTTAGACCGTATTCGGTATGATAGATAGCAATGAACGAAGTGAGGAGCGATGAATCGAAGAAAGAAAAATTTGAAAACCGGTGCGGGAAGTTCGAAACACCGCACCGGCAGTTTTTCAAAACAGAAAAACTTTTTTAACGCGAGGTTAAAAAAACTTCAGTCTGAATTTATAACGTCAACTTCTCATCAATTCCGAACTCCGCTATCGACATTACAAAGCTCAGTGGATTTGCTTGAGCTGTATATCGAAAAAGAAAATACAGCACGCCAGATTGAGATCATTTCCAAAATCAAAAGATCAATTAACTATCTAACAGATACAGTTGATCGTATCACTGCTCTTTATAAGTTCGGATCGTCAAAGGAGAAACTAAAACTTAAGAAGATCAACCTCAGAAAATTCATCAATGATATTCTTGATGAAGTTGCCGTGAATATCAGCACAACTCATTATGTTAACGTGAATATCGAAAGCGGATTGAACGCAATTAAATGCAACGAATTCATTCTGAAACAAATTCTTTTAAATATCATTAACAATGCAATCAAGTTTTCGCCGCAAGGCGGACAGATTCAGATGGATATTAAAACGGAAAAGAAATTTGTTGAGTTCACAATTCGCGACGAAGGCATCGGCATCAACAAAGCCGATCTTAAAAATCTTTTCCAACCGTTCTTTAGAGGTAAAAATGTTTCAACAATTCCCGGCGCGGGACTTGGTTTAGCGATTGTGAAAAGGTTGGGACAAATTCATAAAACACGGATTCTGTGTGCAAGCGAAGTAAACAAAGGAACTCAATTTCGCGTATCAATTCCACGGTAATCGTAAATGAAAAAAATACTGCTGATTGAAGACAACATTGATCTTGCAGAAAATGTTGTTCTGCTGCTTAAAGAACACGACTACGATGTTTCTTCTGCTTATAACGGGATGGACGGATTGAAACTGATGGTTGAATTCAAACCTGACCTGATCTTATGTGATATAATGCTTCCGGATTACAGCGGCTACAAATTGTTGGCAGAATTAAAAAAGCACGAAGACTTTGCAATTCCGGTTTTTATATTTTTAACGGCAAAAACCCAAAGGGAAGATCTTCGCAAGGGAATGATTCTCGGCGCGGATGATTATATAACAAAACCATTTACGTCGGAAGAACTTATCAGTGCAATATCTTCGCAGTTTAGAAAAAGGCAGCAGTTTCTGAACAGAGTTACTACAAAAGACGAAGAATCCGGCACAGCGGTAGGAAACGGATTGCTATCCGGCAAAACAAAAAAAAATAAAAAGCATCTTAACTATGCAGATCATATTTTCATTAACGACAAAAGGAATCCCGGTTTTTATCCCGTGAAGAATATCGTTTTGATCAGGACGCTTAGAGATTATACTCAGCTTTATCTTTACGGCGAGAAAAAGTTTTTCCTTCGCAAATCCATGATCTACTGGGAAGAGAAATTGCCCAAGAATAAGTTTGTTAGAATTCATAAACAGGCTATGATAAATGTTGATTATGCTGAAAAGTTCGAACCGATCAGCAGCTATCGGCTTCAGGTGAGTATGAAAGGATACCATGAGAAGCTGGTGGTGAGTCAGAGATACAGCCACACATTCAAAAAACTGCTCTAAAAAGATATACTTTTATCGCTTGTCGCATTATTTCATCGTTCGTCTCATAGTAATTAGAATTTTTAGCTTCGGAGGTTACCTTTGTACCGCACCCTCTGAGTGGAATTGAAATGACATCCTTTTGGCTGGGAGGATCGTAAAAGTTTTCAATTCCACTTTCTTTTTTCCGCACGTTGTTTGAAAAAATGGCAATTTGAAAGGAGTTACTTACATGCTAAATGAAAATGTTATAACATCATTAGCAGGAAATTTCAAAACCGCCGAAAACCTTACCGATCATCAAGATAAAAGTAATAGTGATACCTCCAGTATTTGTACGGCATGTCGAGAAAAATTTTACAAAATAATTGCCGAGTTTTCCGATGACTGGGTTTACTGGATAAACCCGGACTCATCCGTAAATTATGTTTCACCGTCGTGCAAAATGATAACCGGCTATGATGCGGAAGAAATGTTAACCGATAAAGACTTCCTAAGAAAAATCATTTATCCCGAAGATGTTGAAAAACTGGACAAGCACGACAGACTAATTGCAGAAGGAAATAACCTCTGTGCGGACGAATACAGAATCATATCCAAAACGGGCGAGATCAGATGGATAGCAAGTGTTGGTCAAGCGGTTTATGATGATGATGACAATTATATCGGGAGACATGTTTGTAACAAAGACATTACGGAAATAAAAAATCACCGGCACACCAACGAGCAAAACGACAAACTTGTTCTTCAAATCTATGATAACGCTACAATCGGTTATTATCAGATTTACTTCGACGGCAAATTAAAAAGTGTAAACAACATCTTTCTTAACATGCTGGGGTATTCGTCCGCAACTTTTTTTGATGAATTAAATTTTGAAGAGTATTGCATACTAAGTCTTAATAAAAGAGAAGGATTCAAGAAAGCGTTAAAGAAATACGGCAAGCTCAAAGATTTTGAATCGGAATGGGTAATGAAGGATGGTACATTGGTTTATCTTCGCGAAACAGCACGCGCGGTAAGGGATGAAAACGGAATGCTTGCTTACTACGAAGGTATTGTTCAGGATATCACGGAAAAGAAAAAAGCTGAAGCGGCATTTCTTGAAGCATCGCGTCAAAAAAGAAAATCTGAGGAATTGAAATCGGAATTCCTTGCGACGATTTCTCATGAGATTAGAACGCCGCTGAACGTGATTATGAATTTTACGAATCTGATGAAACTTGATCTTGATGAAAGCACCAACAAGGATGTTTGCGAGAGTATTAACATCATCGAACGCGAGGGCAGAAGGATTCAGCGCACTATCGATCTTATACTCGAAATGTCTCAGCTTCAAACCGGCACTTATGATTACAACATAGAGCAAATAGATTTGGTAGAAGACGTTTTAAACGATATTTACAAAAAGTATAGGATTGCCGCTGCGGGCAACAATCTCAAATTCTCTTTGACAAATAATCTTACCGACGCCGGAATGGTAGCCGATAAACATAGTGTTTACCAGATTTTCAATCAGTTGATAGATAACGCAGTTAAGTACACTAAATCCGGCAAGGTGGAAACCGTTCTATACCGCAATGAGGATAACCAAATAACCGTTGAAGTTACAGATACCGGCGTTGGAATTCGCGAAGACTACCTGCCTCTTTTGTTCAAGGTTTTTTCTCAAGAAGATAATACTTACGCCAGATCGTTTGAAGGAATGGGTCTGGGATTGGCTATTGCGAAGAAACATTGCGAGTTGAACAACGCAACCATAACAGTTGAAAGCCAAAAGGGAAAGGGAACAACTTTTACGGTGGTCTTCAGAAATTAAACCGATCACTCAAGTATTTTAAAAATCTCCGCGCTCATGCCGGCAACTTCCAACCGCATCGTTGAATCTAAATTTGCTGTTGCACCGGTTTTTACATTCACCAGTTTTGAATTTTTAGAAATCAAATCTTTTGCAACGGAGAGATCGGCAACATTAATATCCTTGCTAT
>JAMCSN010000102.1 GCA_023381535.1 Bacteroidota bacterium
AACTTTTCCATCGCGAACAATTGGAACGCCAATGACAGATTTGATGCGCTGAATCTGTACGCTCTCAAACTGCGAAAGATGCGGATCGCTCATTACATCGTGATAAAGCAGCGGCTTCTTTTCTTTAATTACTTTTTGAAGAATTCCAGATGAGAATTCATGCAAGTCGGTTATGCTCTCGTTCGAGATTTTTCGCGCGGTAACTATAGAAAAACTGTCATTGACTTCGTCATACTTTACAAAAAGACCGCGCTCGGCATTAATTACTTTGATCACAATATCGATAGCATCTTCGACTAATGATTCTTGACGCGTGGCAGAATTTAAAATCTCTGTGAATTCAAAAAGCGATTCGAATTCATCTTTAGTAAGATTCTTAATGTGAGTAATGTTGTCTGCAAAAAAATTATTCATTTATAAAATGCCTGTAAAAAATTTTCTTTCTATTCCTCAACCGATTATTGAACAACAAAGGACGCCGGTTTCGAGCGGCACCTGTCTTGAAAATCATCGATACTCCAGATTACCCAGAAATAATCTCCGATAGAAAGAGTTGCGCCGGAAATCACTTGAATATCATCCTTGGAAATATTGTCTTTCTGCCAAACGAGAACCGGAGAAACTTCGTCCGTGTATATTTGAACCATGTAGCGGAAATTAAATCCCGGCAGGAATCTTGTCCAACGCAGTGTTGGAGTTGAGCCGACCGTTTGTTTATTTGATGGCGTCTCCGGCAAAACTTCCTGTTTGATAATTCTTTTTATGGTTGATGACCCGATATTAAAAATTCTTTTCTGTTTATCTTTTACAATGATGTTGAAAATTTTTCCGATTCCTTCATCCATCGATTGTAAGCCCAAATCCGTTTGAGAAAAATCATTTTGGTAAGAACGCGATGACGGATTGTAATTCAACTGCTTATTAAAGTTTAATTGGTTCGCTACGACAAATACTGAATCAACATTTCCTTCGGTATCGGTAATACCCGCTTGGATAGTGAGTTTATATTTTTGAACGTCCGGATAACGGTTCTCAACGCTTGTGTAGATAGCTAAACTGTCAAGCCGTGGAATTGAGTGCAGGAACATGTCAACATGAAAGGTTTTTTGATTATTCCACTGAACCAACGTTGAATCGCTGCTGAATCCGTCCTTCTGAAAATAAAGCCATCCGTCCTGCTTCGGAAGATTATCAAGTTTGAAATATCCGTTTGCATCCGTCGTTAATAAAATATTCTGCGGTTTCCAAAAAACACTTACACCAGTGATGGGCTGCGGGGGTCCGGTAAAAGTTTTAACAACACCATCAAGAGCGGCAAACTGATAATCCGGATTTTGAGGATCAAGCGGATTCAACCGCGGCGCGTCGCAAGAAAACAATCCGACACAAAGAAGTAATACAGATAGACTGCGAAAAATTTTCATGGAATAATTACCCCCAAGAGAATTTCGAACACACAATGGCTCTTTAAGTTTTCAAAAAGCTTTAAAACCAACGGCTAATATGCAGATAAAATACTGAATTATAAACTCAAAAATAAGTTTCCTACCGAATAAAGTGCGGCTTTGCCCGATATCTTGACACGGTTCACAAGTTGCTCGCAGAACAACTCTCCTCCTCGTTTTGAGACTTGCAGAGCACGAAAATTTTTCTTACCAAGCTTTTCAGCCCAGTATGGAATAAGAACCGTGTGCGAAGATCCCGTAACCGGATCTTCATCAATTCCTTCGTTTGGCGCAAACATGCGGGAGACAAAATCAACTTCTTTTCCTTTTGCAGAGATGATAACGCCATGCGGATAAATTTGTTTTACGAGCTCAATGTTTGGTTGAACATCTCTCACATAATCTTCGGAATCAAAAACGATAAGAAGATAAAATCCATTTTCCAAAACTTCCAGCGGCTCTCTCTCAAAACATTTTCTGATTGCATCGTTGATCTCAATCTTGTGCGGTTTGTTAACCGGAAAATTTAATGAAAGCATTTCTCCTTCTCGATCTACAACCAACTCTCCGCTCTTCGATGTGAATTTAACCTGGTTGGAATTCTTATCGATGAAATTGAAAATCACAAAAGCAGAAGCAAGCGTCGCGTGTCCGCATAACGGCACTTCGTTTAACGGCGTCATCCATCTAATGTGATAATGTTCGCCTTCTTTTATAAAGAAAGCCGTTTCGGATAAATTGTTTTCCGCTGCAATATTTTGAAGAGTCCCGTCGTCAAGCCATTTTTCCAGAGGGACAACCGCTGCAGGATTTCCGCTAAAAACTTTTGATGCAAAAGCATCAACTTGATAGATTGGTAACTTCATGTGATTCTCCTTAATCATGATCTTGCACATGCCCTTAATCTCAATCTTGATCTTCTTCATGATTAATAAACGTTAAAACCGGAAGCAGAGCAAGATTATGCGCAAGATCAAGAAAATTTTTAATATTAGCTAAAGAACATTTCTTTATGTAGAAAAGGAACAACGGCTACTTTCAATCCTTCAATGTATAATTCTTTTCTGTTCATCACACCATTAGTAAAGTAACCAATGGCACCGTGTTTCTGTTTTGTGTTTTGCTGATTCATAATTTCGTCCATCACGTCACCAAGTTCGACTCCTTTCAAAAGTTTTTCAACAACAGAGTTCGGCAACTCGAAATGCGGCGACATTCCGAAACCGACTTTTCCATCTTTATCTATTATGCACACGCATCCGAATGCAAACCATCTTTCAAACTGCTTTGCTATTCCTCCTTCTATGCCGACAAAGAATTCTCCGCCAAGATTCCGATCTTTGTTTATATGAAGTAATTTTACGGCACGGTTTTGTGCGCCAATAAAAGTTTCGTCATTCACTGGTTGAACTGGAACGCCGGAATCAACTTCAACTCCAACAACTTCCAGTTCATCAAAATAGTTGGAGAATGCTTCTTTGACCGAAGCGATCTTAACCGGATTTTTTGAGCCGACAAGTATTTTCATGGTTGGTTTTTTTGTCTCTATGTACTTGATTTCTGTTGTTCTTTCCAAAGTTTGAACTTACGAACACGTGCTTCGATATTTGCCGTTTTATTCCAATTTTCTTTCTGTTGCAGTCCTAAACGTCCTGCGCATTGACGCACAGATTGAACCGTTCGTCCTATTGCGTTCCCGATATCTTCCGCTGTTAAAGTTGCATAATGCTTTCGAACATAATTTAATTCCTCTTCGGTCCAAAGACGCCGATGCGGTTTTCGGAATAATCCTTTCCGATTCGCATGCAATGTAACAGCATCGCTGCTTAAGCCCAGATCTACAGCTATGTCTTTAAACCTCTTTTTCTTGTAATTGGCAACAAGATATTTGTGTTCTTCTTTTGTCCATTCGTGATCATGACGAGGTCTTCGCACATTCAAAATTTTTGCATATGATCTAACTGATTTTAATGAGCGTCTCAATTGGGAAGCAATTTCTTCGAGAGACTTTGAGCGATCATGATAGTATGTACAAAGGAATTTTTTTTCTTCGTCGGTCCAAGTTCTTCCGCGTTTCTTGGTTAACCCTAAGCGTTTTGCCCGGTGTAAGACGGCGCGAATGGAACGCTTTAGTGTTTTGCCGATTGATGACGGCTTGCGGTCAGAATAATGACGTTTAATATAATTATCTTCCCGTATTTCCCAATGTCGAAAACCATTGACTACAATGCCGAGATTCATTGCTTTTGAAATTACAGCATTGGTAGAACGCTCAAGATGCAGGGCAACATATTTTGCACCTTTTCGCGGATAATATTTCCGCAGATATGTGACTTCGCTTTCAGTCCATTTTTTCCTGTTCATATCGTCATCCTCAATCGTTCATTCAATTAATAAAAAAAGCGGGGCTATTTAGCAAAGAATATTTCGAGCGGACGCCATACACGTTTAGCCCAAGCAGTTTCGTTGTGAGTGGCGGTTTTATCAACAAAAAAGAATAAATCTTTGTTTCGGGGTG
>JAMCSN010000348.1 GCA_023381535.1 Bacteroidota bacterium
TCCGCCGTGACATGATGCGCACGTAAGTCCCGCTTGTCTATGAACATCGTAATCGGAATAACCTTGCGGCATATCGTCAATATCTTTATGGCACGAAAGACAGTTATCAACTTTCGGCGTCTGCTTCGTTTTATTATCCGTTTTCTGAAACGCAAATCCAAAAAGAAAAGTAGTCAGCAATACTGTTGTCGATAAATAAAAAACTCTTGTTCTCATTTTGTTGTTTCCTATAATAAGTAACCTAAGACTGTCATGATTACAATGAAAATGACAACGAAAATTCCAATTAAAGTTAGCGGTTGAAATTTCCATCCGCTTCTGTGTTTAATTTTGATATACGGAACCATCATCCACACCAAGCCGGCAACTCCAAAAAATAAAACGCCGAGTAATTCTCCTTCTATAAAGAGGATACGGGCCGGAAGAAATTTTAACGATTGAAACATGAACATGAAATACCATTCCGGTCTAATTCCTTTGGGTGCCGAAGCGAACGCATCGGCTTTGTTTCCCAGTTCCCACGGAAAATAAAGCGCTAGGAATATCAGAACGTTGAATACAACCACCCACAACAAAAAATCTTTCAGAGCAAAATCCGGAAAGAACGGAATATATTTTTTCTTTTCTTCGGGCAAGTTTTTAAATTCTTCCGGCTCGTGCATCCCTTGACGTTGAATAAACAACAGATGGAGCGCCAAAAAGAATGTGAAGATTGCCGGCAGTATTGCAACGTGGATTCCAAAAAATCTTGAAAGCGTTGCGCCGGTTACATCTTCTCCACCACGCAAAAGAACTTTTAACGGTTGACCGATTACCGGTACAACTCCGACAATGTCGGTTCCGACTTTTGTTGCGAAGAAAGCCAATTCATTCCAAGGCAGTAGATAACCGCTGAAACCGAATGCCAGCGAAAAAACCAAAATTATAAATCCGGTAATCCATGTTAACTCTCTCGGTTTTTGATACGCTTTGGAAAAGAAAACACTAAACATGTGAACGAACGCAAACAGAACAAGCAAGTTTGCAGACCAACTGTGAACATTTCTTATCAGCCAGCCAAATTTTACTTCGGTAACAATGAAACGGACGCTTTCGTAAGCGCTGTCTTCACCGGGACGGTAATACAAAAGAAGAAGGATGCCGGTCAACAGTTGAACGATAAATAAAAACAAAGTTACTCCGCCCATGTAATACCAAACCGAGTGGCGGTGTTCAGGAACTTTTTTATGTTGAAGCAGATTACGAACCGGTGTCAGGTCGTACCGTTCATCGATCGAAGAAACGATTTTAGAACCAATATTCTTTAACATTGATTAACCCATTTTAGTAATTACAATTTCGTCCTTTACAATTTTTACATCGTACTGCTCTAAAGGTCTTGGCGGCGGACCGGAAATATTTCTTCCGTTCAAATCATAAATGCCGTTGTGACACGCGCACCAGATTTGTTTTGTATCGGATTTATATTGAACAATACAATCCAGGTGAGTGCAGCTTGCCGACAGTGCTTTGTATTGATTGTCCACTGTCTTAATCAAGATAACCGGCTTTCTGCCGAACTTAATTATTTTGTAGCTGTTCGCCGCAAAGTCGGAGGTCATTCCGGCTTTAACGGAGTTTACTTTTGGTTCCGCCATCTTTGGAGGAATTAAATAAGAAACTATGGGATAAAAGATGGAAAGTATTCCTCCTATTCCTCCTATTCCCAAAATCGAATTCAAGAATTTTCTTCTATTAATCTTCATAACCTAACGCGTTTTTTATTTGTGATTAATTAATTAGAAATAATATAATGATTTATTAAGGATTCCGCGCTTCCTCCCACGGCGGAAGCAGTTTCATCAATATAAAAAGTATTATAAACGGAAGTATCAAAATTCCAATTGCGGCTAGAAATCCTTCCAAACCAAAAAAAGTCATTTTATAAACTGTGAGTCCTCGCAGACTTTTTGAAAACAATTGTCCGCCAATTACAATGTTCCATCTCGTTGTGAAAATTCCAATTTCAACTAGAATAGCGGCGATGAAGTAAACCATCTTTTTCAGTTCACTCGGCGCTTTGAATATTTTTGTTGCGGCTATCAATGCAAGAGGGATTAACATTCCCATCAAAAGCTGGATTACAACAAGGCTAACAAATAATTTTCCGGAGACAAGCTCCGATAAAATTTTAATCGACTCTTCGGATTCATAAATACGGTGAATAAAATCCAAAGCTTCGAGTGAAAAATCTATTATCATCACGTAGAAAAGATAGCTCGCAAGTTTATCCAAGCAATCCATTTGAATTGGTTTTGATCTCAACGGCGTTACTACCATATAAATTATGAGCACCAACGCAATGCCGGAAACAATCGCGGAGAATAAAAACACTATAGGCATCAAAACGCTGGACCACCACGGATTTGCTTTTATGGATCCGAATATAAATCCAACGTAACCGTGAAGAAGGAACGCGGAAGGAATGCCGATGATGGTTACAATCTTCACGGATTTTTTATCGAAGTGAATTGCTTTCTCGGAAATGTCTTTTGAAAAGAGCGAAACAATTTTGTGAATCCATTTCTTTATTCCCTTCTCCTTCGACGCCCATAAAATTATGTCGCGCCTGTAATCGAACCAGATTTCTAAAAGCAGCACCGCCATCAGGTACCATGCGTAAACAAATCCGAACATTGCCATGGCAGAAGTTGTATTCGGTGTTAAAAATATTTCGTAAGATTTTTCCGGATGACCAAGATGCCCAAGCAGCGGCAGCGGCGCAACAATTAAGAAAGCCAAAGCGGTGAGCATGGCAATTCTGTATGTGGGCTGTAATTCTTTTACGTTGAAAACTTTTACAAGGGAAGCTAAAATAAACGCGCCGGCAACTAATCCGGTTAGATAAGGATACAATACAATTAAGATTCCCCAATGCAGCTCAACTTCGTTTGGGAAAATGTATCCGGTGATTTCTTTTAATATCGGGGTCAGGTGTTGAACTAATTCTTCCACGTTATTTCACCTCCATATCAAGATTTGCATAAAAAACTTTTGGTTCGGTGTTCAGCGATGGTTTCAGGATTCCGATTTTATTCATTCGCAAAAATCTAACTAACGGACTTGCTTTCTTATTCAGTTCCCCGAAAACTCTTGCTTGTGTCGGGCAGACTTCCACGCATACAGGCAATTTGTCTTTCGTTATGCGTTGATAACAGAAAGTACATTTTTCTGCTGTGCGTGTAACCGGATGCAAGAAGCGGGCGCCATACGGGCACGCTTGAATACAATACCTGCAGCCGATGCAGTAATCTGAATCAACAAGCACAACACCGTCTTCGGATTTGAAAGTTGCACCGACAGGACAAACTTGTACGCACGGCGGGTTATCGCAATGATTGCAAATTTTTGGAACAAAGAAACTTCGTTCCATTTTTTTCTTCGTCGATAATACTTCGAAACCATCGATTGAACCGTCGGGGCTATCGACCAAAACTTCCCCGTCATCATAAATTCTGTATCGTTCTACCCATGTTCTAAAGAAAAACGGTTCGCGCGGAACATTGTTTTCGTTCTTACACGCATCGGCACATCTTCCGCACCCGATACATTTATTAATGTCAATTCCCATTCCCCATTTATGATCTTTAGGAACATAGCCGTTATCCAGCACCCATTTTTTTAAGCCCATCAGTTTTTCGCCTGAACCCAAAAATCCGAAAGCAATCGGAGCCATCGAAACAACAGCAAGTTTCTTGAGGAAATTTCTTCTTTCTAATTTTTTCTCGGCTTCATTAGTTTTCTTTTCCATTATTGAGCCTCCGGTAAATGTGGATAATGACATTGCCAGCAAACGTATCTCGGCTCATGCGTAGCCATGTTAATTCTTGGAATATCTTTTGGACTATTCGCGTCTTCAGCGTGACACTGACCGCAGAATTCACGTGTCGTCGGTTTTG
>JAMCSN010000363.1 GCA_023381535.1 Bacteroidota bacterium
AACCTTTCGTCATCTCGTAAGTCTAAACTTCTGTAGAAAAAATCCGGCAATGGGAAAAAGTGAAAAGGTCGTTTATGAAAAATATTTTACCGGTTGTATTAATATTGTTAATACCGTTAATAACATTCGCGGCGGGCGGTGCCGGCAATCAAAAAGTTGTTCTTGCATACAAAATAAAAGATTTGAACATCGCTCTCGATGGAAAACTAACCGAGCTCATTTGGAAAAATCCGGCGGTTAAGGAATTTGTTCAACGGGATCCGCATGAAGGCGCTCCTGCTACGGAACCTACAGAAGTTTGGGTCGCTTACGATGAATCGAATCTTTATGTCGCCGCGCGACTTCATGATTCCCATCCGAATCTAATTGATGCAAGCTTAGCGCGAAGAGATTCTCAAATCGATTCCGATTGGTTTACGTTCTATGTAGATCCGTACAACGATAAGAAAACCGGTTACTATTTCTCCGTTAATGCCGGCGGCACTCAAAGCGATGGGGTTTTATACAATGACAGTTGGAACGACAACTCTTGGGACGGCGTGTGGGAAGCAAAAACTTCAATTGAGGCGGACGGCTGGACAGTTGAGATGCGAATTCCATTTTCGCAATTACGATTTAATTCTTCAAAAGAAATGATCTGGGGAGTAAACTTTGAAAGAGAAATAAAACGTAATAAAGAAACAGATTTCTTTGTTATGGTTCCTAAGAAAGAAAGCGGATTTGTTTCGCGTTTTGCATCGCTCGAAGGCTTAAACAGAATTCAACCAAAACAAAGATTGGAAGTTCTTCCGTATGTTGTTCAGAAAGCACAATATCTCGTTCACGATGCAAACGATCCGTTCTATAAATCCAATCAATATAAAACTACCTTTGGCGCTGATGTGAAGATTGGTTTGGGCAGCAATTTAACATTGGATGCAACATTCAATCCGGATTTCGGTCAAGTGGAAGTTGATCCTGCTGTAATAAATTTATCGGCATTCGAATCCTACTTCAATGAAAAGAGGCCGTTCTTCGTTGAAGGCAGCAATATTTTTCTATTTGGAATCGGCGGTGCAAATAATAATTGGGGATTCAACTTCGGCTGGCCGGAATTATTTTACACAAGACGAATCGGCAAAGCTCCGCATGGAAGCGTTGCTTCTGCCGATTATGTTGATTATCCAAGTGTAACAAATATTCTTGGCGCAGCAAAGCTCACCGGAAAAATTGATGAGGCAACAACCATCGGCGCCATGAGCGCGGTTACGGAAAGAACGTTTGCAACTCTATTTAATAACGGAATCAAAACCGCGCAGCAGGTCGAACCGCTCACACATTACGGGGTCTTCAGAGCAAAGAAAGAAATTAACGGTGGAAATCAAGGACTCGGTTTAATGTTCACAACCGTTAATCGTGATTTGAGCGACGCAAACTTAAGTTCGCTACTTGCGCACAACGCTTACACGCTTGGTTTCGACGGATGGACTTTTCTTGACAAGAAACAAGAGTATGTGATCACAGGAGCTTTTGTTGGTTCATACGTGAATGGAAGCAAAGATTTTTTAACCAAGCTTCAAGAAGAGCCCCGGAGATATTTTCAGAGACCGGACGCCCGCTTTGCAAAACTTGATTCGAACAGGACTTCTCTCGCCGGGTATTACGGCAGAATAATGCTCAACAAACAGAATGGGAATTTTTATGTCAACTCTGCGCTCGGCATTGCAAGCCCCGGTTTGGAATTCAACGATCTCGGATTCCAATGGATTGCTGATCGAATCAACGGGCACCTTGTGTTAGGTTACAGATGGTTCGATCCCGACAGCACTTTCAGAAGAAAATATATTTTCGTCAGCCACGCGCGCAGTTATAACTTTGATGGAAATGTACTTTCCAATTTTGTGTGGTGGAACATCGGCGCAGATTTTCTGAACTATTGGGGAATACGGTTTATCGGCAACTATTCATTCAAGTCGTACAGCTTTACCTCAACACGAGGCGGACCGTTGATGGCAAATTCGCCGCAATATGAAGTTTTGCTCTTCGCAAACTCAGACAGCAGGCAAAAAGTCATTCTTCAAGCAAACGCCGTTTATGCGAAGGATGAAATTGGCGGCGTGGGAGCTGGTGGAGAAGTTGATATTGAGTGGAGACCAAATTCGCAAATTGATTTCAGCATTGGTCCCTCGTTTCAATATAATCATGATACGCGCCAATGGGTTGGAAATTTTTCCGATCCGACCGCGGTTAACACGTATAACAATAGATACGTCTTCGCGACCATCAATCAAAAAACCTTAGCTGCAAACATTAGGCTGAATTGGACCTTCACGCCGGCGCTAAGTCTTCAGTTATTTATGCAGCCGTTCTTTGCCGTGGGAAGTTATAACGACTTCAAAGAACTTGCTCGCCCCGCGACTTCCGATGTAAATTTATACGGCGCTGATGGTTCAACTATTAGTTACGATCAAAACAGCAACGCTTACAATGTCGATCCTGATGGAAAAGGTCCGGCGCCTGTATTTCAAATTTCAAATCCGGATTTCAATTACAAATCGTTAAGAGGAACTGCGGTGTTGAGGTGGGAAGTGTTGCCCGGTTCAATATTTTATTTTGTGTGGTCGCATAACCAAGCCAACTTTGATAATCCCGGAGATTTTAATCTCAGCAGAGATTTTAAAAATTTATGGCGCACCGATGGCGACAACGTTTTTCTCGTCAAGTTCTCTTACTGGTTTAATATGTAAACATAATTGTCAGTGCCATGAGACAACAACTCCGTTATGTAACCATGACGGGGTTTTCGTTTCTGAAGTAACATCTATTCAATTACCGTTCGCAGAAAATTGATTTTTGTTCCCTCGTTAATTAGATTCATTTCAAGAATAAGTCCCCTCCGAAAGTAGAGATAGACTTTAATAGATTTTCCTTTTCTCTAACCATTGTGTTCATAAATCATAATTCTCTTTATGACTAAAACCGAATCTGACCGGTATTGTGTTTTCACCAACAGCCCGCGCTTTTCTTTCAAAGGTTTTTTCTTTCTATCACAAAAAGATACAACGTTTCAAAAAGTCATGGTTTATTCCTCCGGTTAGAAGAAGGTATGACAAGAGGGTGCTATGAAGAAAATGGTTTGCGCATTAATTATTTCGCTGGAGTTTAGCACGCTCCTCCATTCTCAAAGCGCGATAAGGTATATCGATTCTACTTTTACAGAAGTACCGACTTACACAAATCAAGTTTATACCTCGGTTCAGCAATTAACGGTTCCATATTTCGGGGAAAGCTCAACTACTGCCGTCGATTTAACAATCCACATTTTTGAACCTCAGGGCGATACACTAAAGCAAAGACCAATGCTTGTGTGTTTTCACGGAGGCGGTTTTGTAAGCGGCAACAAAGAACACGACGACATGATTGAGTTCTGTAAAATTTTTGCACGCAAGGGTTATGTAACTGCTACTGCACAGTATCGTTTAGGAATGAATCTCTTAAGCAACACAAGCGGAGAAAGAGCCGCGTATCGTGCTATTCAAGACAGCCGGGCGCTACTTAGGTACCTAAGAGAAAATGCCGGAGCGCTAAAAATTTCTACGGATCATATTTATGTGTTGGGAAGCAGCGCCGGCGCATTTATTGCGCTTCATAATGTTTTTCTAAACAAGGAAGCCGAACGACCCTCGGGAACTTTTTTGATCAACAATTTTCCACCGACCACAAACAATGGTCCGGATCTTGGCGGTCTGGATGCAATCGGAAGTTATCCGGCACAAAATTCTCAGGCAAATGGAATTGTAAGTCTTTGGGGGGCGCTTCAAGACACAAGTTTAGTTGAAGCCGCTGATCCACACATTCCGGTTTTATTGACACATGGAACAGCAGATGCAATTGTTCCTTTCGGACTTGGATCGCCGTTT
>JAMCSN010000314.1 GCA_023381535.1 Bacteroidota bacterium
AGACTAATCCCGTCTCTGCAAATATTACCAGGAAAAGTATAAGATACGTTAGTGTGCCGTACTGAAGAATAATATCGTTGAGATACTTGTCAAGATGCAAAACGAAATCGAGAAGTTCTTTGATTAATTCCATGAATGTAATTTTTGGTTGAGAAAAAGTTGAATTAAAAATTTCTAAATGTTTTCTATGTAATTAAGATCTTTGTCATATGTTTCTTCCAATTTATAGATTGCAAATAAGGCAATCACAATTGAAACAATTCCAATTATCAGCGCGGAATAAATCATACCGAGTGACGAACGTAAGTATTCAAATCCGAAAGTAATAGGTATTACCGAACCGCGGATGAAATTTGGGACCGTAGTTGTAACCGTTGATCTGAGGTTTGTCCCAAAATGTTCCGATGCAGTTGTCACAAAAACTGCCCAATAGCCTGTGGCGAATCCCAGCAAAACACATAGACCGTAAAATTGAACCTTTGACAGACCATGTAAGAATAAGTAAACCAAAATAAAAGCAAAAGTTAGTCCAATGAAAAAAGCAACAACTTTTCTTCTGCTTTTCAAATATTGACTTAAAAAACCGCTGGCAAAATCACCAAAGATTAATCCTGTGTATGTGAACAAAATGGAATTGCCCGCAACAATTTTTTCATGTACTCCAAGTACTTTTGCAAATTCCGGAGAGAATGTGATTAATACTCCGACTACATACCAAATCGGAAGTCCGATCAAAATGCAATAAAGGTATCGCAAGAATCTATCTCTTGAAGTGAACAGTTTCAAAAAATTTCCTTTGCTGATATTTGTAGTTTGGACCGACTTGTACATTCCGCTTTCGAACATTCGCAGCCGCATAATCAAAAGAATTAGACCAAGAATTCCACCGATGATAAATGCCACGTGCCAATTGAAAACATCACCAATTATAGCTGCGAAGATTGCACCTGTCACCCCAATCGTTGCGACAATTGCGGTGCCGTATCCGCGCGTTTCTTTCGTCATCACTTCACTTACAAGGGTTACTGCAGCGCCAAGTTCACCAGCCAAACCAACCCCGGCAATAAATCTGAGAAGCGCGTAAAGATCAATCGATGTTACAAACGCGTTTAATAAATTTGCAACTGAATACATAAAAATTGATCCGAACAATACTGAAAGCCGACCTTTCTTGTCGCCCCAAACTCCCCAAATAATTCCACCGATCAGCATGCCCCACATTTGCATTTGTAAAATGTAAACACCAACCTCAATCATATTATTTGCGGGAACGCCAAGGTCAGTTAAACTAGGGACCCTGACAATTCCGAACAAGATAAGATCATAGATATCTACAAAATATCCGAGTGCGGAAACCAGAACCGTAGTGTTCAGAATATTCTTTAGAAGGCTTTCTTTATGTTGTTCCATCGTTGATTCCTTTTCGGGAGTGCAAAAATTTAATGCTGAAACTATCATTTATATGAATAAATTGAAATAAAAAATTAATAATTCTAAAGTGTCAACCATTCAAGGTTCCAAAACAAAATGAGAGGGAGCGGTTTATCCGGTTAATTACTTTATTGCTAAGTTGTTTGAAAAATCACATATTGAACTAAAAGTATGAATGAATAAATTTTTTCTAACACAACAAATTAATTTCTGAAGAATCTAATTGAACCTCGTTAAAATAGATTACGGCAATCTCAAGTCGCTTACACTGATCGCGAAGAACGATAGAATGCGCGATATACTTTCACGCATCGATAGAATTGTTGCGTCCGACAGCTCGGTGCTGTTGATCGGTGAAACCGGAGTTGGTAAAGAAATTTTTGCCGAGTACATTCACAACACAAGTCCAAGAAGTCAGAAACCGTTTGTTAAGATTAGTCTTTCTGCTTTGCCCGCCGATCTGCTTGAAAGTGAATTGTTCGGTCATGAAAAAGGGGCGTACACAAGCGCGCTTAACGACAAAAAAGGATTGTTCGAAATTGCAAACACCGGAAGCATTTTCTTAGACGACATAGATGATGTTCCGCTTTCGATTCAATCGAAACTTCTCCGCGTTTTGGAATCGAGAGAAATTATGAGAATCGGCGGAACCACTCCAATTCCAATTGATGTTCGACTGATCACCGCATCAAAAGTAGATTTGAAACTTTTGGTTGAAAGAGAAATTTTTAGAGCCGATCTTTTCTACAGAATAAACGTGGTTCCGGTTGACATTCCTCCATTGCGTGAGAGAAGCGACGACGTTCCGCCGTTAATTGAACATTTCATCAAGAAGTACGCACCGGAAAAAGATTTGAAAGTCTCGCATGATGCGTTCAAAGCGTTCATCAGTTATAGTTGGCCCGGTAATGTGCGCGAGTTGAAAAATGTTATTCAGCGAATTTGTCTTTTCGCGGAAAATGAAATCACCCTTGACGATCTTCCGCAAGAAGTAAAAACCGGCAACCCGGTTGATTTCCTTCTTAAAGCATGCAACAAATGTTATCTGGAAGATTCAATGAGTCTGGATCAAATAGTGAAATGCCTCGAGCACAATCTGCTGAGCACAGCATTAGCTAAAAGCAACGGCAATCAATCTCAAGCCGCAAAAACTTTGGGTCTTAGTCTCTCAACCTTTCGCGATAAACTCAAGAAATACAATCTGAACGGACATAAGTAACCCACCACGGATTTTCGCGAATCATTTCACGGAATATCGCATTCCATCTTTTTGCAGTTTCGTTTTCGTTCCAAAATCCAAATCAATTTGGGGCACGTCATTTGAAATCATAATCAGACTTTAATGTCGAGGGCTATGACAACTATATCACTTCAAAAAGAAATTTCGATTGAAGGAAAAGTTGTTGAGATTTCCATCAGAGAGGGAAAACAAATTTTGAAGCTTGCATTAACACCGACCTACTTAGAAATAATTACAGACTCAATTACCGATGTTCATCTTGGCGAAATACTTTCAGTGAAAGCACAGTTGCAGATAAATAAAATTCAACCTGAAATTAATTCAAAAGAAAAATTGATAACTAATTAATAACTGTTCAAATAAGCAGGAGGTAGCAATGAATGAAAATCCCGTTACTTATTGGGATGAAATGAAACGACACGGTTACTCACGTCGTGATTTTCTAAAATTCTGCACCTGGATAACGGCGTTCATTGGAGTAGAAGCAAGCGGCGTTGGCAAAGTTGTTAAAGCCATGGAAACCAAACCGCGTATTCCGGTTGTTTGGTTCCATTTCCAAGAGTGTACTTGTTGCAGCGAGTCTTTCATCCGTTCCTCACACCCGATTGTTGCAGATGTTATATTAGATAAAATTTCACTCGACTACACAGAAACGCTTCAAGCAGCCGCGGGAAAGCAGGCAGAAGAAGCGCTTCATAATACTATGAAGAAATACAAAGGCGAGTACTTGATGCTGGTTGAAGGTTCAATTCCAACTGAAGAAGACGGCGTTTATTGCTGCATAGGCGGAAGAACCGCATTGGACATCGTTAAAGAAGCCGCGCAAAATGCAAAAGCAATTATTGCATGGGGAAGTTGCGCTTCCAACGGTTGTATCCAATCATCGAAACCGAATCCGACAGGCGCAACGCCGATACATAAAATTATTAGCGGTAAACCTATTATAAATGTTCCGGGTTGTCCGCCAATCGCAGAAGTTATGGCTGGAACTATTGTTTATCTCTTAGCATTCGATCGCATTCCGCAACTCGACGGATTAGGAAGACCGAAAGCATTTTATTCGCGACGTGTTCACGATACGTGTTACCGCCGCCCGAATTACGATGCCGGATTATTTGTAAATGCATTCGATGATGAAAATGCAAAACGCGGATATTGTTTGTACAAGATGGGCTGCCGCGGTCCCGTTACC
>JAMCSN010000316.1:0-3469 GCA_023381535.1 Bacteroidota bacterium
AAAGCGCTGCCAGAATACTGAAGAACAAAGTTCTGAAATTCTTGAAGAGCCGGTTCGTAATCTCCTTCGTTATACAACTTCATCGCATAATTGAAATGTTCCTCTGGTGTAAACTTGGTCGTATCCATAGAGCTTGAACACCCGACTATTAGCGCAGCCAGCAATACATATACAAAATTTTTTGTTTTGATCGGCAAAATTATACCTCGTTTTGAAAAGACGTTGTAAAAATAAACAAACATGATTGCAGAAGGCAAGCCGGGGAAACCGAATTACCGGAAAGTGTTCTACTTGCTTCTAACCGTAAATAACAAAACAACCGTAACGATTAGAGTTCCAACAACTATTATCGGTTCCCATAAATTTGATAAAAGCGGGAGTGAAGGAACCGGCGCCTGAGTGAAGGGAAGAGCTTGGTTTTCAATTGAATTCAATTCGTCAAGATTAACGGTGTCGGTTATGGTTTCGGAAAACCACTGCGGGTTGATTATTCCGCTGCCGGCTTCAACCGAAAATGAGCCCGCGAGACTGATTTCTCGCAGCAATAACGTACCGCCGAATAATCCATCCGAAAAGGAATCTTTATACTCGACCTTCGCTGAAACCAAGGTATAGTCAATCGATTTGTGCGCTTCATCTTTTTGACCGAGCAGAACATATCCCTTAGAGTTGAACGCTTCCTGTACTCGCGGTTTCAAAACATCGAGTGTTTGCGGATTGGTAACACTCAAAAAAATGTTTTGCTTGCCGCCAATTGCAGAATCAGCTTTTGCAACGGATCGGTCAATCAGACTATAAATAACTTCTAAATTACTTTTAGTTTGAGCTGATAAAGAACTGATACAAATGGTGATCGAGAAAAAAAGAATTGCAGATACAGTTTTCAATGACTCTCAAAGATTTTGTTAAGTGAACGAATTCAAATTATAGATTAGTATTCGGAATATCAACAATGGAATAGATGCCGGATCTAGTCCGGCATGACATAAAAATACTTAGACGCCAAGACCATTGTGAAAAGAAATTATCTTCTTCCCGCGGCAATTTCTTGGAGCCGTGCAATTCTATCTTCAATTGGCGGATGAGTGGAGAACAACTTCATCATTGCTTTTGCGCGGAGCGGATTAACAATAAACATGTGAGCCGATGATGTACCCGCATTAGTCATCGGAACAATTTCTGTTGCCCGCGAAAGTTTATTTAACGCAGATGCAAGCGCAAGCGGTTTGCCGGAAATTTTTGCGCCGCCTTCATCTGCCATGTATTCGCGTGATCTGGAAATTGCAAGCTGAATTAACATTGCGGCAATTGGCGCAATAATTATCAGTGCAAGATCGGCAAAAACATTATCGCGGTCTCTTTCGCTTCTTCCGCCGCCGAACATTGCCGCCCATCCCGCCATCCTTGCGATAAATGTAATCGTACCGACTAAAGTTGCAGCGATAGTTCCTACAAGAATATCTCTATGTTGAACATGAGTAAGTTCGTGGGAAATAACTCCTTCAAGCTCATCGGCGTTCAGAATATTCATAATGCCGGTCGTCACTGCAACGGCGCTGTGCTCTGGATTTCTGCCGGTCGCAAATGCATTCGCAGCAGGATTATCCATAACATAAACTCTCGGCATTGGTAAGCCCGCTTGCATCGATAACTTCTCTACTATATTATAAAGCTGCGGGTATTCTTCTCGTGTAACTTCATGCGCTCTGTACATTGCCAAAACAATTTTATCCGAAAACCAGTATGATCCAAAATTCATTGCGAGCGAAATTACAAACGCAATCATCATTCCGCTTTCACCGCCTATCAAACTTCCTACAAGAATAAACAAAACCATCATTGCAGTCATAAGTATTACAGTCTTAAAACCGTTCATCGGTAACTCTCCTTTTTTGATGTACAAATTTATCATGAATGTTAAGACACATCAAGTAATTAACATTCCGACTTTATAACATAAATACTCGATTCTTTGTTCCGGCGCTCCCCAGTTGTTAATGCCTTGCCTTTAAAAACAATTATCAGTAAAATCGCATCAAAATTATTTGGGAATATGAAAAAGATTTTTGTTTTTGCAGCATTGGTTTTGTTTACAACTTCTACATTCGCACAAAACACTTATGATTTTTTGCGGCTTGATACAAGTCCGCGTGCTGCAGCGCTTGCCGGCAGCTTTGTTGCCAACGGCGACGACCCGAATGTAATGTTTTACAATCCCGCTGGAATCAATTTACTTAGCGGAACCCCCGTTTCATTTTCATACTTAAAACACTTGATGGATATCAATTCAGCAAGTGTAGCAGTTTCAAAAAATTATGAAGGAATCGGTAGATTTTCCGCCGGAGTTCAATACATTAATTATGGAACGTTTACAAAAGCGACAGCCGATGGAAGCAATATCGGCACCTTCGGCGCGGGCGAAACAGCTTTTCTTGTCGGTTACGGAAATCAGCTCGATCAGAATTTTTATTACGGCGCAAATGTTAAGTTCATTTACTCCAGCATTGCAGATCAATCTTCAACCGCTTTAGCACTCGATCTTGGACTGCATTATTCAATTCCAGATCAAAGATGGAATTTCGGTTTTTCGGTTTTGAACCTTGGGACACAACTCTCATCATACTTCAGTACAAAAGAAACTTTGCCGCTTGATGTCCGGCTCGGCTTCTCAAAAGAATTGGAAAAACTGCCGTTCAGATTTTTTTGGTCGTTCAATCGTTTGAACGAAAGCAAAAGTAATTTCTTCAGCAGATTCGGACAGATCACAGTTGGCGGTGAATTCCGTTTGGGAAAAAGTTTAAGATTGCGTTTCGGTTATGATAACGAAAAGAGAAAAGACCTAAAAATTGGCAGTATTGCGGGATTAGCCGGATTTAGTTTGGGACTTGGATTTATCGTTAAGGATTACAACGTAGATTATTCTTTTTCGTCTCTCGGCTCCATCGGAGCGCTACACAGATTCGGAATATCGACAAGCCTTTAAGAGCAATTGCGAATTTAGAATTTAGAATTGAGAATTAATTCTCTTTTAATTTTTTTAAGATTGATACTAATAAACGAATTATTTCATCGCAATCATTAAATAAGCTTGCGAATTCTTTCTCACTGATTACAGAAGACTTTTCAAATACCTTCAACCAATATTCAGTTTCTCTTGCTTCTTTTAAGGCAATTGAAAGTTTGTTTACAAAATCTTTTCTGGATGCTGCTTCTTGAGACTCAGCTACATTAGCACCAATTGAAGTGCCGCTACGCATTAATTGTCTTAGCAAGTCTCGTAACTCGTAAGATTCTTTAATACGATTCAAATAAAATTTCACAATCCTAACTGCAAACTGAAAACTTTTCTCTAAGATTGGATTACCATATTCCTCATGTTTTTCAAATACTTTCATAAAACTCTCAATTCGCAATTCTCCATTCTCAATTATCTTTTATACGGTGTTTTAAGAAATTGCGCTGCCTGCTG
>JAMCSN010000316.1:3479-3863 GCA_023381535.1 Bacteroidota bacterium
AGCATGGAACGGAAGATACGCACGCATAGAAGCGCGGTATTTTTTGCTCACACTAAATTTCCAGTTTGAAGAAAACATGACCGAGACTTTGAAATGGGTGCACATGCTTCTTTATGATTTTCCGAACAACCCGATGTTTCAACGTTACTACGGACTGGTTTACGTAAAACAAAACAACTACAGTGAAGCGTCAAAAATTTTCCGCGAGATTTATTATAAGTGCAATCAAAAAATGCCGGGTTACAACGATAGATTTAAGCGCGAGGCGACTTACTACGTTGGGAATGATTTTATGATCAAGAATAAACCGGATTCAGCCGCAGTCTATTTTGAAAAATCGGAAAAACTTTCTCTTTCACTGGATAAAAAAGAAGAATCCGGATT
>JAMCSN010000365.1 GCA_023381535.1 Bacteroidota bacterium
CTTTTTCCAAACCATGGCATTGAATATTTTAGCAGATGTTTTGGTCAATCAAGAAGCGGGTCCTGTTCGTCTCGCATTACAAAATGCGGGGATCGGAAAGGAAGTTCATGCTTCTGTTGATGAACTTCATCAGAACGTTTTTCAAGTTATAGTTCAAAATGCAAATCCTACCGACAAAGAAAAGTTTTACAAAATAGTTATGAATACTCTGCGCGATGTTGTTAAAAACGGACTGGATAAAAAATCGGTTGAAGGAACTATTAACAGAGCAGAGTTTCAATTACGCGAAGGCAACGATGCACAAAAAGGCATCACTTACAATTTTCAAATTCTTCCCGGCTGGTTTTTTGCGAACGATCCTTACTTAACTCTCGAATGGGAAAAACCGCTGGCAAAAGTAAAGACCGCGCTTGATACGAATTATCTTGAAACAATTGCACAGCAATATATCATCAACAACCCCCATTCTCTCCTTCTTGTATTAACGCCAAAGCCCGGTTTGGAAAAAGAAAATACGGAGAAGACGGAAAAAGAATTGCAGACATATGAAAGCTCTCTTTCGAAAAATGAGAAAGAAGATTTGGTAAAGGGTACTGAAGATTTAATCGCTTATCAAAAACGGGAAGACACACCGGAAGCGCTTGCCGCTATTCCGCTTCTCGAGAGAAAAGATATTAATCCGAAAGCCGAGTTTTATCATGTGAAGCCGTTCAAGGTTGCCGATGTTCCGGTTTTGCACTATGAAGATTTTACCAACAATGTTGTTTATGTGCGATTGATGTTTGATGCGCGCGTGCTGCCGGTCGAATTAATTCCTTATGCGGAACTTTTAACCGAAGTTCTCGGAAGCCAGAATACGCTCAATTATTCGTTCGGCGATCTTGATAACGCGCTTAATATTTACACCGGCGGATTCAGTTCGTTTCTAAATGCGTACATGGAAAATCAAAATGATACTGAAATGCTGCCGAAATTTGTTGTGAATTCCAAAGTGATGAACACAAAACTGAATAAACTATTTGAGCTGACAAGTGAAATCCTTAATCATACAAAATATGAAGACGTTGACCGGTTGAAAGCAATCATCACGCGCCTTCAAGCACGATTGGATTCGCAAGTAAAGCAAAACGGTTTTGGATTTACAAGAACACGTCTTGCGTCTTACTTTGAAAATACCGGAATGTTTAACGAACTCACCGGCGGATTCGAATACTATTGGTTCGTTTCCGATCTTGCAAAAAACTTTGACGCAAAATCGAAAGAGATTGTTGACAATCTAAAGAAAGCGGCCTCTCTGCTTTTAAACAAAAACAATTTGGCTGCTTTGGTAACTTGCAACGGCGACGATTACCCGGTTTTCCTGCAGGAGTTCGCGCGGTATGCCGAAACAATTCATGTTCAACCGGTTGAATACCAAACATGGAAATTCAACTTGGAGAAAAAGGATGAAGGATTTTTGGCTGCATCCAAAGTTCAGTATGTAATTCAAGGTTACGATTTCAAAAAACTCGGTTATAGTTGGGACGGAAAAATGTACGTGCTCAGTCAAATTTTATCAACCGACTGGCTGCAGAACAGAATCAGAGTTATCGGCGGCGCATACGGAGGATTCAGTACGTTCTCCCCGTCTGGCACGGTTTATTTCAGTTCATACCGCGATCCGAATCTGAAAGAAACTTTGGCAAACTACGACGCGATTCCGGATTACCTCGAAAAGCTTGAAGTGGATGACAAAGAAATGACGCGTTACATTATCGGAACGATTTCGAATTTAGATAATCCTTTAACTCCGTCGCAAAAAGGAAACGTTGCTGTTCGATACTATCTGGAAAAAACAAAACCGGAAGATATTCAGCGTGACCGCGATGCCGTTTTGAGTGTAACCGTTCAGGATGTCAAGTCATTCAAGAAAATGGTTGCGGACGTGCTTAATCAAAAAACATTCTGCGTTTACGGCAACGAAGAGAAACTGAAATCCGCGAAAGATATCTTCGGCGCACTTGAACCGATAAGCAAATAAGAAACAAGAATCTGTTTCTCAATATTTAACCGCCTCATTGTTATTCTCAGTGGGGCGTTTTTTTATCGCTTGTCGCATTACCATTTGCTTTTGATAAAAATTTTATTAGTTTATTTTTAGGTTTAACATTGGGGCATTTGAAATGCAAATTACTGTAATACACACATCTTAAATAACGACTTCAATTAATCAGTTGGGAGGTATCATGACATAGCAAAATAGTTTATATACGTTTTATCTAAACCTTCCTGGTTATTGATAAGGAAGAGAAGAAGTATAGTCTAGGCGGCTATAGGGGCTTAGATGTATAACGAAAGAAACTCTAGTTATTAGCGAGAAAAAGTAATGAAAACAAAAAATAATATTATGAGGAATATAATTGGGATCTTATTGGTTTCTTCATCTTTTATCCATTCTCAAAATCTTGATCCTTACCAGTTCTTCCCAACTAATATTGGTGATAGGTGGGAATATACTTGGGCGGGACCCGACGTTGTCTACACTGTTATACGAGATTCAATAGATGTGAAAGATAGCAGTAGATTTGTGTTCTTTTATGCCCCCCCCTTGTATTATGGTGCAGATTATCGAATAGATAAAAACTATAATATTTTTTATTTACCGCAGTTCGATAATTTACATGAATATAAACTGGATGCGCAGGTAGGCGGAAAGTGGGTAGTCTTTGTAAGCGATTCAAACAAATGGGAAGAATCTAGAGTAAGTGGTATCTATCAAAGTTTTGTCTTTGGCAAATTAACAACAATAAAGGAAATTCAACATTATCAATGTCGGAGGAGACCCGATTCTCTTATAGATACTACTTTAATAGACGTGCAAAAATTAGCTTATGGTTTTGGACTCATTTCAAAAGAGAATTATGTATTGCAGCCCTATTTGTTGAGAGGTTGCAGAATAAATAAGGTAACTTACGGAACCGTCGATGTAAAAGAACTTCCGAATGATTTACCTTCTGATTTTATATTGTACCAGAATTATCCTAATCCCTTCAATCCTTCCACAACAATTTCTTTTTCCATTCCAAGATATTCTCATGTCACAATTAAAGTATTTGATCTCCTCGGAAGAGAAATTCAAGATTTGGCAAACGATTATTTCAATCCGGGTACATACAAAGTTGAATTCAACGAACGCAATCTATCAAGCGGCATCTACTTCTACCAATTAATTGCAGACAAAACCGTACGAACAATGAAAATGATTTTACAAAAGTGACCATAGAGAAAAATAGAAATGAGTAATAAAATAGGAGAAAAGACATATGAATGTTTGATACGGAAGCAGAGTCGGTTCCCGAAACTTAGAAGGTATTTCCACTTTCAAATAGAAAGTGCGAGCAGAAAAAAAGTAAAGGTGATGCTATGAAAATAAACAAAACAAAGATTACAACGGCATTTGTTATTGCACTATTATTAAGTTCTTTCTCCTACTCTCAAGGGCAAAATCTCGGTCCCTACCAGTTTTTTCCAGCTCATGTTGGAGATCATTGGGAGTACACACAAAACGGCCCGGATGTTATTTATACAGTTATTCGGGATTCACTCGATCAGAAAGACAGTAGTAGATTTGTTTTCTACAATGATAATCCTACATCTCCACAATATAAGATTACTAAAAATTATGATGTATTTAAGTATCCCAAATCAACAGTTCCTTGGCATGTATATAAACTTAAAGCAAAAGTAGGAGAATCTTGGTCGGCAGTTCCCGGATTTTGGGTTGTAAAATTAATGGATAGTTCACAGGCATATGTTTTTGGTAAACAAACCACTGTGAAGACATTCGCTTTTTATAGACCAGCACACCCAAGCGATACG
>JAMCSN010000297.1 GCA_023381535.1 Bacteroidota bacterium
TTTCGTCTTCAGAAAAAATATCCGTGAATGCTTTCTGCAAGTACGAAGTTATTGCGCTGCGCCCATCCTTGATACCGATAGCACAATAATTATCATGATAAGTCGAAGCCGAAAGATAAATTGTATTTTCCTTTGTAATCTGAATCGCAAACTTTATGAACAAAACCAACAGCGACATAAACTTCTGCTTGTCTGTTTCAATGACAAGCGACGAAGATATTTTTCCATAAGTGACGCCAATCTTTCTTGATTCCGCCGCCTTGCGAGTATTCTCTTTCAACTCATTCAGCAAGTCAACAAATTTGACCTCTTCGGGACGGAACTTTATAATTTTTTGTTCGAGTGTGGAATATTCAACGGCATTATCCATTATCTGAAGAAGCAGCTTCTGATTTTCTTTTATTATTTCCACTGCTTCCTTCTGTTCGTCATTCGGCGATGGAATGCTCTCGCCAAGCTCCTGTGTGAATCCAAGAATAACATTTATCGGTGTTAAGATTTCATGAAAGACGTTAGACAAAAACGGGGGATCGATTCTGTGTAGGGGGTCTTCCAGAGTTTGCTTGATATCTTTCGTTGGCACTGCTTCTTCTAACGGTCTAACAAGTAAGCTGAACGATTCAATATCGCCGGAAAAATTCTTGATGGGGGTTGCAATAAGCAAAGCTTTATGTAAAGTACCGGAAGGTTTTTTAATTTCAATTTCAAAACTAGTGGTCTTCAGAAGACCCGAATGAAAAATATTTTTATTAATCTTGGCCCGGTTCTCATCCGAGACAAGAGAAACGAAAGGGCGAAGCTCCAGATCTTTCTTTGAATAACCTAGTCGCTTAGTAACCGGTTCGTTGATTTCACTGATAAAACCGTCTTTATCCGTAACCAATATCGGATCGGTCGTGTGATCAAAATAAGCTTCAAGCATTTGCAGCTTCTTTTTGGAATCGGCATTATGGGAAACGTCGCGGATAATATTCAGATGAGCTTTCTTACCTTTGTACTCAATTGTGCTTCTGTTAATTTCCACGAGCACCGACGTGCCGTCATTCTTTTTATGGCGCCACGGACCACTGTAACTGCCAGGTATCGATTTGCTATCACCGGATTGGATAATCGTTTGAATGTCTTCAGGTGCATAAAGATCGGTCAAATCCATGTGGAGAAAATCATTTCGCTTATAACCGTACAGCTTTAGTGCAGCATTATTTACTTCCAAAAATTTTAGATTTTCGATTTCGTAGATGAACATCGCTTCATTGGTGTTCTCAATAATCGCATCATACATTTTCGCTTTCAAATCTATCAGTGCATCCTGTTCCAACTTCGGCATAAAACTGATCTGCGTGCCCCATAGCTCGCCGTTAGTATCAAATATTTTTTTCAATCTCACTTCGGAATTGAGTTTCACTCTTTCGATGAGCATATAGTTAAAAACATTTTCCGCACGAAGTTCGGGATTCTTCTGATAACTTTCTATAAACGGCATCAAACCTTTTTCAAGAATTCGATTTACATCCGACTGGTAAAGATTTGATTTCTCGTCGAGTTCCATCAACCTAATAAATTCTTGGCTGTATGCTAGCACCCGGTTTTCCCTATTAACCAATAAAACTGCAAGTGGAAGATGATAAATCAGATCGAGTTCAATCTTCGGACTTTCCTTCTTAGCTAGTGTATCACTCTTTTTCGAAAAACCAATTATAGCGACAACATTATTGTCTAAATCGCACAAAGGAAATTCTACCAAAGACAAACTGCGTTCTGCGCCGCCAAGGATTGGAAGTGAAATTCCGTCGAGGATAACAGCATTGGTCGATTCAATCAAGTATTGATCGACAAACTTGTAAAGACTTAGCAGATATTTTGGTAAAAAATCTTCCGCCGATTTATTTTCAAGCTGAGAAGGTTTGGAACCGGACGATTCGGCAAATCTATCATTAACCAAAATATACTTGCCGTTCGTTCCTTTAATCCAAAAATACTCATCAAGTTCGTTGATCTCTTTCTGGATTTTTGCTTTTTCAATAAAGGTGAACGGATAGGTAAGTTTTATCTTATTGACGATTCCTAAAAGCTTCTTATTCTCAACAATTTTTTCGAGATCGGCAGTCGCGACCCAAAATTTTTGAACCTCAGTAGCAGTTTTTTTAGTCCCAGCTTGTTTGAAGGTAATCAAAAAGTAAACATTGTTTTCGCTACGAAGAGGAAGGAAAGAAATAGCGAAGTTTATCTTACCGCCTTTTACCAGCAGCTCAAAATTATTTGTCGTTAGGGATTCAAACTTCCGCGCATCAATAAATAGTTTTTGAAGACTGAGATTGTTTTCTTCGCTGAACAATTCGAAAAAATCTGCATGAGGCGCGGCATTCGGAAACAGTTCTTGGAATTCCTGACCGAGCGCAATTATTCTTCCTGACTTGTCGATTATCAAACTAATCGGCTCGTTGGCAACTTCCTTCGATATTTTTGTTTTAGCTTCCGTTTCCATTTCAAATTTTTAATTTGGTACGTTAATGGTCACCGTGTTTGAGTATGGAGTGTAAGTATTGGTACCAAGAATCTGTCTCACTCGATAAACATACAGCGTTCCCGGCTGGACTGTGCTGTCAATAAATTTTGTCTGGTCAGGTGCAGCGGTTCCAATTTCCACGTAGGAATCGCTTCCTAAACTTTCTTTGCGCTCGATGACCGTTCCTTGCTGAATATTTTTGTTGTTGTCCACCCATTCGAGATTGACACCCTGTCCCGTATAAAAGACTGCAGTCAGATTAGACGGCGCAGAAAAATCTTTATAATAAGTAGTAACAGAAGCTTCATTAGAAAATGAACTATTCGACTGTTTAACGAAATAAGCAACTCGATACTTGTAACCCGTATTGGCTTGAACTGAATTGTCGTAATACTCGGTTACATTTGCATCGGTAAGGGCAATCGTTTGGAAATTAGTTGTAAAAGGATCTGTTCTTTGGATTAAGAAGCCGTCTTCATTCGTAACAAAATCTATCCAGCGCAATCGAACCGAACTAGCGCCAATTGCTTCAGCTCTTAAGTTCCAAGGTCCTCCCGGCAAACCGCTGGTGCTGGCTTCGTTGCTGAAAATCGAATAACCGGTTGTGTTGTAAGCTCTCACTTTGTAAAAATAATTTACGAATGGTGAAAGCCCCTGATCACGCGTTGTGATAGTGTTGGCCGGCAAGGTTGCAATTTTTCTGTAATCGATGTCAACATTTCCGCCAAGATCTTTACGCCAGAGTTCAAAGCCTTTTTCATTGTAGGAACTGTCGTCCCAGTGAAGAAGAACTTCATAATCGTTCACTCTACTTAAGAACAGTTTGCCAGGCGCTTTTGGTTCTTTATCTTTTACAAAAATATTGTCTTGCGTTTTGCTGGTCTTCAGTTTGCCTTGTTTGTTGTAAACCACAACATAGTAACTGATCGTTTTACCCACTAAAGTCGAATCAACTATAAGATACAAATTGGGATTTGTGCCATCAGTATTTTGAGCAGTTCTCTTGACGAACACGCCGTTCACAAATACATCATAGTACGCCAGACCTTGCCCGGCTGATCCATCGGCAGCTTTATAATTAATGTAAGTTTGCCCAACCTTTACTGTATCACCGGATTTCGGGCTATAAATATCTATACTCGGTGTTGTAGAGTTTTGAGTGTCCGTTAGCGATTCAACGCATCTGATGGACAAAGTTGCCGCCAAGAGAAAAAGCGACAATCGCAAAAGTGTTTTACTACTTATCATTTTCAATTTGAACCGGCACCAATATTTCTTTTGGAATACAATTTAATAAATACTGATAAGTTTTTATAATATAATTACAAAGGAAACATAAAATATGTGCGGCT
>JAMCSN010000227.1 GCA_023381535.1 Bacteroidota bacterium
GCGGAACACTTTATATGGCGTTGTTCGGACTTGGAACGCTGCCGATCATGTTCGCAACCGCTCTCTTCGGAAAAATCATTAATCTTAATATCAGAAGACGGCTTGCAAAAATGGTTCCCGCTTTCGCTTTCATTCTCGCCGCTCTGTTCATTCTAAGAGGTTTGAATCTTGGAATACCTTATGTCAGTCCTAAATTGGTTCATCCTGCTGTTCAAATTCACCAAGAGCCCAATTGCTGCGAGTAATTTAGATAATAGAACTTGTGCTCTAATTCACGCACGGTTTTATTTCATTTTACTCTCAGCGGGAATTTCCTAATCTTTGTTCGTGTAAAATCCAGATGGGTAATATGCACAAACAAATTCTTGCTGCAACAGAAGATTACATCATCAGCATTCTCTCCTCGAAAACTCCGTCATGCAATACATATCATAACCTTGCGCATACGGAAGACGTTGTCGGCTCAAGCATCGAAATCGGCGTGGGTGAAATGCTAACGCCGGACGATTTGGAAATGGTTCAGATTGCCGCATGGTTCCATGATTTGGGCTATATTGAAAAGACGGCGGGACATGAAGAAGTGAGCGCAGCATACGCATCAGAATTTTTGTCGGGCGAACATTATCACGTCGAAAGGATAGAAAAAATAATCGGCTGTATTAGGGCAACTAAAGTTCCGCAGAACCCGCATAATAAATTTGAACAAATAATTTGCGATGCCGACTTAAATCACATTGGTCGCAAAACTTTTTTGGCACGAAACGATTTATTTAGAAGCGAGTTTGAACACTATTCGAATAGTAAGCTAACAGAAAGCGAATGGCTCTCAAAGACAATCGAATTTCTTAATCAGCATCATTTTTTTACCGGATACGCACTAAAAAATTTTCAGCCGCAGAAAGAAAAAAATATCCGCGCGCTTGAAGAGCAGCTGCAAAAACTTTCGGTTTGATCCTATCAATATTTAATTCCGCCAAATGAAAACACTCTATCTCGTTCGTCACGCCAAATCAAGCTGGGATGAAGCTAACCAATCCGATTTCGAAAGAACGCTTAACGAACGTGGCGCCAACGATGCCGCAGCAATGGCAAAACTTCTCAGCAAAAAGAATGTCAAACCGGAATTAATTATTAGCAGTCCGGCTGCGCGTGCGTTATTAACGGCTGAAATTTTTGCCGAAGAGCTGCGGTATCTCGCTAAGAATATTCTTACTGACGAACGGATTTATGAAGCAACCATGCGTGATTTAACATCGGTCGTACGCAGCATTGATGATAAGTTTCAAACAGCAATAATGTTTGGACATAATCCCGGTTTATCCAACTTTGCAAATTTGCTGGGAAGCGATTACTTGCCTGCATTGCCAACATGTGCGATAGTCGGACTTGAACTTGGCATTGATTCGTGGTCGGAGGTAGAAAGGTATTGCGGGAAAACATTCTTCTTTGACTATCCGAAAAAACACGTGAAATAAAAAGCAGAAGCACAAAATTCGAAGGACAAATTTTTCTTATTTAACCATCTTGGAAATCGCTTTGAACTCGTCTGTGCCGCAGACATTCAGCATTTCAAACAAAATTGATTCGGTCAGTGTGATTTCAGCGCCGTTGTTTTCCATTCTTCTCAATGCAGTTTCGTAATCAAATTTTCTGCGAGATGAAACCGCGTCCGCCGCAACCTGGACTTGGAAACCGTTAGCAATTAAGTCGAGAACCGTCTGCATTACGCAAACATGACTTTCGATTCCGCAAACAACAATCTGTTCCAGATTTTTAGATTTTAGATCATCAAAAAGATTTCCGGCACCGAAACAACTAAAACTCATTTTCTGAATCGCTTCAGAATTTCCAAGAGCCGTTTTTATTTTGGGTTCCGTTGGGCCTAATCCTTTTGGATACTGCTCGGTAAAATAAATCGGAACATTTAAAATTTTAAAACCGTTTATCAGTTTCACAGCGTTCTCTACAACACGCTCATGTTCAAAGATTACCGGTAATATTCTTTCTTGAATATCAATTACCAATAGAGCGGTGTTTTCTCGTTGAAGTATTTTGGGATGTCTCTTCATAAACTTCCAATTTTCTCGGTTACATTCTTCTAATTCACAATTCTCAATTCACAATTCTCAATTAATATAGAGGATTCATTCCATACTTGCCGCACGCGTACATCATTAGAATTGAAGCAAGATCAATTGTTGCGCGCTTCTCGTCGTCTTCAGCAACAACAAGATCGTACACTTCAGCAACAAGTTTCATATTCGATAAAATTTTTTTCAATTCAGAAAAAGTAGGTTCGCCGTGCCAGTTTGCGACCCGTTTAATCAAGTTCTGTTCGTTACGCCGCAGCAATTCGGAAAATGTTATAATGTTGGAACTGAGTTTTGTTCTCGGTTTGCAAATTGTAATCAGATCGTTTGTGTACTGATCCCACTTCTTCGCAAGGTCTTCGTATTTATCGTACATTAAATCTTTCGCCTTATCCAAAGTAAACTTTGCGCGGGTGAGAGTTTTGAATTTCGGAATCAGCGCATAACCATCGTAACTTTTTATTCCGGTTCCCTTTTCAACATACTTCCATCTTCGCAACAACTGGCTTGCTGTCTGAATGGCAACTACTTTATCAAGTTCGCTGTCAATCACAACAAATTTGCCTTGCTGATAATTTACGACCGTGCACCAGTGTTCCCAATCCTTCACACTTAAAATGCAAGGATGGCCTTTCTTAAGTTCATTGACAAGCATGCGTCTTGCATCATCGGGGTTACTTGATTGGAAATGTTTTAGTTTGCATTGAAAGCGCCGTGCGGCGCGTGATAAACCAATTTCGTCCGTTCCCGCCCACCAAGTGCTTCCGGCAATTATTCCGATCTGGTCTTCATCTTTGAAGACACCAAGCATCACAAGTGCATACTTGAGCGCGAACGGACCGCATTGATATTTGTTCGGTTGAGGATAAAAACTCATCGAGAAAAATTCTCATTCATCCTAATTGCCCGCAAAAATAACAAAACTTTTGATATGCAAAACATTTTTGTTTACTTTGCAAAAAAAAATTTGAGCGAAATGAAAGTCGCAATAGTCTTCAACGAAACTAACCCCGAACAATATAAAACTAAAAAGAAAGGGACTAAAAATCCGGATTTTAAGCCGGTTTTCAGCCTTGAAGAAAACAACCCATTATTCGAGTTTGAAGAAATGGCGAAAGCTTTGAAAAAATATAACTACGAAGCTTATACGCTGAACATAATGGATAATCTCAATAATTTCATTAAGGATTACGAGAAGAATAAACCGGATGTTGTTTTTAATCTTGTTGAATTATACAAAGACCAGCCCCGTCTTGAAATGAGCTTCACTGGGATTTTAGAATTGATGAATGTGGCTTTCACCGGCGCACCGCCTCTTGCTTTGGGAACATGCCAGAACAAAACCTTAACAAAAAGAATTTTGAGTTCGCTTGGAATAAGAACACCGCGTTACAAAATCATAAAGACAATGGACCGTTCTTTCAGACTTGGTTTACACTATCCTTTGATTGTAAAGCCCGCGCTCGAAGATGCGAGTGTTGGAATTGACAACGACGCCATTGTTGTCAACGTAGATACTTTGAAAAAACGCGTGGAATATGTTTTCAATTCCTTCAATCAACATGCGCTGGTTGAAGAATTCATTTTAGGACGCGAACTGAACATAGCGGTCTTCGGTGATAAAAATCCTACCATACTCCCAATCAGCGAAATTGATTTTTCGCAGATGCCGGGAGACCTACATCCCATTGTTAGCTTTCAGGCAAAATGGGATCCTATGCACGTGGCTTATCATAAGACAATTCCAATTTGTCCGGCTCAATTAC
>JAMCSN010000103.1 GCA_023381535.1 Bacteroidota bacterium
GGAAATGATAATGAAGTGTGCATTAGAGGCAAAAGAAAATGGCGCACAAATTTTACGCGGCGGCTGCTTCAAGCCAAGAACTTCCCCGTATAGTTTTCAAGGAATGGGTTTCGAGGGATTAAAATTATTGGTTGATGCCGGCAAATACTACGATTTGCCAGTCATCACTGAAGTAATGGATACCGATCAAGTTGTAGAAGTGGCGAAGACTGCCGACATACTGCAAATCGGCGCGCGCAACATGCAGAACTTTGCGCTGCTAAAAGAAGTTGGCAAGACACACAGACCGGTAATGTTGAAACGCGGGTTGAGTGCATCTATAAACGAATGGTTAAACGCCGCGGAATATATTTTGGCTCAAGGCAACAGACAAGTAATTTTGTGCGAGCGCGGTATCAGAACATTTGAAACCGCAACACGAAACACGCTTGATCTTAGCGCGATACCGGTACTCAAAGAACTAACGCACCTTCCGTTAATCGTTGATCCGTCACATGCTATCGGTGAACGAAACAAAGTTGTGCCGTTGGCTAAAGCAGCAAAGGTTGTAGGCGCTCACGGTATAATGGTTGAATTTCATCCCGATCCGCCTAATGCATTGAGCGATCCTGAACAAGCGTTGTACTTCAACCAGTTCGAAGATATGATGAAAGAGTTGTACAAGCTGTAATGCTTGTTTAGAAATAGTATTGACTCTGGAGGAAAACTAGAAAATAATTCGCGGTTGTTTGAGTGAACGTTACGCCGTAATCCAATCCGAGATTCATGCAAAAACCTTTCTCGTCAATCTTTCTAAAATCGTAACCGACTGAAGCCGAAAAAGAAGTTCCGACTTGCCAATTGTTCACATCGGGAAATGTGCGGTCGTTCAAGTAAATTATTCCGGCGCCTTCTTCCAAGTAAATTGGAAATGACAAATCCTGGCGGATGAATCCTTTAAGAGACAAAACTTTTATGAAGGGATAATAACGCCCGGCCCGGTTTTCCGGAATAAATTGTTCTGCTTTTTGCGAATATGAATAGCCAAACCTAAACGAAACATCGTGTTCAAACCAAGGGTAGAAGTCGAAGAAAACTGTGCCACCCAAACTTGTAACGGATGGAGAATTACCCGCGATGCTTCCGACATGAACTGAACCGCCGACGTTGAAGGAATTGATTTGTGCTTTAGTCGTTAGAACAAAAGCCAACAAAAAAAATATTATATAATAGATCTTTGTATTCATTTTAGTAATGCAATGCCAGCCAGATTGTTTTCTTTTCATGATCGGTCCAATCTACTCTGTGTTTCTTGTGTGGAGGAATAATCAAATGGTCTCCGGGTTTTAATTCAAACGACTCACCATTTTCAAAACTAATCTTTGCCGAACCGGAAAGGAGCAGAACGAATTCATTCTTTTCCTGATCATACCAAAATCCTTTGGGTGATGAATGACCTTTAGAAATTATGCGTTCCAACTTAAATTCTTTTGAAGAAACTAATTCTTCGAATGCCTCGTTTGCTAAATCATCCGGGATTTCATCGAAGATATTTTTGATTTGAGTTTCGTTCATTTTAAGCATCAATCGTTTTTGTTATCTAAAAAAACAGTGCAAACAACTTATGCCAGAATCATTTGTCACAAAACTACAAAATTTTTATCCTCATTTAACGGAATTAAAATCATCATTGCTTGCTGTAAAAAGATTATTTTTGAACTCCAAATCTTAGGCTCAGCTTAAATGACAAAAGAAAAAAACTTGCGTGCATACTTAGCGTGGATGGCAGTATGCTTCTTTTGGGGGACTACATATTTGGCAATTCGAATTGGAGTAAAAGAATTACCGGCAGCTCTTTTTTGTGGATTACGTTTCCTTATCGCTGGTCCAATACTTTTTTTAATTCTAATTTTCCAAGGATATAAACTGCCGAAGAAAAAAGAATGGATACATCTTGCATTCATGGGTTTAACCCTGCTTGGAATGGGTACCGGCTTACTAACATTTGCTGAAGAATATATTCCAAGCGGCCTGAGCGCGCTCTTGGTTACAACAGTTCCATTTTGGATTGTTGGAATTGATTCGTTGCTGCCACATGGAAAACGGTTCAATTTAAAAATATTGGGCGGACTGCTTTTTGGATTTGCCGGTGTAGGTTTAATATTTGGTCTCGATCTGAAAAGCTTGTTTGATCAAAGTTACCTTACAGGTGTAATAGGATTGATGATTGGCGTTATTGGCTGGTCAGGCGGAACAGTGTATTCAAAATATAAAAAGGTTAGCGTGCATCCTTTAATGGGCGCCGCTATTCAAATGATAACCGCCGGAATTGTTTTAATATTGCTTGCCGGTGTGTTAGGTGAGTTTTCTAAATTTACTATTTCTTCCGGAAGTTTGTTCGCATTAGCTTATTTAGTTGTATTCGGCTCCTTAGTTGGATTTGTCTCTTACGTTTATGCTATTGCGCATCTGCCCGTATCGTTTGTCTCTACGTATGCTTATATCAATCCGGTGATTGCATTGTTCTTAGGCTGGCTGGTTTTGGGTGAAGTAATTTCTTTAAGCATAATAATCGCTGCGGTAATAATTTTAGCTGGAGTTGTGCTGGTTAAAAAGGGAAGTGAAACATAATTCTTTTATACTCGGGATTATCTGCAAAGAATCGCGCCGTTAATAATTCTGAATTTTCTAATTCATGCTTACTAACAAAAATCCTTTCCCGGTTTTCTCAAAGTTGAATGTAGTAGCTAACTTTTGTTCCCCGCTTATGAAAGTTACCTGAACCGTATAAGCTCCTTTGCTTGCAGATTTGAATTCGCCGAATTCATACTTGCTGCTTAATTCGAGAAGCGCCGTAATTTTTTTGCAAATTCTTTTTACCTGGTTTAATTCCTCTTTGTTGGATGGATTGAAGGAATCCTTGTGGGTTCTATTTTTGTCGTCGCCTTCGTATGCAATTAAGTTTGCGGCTTTATCGTAGGCCTTGGTTTTGCTAAACTCCAACAAATTTTTGAGAGTGGATTTAACCGAGTTCTCATCATTTGCTTGGGCATACTGAACCTGTGAGCTGAAAGCCACAAGTGTGAAAAGTATCATTCCAAAACTAAATAATCGTTTCATTTGTCCCTCCTACTGATGTCTAATTAATACTACGCAATTTGTACACTATGTGCGAAAAAATATTCTTTAAATCTTAGATTCAGCCGCGATTGCTCATTATTTCGCATCTGTGCATAGTAGTTACTCAACATCGATGCCAACTTTAGAATGTAAAATGTTTTATTCTTTCACCTTTTTCACCGATTTCAGTCATTGCCTCAATACCGATGTCAAGATGAAGATCGACAAATTTTTGCGTTACAGATTGATCCGATTTTTCTGTTTTCACGCCGGAAGGAATCATCGGCAGATCGGATACAAGCAGCAGCGCGCCACGGGCAATTTGATTTTTATATCCTACCACGAATAAGGTTGCGGTTTCCATATCAATTGCAATTGCACCGAGCGTTCGTAAATATTTTTTGAAGTTTTCGTCCCATTCCCACAACCGTCGGTTTGTCGTGTAAATAACGCCGGTTCTGTATTCTAATTTATGTGAAATGATTTTATCAGAAACAAACTTGTGAAGTTTGAACGAAGGAAGCGCCGGAACTTCAGGAGGAGAATAATCATTACTCGTTCCTTCTCCGCGTATTGCTGCTATTGGCAAAATGAAGTGACCGATTTCGGCCGATCGTTTTAGTCCTCCGCATTTGCCGAGAAATAATACTGCCTTAGGGGAACGGGCAACCAGAAGATCCATTATAGTTGCGGCATTTGCAGAACCAATTCCAAAATTGATTATTGAGAGACCCGACGAATTCGTT
>JAMCSN010000224.1 GCA_023381535.1 Bacteroidota bacterium
GAGATCAACTTTTCCAATTTCTTGCAGATATTTATCTAACGATTGGCTTTCACGATTAGTGAATTGTTTCGTGATCTTCAAGATTGTTTCTCCCTAGAAATTTGAAGATTAATGGAATCAACTATACCGACAATCGACGCATCAACTGGCGCCATATCAACATCCAGCGGAATTACCGCTTCGCTGGCTGTGACGTAAAAAATAATTTCACCCGGTCCGGCTCCTACAGTATCTAAAGCAACTATCGGCTCTCCAAGTTTTTCAAGCTCCGCATTTATCGGCTGCACAAACTGCATTTTGTAGCCGATTACTGCATCGTACTTTCTTGTCGCCCAAATAGTACCAATAACTTTACCGAGATACATCAGACCTCAACATGCTCATGTTGTTTTTCTTTAACTGAAATATCCAGTTTGTCAACGATCGCCATAATCACGGCATCAACCGGTTTGTTTTTTGTGAATGTAGTTTGGCGGGCAGAACTTCCTTGAGCAACCAATACAACTTCTCCAACGCCGGCGCCAACGGAATCAACAGCAATGACCGTAGCTTCTTTCGGTTTGTACTCGAGGTCTATTTGTCTTACTATCAAAAATTTTGCACCGACAAGATTCTCGTCCTTGCGTGTTGACCAAACCGTCCCGATAACTTTTCCAAGTATCAATTCAACCTCACAATTCTTTTGGTGAAATAATTTTTATCCCGATGTCTTTATATTTTGAAATCTGTGCCGTTAATATAGGGAGTTTATTGATTTGTTTTTTATCAGTCATTTAAAAAGCTGGTTCCTTGCAGATCATTATTCACTTCGAAGAAATGGGCAACGGTTTGAGCCACGTCTGCAAATGTTTTTCTGATACCGAGATTTTTGCCCGGCATGTTTTTTCTGTAGTAAAGAAGCGGAACGTACTCGCGCGTATGATCAGTGCTGATGTCCGTCGGATCGTTACCGTGATCTGCGGTTAATATCAGCCGGTCGGTTTCATCCAAATGTTTTGTTATCTCAGGTAAACGCTCGTCAAATTGTTGTAACGCCTCGTGAAAACCGGCGGGATCGTTTCTGTGCCCAAAATAAACGTCAAAATCGACAAGGTTACAGAAAATGAATGCGTCCTTTACGGTTTTGGCAAGCTCAATAATTTTTTCGATTCCTTCATTATTGGATTTTGTTTTCAGCCGGTGTTTGATGCCTTGATAGTTGAACAAATCATTCACCTTACCGACTGCAAATGTTTCGATTCCGGCATCAAGACAAAAATCCAAAATTGTTGGAGACGGTGGATCGAGCGAAAAATCTTTTCTGTTTGTTGTGCGGGTATAATTACCTTCTGTTCCGATAAACGGACGCGCGATAATTCTTCCCACCGCATCTTTTCCAACTAATACTTTTTCTCTGGCAATAGTGCAAATTTCATACAGTCTTGGTATCGGAATAATTTCTTCATGCGCGGCTATTTGAAAGACAGAATCTGCGGATGTATAAACTATCGGGAAACCGGTTCTAACATGTTCGGCTCCAAGTTCTTTAATGATTTCCGTTCCCGATGCCGGGTAATTTCCTAAAATATTTTTTTCACCGGTCTCGCTTAAAAATTTATCGATCAGTTCTTTCGGAAATCCTTGGGGATAAAATGGGAATTCGATTTCAACTTTTAAGCCGCCAAGTTCCCAATGTCCGGTTGTCGAATCTTTTCCAGCGGACACTTCCGACAGTTTACCAAAAGACGCAAGCGGTTTCGATTGATTCTGAATCCCAGCAATTGGTTTTATGTTGCCCAATCCAAATTTTGCGAGATTAGGCAAGTTCAGCCCGCCAACGGAATTTGCCATGTTGCCGAGTGTATCGCTCTTCTCGTCGTTGTATTTATTAGCATCCGGCAGTTCGCCAATGCCGACACCGTCGAGTACAATCACAAAAAAATTATTCATAAGTTTTTCGAATGTTAACTGATACTTTTGACCGTGTTGCCACCTTTTTCCAAAGCCTTCTTCAGCGCAAGCTCAGCGTTAGTCATAATTTCTTGAACATCAGTTTTATTCGTTGTAGTTGCCACGCCCATAGAAACCGTAAACGTGGTTTGTTTGGAAACTACTGCGATAGGTTTCCGCGCGATTTTGATTCTTAATTTTTCAGCCCAAAGAAAAACATCTTTTGGAGAAGTATTGAAAAAATAAATTGCGAAGGTTTTTTCACTAATGCGCCCGAATAAGTTCAGCGGCGTCATCTCGTCTCTTATGATTTGCGCAACCGTTCTCAACACTTTAGGGAAAGGATTTCCTTCAAACAAAGATTCCTGTTCTAGAAATTCATCTATCTGAACTAAAACAACCGCACCTTGAAGCTCCAATTCTTTGCTGCGCACCAAATCAACTGTAAACCGTGCAATGAACGAATCATAGTTCAGCGCTTTCGTCTCAACATCAACGGAGAGCAGGCCTTTAAGAATATTTATTGTGGAATAAGAATGAAGCAAGAAAGCAAATATTTTTGTAGCGCTTCGGATGTAAGAGACTTCGCTGTTTGAGTAAACGTTTTTCTTCAGGCTTTCAAAACATAACACTCCGTAATTTTGATCGTCATAAACAAGCGGAATGGCAAGAAACGATCCGTCAAAACTGACATCTTCGCTTTTTGTAAAGCGTGGTATTTCGGTAACGGAAGTGTCGTCAATTTTCACCGGCGTCGCACTTAGAACAGCTCTTCCTACCAACGTTCCGGTAAGATCAATTTCCAAATTCTCACCGACATACTTAAGCGAAGTCTTGTTGATAATTTTTGTCGTTTTGAATTTTTGCTCGGAAGGATAATACGTAACAAAAGTAAACGCGTCCCAGTCTATTAAACTGTGAATGGAGGTTTCAATAAGTTGATGAAGATTGGTCTCCGAATCAAATTTCTTGTCGTAATTCAAAACATTAAGAAGCGTTTTTAATCTCTGCTCAGATTGTGTTTCGGAAAACTTCTCTTCGAAAAGTGAAATTATAACCGAGATTACGCGAACAATTCTTCCCAAACTATAAATTTGTTCGATGCCAAAAGCGTCGTTCACTTTGGAATCAAGCGCTAAAACTCCCATGAGTGTCTTACCGTAGAAGAGAGGCACGCCGACAAAACTTTTTATTCCCTGCGCAGCGCTGTAGTAACGGATAACATCTATCTCAGCATTGGGAGAGATATCGGTTAGCAGTTCCGGTTCTTCCTTCTGAATTATCTTGCCGAGGATATCGTCTTCAAGATCAAACTTTTGCATGGTTATCTGCTGAGAGCTGGAAATAAAACGTTCTAACGTTAACCGTTTACGATTCTTATTATACCAGAAGAAAGCGGCTGTATGCGCCATGAAAGAATCTTTCACCACACTCAAAATTTTTTCCAGCACGAATCCAAATTGCTCGTCTTGATTGACATCTTCCGGCAATTCTTCAAGAACGATTTTCTCAAAGTTCTTTTTGAAATCCGGCGGTTTGAAAAAATCTTTTCTTCCTTGATTTATAGACGGCCCAAAATTCTCGGCTGTAATTACTTCAATATTTTTCGTAGGAGAAATTATTTTAAAATCCTCACCGGAATCGGTATCAAATTTTTCGGTTGGTCTAGGCGGTTCTTTTTCATCTTCAAACAAATCCGGACGGGATTCGACCTCATCTTCCAAAGAATTTTTCGTTATGGAGTCGCGCAGAAAAATTATGAATGCAACATAAATCACGAGAACCAGCGAAGCAATTAAACGAAGCATCAGATCATCGGTAATAAACGGTATGACGATAAGGATGGGAATAAAAATGAAAATAAAAATTCGTTTTTTTATTTTGTCGATACTTCCCATCAGCCAACTTTTCCTT
>JAMCSN010000127.1 GCA_023381535.1 Bacteroidota bacterium
CCTAATTCAGGACGCAGGTCATCAACTATAATAAAGAGCACATTAGGTTTAACCGGTTCTTTTTTTACTCCCTCAAAAGGATTGCCTGTTAAGACAGTTGTGGCTGTTGCCAATAAACCAAGATTTAGAAAAGTCTTATTTATAAGCGGTCTGTTTTTATTATTTGATAGCATACCTCAACCTTTATTAAAGTTTTTGCAAAAGTTTATTGATGAGTTTCATTTTCCGAAATTGATTAGTGTGACGGATTACTTACCGTTCATCATCATTTTAATTTCTTCGATCTTGCTTTCGTAAAACTCCATCTTCTCCGGACGCAAAATCATCAACTCGTTATACATCGAAATAGCTTCCGAATAATTTTTCTGTGAAAGGAAAATCTCAGCCATCGTTTCGGATACAATTTTTCCGCTGAATTCCGTGAGACTAGGCGTTGGGGAATCGGGATCAACTTTTGCTGATATTTTTGCTTTGCTTAATTTTTCCGCAAGATCGTCAAGTTTCTCTTCAAAAATTTGAGTCTGCCTGCCGGATCGTTTTTGTTCGCCGAGAAATGCCGGTCTCTTTGTACCGGTTAATGAATTTCTTTCCGAAATAATTTCCGAGATTTTGCTGCTGTACCAATCTAATGATTCATGCGAGCCGAGCAATTCGCTTCCTTTGTTTGCGTGCTCTAACGCTTCGGCTTCTTTTCCGGCGTAAGCTTTTGCCAAAGAAAGAATAAAATGAGCGGTAGGGTACAATGGATGAACGGCAAGTCCTTCTTCAAGAACTTTAATTGCTTCTAAAAAATTTCCCCGGTCCACTTCCATTGCGGCAACACGGGCAAATAAAGGAGAGTTGTGATTGAACTCGTAGATTAACTTGATCTTATCCGTTATAAAATCTTTTGCTGATGGATTCACTCAGACATCTGATGTTTTTTTAAATATGCTTGTCTTAGCGACATAATTGAAACGGTAGCAAATCCGGCGAAAAACATTAACTGAAACGGCAGTGCGGAAATCTCCATGAAATAAACTGCGGCGGCTGAAATCTCCATGAAATAAACTGCGGCGCCTACTCCGATCAAACAATACACAGCAAGAAGGAATTCTATGTAGGTAGAAGTTTGAACTTTTGTTTTTGCCAGATATTTATTCTTTTGACTCAGTGCATCTTTCTTATTTACAACTCTGAATTTCGGTGTGCGTACAAATTCACTTTTACGGCTCATCAAACCTTCGATGACGGCGCGCGTGTTATTCAATGCAAAGCCCATACTTCCCGCCATAAAAAGAGGGAAGAGAGCAATCTTCTTTCTCCAATCCGTATGAACATCTTTCTGCGAGAACAAGTAAAACAAAAATGACCCGATAAAAGCCACGACGAAGACAGCCATGAAGTTGAAGAAATGCCAATACGGTCCCGCGTTCTTAATAAAGATAAGCGGGACGTTTAGAATCCCCGCTAAAAGTATAAATGGAAAAACAATATTGTTGGAAAGATGAAAAGTTGACTGCAGTTTTATTCGAAGAGGAATTTTAGATTTCCAGACGAGCGGAAGAATTTTTTTCATTGTTTCGATTGCGCCTTTCGTCCACCTGAATTGTTGAGCTTTAAGCGCGTTCATTTCAGCCGGCAGTTCGGCGGGAGTTGTAAAATCACGAAGGTAAACAAACTTCCATCCTTTCAGTTGTGCGCGGTAGCTGAGATCAAGGTCTTCCGTTAAAGTATCAGCGTGCCAGTTTCCGGCGTCTTCGATGCAAGATTTTCTCCAAACTCCGCCGGTTCCGTTAAAGTTGATAAAGAAACCCGCACGGTTGCGCACGGTCTGTTCGATCACAAAATGTCCGTCGAGAGCAAGCGCTTGAATCTTTGTAAGAAGTGAATAATCTTCATTCAGATGTTCCCAACGCGTTTGAACCATTCCGATATTGTCGTTAGAGAAATATTTTAAAGTGTTGCGAAGAAAATCCTTCTTGGGAATAAAGTCTGCGTCAAAAATTGCAACATATTTTCCTTTAGCGGATTTCATTCCTTCCTTAAGCGCACCGGCTTTAAACCCTTCACGGTTGGTTCTGTGTATATGCTGAATATCAAAACCTAATTCTTGCTTTTGTTTTACAATTTTTGCCGTGAGATCAACAGTCTCGTCGGTTGAATCATCCAGCACTTGAATTTCCAGTTTATCCTTAGGATAATCGATCTGGCAGACGGCATCAACCAATCTTTCAACAACATACATTTCATTATACATCGGCAGTTGAATGGTAACCAAATCCTCATCTTGATCTTGTTTAGGCTTCGGCGCGTTCTTCATGTATTTGTAATGGTAATACATCATTATAAATCCGTGACTTCCGAACACCAGCAGAATAGTGAGCGAGATTATGTATGTGAAAAGAATAATTTCGTCGAATAGCATTTTTTATTAATCCTCTTATCTTTTAATTACCAGTTGGAAACAACACCTAAAAGAATGTCTTCAGTGATTTTATCTATTGCAGCATCTATTGCCTGTTTTCTAACTACCGTGATATCTCCCTCGACCGGGTAGTCTCCGTAGTTTGAAAAGTTTCTTTCGAATACGGTTGTTCTTTTAACTAAATCTTTGAAAACGACGCGTACAGTAATTGTGATTCTCCTCGTCGTAACATTTTCGCCGCCGCTTACAACGGCAGGCGCATCTGTGAGAGATGTGATTGTTCCGTCAAGCATCGAATCTGAATTTGATCTATCGCTCACCTGTAAAGTATTATCATTAACAAATTTTTGAATCAGCTGTTTCGTTAGCTTATCACTAAGATCAAATTCTCCCGATCCGCTGCGGTCAGCTAAGATCGGAATATTAATTGTCTTTAGGTGAGAAGGAACAGATGCCCCGGAAAATGAATAGCTGCAGGCAGCAAAATTAGCGAGCGCAAAAAGAACAACCAAATATTTTATATATCGAAACATCTTAATCGAGTCCGTAATCTTTCAGTTTTCTGTATAAAGTCCGCTCACTAATGCCGAGAAGTTTTGCGGTTTTTCTTTTGTTATGCTTTGTAAATATAAGTGCATTTTGGATCGCATGTTTTTCCATCTTATCAAGGGGGGTAACTTCGTTTACATTTTGCGTTCCGGTCAGGCTGCCATTATCGCTCTGATTTTTTGCGGCAAACTCTTTCAAGTCCATCAAGTCTTTCTTAATCTCTATTAACGCACGGTAGATCATTTCACGGTCCAAAGATTCCATCGGACGGTTAATATGCACAGGAAGATTTCTGAATTCATCATCGCTTGGACTTGGAGTTAATAGAGGGGTAAAAGATTCTGTATCTAGAATGCTTGTTCTACTTAAAGCCGCTGCAGTCTCAACAACGTTTTTCAGTTCGCGAATATTGCCAGGCCAGTTATAATTGATAAGAATTTCCGCGCCGGCTTTAGTAATAGTCGGTTCGGGAATGTTATTGGTTTGCGAATAATTTTTTAAGAAGTTCGATGCAAGCAAAATGATGTCGCTGCGTCTATTTCGTAATGGTGGAATATTTAAGGTTACGGCTTTCAACCTGAAGTAAAGATCATGTCGAAATATTTTTGAATCTACTTCTTTCTGAAGGTCTTTATTTGTAGCGGCAATTATTCTAACATCAACTTTGGTTACTGTTTCTCCGCCGATGCGCATAAATTCTTGAGTCTCAAGAACGCGCAAGAGCTTTACTTGCGTCATTAACGGCATCTCGGCAATCTCATCTAAAAAGAGTGTTCCGCCGTCGGCAATTTCAAAATATCCTTTGCGGTCATCTACTGAACCGGTGAACGATCCTTTTTTGTGACCGAACAATTCGCTTTCCAACAATCCT
>JAMCSN010000321.1:0-2213 GCA_023381535.1 Bacteroidota bacterium
TACAATCACTTTACGATTACCAAGTCGCTTATGTTCGTTTGCAGAAAGCCATGGGAATTCTTAAATAATAATATTGCCGGCTTGACTCAACCCTTCAATTGGTGGCTAATTATATTCAGCTGTCCCAATTTTGATTTTTCTTTTCTCCAATCTATTTTGCATTAACTATCATTTCTACTATGAATGCTTGAAAAACTAAGTGAAGGTGCGAACATGGAAAAGAGTTTTCGTATTCCACGGCTTTTGTTTTTTTTAACACTCTTTTTAACCGGCGAGTTGATTACAGCACAGAACGAAGATATAATTTATCTTAAGGACGGCTGGAAGTTTAAAGTTGGTGACAATCTGGAATATGCAACACCGAACTACATTGATTCTGGCTGGGAGAATATCCGTGTGGATAAAATTTGGGAAGAACAAGGACACGATCCGCTCGACGGGTTCGCATGGTACCGCGTAAAAGTTTTTATTCCCTCCAGTTTAAAGAACAACGCATATCTGAAAGACAGTTTGAAAATCTTTCTCGGCAAGATTAACAATTTTGATCAGTCATTTCTCAACGGGAAAATATTCGGCATCAACGGAAAAAATGTTTCTATAGACACGCAAGCCTATACATCATTCTTAAATGTGCCGACAATTTTATGGGATTACAACCGACGTTACACTTTATCGGTAAATTAGCTGCCGGATCTTTTGCTCAATTCAACCCGGTTCAGTCCGTTCAACGCTGCAACTCGATACGCTTCCGCCATTGTAGGATAATTAAAAGTGCTGTTGATGAAATACATCAGCGTATTTCCTTCGCCTTCTTGCGACATGATTGCTTGACCGATGTGAATAATTTCCGAGGCTTCGTAGCCGAAACAATGTATGCCGAGAATTTTCAAACTCTCTCTGTGAAATAGAATTTTCAACATGCCGACGGTTCTTCCGGTTATCTGCGCTCTCGCAAGATGCCGGAAAAACGAATGACCGACTTCGTACGGAATTTTTTGTTCAGTTAATTCGCGCTCATTCAATCCGATGGAACTGATTTCCGGTATGGTGTAGATTCCCGTCGGTATGTCTTCTATCTTGAGCGTGTTAACTTCGCCGGCAACATAATGACGCGCTGCAAATCTTCCTTGATCGTAAGCCGCGCTAGCTAGACTTGGATAACCGATTACATCGCCAACAGCATAAATGTGGGGAACAATGGATTGATAAAATTGATTAACCGGGATCGATCCTCTTGCATCTGTTTTAATTCCTAATTCTTCGAATCCCATGTTTTGAGTATTGCCGGTTCTTCCTTGCGCCCACAATAAATAATCGCTTCTAATTTCTTTGTTCGATTTCAGATAGATCGTTACGCCGCAATCATCGGCAACAACTTTTTCATATTCTTCGCCGTGTCTTATCAACACACCGTTTTCGCGAAGATGGTAAGCAAGCGCATCAATTATTTCGTCATCCAAAAAGGCAAGAAGCTGGCTGCGTGTGTTTATCAAATTCACTTTGACATTCAAACCTCTAAAGATGGAAGCATATTCGCAGCCAATAACACCGGCACCGTAAATGGTAAGTGTTCGCGGATTATCGGTAATCTTTAAAAGTTTATCGCTGTCAACAATTCGCGGATGGGAGAAATCTACATCCGGCGGATGATATGGGCGTGAGCCGGTTGCAATAAAAAATGCATCGGCTTCATAGGTCTTTTTCAATCCTGTTGGTTCGGTAACTTCAATTGTATGTGCATCGAGAAATTTTGCGCGTCCTATCAAAAGATCAACAAAATTTCTTGTGTAAAATCCGTGTCTGAGTTCAACTTGGCTTCTAATAACGGATTCAGTTTGTTTCAAAAGCGCTTGATAATTAGCTCCCTCAAGACGATTGTTATCATACAAAATTTGGCTTGCGTGTCGAAGTGCTTTGCTGGGAATCGTTCCTTTGTGAGTGTTGCTGCCTCCAACAAGAGAAAACTCTTCGCAAACTGCAACGCGTTTCCCGTCTTTGGTGCATGTCATTGCAGCGCCTTCGCCGCCGGGTCCGCTGCCAATTACAATTACATCGTACTTTGTCGCCATTTATTAATCCTTGTGAGAATCTATATTTGTTATTCTTTTAAATACTAACAGTTATAAATTACAAAAAATTCAATATGGATGAACTCAATTTTGTCTCTACGCTTTGTATGATAAATGAACTCGAGCTAAATCGGGGATGAAGGA
>JAMCSN010000321.1:2223-3818 GCA_023381535.1 Bacteroidota bacterium
TCTTGGTGTATAAAAAATTATGATTAAAGAAAATCTATTTTGTAATTTCCAAAGCAAAAATCGCAATCAACAATCTTAATCTATTAAAGGGAAATCTATGCAAGCAATCGGGTTGAATGTGGTGGACTGGATAATAATTCTAATCTATTTCGGGTTTGTTCTCGGCATCGGTTTTTATCTCCGCAAATTCACCAAGAGCGAAGAAGATTTTTTTCTCGCCGGACGAAAAAATTCTTCTTGGGTTGCTGGACTCGCATTCCTTTCAGCAAATCTAGGTGCGCTCGAATTGCTTGGAATGACCGGCAATACCTTCAAGTATGGAATGTATGTTGCACACTTCTATTGGATCGGCGCGATACCGGCAATGTTATTTCTTGGCGTTTACATGATGCCGTTTTACTATAGCAGCAAGATCAAATCTGTGCCGGGTTATTTGAAATTGCGCTTCGATGAAAAAACCCGCGTGCTGAACGGTGTTGCTTTTGCTATTATGACTCTGCTGGTTTCGGGAATAAATCTTTACGCCATGGCTCTTGTTCTTCATACTTTTCTTGGATGGAATTGGGACGTAAGCATGTGGGCGTCGGCAATCACTGTTGCGGTTTATGTTACGATGAGCGGATTGATGTCGGCAATCTTTACCGAGATCATACAATTCTTTTTAATTTGGTTCGGATTGTTTTTGGTTTCGGCGATGGGCATTTTGGAAATCGGAAGTATGAAAGAGATTATCGCAAGAATAAATCAATACAGCTCACAAGTTTCGTTTACAACTCTTTGGTCAACTTCATCTAACCCGATGCAAAACGGAATGTTCATTCATTGGGCTGGAATTGTTTTGGGATTAGGATTTGTTTTGTCATTCGGATATTGGACGACAGATTTTCTTGTGGTTCAACGTGCGTTTTCTGCGAAAGATCTTCGGTCGGCAAGAATGACGCCGATACTCGCATCATTTTTCAAGATGGCGGTTCCATTTTTAGTTATCCTTGCCGGATTGATTGCCATTGCGCTTTCGATCGATCCCAAAAGCGGATTTAAACTTTTGTCTGATGGCGGTCAGATGAATTACGATTCGGCGCTTCCACTTTTAATAGCGCGATATTATCCGCCGGGCTTGGTTGGTCTCGGCGTTACAGCTCTGCTCGCCGGATTCATGGCGGGACAAGCGGGAAACATCAGCGCATTCAATACGGTATGGACTTATGACATTTACAAATCGGTTCTGAACAAAAAAGCGTCCGATACACATCTGCTTTGGATGGGACGTGCATCAACGATTGTCGGTGTTGTCATTTCACTTGGCACTGCATACTGGGCAAAAAGTTTTCCAAGCATCATGGATTATATGCAAGCAATTTTTTCTTGGGTGAATGCACCGCTGTTCGCAACAATGCTGCTTGGAATGTTTGTCTGGTGGATTACACCTAACGGCGCGTTCTGGGGATTAGTAGCCGGAATGTCTTCATCTTTTTTCATGTGGATGGGAGTAAAATTTCACTGGTTCAGCGAGAGCATCATTACAATGACGAGTGTAGAAAGCGATATGGCGGCAAATTTCTGGCGCGCTTGGTGGGCATGGCTGATTTGTTTTC
>JAMCSN010000129.1:0-282 GCA_023381535.1 Bacteroidota bacterium
GTCATCCTCAATCGTTCATTCAATTAATAAAAAAAGTGGGGCTATTTAGCAAAGAATATTTCGAGCGGACGCCATACACGTTTAGCCCAAGCAGTTTCGTTGTGAGTGGCGGTTTTATCAACAAAAAAGAATAAATCTTTGTTTTCAATGAATCCTTTTTCTTCCAGAGCTTTTACCATTTCATTGACGCCGGGTAATAATCTAGCATCCAATTCAACGCTTCTGTCAGCCAAGTCCCCTTGGTAAATTTGTATTCGATTCTTACTCCTTTGTTAAGAAAGA
>JAMCSN010000129.1:292-3815 GCA_023381535.1 Bacteroidota bacterium
TTCAATGAATCCTTTTTCTTCCAGAGCTTTTACCATTTCATTGACGCCGGGTAATAATCTAGCATCCAAATCAACGCCGCCGTTATCAATATAAAGCGTGATCTTTTTTTTCTTGCCGGAATATTCGAGAACATTTTTAACGTAATCGATATCGGCAATCTTAAACGCAGGCGAGAAACATGCCGCTTTAGAAAACACATTTGGATATTCCCATGCGCACATCATGGATATCAGCCCGCCCATTGATGATCCGCCAACGGCGGTGTTTTCTCTATCGGGCAAGGTTCTGTAAAGTGAATCGATGAACGGTTTAATTTTTTCCACGATCAATTTCATGTAGAGATGGCCAAGCGGTGTATCGGCATATTCGATTCCGCGATCTTCAGTATTGTAAATCCCGACAATTATAAGCGGCTTAATTTCTTTTTTGCGTATCAAGCTATCGGCGGTTTCATCCATTTGCCAGTCAACAAACATGCTTGAAGTGCGCGGATCAAAAAGATTTTGTCCATCGTGCATATAAAAAACCGGGTAACGCTCGTTTTTGTTTTTGTCGTAATCCGGTGGAAGCCAGACAATGATATCGCGCGGCTTCAATCCGTCGAGAACAAAATGTTTGTGGTATTCAACTTTGCCGGTAACTTGCCCGGCAATTTTGAAATTTGACTTATCCCGCCAGTTATTAATTACAGCCGTAATCGTCGTATCGTGTTTGGTCGTCAACACTGAATTCTGCGGAACCGTTGCATCATTATTCAACGCTTCTGTCAGCCAAGTCCCCTTGGCAAATTTGTATTCGATTCTTACTCCTTTGTTAAGAAAGATTGATTTCTGATAATTCCCTTTCGATATTTTTTCCAGTTCAACCCGACCGGGATTCCAGGAACCCAGTTCCGGAACACTTCCGACAATAAAAACTTTATCGCTGTCGTTGAGCGTTGGAGCTTCCACACGGAAAGTGATATTCACTTTTTCTTGTGCATGAGCCGAAAGTGCTATGCACAGCAACAGAACAAAAATTTTTTTTGACATTCATAACTCCCATCAAATTTTTAGCTGCCAAATTTAAACTGATAATTTTCTTTACGCATATATTTCTTTGGTTCCGCCAGCGGCTCAAATCCAAATTGTGAATACAATCCGTGTGCGTCGCGCGTAGCAAGCATCCACGCCTGAATGTTTTTTAGCTCGCGATGTTCTATGATGCATTTCATAAGCCACTTTGAAAGTCCTTTGCCGCGGTATTCCTCAACTATAAAAACATCGGCAATATAACCGAACCTAACGCGATCTGTAATGACGCGCGCGAAACCAATTTGCTTACTTTTGTAATACACCCCGAAACAAAGCGAATGACGAATAGACTTTCGGACTTTCTCGATTGAAATTCCTTGTGACCAATACGAGCGTGTAAGAAAATGATGAACGGTTTTTATCTGCAATTTTCTTTTGTTCGTGCTGATAACATAGTCTTTCTTTTTGAATTCGCAAATCATTCCCGCTCCAACTCTATTCCAAAATGTTTTCCTAACAAAGAATAAAACTCTAGTTCGCTGCTCAACTCGGTTCTTGTCTGCTGTGATTGTACACGCGCGCCGAGAGCATTTCAACGCGGAATCCGAGTTGAGTCAGAAGCCAATGGAACAATCCGTTAAGTTCGTAACAGAATCCGCCGCGCTTAGTCAGTATTATTTTATTATAGATCCGTTCCAAATCCAGAACAATTCTGGCGCGGTTGGGTATATCTAAATCCTCAAAAGGAATTGTAAGTAGACGCCGATTTTGTAGCTCCGTTAAAAATTCGAGCGAAGGATTTTTTATTTCGGCAATTTCAATTCTATTTAGATATTGCTTTAGTTCCATTTTTCCATTTCTGTTCTTGGCAAATAACTACCTGTATTTTTTTCTTTGAATTAAAAACTTCGGTTCTCTGTTTCAATGTAAATTATGAAAAAGATTTCTTAGATTACAAAACAAATCGAAGGGTAAGTTTATGAGGTTTACGAGAAGAACCTTTTTGAAATCCGGCGCAATATTAACCGGGGGTATGTTTTTTCAAGGCAATAAAATTTTATCTGCGTTGCAAGATCAAGCAAGCGGATTTAGAACTGTGCGCGGCGATTTCGGAATTTATAACGAGTACGGCGGAACAATCGGCTGGTTTGCAAACAAAGATGCTGTAATTGTTGTCGACTCACAATTTCCCGAAACCGCTAAACATTTTATGGATGGTCTCAAAAAAAAGGTTGATCGAAAAATTGATTTGCTGCTCAACACTCATCACCACCGCGATCACACATCTGGAAACATTTACCTAAAAGATTATTCATCAATAATTGCCGCTCACGAAAATTCGAAAGCGCTTCAGCAAAAATTCTACGGCAACAATCCGTTAAAACCGCAAGCGTATCCCACCGTAACTTTTGCCGATGAATGGACGCTCGATCTCGGCAAAGAAAAAGTTTGGGCGAAACATTTCTGTCCGGCGCACACAGGCGGCGATGCAATTATACATTTTCAAAACACAAATGTTGTTCACATGGGTGACATCGTTTTCAATAAAGTTTATCCATACATTGATCTTCCCGGCGGCGCCTCACTTTACCAATGGATCGAGTTCATTGAAAAAACAGTTCCGCTTTTCGATAAAGATACGATCTACATTTTCGGCCATTCGCAATCACAAGAAACGTGTTTTGGCAAAGCCGGAGATGTTTATGCGATGCGGGATTATTTAACCGCGCTTATAAATTTTGTTTCAAAAGAAATAAAAGAAGGCAAAACCAAAGAGCAGATTGCTTTAGCTTCAGAAATCCCTGGAGCGAAAAATATTTTGGATGAGAAAGACGGTATGATAAAAATGAATCTTGAAAAAACGTATGATTACCTAACGCAGAAATAAAAATAGAAATTCTTGCTTAAGGCGGCGAGCTGGTTCTGCTTTAACAAACTGAAATGTAGTTACTGCTGACTAATTGATTGAAGCATCCGCATATCGAACGGCGACAATTCGGAGATAGTATTTCTCACATTTAATTCTTTTATCAATTCGCGAATCGTTTTCATTTCCGCTTCAATAAGATGCATTCTGTGTTTTAACATTGCAAGACTCGTGAACGCTACTTTGGATGCATCCATTTCAAGATTTAAAATCTGTTTGCGAAGATTATAAGAATTGCTTTCCAATCGCTCGAGCTTCTTCTTGAGCTTAATTAAGATTTCCGGTTTGCTAAGATTGTACATCAACAAGATACCAATGTCAAATCCGCTGGAATTCGATGCGTCTTCTTCCAGAAAAGAAGTTATAGAAGACTGCAACTCGTATTCGCCTTCAGCAGTTATTGAATAAATTGTTTTCTCGGGAAGGTTGCCGGATTTTTCCATTCGACCTGTGATCAAATTCCTCTTCTTCAAATTGTTGATGGTAGCATAGACGGTCGAGTCAGCAAGAGGCAACCATTTTTTGGTTTGAAGTTCACTCAGCATTTTTGTGATGTCGTAAGGATTTCTTTCTTGTTCGGCA
>JAMCSN010000169.1 GCA_023381535.1 Bacteroidota bacterium
GTGAGCGCGATTGTTGCTGGTCTAGGAATTTTAATAGCATTTATGTTTTATCAGTGGAAGAAGATTAGCGCGGATAAGCTGGCAGAAAAATTAAAAACATTGTACAAACTATCTCTCAACAAATGGTATCTGGATGAAATCTACGACGCTACAGCAGTTTCTGGAACGTTGGGTTTTGGTTCCATCCTTGCATGGTTCGATAATAAAATTGTTGATGGAATAGTGAACGGTTCGGCACACGTAACGCAACTTGTTTCAAAGTTCAGCAATTTGTTCGATACTTATGTTGTTGACGGCTTTGTAAATTTTACCGCGTTCTTTAGCGGATTTGTTGGTTTGTCATTTAGAAGATTGCAGACAGGAAAAGTTCAGACGTACATTATTTTTGTCGTGTTCTCAATAATTATTCTTTTGTTGATCTTCAAACCATTTTGATTACTGTAGGGAACGGTCTATGACCGTTCCAGAAATAAATTTGTGGAACGGTTATAAATCGTTCCGTACAAAAATTAAAAACATAGGTTAAACATGATTGGATTTCCGATACTTTCGTTAATAACTTTTCTTCCTATACTGGGAATGTTCATCATACTCGCGCTCCCTAAAGAACAGCCGAAGAATGTAAAATATCTGACTCTTGCCATCACGGCAATTCAGGTTGTACTGGCTATTATTCTTTTGGCTAATTACAATTACTCTGCCGCGGGAATTTACGATGAGAAATCGTTTCAATTCATTGAGAAGTTCAGATGGATTAACATAACAGGCATTTCATGGTTAGGAACCGTTAAGATTGATTACTTCTTGGGAATTGATGGTTTAAGCACTCCAATGGTTTTGTTAACCGCGCTCATTTCTTTCATTGCAACATTGTCTTCTTGGACGATTGAGAAATCAGTTAAAGGTTATTTTGCACTCTTCCTTCTTTTAGACGCCGGAATGATGGGAGTGTTTGTTGCACTCGATTTCTTTTTGTTCTACATCTTCTGGGAATTGATGTTGCTGCCGATGTACTTCTTGATCGGTATCTGGGGCGGTCCAAGAAAAGAATATGCGGCTATTAAGTTCTTCATTTACACATTATTCGGAAGCGTTTTCATTCTTCTCGTTATGATCGGATTATATTTCAGCGCAACCGAGTTGATGCAAGATGGAGCGAGAGTGCACACATTCAACATGCTTGCTCTCATGAATCCGGCAAACTACTCGCCCGATGGAATTCTTTCGGCGCTCAATCCCAATAACTTACGGCTGATTGCTTACATTGCATTGTTTGCAGGCTTCGCAATAAAAATTCCTATGTTCCCTTTCCACACTTGGTTGCCTGATGCGCACGTAGAAGCTCCGACTCCAATCAGCGTTATCCTTGCCGGCGTATTACTGAAAATGGGTACGTATGGAATTCTCAGAGTTAGTTACCCAATTTTCCCCGATATCACGCGTCAGTTGATGTGGTACATTGCGTTGTTCGGAATGATCAATATTATTTACGGCGCGCTCGTTGCCCTTGCTCAAAAAGATTTTAAAAAGCTGATCGCTTACTCGTCAGTCTCACACATGGGTTATGTTCTTTTAGGAATGGCTTCGCTGACAACGGTTGGAATTAACGGCGCAATTTTCCAAATGTTCAACCACGGAACAATCACTGCAATGCTCTTCTTAATTGTCGGCGTAATTTACGATCGCACTCACACAAGAGGTCTTAATGATTTCGGCGGACTTGCAACTCAAATGCCGGTTTACACAGGATTTGTAACGGTTGCATTCTTTGCCGCTATCGGATTGCCAAGCATGAGCGGATTTGTATCGGAAGCTTTAGTATTTCTCGGCGCGTTCGGTGTCGAACTGATTCGCGTTCTTACAATGATTTCAACGTTGGGAATTTTATTGGGTGCCGGTTATATGTTGTGGACGCTTCAAAGAATTTTCTTTGGACCATTAAATGAAAAATGGGCTTCGCTAAAAGATTTGGATGGAAGAGAATACGCAATGTTCATTCCTCTTACCATCATAATAATTTTCTTAGGAGTTTATCCTTCCGGCATGCTGAATATTATGAATACATCTGTTAACTCGCTGGTTAGTTTTGTAACGACTACAATTCATTCAACTTCACTTGGCGGATTATAAAATTAGAAATGGCAAATACAAATTTATATCACTCGCTTAGTCTTATAACTCCGGAAATATTTCTTTCTGTTGCGTTAGTCGTGTTGGTCCTAGCTGATCTAGTACTTCACAAGGATAAGAAATTAATTCCGTACATCGCGCTTTTAGGAATAATCGGAACCGGTTACTTAACTATTTCTCAATTCGGAATGAACGGTTTCGCTTTCCAAAATTCCGCATCAATGTTTTCCTCTTACGGAATGATTACTGTAGATTCGTTCGGAATATTTTTTAAAGCCATTGTGCTCATATCTTCTCTTCTAATTATACTCTTTTCATTTCAATCGGAAGAAATTCAAAAAATCAACGACCGAATTGGTGAATACTACGCTTTGATATTCGGTATGATCTTGGGAATGTTCTTCATGATTTCGGCTACCGACTTGATACTAATTTATCTTTCGATGGAATTGATGTCTCTCTCATCGTACGTTTTAGCCGGCTTCACAAAACTAAGAGATAGAAACAGCGAGGCATCACTAAAATATTTATTGTACGGCGCCGTATCATCGGGATTGATGTTGTTTGGAATATCTTTGGTTTACGGTCTCACAGGTACAACAAATTTGTACATAATTAATTCGCTAATTCAAGGTCCACAGATTAATCTTTTCACTCTCGCTTTTGCGTGTATTTTAATTTTCGCCGGGATCGGTTACAAAATTTCGTCTGCGCCATTTCATTTCTGGACACCGGATGTATATGAAGGCGCGCCAATTACAATTACTGCATTTCTTTCAGTTGCAAGCAAAGCAGCTGGTTTCGCGCTGCTGATTCGTTTTATCAAGACAACTTTCGTTTCTTATGTAGATCCAAATGGGTGGTGGCACTTAATAAATGTTTTTGATTGGAAGACTTTAATTATTGCCGTATCAATTCTAACAATGACCTTAGGAAATTTTTCTGCGCTTTGGCAGAACAACATGAAAAGAATGCTGGCATACTCTTCCATCGCTCATGCCGGCTATCTTTTGTTAGGATTGGTTGTATTCTCTAACCAAGGATTGATAGCGATACTAATTTATTTCTCAGTTTATCTTTTAATGAATCTCGGGGCATTTCTTGTCGTGATGTTAATCGCTAACCGAATCGGTTCCGAAGATATTGATGACTATAACGGGCTTGGTATCACCTCTCCCTTTTTAAGTGTTTCACTAGCAATCTTCTTAATCTCTTTAACTGGTTTACCTCCTACTGCCGGCTTCATTGGTAAACTCTATTTGTTTATCGCTCTTGTTGATGCAAAGATGATTGCAGTTGCAGTGATTGCCTTACTAAATACGGTGGTATCACTTTACTATTACATTCGCGTTCTAAAACATCTGTACTTGGTAAAACCGGCTAAAGAACCTGTTGCAATTACCACCTCATTTTCAAACACGGTTTTGGTTTCTGTGCTGATGCTACCGGTAATCTTTTTCGGAATTTATTTTGAACCGTTGGTTAACTTCGCTAAATCGTGCTTGTTAATTCTCGGGTTATGATCTAAACCAACCTTTTCTTGAATTTATTACACACCTTTTATAGTTTGTACTCTGCATTCCAGAGAACTATATCTATCAATTTCGCGTTAATATTGGAGACACTATGAATCACTTAGAAGACCTATTAGCTAGTCGGGAGGTATTTTTC
>JAMCSN010000002.1 GCA_023381535.1 Bacteroidota bacterium
TTATAAGCGCAAATTTACAATTCGTACAAAAAAGATTCTTAAAAAATTTCGTTTGTGAAATTTGAAGATAAAACCCGCTTAAAATTTTCTGTTATTACAGGGTGTTAAAAAGGACAAGAAAGACAACTACTGTAATTAGCCACAAGTAAAATTAGTAACTGATTAACCTTTCCTTTAGTTGACACGTCTCAATCGTCTGGAATACATTCGTCCTTTAATACCAAATTTGTTAAAGAAGCTTCCGCAAATGTTGGAGGGTTAAGTTTATGAAATTAGTTGAACCGACTACCAATACTTTTCAAAAGTTCATTCGCAATGTTTGAACTCTCAAGCCGCATGATACTTTCTTCGGCGTCGCCGAAGCTAAGTAGATTTATGCTTCCATACCAGACTATCCTTTGATCAATTACCGCAAACTTTTGATGGATGTTCGGTTTGATTAATAGTTGAATCCCTAAATTTTCCAATGTGTCATGGAGACGTTTCAAAGTGAAGTTATCTTTCTCTTTGTATTCTTCAACTGGTCTTGTCGTAACAATAACTTTTACATTGTTACTTATTGCATGCTCAAAATGCTGAGTCATATAATCAATTCGCCTCTTACTTATAAAAGGACTAACGATGAAAATTTCTCTTTGAGCGTTAACAATATCATTGCTGTAAACCGGCAAAAAACTATTCTTGTTATAAATAAAATTTACGGGATCCGTTATATCCAAATCTCCTTTTGTTTTATATCCAAGCGAGGCATAACCTTTAAGTCGTTTGTTGTACATTTTCTCCAGCATTCTCACATGAACATCAATGTAGTCATATACGTGTACTTCTTTTTTCTTTTCATAAATTCTATTTAGCCGTCCTACATACTGCTGCAAGGTTCCTTTCCATGAAATAGGCAGTGCCAAAAAGAGTGTATCAAGACGCGGTTCGTCAAAACCTTCTCCGATGTATTTACCCGTAGCAACCAGTGTCAATTGTTTACCTGTCGGTGTATCGGATATTTTTTTCAAAGTCTCTCTTGTTTTCTTAATCCCAAGGTTGCCGGTAATAGTAATTACATCCGGGATTTTCCCGCTTATTTTCTTTGCAAGCAATTCAACGTGAGCAGTTCTTTCGGTTAGAACCAGCGATTGTCTACCCGTTTCATAATTTCTAATGACATCATCAGTAATAAGCTGGTTCCGAGTTTCGTTAACTGATATTTCGGAATACAACTCTTGAATCGTTAATTCTTTTTCAGCTTTATCTATCGGCAACCTAAAACTTGTAAATCTTGGAATAGCATAATGTTCAAAAGGACTTTTATCAGCTTGTGTTTTAGCGTCAACCTTGAATCTTACGGCTCCGCAATGCATAAAGATAATAGGATGATGTCCGTCCTGTCTAACCGGCGTTGCGGTTAATCCATAAACATATTTTGCATTAACATTTTTAAGTATCTGTTCAAAGCTGAAAGCAGGAACGTGATGACACTCGTCAACAATCACCATCCCGTAGTTTTTAACGCACTCTTTTACCTCATTTTCTCTATATAACGACTGCATGATGGCAACATCAATAATTCCGGTTAGATTTTCTTTTCCGCCCCCGATTTTTCCAATTAAGTTTGGGTTTTTCTTTCTCCCTCGTCTTTTCTCCGGTTTCGGTAATTCTTCATTCACAATCAAAAATTCTGATAGCTTTCTTATCCATTGTGACAGTAGTTGTTGTCTATGCACCAGAACAAGAGTACTCACTTTTCTTTCCGAAATCAGTTTTGCGGCAATAATAGTTTTTCCAAAAGCAGTTGCTGCCGAAAGTACGCCGTTATCAAATTTCATCAACTCATTTAATGCAGTAAATTGTTCTTCCCGTAACTTTCCATTAAACTCCACTTTGATATTCTTACCCAAATTAGTTTTATCCGCAATTTCCAGATTAATATCAAATTTATCGAATAAACCTATTACGTCTTCTTCGCACCCTCTTGGTAAACACAAATATTCTTCTGTTTCATCGGAACAAGAAATAATTCTCGGCTTGTTGTAGGTTGGCAGACGCATAGCTTGTGCCTTGTAAAATTCCGGATTTTTAAAGGCAGCCAAACGTTTTGAAACGTTTAATGCCTTTTGAGAAATATTTTCCTTCGGTATGTAAATCATATCGGCTTTTACAAGAGTAATTTTATGAGGGAAGTCGTTTTTTGTAAGATGAACCGCGGGAATTTTCTCCCACGGTCTGCCGGATTCATCATCATCCCTTCTCAATATTCCTAATTCATTTCCATAGTTTATGCTTGTCAATAATGTTTCTAATCTTTCTTCCGATAATTTTTTTATTGAATTCAAAAAGTCCCACTGATCTGAATACGGTTTAAAGTCCTTATCAACAAAAACACTGTTACCGTTTTTTCTTGCAGCCATCTGTAGCGGCATAGCAATCAAATTTCCAAAGCCGCCTTTTGGCATTGTATCCTGGTTGGGGAAAAATCTATCATAAGATTTGAACTTAATTTCATGCCTCTTGCTCATTGAATAGGTAAGTAACGACGTTCCAAATTTCCGTGCTAAAGCGGCAGGTATTTGATGTTCAAAAAAGAACCAAACATGAGCGCCGTTCCCGGAACGCGAACGTTCAATTGCGACCAGCATATCAAATTCGCCGCAGGTATTTCTCAACACGGCAATATCTTTTTGCCAATCATCCCCGTCAAAATCGATCGCAAGGAGATAACAAGTGTCATCCGTACACATCGGATATAGTCCAACGACTATGTTTCCTTTGAGATGATCTTCAATAACTTTTTCGTTTAATACTCCAAAGGACTTATTGATGCAATCAACGCATTTTATTTTTGGCTTGTTGCATAATCCAATTTTCCATTCGTTCGTACAAACTGGTGAGTACCCCGATTTGCCCTCTTTATTTTGCCATCTTTTAGCGTAGACATCTTCTCTACCCTTAAAGAGGGACATGAACAATTTAATTTTTTCTTCTGCTTTGAAATTTTTAGTAGCAACGTGAATGGGTCTTTCGTTATTAACAACAGCAGAAGAATCTGTTCGGGGGTGGTCGATACCAAGCTGCGCTTTTAATTTTTTGTTCTCAGCTTTCAAGCTGTAATTGTCTTTGAGCAGTGCCTGGTATTTTTCCCACAGAGATAAATCAAATTTCTTCCCGTCAGCCATAATTTCTAATCAATGCTTTGTAAATAAAAACAAAATAACCATTCGTTTGTTCTTTTGTTTAGTTAAAATTATGCTCCACAATAAAGAAATGAATGAATTTAGAAAGTTTATGAAGTTATCAGACCGGCGCCAAGGACTTCCGCACAGAAGGAGGTATTAATTGAAGGTTGATTGCTGATAATGTATATTGTAAGAAAAATAATCTATTATAAGGAATTATATAAATGAAGACATATAAATTTAGGATTGTTGTCGAACAGGACGAGGATGGAATATACATTGTTTCTGTTCCTTCGTTAAAGGGTTGCTATACTCAGGGAAATACTATAGATGAAGCAGTTGAAAATATAAAAGATGCTATTAAGCTTCATATTGAAGCACGCGAGGCTTTAGGCGAAACTATCCCTGTAGAAGTACTCATCGACGAGGTTGAAGTAAGTGTCTAAATTAAAACCCATCAAACCTGATAGGCTTATTAAAATATTGGAAAAGCTTGGCTTTGTTCAGATAAGACGAAGCGGAAGCCACGTTATTTTACGACACCAGGATGGAAGGTGGACGACAGTGCCAATGCATAAAGGGAAGGAAGTAGCAAAGGGTACATTAG
>JAMCSN010000331.1:0-1002 GCA_023381535.1 Bacteroidota bacterium
AAATTCAAAAACTGCACAATTAATTCGGGATATTTAAAAGCGCTTGGTTTATAACAGTAAAAACATTTTGCGTTTCAAAAGGAGAAGTCATGAAAAGTTTTTTGGTAGTGATTATTTTGTCTCTTGCTTCATGTTTGATTGCTCAGGAAAACCCTCTTTACAAAAATTCTAAACTTTCTGCGGAGGAAAGAGCGGCGGATTTACTCAAACGAATGACGCTCGAAGAAAAAATTGATCTACTCGGCGGAACGGGCTTCGCTACCAAGCCGAATGCGCGTCTAGGTATTCCTGAATTGCGCATGAGTGACGGACCAGTCGGCGTGCGATGGAATGAATCAACGGCATTTCCTGTAGGCATTGCAATGTCTGCAACGTGGGATCCTGCTCAAGTTGAAAAAGTAGGCAGTGCAATCGGTCGAGAAGTCAAGGGACACGGAAGAGATGTAATACTTGGTCCGTGCGTAAACATTGCCCGCATTCCACAAGGGGGAAGGAATTTTGAAAGCTTCGGAGAAGACCCGTTTTTAACTTCGCGCATGGCTGTCGGTTACATTGAAGGAGTTCAGAAAGAAAATGTTGCGGCAACAGTAAAACATTTCGCCGCCAACAACCAGGAACACGAACGCGATTTTGTAAATACGATTGTGAGCGAACGCGCGCTGAACGAAATTTATTTTCCTCATTTCAAAGCCGCCGTTGAAGAAGCCAGTGTTCTCTGCATAATGTCGGCATATAACAAAGTTAACGGAGCTTACTGCAGCGAGAATGATTATCTGCTTGTCGATAAATTGAAAAAAGATTGGGGCTTCAAAGGTTTGGCGATGAGTGATTGGGGTGCGGTTCATTCAACGATTCCAACTGCAAACAGCGGTTTGGATCTTGAAATGCCGGAGGGAAAATATCTTAACCCAAAGACTCTTCTCGATGCAGTGAAAAACGGAACTGTTCCGGAATCAAAAATTGATGACAAGGTAAGCAGAATACTCGGAGTAATTTTCAAAC
>JAMCSN010000331.1:1012-3752 GCA_023381535.1 Bacteroidota bacterium
ATTCAACTCTGCGGAAAACAGAAAAGTTGCGTACGAAACTTCACGTGAATCAATTGTTCTTCTTAAGAATGATCAAAACGTTTTACCACTGCAGACTGAAAAAATAAAATCTATTGCAGTGATTGGACCGAACGCCGAGATTGCGCGCACGGGCGGCGGCGGAAGTTCAATGGTTACCTCAATCGATCCGGTCAGTGCGCTGCAAGGATTGAAAAATAAACTTGGCGGTAAAATCGAAATTAATTTTGCCCCCGGTGTAAGATTGGAAGGCGATGAGCCTCCAATTGATGCAAAATATTTATTCACGGATGAAACTTTGAAAGAGCCGGGGCTGGCCGGCAATTATTTTAATAACAAAGAACTTAGCGGCTCGCCGGCGTTAACGCGCGTTGATAAACAAATTAATTTCTGGTGGGGCGGAGGTTCTCCAGCAAAAGAAATCGGCGAAGATAATTTTTCGGTTAGATGGACCGGCGTTATTAAAGCACCCGCAACCGGCAAATTCACATTGTCCACATCAAGCGACGACGGTGTTAGATTGTATATTGACGGCAAACTTGTAATTAATGATTGGACCGATCATGCACTTACAGCAGCTTCTGCTGAAGTTGAAATGACGGAAGGAAAAACTTACAAAATTAGACTTGAGTACTACGAATTCGGCGGCGATGCAATTATAGTCTTAGGTTGGAAATTGCCGGGCGAAGATTTAATGGCTGAAGCTGTGAACGCTGCCAAGAGTTCCGACGTTGCACTTGTTTTCGCCGGTACCTCGCAAAATTATGAATCCGAAGGACGTGACCGCGGTAACCTATCATTACCGAATAACCAAGATGAACTGATTCAGAAAATTGCGGAAGCAAATCCTAATACAGTCGTTGTCTTGCAAAACGGCTCGCCGGTATTGATGAATGAATGGATCAATAAAGTAAAAGGAATTGTTGAAGCGTGGTTTCCCGGAGTTGAAGGCGGCAACGCGATTGCCGATGTGTTGTTGGGCAATTGTAATCCTTCCGGAAAACTTCCGGTAACATTTCCGAAAAGCTGGGAAGATTGTTCCGCTTATAAAACTTACAAGCAGAAAGACAGCGTTACGGTTTATGACGACGGCATTTTTGTCGGTTACCGGCACTTTGACAAAAATAAAATTGAGCCGTTGTTCCCGTTCGGTTTCGGTTTATCTTACACAACCTTTGATTTCTCAAACTTAAAAGTTGAAAAAAATGCCGGCGGCAGTTTTGAATTGACCTTTGCTGTAACCAACTCGGGAAAGGTAAACGGCGCTGAAGTTGCACAAGTTTACGTGAGTCAAGTTAATCCAACTGTTGAACGCGCCGTGAAAGAATTGAAAAATTTTATGAAAGTTGACTTGAAAGCCGGACAATCGACAATGATAAAGCTGAATCTGAAACGTGAGGACTTTGCGTACTACGACGAGAAGATTCACGGATGGAAAGTTGATCCGGGCAAGTACAAAATTATGATCGGCGGTTCATCAAGTGATTTGAAACTGCAAAGTGAAATTGAGATAGAGTGATAAAGGCGGCGGCAACTAAACGCTGAACTTATTTTAATAAAGTCATTTTTTTAGTTTCGGAATAGCTGCCGGTCGTAAGGCGGTAAAAATAAACTCCGGAGCTTAAGCGATAATTATTTAGTGAGAATTTAGAATTATGGCTGCCCGCTTGTTGATACTCATTTACAAGTGTTGCAACTTCATTCCCAAGCACGTCATAAACTTTTAGAGTGACAAAGCTTGCAGTAGATAGCCGGTAGCTGATAACTGTTTCCGGGTTGAAAGGATTTGGATAATTCTGCTGCAAAGAAAATTCCGGTTTGAATTCGCCACTCGCATTCTTATCCTCGGCAACGTCAGTGATTACATCTCCGGCATTAATTGAATTTGCCCAAGTCCCATAGGTTAAAATCTTCTGAGTGAAAATTCTCTTCGTAAAATTTTCATGTCGAATTGTGATACCCGCCCCAAACGTTGCAGCTTTGGTATCTGCCGGAATATCAAAATAATCTTGCGCAAAATATTTGCCGCTAGCCGATGTAAGTATCTGTGACTTTGATGTGCCGCCGTCAAATCCAATATGGGGATGAGATGAGTATTTAATTTTGTTGTCATCAATCGTGAACGCCGGATTGGAAGTCACTTGCATTATCAAATAATTTCTGCCGCCGGGATTCAAGTACGACGGAGCGATTTGCATTGTAATTTCCGGCAGTTGAATTTGATTCTTCGTGCAAAGAATAGAAATGGTTTCGGATTTAAGCGTATCCCCAGCTTGATTGAAAAAACTAAAATTCAGCTTTACATCTTTGACATCTTCGCTAAGATTTAGCTGAAGAGAACCGCTGTAATAATTATTGTAAACGTTTTGATTTTCGAGAACGCTGCCGTTTATCGAAACAGAAAATGAAGCTACATCGTCGGTAGTAAAAATCTCGATTGGCACAGTACTGTTGTAAATTTCTTCGTTTTTCGGATCGGTGATTATTGCTTTGTTATATTTTTCAAAGGCAGACCAGACCGGGCGCGGTGTTCCGTAAATATCGTTTTGGTTTGCGAACTCGATTAATCCAAACCATTCTTCCGGATTTGGATCATGTGTAAGCGGATGATCGCCTTTCCACCATCCGTCGTGATACTGAAAAACACATCCGCCTTGAGCGCCTGCGTCAATGAGTGAGCGGTACATGTACAAATCGCCGTTCATTTGTTTCTCAATTGTAT
>JAMCSN010000207.1 GCA_023381535.1 Bacteroidota bacterium
GTCCGATCTTCTTGGCGAAAAATTCTGACCGTGAACGTATCTTCCGAGAAGATTGAAATAGAAATTCGCATCGTTTTTCCTGAATGCATAAATGTATTTTATTTTGTCGCCAAGAAGATCGGACGGATTGGATGAAAAACCAGTCGTACCGCGGAACATTTGGTACGTGTTCGTGCTGTCGGCTTTATCGTCGTAAAACTCGTCCTGATATTTTTTCAGCAATCCTTTTTCCGTTAAACTAAGCTCGCTGGATTTTGCGTCGATTGTCTCAAGATATTTCTTCACTTCTCCGCGCGACATGCTTGGATTATCGTCATGTATGTTGTCAATAATCTTTTTGACTTTCATCTCTTTCAAGAATGTGTAAACATCATGATCGATCGGAACGTTTTCCTGTTGGGAGAAGGAAATAGAAGTAAGGAGTAAGAAGTAAGTAGTAAGTAGAAAAAAGAGAGAAACTTTGATATTTATTTTTTTCATAATTCTATGCGTCAACATTTTTGGGTGCGAGAAATTTATTATAAAGAATTAATCCTATAGCCGTTACAACGCCAATCAAACTGAAGACAATCCAAAGCATAGTCGGATTGTGAAGTTTATCTACAAAATGAACATACAAATTTGCGCCGAGAATTCCACCTATGCCGCTTCCAAGCACACCGTACAAAAACGAGTAGCCAAGGTAGAGCGCTTTTTTATCTTCCGGGGCAATCAATCCAACATAACTAATAAACTTCGGATGCCAATGTTGAATTTGTTTTGTCCGTTACACGCGCGATAGTTCCGGAGATGATGGGTTTGAATGTTCCGGCGCCGATTACCATAAAAATTAAACTTGCAAAGACAACTGAGTACGAGGTAACAAATCCCGTCAACAAATAACCAAGACTCATCACAATAAACGCAAAGATAAGCGTTACGCGGTAACCGAATCTATCCGCGATCGCTCCGGCAATAATTGGAAGCAGATACAGAAGCGGTTGAAAGATGCTGGTAATTACTCCGACGCTTTCTTTTGAAAATCCCAATCCTCCTTCGGCGACGGACAGCACCAAATACACAGACAAAATTGAACGCACACCGTAGTAAGATCCGCGCTCAAAAAATTCCATCGTTATAACGGTCCAGAAATTCTTGGGGAAGGATCGGAAAGATGATTTTGTGGTTTCGGTGTTTTCTTTCATACTATTCTCATGATAAAGCTTTCTTCATTTTCACTCTTTTGATACAAAATCGATAAGTGAATTAGAATGAATAACTGCTATCCCATCCACCTATTAATCTATCTTCGTCTAATTTATCTTCAAGATATTTCAAAAAGATTTTGTTTTGAAGAAGTTCTATTAGTTCTTTATAAATTTTTTCAGCTTTGGGCTTGTCTTTAAAAATCCATGTACTTTCATAATACAATTGAGAATGATCATTATCGAGTTTTATTTCAGAGATCACAGTGTTTAGATTAGCTATCGGGGAAATCTGTTTTGTCTGTCGACACTTTGCCCAAATATCAATGTAGCATTTTTCCAAAGTATCAAATTCGATTAAAAAATTATATCGTATTCCAGATAGTCTTTTTCTTCTCATTCAAATATTGCTTCTATATTCTCTGCTATATTCTTCGAGAAAGAGTTATAAGATAATTTTTGATTAACAAAATTTTCCTATATGTGATTTTTACAATTGGTTATTCATTTTTTGCAGAGCTATTAATAGCTGTTTGATATACTCTGAAATATCCGTTGAAGTGATGTTTGATATCGAATGCCTTGAAAGTTTTTAATTCTTTCCCGGAAAAAACTTCCTTCATTTTACTTTCAGTCAAAGTTTGATCGCTTTGATCATGTTTAGGTAGGATAAAATTCAATGTGTTATCAAGGATGCTTGGATATTGCTGGCTGTTTAGAATATTACCTTCCGCTTTAACTTCAGTCATTATTCTGAATCTAAGTTTAACTGAAGCTTTTTCAACTTCTCTTACACGACTGAAATTCTCTTGTTCGGAAAACACTTCGGAAAGCAGCTTCTGCAAATCAGATGGAATTTCAAGACCACTTTGTTCTATTCGCTCTTTCAGTACTTGCGAAAATGAATTGCTGATGAGATCGCTGGTTTTCACAGTCTCGAAAAAACTTCCATGTACTAATACGACTTTTATTGAACCGGCTTTTCTTCCACGGACCAAATAGTAAACTTCTCGGATGGGGAGAGACAAAATATTGTCCCCGACTTCCTCCATCTGCCTTCTAATATTGCTATTTCCGCTTCCGATTATTCTCGAAATTTCTTTTGAGCCTCCCGGAATGGTCGAATTAAATGATGATACTGTATAACTGCTGCTGTCTTTTAACTCTATTAATTCTCCACCGCTAAACATCTTCTGATTTTTGTTGAGCTTAATTGCCATATCGGGAAATGTACCTCTGTTGATACAAGAAAGAAGATTACGTGGGAATGGGAAATTTTCTAATGTGTTAGGTAAAGTGAAATCATTTCGCTTAAGATAAATTTCCTTAAAGAAGTGGAATATAGAATTCATTAATTTCCAAATAAAGTTAGTTTAGAGCTACGCTTCGTTACCTCATCAAACGAGTCTCCCCAGATTTCGGAAAGATTTTCTGTGTGAATATAATCGGAATAATATTTTTGCAGCAGATCGCTTTCGCTGATATTTTCCAACCGTTCTTTTATGCAAGCTACATTCAGAGGGTCTATTTCAATTCCGATAGAATTTCTTTGAAGCTGCAGTGCTGCTGATAAAGTAGTTCCGGTTCCGGCAAATGGATCAAAAATCGTATCACCAACTTTTGACGAACTTAGAATTATTCTCAGTAATAAAGCAATTGGTGATTGTTGTTTATGAATTCTTTCTCCATTCTTATCACGAAGAGCTTCATTGCCAGCAAAGTAACCAGAAGTAAGTTCACGGATATCATCCCAGACATCTGTAACATACATACCGTTTTCTCTTTCGTATTTATAGTTTGCTGGCATTGGTGGAGAAATTCGAAGCTTGTTAAAAACTCTTGGCCTTTCTCCTTTAGTTGCGAAGACGATGACTTGAAATTGTTTCCCATATCGATAACTGCCGGGAACCGCAGAAGTTTTTTTCTTCCATATAATTAAATTTTGAAAAGACCATTTAGATTCTCTCAAACATTTCAGAACAGCTTCAGTATTCTTTTCACGTTGCATAAAATAAATTGCACCGCCTTCTTCAGTAAGATAGTAGCTGTTCTCACAAACTTCTTTCATCATCTTCCAATAGTCTTCGCTTTCCATCAAGTCTTCATGATAAGAATATTCTTTGCCTTGATTAAATGGCGGGTCCAAAAAAGTCAGATGGATTTTATCCTTGACATTCTTTGTGCGAAAAATTTCTAAACAATTTCCGCTAATTATTTTGTATCCCATAAGATTCTTTCTTTTAATCCCACTGTAATTTATTACAAAAATTCGTTTAATTCTCTACCTTTTTACACGAGACAATTTACCAATCAGCTCCAACACGCCGTTAATAAAAGTTAACGGATGAGGCGGATTTCCGGGAACGTACAAATCAACTTTGTGTGTTTCTAAGAACTTTCTGTTCAGTGCGGTACTATTATGGAAAACTCCGCCGCTGATTGCATCAACGCCGCATAGAATTACAATCTTCGGAAAGGGAATTGCATCGTAACATATTTGAAGCGGCTCGGCCATATTTTCCGTAAT
>JAMCSN010000137.1 GCA_023381535.1 Bacteroidota bacterium
GTTTATGATCATATAACCGTCCAAACACTGAATATTCCATGGAGAATTATATTTTTGAAAATCATAATAGAGGTAGAACACCGCAAACAAAATTAAGATGATTGGAATGATCACAATCTCTTTCCATTCAAACTTAGAAGTGGGGTAAGGTTTTAACAATCCGTAGCCAAGGATGGTTCTGGAAACAGCGCTTTTTCTTACGGCGCTCCGCTCGGCTTTTAACTTTTTCTCTTGAGTAATTTTTCCCTTTTTAACCTTAACATTCGGCGATTGTTCAGGTGTTACTTTCTTGGCTTCCGAAGCGCTTCTAGCCAAAAGTTCTTTTGACAGCGATTCTATAATATCTTGGGGAGGATCGACTGCATAAGGCAAAATTTTCAACCTGTCGAAAAATTTTCGGAGTTTCATGAATTCTTTATAACAAGACTCGCAGCTATGAAGATGCGCTTCAACTTCTTTCTTGGTTTTGCTGTCAAGTTCGTTATCAAGAAAGTGATGAAGATTTATTTTGGCTTCTTCGCAATTCACAGGTTTAATTTCCCAATTAGATATTCTCTCGTTTTAAATAGCCGCGTTTTTATTTCATCAGCCATCAGTTCAGGAAAATACGCACCTATGCCGCGGTAAGAGTAGCCTTCCAAATCATGAAGAACAAAGATCACGCGATCTTCAACGGACAGCGAAATAATCAGTTCTTCGAGATCAGTTAGATCGGCTGTGTTTTTTTTCTTGTACTCCCCTCGGGTTTTCTCGTCGTGAATTCTAAATAATTCTTCTATTGCCAATCGGATGGCGATATTTTTTATCCAGTGAGAAAAAGATTCTGATTCGTCAAAATGTTTTATTTTATCCCATGCCCTCAAAAAAGTTTTAACGGAAAAACTTTTCGCTTCTTCCACATCGCCGAGAAGTCTGTAAGAAACAGCAAAAACATTTTTCAAATTGATGGTGCTCAGCTCAATAAACGCCTGTTGTCTTCCCTGTTTAGAAAGTCCTATGAGATAAATAATATAATTTGTGTTTGGCGTGCTCAAAGTAAAACCGTTCAGTTAATAATTGTTATCTGAATACCGATGCTGTCAACTTTTGCGATTGCCCTAACATTGGTAATACCGTTTCTTCCAATCAGTGTACCGACGCCGCTCAAGTTTACCATGTTTCGCTTGGCTACAAAATTGAATGTGCCATCCGGAGTTTTTCTATACTTATCGGGCAGAATCCAACTTGCGTATGACGAACCTCCGCCTTGACCAGAAGATTTTTCATGATACTGCTGAACATTGTTGCCTATCTCATATAAAGTTGAAATAATCTGGTTCCGGTTGGAGTCCTGTTGATTTGATTGATAAATACCTACCGCGAAATATCCCGCAATTAACAGAGCAACAACTATGAATATAATTACTATTATTCTTTGAATGTTCACAACAATTTACCAGTGTAGTTTGTTTCAGCAAACAATTTGTGATCCCTACCATGCAATTTCACAAAATTTACGATAAGAATAAACCTCATTATGCATTCGAACGGCACTATAAATTCGTTTCAATTCAATTTTATGATAGAAAACAGTTCTTCTTATGATAAAATGGAACGATTGATTTAATCGGAATTGCTTATTACGTTGTGTCACCGGTTCGGTTGTTTTAGTCTATCTGCTTGAGTAACGTGGAATATTCATACCAGGAGGAAATAAAATGTCCCCATCGAAAAGAAACTTCAGTTTTTCGGAATCGCCGGAACCGCACAAGGAAAGAACAAAAAAAATTTTGAAAACTCACCCCGAAGTTAGAGAGTTGATATCAAGAAACGCCGGCAGTATATTTTTTGTTATAGGAATAGTTGCGCTGCAAATAGTAATTGCCGTTTTGTTGAGCAACCAGCCGTGGTGGCTTGCACTCATTGCCGCTTATCTCATCGGAGCTTTTGCGAATCATGCGCTGTTTGTTCTCATACACGAATGCTCTCACAATCTTATTTTCAAAAACCGTTCTCTTAATATGATTGCCAGCATCATTGCCGATCTCCCGAACACAGTCCCGTCTGCAATTTCATTTAGAAGCTACCATCTTAAACATCATTCGTTTCAAGGCGATTATTATCTCGATGCCGATCTTGCCAGCAAGTGGGAGGCGAAACTCGTCGGCAGTACGTTCATCGGTAAAGCGATGTGGCTTTTGCTCTTTCCGGTTTTTCAAAGTTTGCGCCCGCCGAGACTGAAAGAAATAAAATTTATCAACTGGTGGACAATCTTAAATTGGGTCGTTGTTTTCGGTTTCGACGTATTCATTATTGTTTACTTCGGATGGATTTCATTTCTCTATTTGATCGCTTCACTTTTTTTTGCCGTCGGTCTTCACCCTCTCGGCGCAAGATGGATTCAGGAACATTACCTTACATCCCCGCCGCAAGAAACGTACAGTTATTACGGTCCGCTTAACGTTGTTGCGCTGAATGTAGGTTTTCATAACGAGCATCATGATTTCCCATCTGTCCCGTGGAATAAGCTGCCGCAATTAAAAAGAACTGCGCCGGAGTTTTATGACAGTCTTGCGTCTCACAAATCTTGGACAAAATTGCTATTCAAATTTTTATTCAACTCGAACCTTTCTCTTTTTTCGCGCATGTTGAGAGAAAACCGCGGCGGCATTACCACGGCAACCGAATAATTTTGTTAATTTGTTTTTTCAAAACATGAAAGGAAACAATTTTGAATAAACCCCTCGTCGAAAAATTGGCGGCTCTGGATAAACTAAATCCTTCAACAAAACAACTCTGGGGGAAGATGTCTCCTCAGCATATGGTAGAACATTTAATACTTGCAGTAAAATCCGGCAACGGCAAATTGAAGGTTGAATGCTCTAGCCAACCGGATAAAATTCCGTCGTTGAAAAGATTTCTTTTAAGTCCTCGTCCTTTACCAAAAGGATTTATTAACCCGCTTATTGGCGAAGGACTTTTGCCCTTTGAATACAAAAGTTTGGATGAAGCAAAATCCGTTTTGCGAACGGAAGTTGAAGATTACTACACATTTTTTGATGACAATCCGAATACCGTATTGGTTAACCCTACATTTGGCGAGTTGAACAAACACGAATGGGACGTCTTCCACGAAAAACATTTTACACATCACTTCCAGCAGTTTGGAATTGATTCATAATTAAGAATAAAAGGAGTTCTAAAGGATGACCATACTTATTGTTATCAACGACGCACCTTACGGAACTGAAAAAGCTTACAATGCGCTTCGCATGGCAATGACGTTTCAAAAAGAACACAAAGATGTTTCGGTGAATATTTTTCTGCTTGCCGATTCCGTTACGTGTGCGCTTTCAAATCAAAACACGCCGAACGGATATTACAACATTGAACGAATGCTGCGCTCTGTGCTGACTCAATGCGGAAAAATTAAAGCATGCGGAAGCTGCGCCGAGGCAAGAGGAATCGCAAAATTGCAGTTGTTAGACGGTGTCGAAATTTCCAACATGAAAGAATTTGCACAATGGACGGTTGACGCCGATAAAGTAATTACGTTTTAACGAGAAGAACATATAACAATAATAAATATCAAAGACATGCAGAGTAAAAAAATTTTGTTTCTTGCACTTTTGATTTTAGCTCAATCTCTTTCCGCCCAACGATTGATTGATTACGTCGATCCGTTCATCGGCACCGGCGGACACGGGCACACATATCCC
>JAMCSN010000190.1 GCA_023381535.1 Bacteroidota bacterium
AATGTTTCTTTGTGCATATCCATCCCAATGATTTTAGGAAGGAATTTAATCTTTGATCAAATAAAGCACCACAAAAAAACATTCTCGTGTAAATGAAATTTTGCTGTTCGGAATTTCAATCGATTGCTTTTAATCCCACGACGGCAGTCTTGAGTGAATGCTTTCACCGTGCTGACTGATATCAAGTCCTTCGATTTCTTCTTCCTTGCTGACACGCATCGGTAAAATTCTATCCGTAATCATATAAAGTAAGTACGATCCGCCAAACGTAAAGACGCTAACAATTACCAACGCAACCATGTGTATTAGAAACGTGTGGGTCTCGCCGTGAATTAATCCGACATTTTTTGCAAAGACGCCGGTAAGAATCATTCCAACGATTCCACCCAAACCGTGACAAGGAAAAACATCGAGCGCGTCGTCAAGCGTAGTTTTACCTTTCATTGTTACAGCAACGTTGCTTATTAGTGCAGCAGCAGCACCGATGAAAATACTCGCCCCGACAGAAACGTAACCGGCAGCAGGAGTAATTGCAACCAAACCGACGACTGCGCCAATGCATGCACTCATCGCCGATGGCTTTCGACCCATGAGTATATCAAAGAATAACCAAGACATTGCGGCTGCCGCTGACGCAGTGTTCGTTGTTGCAAATGCCAAAGCCGCTAATCCGTTTGCTGCCATTGCAGAACCGGCGTTGAAACCAAACCACCCGAACCATAACAATCCGGTGCCTAGAATTACGTACGGAATGTTAGCCGGAATGTGGCGTTCTTTCGCAATGTGTGTATGCCGTCTTCCGAGATGAAGAGCGCCGGCTAACGCGGCAAACCCCGCCGACATGTGAACTACTGTTCCGCCGGCGAAATCCAAAACTCCCATCTTTCTTAATAATCCGTCCGGATGCCAAGTCATGTGCGCTAACGGAGTATAAATGAAAAGAGAAAATAAAATCATAAACAGCAGGTAAGAAGAAAAACGAATTCGTTCTGCAAATGATCCGGTTATAAGTGCCGGTGTAATGATCGCGAACTTCAATTGAAAAAGAGCGAAGAGAATTAATGGAAAAGTCGGAGCCAAAAGCGGATGCGTATTTCCATCAACGCCTCTAAACATAAAATATGTAAACGGATTGCCAATTATCCCTCCGATAGAATCTCCAAACGCCAAACTGAAACCAACCACGACCCACACAATACTAATTACGCCCATCGATATAAAACTCTGAAGCATAGTTGAGATTATATTTTTTCTTCCAACCATTCCCCCGTAAAAGTATGAAAGACCCGGAGTCATCAGCAGAACCAAACCTGTCGCGGTCAACATCCATGCTGTGTCGCCGCTATTTATCGGACCGCCAGCAATGTGTGACGAATTATAATTCAAAACCGCACCGACCACGGCAATGATAAACAATACAACGAACGGAACAAATTTATATTTAGTCATTTTCTCTCCATTATGAATACTAACAATGGCATCATTTAAAAAATTATGGATTTATTAACTTAATAAGGTTGGGGCGCAAATATACCTAATTAAATTACTGAACCGCAACAGTTTCATAGATATTTTGAATGGCTGCTTCTCTCATGAAAGTTCCTGCGCAACAATCAAAAAAAGTTTTGATGGCGAGTATAAATTTATGGAGGAGTGAGAATTCAAAAAAATACCCCGCCAGAATTCAGCAGGGTATCCAAAAAAATTTATAAGACAAAAAACTATCCGGTAATTCGCATTTTGTAGAATGAACGCCACGCGAAATAGAGAGCAACCGCTAAGACCACAACTCCAACGTAGGGCGCGGTATTTCTAAACTCTTCCGAGATTGAGATTTCCATAGCCAACAATCCGAACAAGGTTGTGAATTTTATTACAGGATTTAGCGCGACGGAAGATGTATCTTTAAATGGATCGCCAACGGTATCGCCGACAACAGTTGCGTCGTGAAGCGGCGTACCTTTTTCTTTCAGCACTACCTCAACAACTTTCTTGGCATTGTCCCATGCACCGCCGGCATTTGCCATGAACACGGCTTGAAATAATCCGAACACGGCAATCGAAATTAAAAAGCTGATAAAGAAAGCTACAGGCGCTATCGACGTAGCTGGCGCAGATAAAAGTGCGAATGCCAAAGCAAAACTAAAAATTGCAATAAAAATATTCAGCATTCCGGTTTGGGCATATTGAGTACAAATCTTCACAACCTCTTTTGATTTTTCTATCGAAGCGCTTTTGCTTGCATTCGGGTCCAACTGAATATTTTTCTTTATGTATTCAACCGCACGATGGGCGCCGGTTGTAACTGCTTGCGTTGAAGCGCCGGTAAACCAGAAAACAACAGCACCGCCGCATAAGAAACCAATGTTTGTGTATGGATTAAGAATGCTCAAAACACTTGAAGGATCAATGCCCAGCGTATTTCGTAATAAGAGAATAAGTGAAAATATCATCGCGGTGGCGCCTACAACTGCTGTTCCAATCAGCACAGGTTTGGCTGTTGCCTTAAAAGTATTTCCTGCACCATCATTTTCTTCTAAGTAATGTTTTGCTTTTTCAAAATCCGGTTTGAAACCAAAATCTCTTTCGATTTCTTTATCGATATCCTTAATCTCTTCGATTAGAGAAAGCTCATAGATTGATTGAGCATTATCCGTAACCGGTCCATAACTGTCAACGGCAATCGTAACCGGTCCCATGCCTAAAAATCCAAATGCAACTAAACCGAATGCGAAGATCGAAGGAAACATCATAAATCCGGAAAGTACCTCTGCACTTGCAAAATACGCGATGAACATTAAAAGTGCGAAGATCAATCCCATCCAGAAAGCGCTGAAATTTCCCGCAACAAGACCGGAAAGAATATTTAATGATGAACCGCCTTGACGCGAAGCTTCAATAATTTCATTCACGTGACGCGATTTTGTGCTGGTAAATATTTTTGTGAATTCCGGAATCAGCGCAGCGCCAAATGTACCGCAGCTTATAATAATTGAAAGCACAATCCATATGTTGTTCGGCAGAGAACCAATAAGAAAATATGAAACTATAAAAGTGGCAGTGATTGAAAGTATGGAAGAAATCCAAACCAAAGAAGTGAGCGGATCTTCGAAATTAATATCGTCTTTACCGGTATAACGATAGTAACTCACTACTTTGTTAATGAAGAAAGCTCCGATCGAAGTTAGAATCATGATAATGCGGATTGAGAAAATCCACGTCAACAATTCCGTTTGAATATTGATATCATGAACAGCAAGAACAATTAAACTGATTAGCGCAACGCCGGTAACTCCGTATGTTTCAAATCCGTCTGCAGTTGGACCGACGCTGTCGCCGGCATTATCACCGACACAATCGGCAATCACGCCCGGGTTGCGCGGATCGTCTTCTTTTATTTTGAAAACTATTTTCATTAAGTCTGCGCCGATATCAGCAATCTTTGTAAAGATTCCGCCGGCAATTCTTAAAGCGCTTGCACCCAATGATTCGCCAATTGCAAATCCGATAAAGCACGCGCCGGCAAACACTCTAGGTATAAACAAAAGAATAATCAACATCATTATAAGTTCAACACAGATCAGCATAACGCCGATGCTCATACCGG
>JAMCSN010000304.1:0-578 GCA_023381535.1 Bacteroidota bacterium
CGATATTTATATTCAAAATCTTGCTGGCGGTTTGTACGGCTACACAGAAACTGATCGGCAGATTACTGATTCAACATATACCGCATTCACGGTTATTGATAACGATTTTGGTGCAGGCTATTACACGCACAGAATCGATGCTGCACGTGTGACGGTCGCTCACGAGTTTCATCATGCAATTCAAGTTGGAAATTATATCTTCCGTATGACCGATCAATTTTATTACGAACTCACTTCTACTTCGATGGAAGAATTTGTTTATGATTCCATTAACGATTACTACAATTATCTTGGATATTATTTCAGCAGTCCGAACAAAGCTTTTTCATCAAACGACGGTTACGATTTAGCAATTTGGAATGTTTTTCTGAAAGACCGTTTCGGTTTCGGAATAATAAAACGTGCATGGGAGTTAATGCCCGCAGAACGCGCGCTTCAAGCTGTTGCCGGTTCTATCCAAGACGCCGGTTCTAATTTTAAAATTGAATTCAATACTTTTGGGCTGTGGACATATTTGACAGGTCATCGTTCAGTACCAGGAAAATATTTTAAAGAGGCTTCCAGTTATCCGTTGATTA
>JAMCSN010000304.1:713-3598 GCA_023381535.1 Bacteroidota bacterium
CCGCAAGCAGCCCTGCCAATACGTTTGTTGCGTTGATCAGCAATTGCGATATATCCGGTGGACTTTCGGTGCCTGCAAAAAATAACGCTTTTACTTTTACTCTTTCTTCTCAACCGTTTAGCGATGCAAGAAAAGTTTTGGACGGTTATTATACAAAGTTGGATGCTGTTAACAGTTTTGTTTTTTCACAGTCAAATATTTTCAATAACATTCCGATTGCCGAGGGGCAGATAATAAGCGACAATATTGATTATGCGTTCCCGCAGCCATTCAGATATAGTTCGCAGCAAACTCTTTTCTTTCCGGTTTTTATTTCTTCCGACGGAACCGCAGAACTTTATGTTTACGATATCAACATGAAGTTGGTTTATTCGGGGCAAAAACGTATTGTTGCCGCTGATAAAGTTGTTGTTCCTTGGGACGGAATTGATTCCGATGGCAAAAAATTGGGCACCGGCGTTTATATTTACATTACAAAATCGGGGGATAAAATTAAAAAAGGGAAATTCGTTATATACAATGACTGATTACTCGGTAGAATTAAAAAATCTTGTAAAGTATTTCGGAAGACGCCTGATCTTTGACAACATCAATTTTAAATTTACAGCGGGGAATATTTACGGCATCTCGGGTCCGAACGGCTCAGGCAAATCAACTTTGGTAAAAATAATTGCTGATCTAATCTCACCCACAAGAGGTAATGTCATTCATAAAGCGGGTGAAAAAGTAATTGAAGCCGAGCAGCTTCATAACTACTTGGGATTTGTGTCACCTTACCTTTATCTGTACGATGAATTTACCGCAGAAGAAAACTTGATCCATTTCTCAAACATTCGCGGAATAAAATTCCAGCGCGACAAAGCAGAGCATTTGTTAAACGAAGTGAATTTGTTTGAACGCCGGAACGATCTTGTGCGCGGATACTCATCAGGAATGAAACAAAGATTGAAATTTATTTTTGCACTTCTGCATAACCCAATGTTGTTAATTTTTGATGAGCCCACTTCCAACCTCGATGATGCCGGCAAGAACAAAGTATATGAATTGATATCGCTTGAGGCAAAAAATAATTTGGTAATTGTTGCATCGAATGAAAGAGCTGATTTGGCGCCGTGCAAAGAAATAATTGAACTGGAAAAATTTAAGAGATAACTGTTACACATGAAATCGTACTCGCTGTTTAGAAAAGATTGGCAGTCGGAAATAAGAACAAGGTACGCAATCAATGCGCTTGCAATGTTTATCCTTGTCACGATAAGCGTAATCATGTTTTCTATCGGAAACGAAAAACTTTCTGCGGATTTAACCGGCGGCTTGTTGTGGGTCGTTATTTTCTTCTCAGCAATGTCTGGTCTTTCACGCGCGTTTGTTTCGGAGGAAGAACGCGGTACCACTATGACGCTCCATCTTATCGCTTCGCCGTCAACAATTTATTCCGGCAAATTGATTTTTAATCTTCTGCTCGTCTTTCTAATGAACTTCGTGATTACAATTCTGTTCTCCATGCTTTTTCCTGCCTTCGTAGTTAAAAACATTTTACTGTTCGTTATCGCTTTCATTTTCGGAAATATCGGTATCGCAGTTTCATCTACTATTATTGCGGCAATTATTTCAAAAGCAAGTTCAAAGGGTACATTATACCCGGTACTTTCATTCCCCATTCTTCTTCCGCTTATTCTTACGCTTTTAGAGTTGACAAAGTTTGCAATGGAGGGCAACACAATAGCTGCTTCTCAAATAGAAATCTACGTGCTACTATGTTACGACGTGATTATGACAACAGCTTCATATTTACTTTTCGATTTTATCTGGAAAGAGTAAGTCGCTCCCCGCATCAAAAACTCTCACACGTTTTTTAAATCAATCAATAATTTGTTGTCGGTTTCTTTGTAAACAGAGAAATACACAGCTATTAACATTTGAAAAATTGTTGTAGTATAAAAGTAGCCAAGCCCTAGCTCTACGTTGAGGATTATAAAAAGAATTTTTAGAATAATCGATATTTCGTATAGTACCAAAATTATATGATAGCCTTTAACCTTTGAGGTCATTGCAACATAGGACAGGAGGATACCAATAAAAATAAATGCAACAACTATGTGCTCAATCATACTTGCAATGTATCTTATGTTTACAGGTGAAAAAGCGACTGCCACCGTCATTAAAAAGAATATTGTAAGAATGGTTAGATAAAGCTTTTGAGACGAGAAAAAAACTTTAAGTGAAGCAACCAGAAGTAATGCAAAGAACACATAGAATGCGGTAGAAAGACCTTTGAACAAAGATACAACGATGATCCCCACCGGATCAGAAACAGCAAGCACTAAGAAGTAAAGAAATAATTTCGTTTTGTAATTCCGGATCGCTGGAAAAATCCAAAACACAGAAGATACAAACGCAACTATAAAAGGGAACGAAAACACTATTCCTCATCAAAAAGTTTATTGACCATAGAAAATTTAACTGCGTACGTAATCAATTCAGGAAACGACTTGATATTTAGTGTTTTCGTTCCCTTTTATAGTTGCTTTGCATAAGGCGAGAACGATGGTATTCAATTGTCTTCCTGCTGTATTTCAATTTGGCGGCAATTTCCTGGCTAGTCATCCCTTTGCTAATTAACTCAAGGACTTTTCTTTCTTTCAGGCTGAGTTGAATGTTGCCGTCAACGACATCAGTTGCAATCATCTGTCTGTACTTCTTTTCTATTTCCTTTAGCTTTTCGTCATCGTAATTTTTGCCGAAGTAATAATCTCCACCGGCAATTGTTTTGATGGCATAGATTAACTCACCTTTCATAGTGTTCTTGCCGAGCAGCCCTTTGGCGCCGATTCTTCTGGTGAAATAAACGTACTCATCGCCTTCATACATTGTTAAGAACAATG
>JAMCSN010000334.1 GCA_023381535.1 Bacteroidota bacterium
CCGATCCGGATCGAGCGACGCGTCAATTTCGTTCGAAGCATTTTGAAATAGCGTTTCAAGATTTATCTCCGACGAGGCAGCCAATATTTTTTGTATCAGCGCATTCTCTTCGGTGAAGATGTCAACATACTCCAAATTATTTTTTTCTAGAATTGTCTGAACACCTTTTTCAACAATGGTTGCCGAAGAGCGCGGATAGATGAACGGTTCTTCAATGCCATAAATTTTATACAGCGGTGAAACTTGTGCAAAGTAGCTGATCTCTCCAGGTCCGCCGACGTAAAACGCAGTAGGGAAAAGGTAATCCTGGCAGATGGGTCGAAGCAAAACGTTCGGACTAAATTTTTCCGGATTTAATTCAAGCTGAGCAAGAAGTTCCTCGCGGGAAAATTTTTTACGTTTTCCTTTAAGCCGGTACTCGCCGGTGTCCGTTGGCTCTACCGATAACCGTTCATGCTCTTCAACGTAAAATAAATTTATCGGTTTAACTTTCACCTGTGCATGATAAAGGTCTTCCAACTCGGCGCTTCGTTCTACCAAAAAGCTGGTGTGATTGCCAAATTCAGAAATCTCTTTTGAAAAAATTGGAACTAGAAGACGTTTAACGGCTTGATCAGTCGGATTGAAAACAATCAGACCGAACTCATCAAAAAGACGGATCATCATTTCACGGAACGTTTCCAGAAATGTTTTACCCGGTTGATAAATCGACTTCACAAAATCGAGCAGCGGAACCTTGAACTCGGTATCTCTCAATCCTGCGGCAAGGTCGTTAATAGTTTTTTCGAGATTGGCGTTAAACTTCAGTTCTGCAATCGACCCTCTGTTAACTTCCTCAAGCTGCCCATCGTCATACTGCAAATTCAAAATCTGATTTTCGTTATTTAGAATGGATGATGTTCTGACTTCTTCATAATCGTGGTCATCGCCTTCGAGCCAGAAGATCGGTACAAAATTGAAACCATCGTAATTTTCTTTTAGATAGCTGCAAAGTTTAATTGCGGTTATAGATTTGAAAAATGTATAAAGCGGACCGCCGAAGATGCCAAGTTGCTGTCCGGTTACTACGGCAATTGTTTTTTCGGAATAAAGCAGATCGATGTTCTGCTGAGTCTGTTTAGACATTTTTTGATTGCTGTATTGAGCTTTTATAATGTTAGCAATAGCAGAACGGTTCGGCATTTCGCGTTCGCTGATTCTTTGAAAGAACGGCTGGTATTTTTCAACATCTCGGAAATTTTTGCCATAAAATCTCTCGACGTTGTCGGGCTCATAGATGTAATCAAGAAAGAGATTTTGATGGGTGGGGATATCTGAAAAATTAATATACATCACTTCTCCAAATGTAATTATTGAACTATCATTTTGAACGCAAGACCGTTCCTTTTAATTCCCAAGACAAAACTCGAACAATTGCGCTTGTAATGTATAAATTTTTTGGTTCATTTTTTAGATGGCGGGGAGAGGCGGTTCTTTCAAATAGGATGAACGTTAATTAACATGTTATGAAAAGCTTGTTTCAATCTGTTCGATTTGGTGACTGAGGTTAGCCCATCTTGAATATTCTTCTTCCAACCGCATCTTGGTTTCTTCGAAGTCAATGTTTTTTGATTTAGCTAATTCCGGATTGCTAAAAATTTTCGGATCGGCAAGCTCAGTTTCCAAGGCACTCTTTTTCAGCTCCAAATTGCCGATTGATTTTTCGCATGCCGTCAATTCTTTCTTGAGATCTTTCGTCAGCTCGAATTTCTTCTGCCGTATTTCTGCTTCGTAACGCTTTTGATCCTTGCGGGTAATCTTTGCGGCTTGCTGATCATCTTTATCGATTACCTCTTCAATAGTTTCTTCCCGCTTCTGAAGATAATATTCAATACCGCCGATGAAAATTTTAGCTTGCTGGTTTCTGATTTCCAAAATTTTATTGGCGATCGGTCGAAGAAAATCTATATCATGAGAAACAATTATTAGTGTGCCGGTAAACTCAGAAAGCGCCCTCTGTAAAACTTCTTTCGATGAATAATCCAAATGGTTTGTCGGTTCATCAAGAATAATGAGATTGCTCTCGGTTAGAAGTAATTTAGCCAGCGCAACTCTGCTTTTTTCTCCGCCGGAAAGAACGCCGACTTTTTTAAAAACATCATCGCCGGAAAAAAGAAAAGAGCCAAGAATCGTTCGGATTTGCCCGGGAGTTAAATCAATTTTCGTGTCGTCGAGTGTATCAATCAAATCTTTATCGGGGTCAAGCGAATCCGCCACCTCTTGTTCGTAATATGAAACGATTGTGTTGTGGCCATAATTAACTTTACCGAAAGTCGGCGCAAGTTTGTGGCCGATTATCTTTGCAAGCGTAGTTTTGCCCGCGCCGTTGGGACCAACAATTGCGATCTTGTCGCCGCGTTCTATCTGCAAGTTCACTTCGGTGAGAACCTTTAATTCGCCGTACAACTTTGAAATGTTTGTCAGTTCAACCGGTACGATTCCGCTTTTAGGCGGTTCCGGAAATCTGAGATCGATCTTTTTTTCTTCTTCAGAGATTGAAACCGTGTCTAACTTTTCAAGCTGCTTAATTCTGCTTTGGACTTGTTTTGCTTTTGTAGCTTTGTAACGGAAACGCTCGATGAATTTTTCCGTCTCGCGGATTTTCTTCTCACGATTCTTCTGAAATATTCTCAAGTGAATTTCGCGTTCGTCTTTGAACTTCAAGTAAGCATCATAGTTGCCGGGGAAGAAACTGATTTGTTTGTCGAAAACTTCCAGCGTTTTTGCCGTGACTTTATTTACAAAATGTCTATCGTGCGAAACGATCAGCAGTCCGCCCTTAAAATTCTGTAGAAACTCTTCCAGCCATGTTAAAGTGTCGATGTCCAAATGGTTCGTAGGTTCGTCCAGTAAAATCAAATCGTTGTCGGCAAGAAGAATTTTAGCGAGCTGAATTCGCATCTGCCATCCGCCGGAAAATTCTTCCGTTCTCCGAAAGAAATCTCTTTCTTTGAATCCAAGTCCCATCAAAATTTTTTCAATTTTGGAATCCGCCGAGTAAAAATCAATCTCTTCCTTCTTATGATGAATCTCTCCCAACTCTTCCAACAGTTCATTTCGGTCATCTTCACCGATTGAATCATCATTCAATCCGTCAACAATTTCTTTCTCACGCAGATCTAAAGTTTTTATGTCTTGAAGCGCGGATTTCACTTCATCCAATAAAGAAAATCCTTTGAACGAAATTGAATCTTGTGGAAGGTAGCCGAGACGGATTCCTTTCTGCTTTTTGATTACGCCCGATTCGGGTAATTCCAATCCATAGAGAAGTTTAAGGAAGGTTGACTTACCAGTTCCGTTTGAACCGACAAGAGCAGTTTTATCATGCTTACCGATTTTTAGGTTGACGCCTTCGAAAAGGTTTTCACCGGTAAACTGAACGGATAAATTTTTTATATCAATCATTTGTTAGCTGCAAGCAGCAAGCTTCAAGATTTATTAATTCTATTTTCTAATAACGGCAACTTTGGACGTAGTGACATTGTTCGCTTCGTCGTCGTTGGCAACAATAATGTAAACGCCGGATGGAACAAGATTGCCGTCAACGTCTCTGCCATCC
>JAMCSN010000386.1 GCA_023381535.1 Bacteroidota bacterium
TATTATCAACACTATCATGCTTTGCTGCGTCATAGTGCTTCCTAAGATCATAATGAATTCTAAATTTGCCGGAAGGTGATACGATGCTAGTATCAGTTACAAATCTCTGTAGGACAGAACTTATAAACTTTTGCTGTTCCGGTTTGAAATTATTAAAGTTCAGCTTCACGTCACTTATAGTTCCAAATCCGCATTTGATTGGCGCACCGACCGATGTGACGACTTGACCTTTAACGTAATGCGGTAAACCTTCTATCCGGAGGAAATCATTAAACAACGAATCCAAGTTCTGCGAAAATAAACTTAGAGCGGGAATCAAAAAAAATATTAGCGAGAGTTTCTTCATCAAAATTTCTGAAACGTTATTGTGTTTTGGTAGTTATCAGAGTAAATAAGAAACGTACGTTTAGCGCTTAAACTTTCCAAAGAATAATTATTAATCTTATTTAATTCCGTCAGATCGTTTTCTTTTTTCGATTTTGAGCGGACATCTAATGAAACACTTCGCAATTTACCACGTTTATCTGCGTAAGAAAAAAATATTTTATCCTCTGCCGAATCAAGATAATACTTTAGCAACGGATTCTCAGCGGTTTGATGCTGAAGCGGAAATTTCGACACCTGATTCCCGTAAATAAAATATAGATCACTGCTTTTTTGTGATGAAATAATTGCCGCCGCCGGTTTATACTGGTTGAGAGTCTCATTGAAACAAACTAAATCGTATTTCGGATTTTCACCAATAGAAGTTTTTCTGTTTATGAAATTATTTTTTTCAATTATCTTTTTATCAAAAACCACCCTCATCAAGTCGATTTCATTTGTAAAATTTACCCAATAATAAATTTCTCTGAATGTACCTAAAGTTAGTTCAGCGTTGTCGGAGTTATCGGAAATAACATCCGAGTTGAGTAAGACATACCTGAAATCACGGAACACAAAACTTTGCAGCACAAGTTGACGATTCTTTTTTATCAGCACATAAATGGTTGGGTTCTCCAATGATTTATCTGATGCCACTTTCAGATCAACAATAGGTCCATCGGCATAGAAAAATTTTTTTGTGTAGCGGAAACCGTCAAAGTTTATTTCTACAGCTTCAATAGTTCTGTCACCTTTCTTATAAAGGAAAAAAGTTTTCTGTCTATTCCGGGTATCTTCAATTTCCATTCCGTCAAACGCCATTGTTACCGGTATTGAATAAAACGTTCTGAACAAATTTCTGCGCTCATTGATCAGCAAATTGAGCGACGGCTCGCTTTCATTTATGTAACAGATATCTTTGAACTTATCGTTCAGATAATCGAACGTAGTCACCAATCCAGGTTTCAATCCGAGAGCGATTGAAAAGTTGTCATCATTTAACATAACTGAATTTATTAGGTACAGCTTTCCTTCGGTGCTGAGTACAGCCAGTTTCTTGCCGCCTCTATCAACATAAGCAACAAGATCAATCAAGCCCGGTTTTTTCATATAAAGCAGCGGGGGATAAAAAACGTTGGTGCCTTTCGCAAAGGAGATGTAAAGTTCTCCGCTCTGCTTGTTAAGAAAAGCCACATCGTTGAATCCGTCGCCGTTGAAATCTTGAATTACGTATCGATCCGGTTTAACATGCGTCTCTAAAACAAATTTTTTCTGAAATGACGAAACCGAATCTCCCAATAAAACTTCGAGATGATTATCACGAACAAAAATTAGATCGGTAAATCCATCGGAATTAAAATCTGCAGATTTAAACTCGCTCAAGTCGCCGGTCATCCCTATCGAACGCGATTCTTCAAAACCACCGTAGTGATTGTTATAATATAAAATGAAAGAATTTGTCTGCACATCGAAAGCCGCAATGTCGAAAAACTTATCGTAATCAAGATCAATGAAAGTGGAATAAACGAACGACTTTCCTTTAGCGAGTGAGGTCTCCTTGAGAAGGTTTTTATTTTCTCTAATTATATGTAATCCATCAAGTGATCCGCCGGAAACAAGCCCAACTCGCTTACCGTTTCCGTCAACATCACCCACGTCAATCTTAGTAGGATATCCATCAAACTTTATTTTACTTTTCCATTCAATTGATCCGCTCTTTGAGAAAGAGGCAATGCCAACCTGCCGTGTCTTGCGGGAAAGGATGAAATAACTTCTCGACGTGTTTTCGTTAGCCATTGCATGCAATTCGGAAATTGCATAAGGAGAATATCTTTCGTTTGCCTTTCCAAAGTTTGATTTGTTATCTGCTGTGAGAGATAAATACTTGTTCTCGGTCGATGAGTAGATTATTAGATCGCGGAAACCATCTATTGTATAGTCCACACCAAACACGTTTGTAAAATTCGGCTTGATGGAAAATTCTCTATATCTGCAAAAACCGTTAATTGGAGTTTGTGCCGATAGGTTTGAGAGAAAAAGGAAAGCAAAAAGTATAACTTTAACTAGAACGTTTTCTGGTACCGAGACGATTTTCTCTTCTCTTAAGAGCTTCTTCAAATCTTCTCTTTTCTTCATCTGTTTCCGGAACAATTTCGAATGTTTCAACAGGCTTCCCGTTTTCGTCAACGCTTACAAAAGTTAAATAAGCAGAATTAGTATGAACCTTAGTCCCTTCGGTGAGCAATTCAGCATAAACCTCCACTCCAACTTCCATGGAAGTTTTGAATGCACGATTTACAGATGCAGTCAAAGTTACAACATTTCCCAATTTTATTGGATGATGGAAATCTATTCGGTCAACCGAAGCTGTAACACAAACGCGCTGTGAATGTTTTGCCGCCGAAACAGCCGCGCAGATATCAATCCAATGCATCAGCTCACCTCCGAGCAGATTGCCCAGCTGATTTGTATGATGGGGCAGAACAAGCTCGGTCATCGTTACAACCGATCCGTTTACATTTTTTTTTCGGCTCATCGAATTCATTTCTTATCCGATAATGCTACTTCTATACCTTGCAGTTCTTTTGCGTTCGTGTCGTTGGGGTAACGGTTTAAGAATAAACTTATGTCTGCGAGCGCATCGTTGTTTAACTTTTTCTTCACTTCAATTTTGATCTTGTTGTATAATGCCTTCGGTGCATACTGTGTATCATGGTATGTATCCACTACCATGGCATAATATTTCATTGCGGCGTATTCATACTGCATCTTTTCATAAATGACTGCGCTCTGATATTCTTTCTCTGCTAATTTTTCGTTCATCTCTTCAATTTTTCTGTCGGCTTCCTCAACCTTCTTGTTTGAAGGGAAGAAATCTATGAATGCCTGGAATTCTTCTATCGCTTTTTTTGTGTATGCTTGATCAAGCTGGTATGGCGGTGAAAGCTTATAATAACATTCTGCCAGCATAAATTGCGCATCTGATACAAACGGACTTGCAGAAATATTTTTTATCAATTTGCTGAATTCGTATGCGGCAAGCAAATACTGTTTTCTCTGGAAGTAAGTCATTGCCAAGTAGTACTGAGCATCGTCGTTAAAAGCGCTGCCAGAAAACTGAAGAACAAAGTTCTGAAATTCTTGAAGAGCCGGTTCGTAATCTCCTTCGTTATACAACTTCATCGCATAATTGAAATGTTCCTCTGGTGTGAACTTAGTTGTATCCATAGA
>JAMCSN010000337.1 GCA_023381535.1 Bacteroidota bacterium
AGTGACCTTAGATAAGACATTTACCAGTTTAGATTAGCTGTTTTCACTTTCCCATGGTAAGATTTACTTTTGAGGCAATGACTATTTTTTCTATCATCTACGGTTAGTTTTTTTTTGAGGCAATCCGTACAACAACTGAGAGAAGAAACCATTTCCTAATTGTTCCGTATTTTAATATATTAATTTTAAGCAAGTTAACTTTGAAATCATTTTCATTTCGGAGGTGTGCATGAAAAAGATTATTGTAAGCGTTGCATTATTATGTTTCTTCCTTTTTGGGGTTGCCAACTTAATATCAGCTCAGCCGTACGGAAAAGTTTTGAAAAAATCCGAAGCCAATCGTTTATTTGGTAAAGTTCTTCAGTCATCAAAAATGAATGTCAAAGATTTCACCAAGATTGTTGACCAGAGTTCAAAAGTTGTTATGCTGAACATACTAAAGAAGCAATTGTTCATTCTGGGAGACAAGAGGAAAGTTCTATATCCGGCGAATAAGACTGTTGACTCAACAACAGTTTTTCACGTATTTAGCAAATCAAAGGTTATAGAATTGCTAAGAATCAACAAGGATACCACTATTACAGTAGAACTTAGGAAAAAACATTTAACCGTAACACACGGCATGAGCACACTAGAATTTTCACAAGTTTGCCCACCGTGGTGTCCATAATTTTGTGATATGATTATTGCAAAAGTAATAAGCATAATATCCATGATCTTTTGGATATATCCGGCGATAAAGCAATATAAAACAGATTACTTTTATTTTTTTCTCGTTCTGGCTATTGCTGATCCGCTTATGATGTCCTTTCTATTTATTTGGAAATTAACTGCCCAATTTACTGCACCATTTTTCATGTTGATTCTGATTGGTTCACTGCGTCCTAAAAAATTATTATGGCTACCATTTGCCCTCATTTTCTTATTCATCTTTGTTTGGCTCATAAAAGAGAGCAATAACGCACTTCTCCTTACCGGTTCAATTGGTCACTTAATTATTTTCATGATAATTATTTCAAGGTTAATTGATCAATTAAACAAGAGACAGCTTTTGAGCGGTTTTCTTGTTCTTCTGTCAATATACGAACTGATCAATGTTCTCAAGGTTCTGGTTATGGTTACCGATCTGCTGCACGGAATAACTCAATTTTACATCGCTTCCTTCTTTCAGATTCTTTTCGGTTTGTTGTTCTCGTTCATCTCGATAAAAAGCAGCCGTTTCGATATTAAGCTTGTGAAGAGTTGACCATTAGCTGGAACAGGCGGTATTTTTAATATTGGCGGAAGTGAAAAAGGTCGTGACAGACTTTTTCACTTTCTCCCAATTAATTAACACGGATTAAGAATTACTTTTCTTTGATGCAACTCCGCGGTAAGCAATTTTAAGCGCATCCCTAATCATTCCCTTGTTAACTTTATTTAATTCGTAGTACTTATTTACCATCGTAAGCTTGTTTCAATTTTTCAATATCTAGTTTTTTCATTTGAAGTAATGCATGCATGGCTCGCTGCGCTTTTTCAGGCTCAGTCCCACCTATTAACTTGCCAATAATGGTTGGAACAATCTGCCACGACAAACCAAATTTATCTTTCAGCCATCCGCACTGACTTTCCTGTCCACCCTCAGATAGTTTTTTCCAGTAATAATCAACTTCATCCTGAGTCTCGCAATTAATTACAAATGAAATTGCTTCATTGAAATTAAAATTATGCCCACGGGCGCTGTCCATTGATACAAACCACTGTTTCTCTATCATAAAATCAGTAAACATTATTGTACCTTCTTTATCCGGCTCCATTCCTTTGAGATAGCGGGCAGTAATTCCACGTTTTGTATTCTTTCCATCTGAGGCAGAAAATACCGAGAGATAAAAGTTACTTGCTTCTTCCGCTTTGCCGCAGACAGCTCCAACAAACATAAGCGATGGTATAATAAAAGGTCTCTCGTCGCCATCCGTATTCGAGAGAATGAGCTGCCACGAAAGTCCGTATTTGTCCTGCATCCAGCCATAACGCTCGCTGAACGGATACTTGTCCAGCGGCATAAGTGCTGTGCCGCCTTGCGATAACTTTTCCCACACTGTATCGAGATTCCTCCGCGCATTTTTTTCTTTTGATGGATCAAAATTTAGAATGAATGACACCGACGGATTAAATTTGAAATGCGGCCCGCCGTTTAATGCTACAAATTCTTGACCATTAAGCTGGAATGGGACTGTCATTACCGATCCTTTCGGTCTTCCGGAAACCTTAGCTCCCGCTTCATCATAGTGTGAAGCATTTCCTTCCTTCGAGTTTTTGAACAGTGATGTATAAAAATTAACCGCTTCTTCGGCGTTATTATCAAACCACAAAAACGGTGTTATCTTTTGCATATATCCTCCTAATTATTTTTGTAATGAAGTACGACTAACACTCGGCTATACAATTGGCTTGGATCGGTTAATCCCATCTAAAGCCTTGAAGATCAAAGTTATTTGCCTTCTTCGTCGGCCGAGGGAACATAGAGGCTCGGCACCGGAATCTCAAGAAGCCGCAAATATACCCCGAGCTGTGCCCGGTGATGGACCATGTGGCTTAATCCGAAGGTGCGAAGCGCGATCGCCCGCGATTGGCGCAAGATGATATGGTCGCCGTTCCGCAAGATCCATTCCTCGCCGAGCGTTTTCTCGTCGCACTCGGCTAATAGTTTTTCAAGCTTGACGACGTTCGCGTCGAATTCCTCCAGCACCTCTTCTCGTCTTTCCAACGGTTCCCGCCGATGCGGCACGGTCGAAAGATCGAATTCCGGGTAAAGTAAAATCGCGACTTGCCAATTCAGCAGGTTGATTATGTGCGTTGCCAGCCCGCCCAACGTCATCGATTTCACGTGCGGCTTCCATTTCATATGCTTCTCGGGCAAGCGCTCCAAGATGCGACGCGTAGTGGCCAACTCATGCATGGCGTCTCCGACGATCAGTTGTTTCACCATAGATTACCTCTCCTTTGTTTTTTATCTGTTTTTATTTCCGCGTTAATTTCGTCTAACAACCCGGCATCGGCAAATTGAGTTACAATACTGCCTCTTCCCAAAATAACCATGTCCAACCCTTTAGTTTTTTTCATCCGTTTCATCTCTGCCACAATATCTCCGCCGATTACTTTTGTGTTCTCCCATTCTGCTTTCTTCATTGTATTGGAAAAGACAATTTTCCCGGATCTATTCATTCCCTTTGCAGTTTCGGGAAATTGTACTGCTGCCATTTGAGTTGGCCAGAAGCTGTACATCATCTCGTAAGTTCTTCTGCCGAAGAGAAGAATGCCTTCGGCTTTCAGCGAATCATCAGACAATTTATTTTCTTCAGCACCGTGTCTATGCCAGCTTATATCATGATTTAGTCCCTCAAAATATCCGTTGAGCGTTACGAAATTGAATACGTTTAACTTTCTCATGTTGATTCCCTTTCATTTATTTCACACCCTTCAACACGCCAAATTATTTACAATTTGGTCGAACTAATTTTGTCGTGAAAGACATAGGACGTAGCAAGAATTACAAGAAACAAAAGCGGAAAAAGCGCCTGTCCGCCAAATCCATCAACAGCCCAGTTGCTAATGCAAGCAAAAATAAAATCGAATGCAAAGCCGGCATAAGCCCACTCTTTAATACGTTTAGGTGTTTGCGGAATGATTAGCGCTAAGGCGCCAAGTACTTTAAAAACAACAAACGCATTTCCAAAATACAGCGGATAACCAAGATGCCGGATGCTTTCCTTTGCCATTTCCGATTGAAAGGTTAGAGCAGGCATCACACCTTCAAAAAGAAATATTATGCTTGTTGTTACCCAAAAAATAATTTTCGCTGTTTTCATTTGTTAACCTTGCTTAGTGAAACTTATCATCCACTGAACTCCGAACTTGTCTGTAAAAGCGCCATAGTAATCACCCCAGAACATATCAGCCATAGGCATCTGAACCTTTCCGCCGGCGGATAAACCTTTAAATAATTTATCTGCCTCTGTCTTGCTTTCCGTTTGTATTGAGATGTGAACATTGTTCCCAAACTTAAGACCGAATCCCATTGATTCCGGTGCATCAGTTCCCATCAACACATTGTCTTTACCAAGCGGTAAAGCAACGTGCATAATTTGATTTCTTGCATCATCCGGTATATTGCCGGCTTCCGGAGTATCTTTAAAACGCATCAGCATTCTAAACTCCCCGCCAAAAACGGATTTATAAAAATTAAATGCTTCTTCGGTGTTGCCGCTGAAGTTCAAGTATGGATTTATTTGTAACATGACATTTTCCTTTGAATTTTTGATGAAGTTATAGTTATGATTTTTTTTCAAGTTAGTTCTGCCGGATCCAATCTTACCATGCACCGCATATCATCGCTGCCGGTGTACATTTCAACGCACACACCGTGCGGATCGATTCTGGGATCGGCGATTAAATTTTTGAATGCCCTATCAATGCTCAGAACATCGTTAATGAAGTTTTGAATCGGTATGCGGATATATTCCCCTTTCCTAATTACAAAAGTTTCGCTGCCAAGTTTTTCGGCTTCACCTTCAAACGATTCTTCGACCGCTGCTTTGTAAATAATATCCCCTTTCCGGTCAGGAGAAGAAATACCAAAAAAGTTTCTTCCGTTATCGGAGGGAAGCATAGAGTGTAACGTATTATGCGCGCCTAAAATTCCACTTGGGAACGAATCCGCAGTTACACAAATAACTTTTATGTCACTGTTTAATTTATATTTTTCCATAATCCCTACTTTCTGTGGACGGGGGCAAACATAACGCCTATAACAGTTTTTGTCGTACCGCAAATACGACAATCTAAGGGGTTGATTGCGACAAGCTCTTTTTTTAAGTTTATTTTATGAAACACATATCAATACTGGCACTAAATAACGCACGATTAAGCAGCATAGAAATTCCACGGCATGCTTTCTCCGAAGTAAATAATTTTCTGATCAGTCAAAACAAACAGCCGCTGTTCGAAGTGGAGTTTGTTGGATTAAGCAAGAAGATAATACTGAACAACGGTTTATATGTTATCACGCCGCATAAATTAATTGAAGATGTTAAGAAAACGGATTTAATAATTGTTCCTGCGCTCGAGGACGACCTGGAGAAAAATTTGCCGTTAAACACCGGCTTCATACCGTGGATAGTTAAACAATATAAAGGAGGAGCCGAAGTTGCAAGTCTATGTGTGGGCGCTTTTTTATTGGCATCAACCGGTTTATTGAATGGAAAACATTGTTCCACTCACTGGAGAGCCGCAAACGAATTTCGCGAAATGTTTCCGCAGGTTAATCTAACTATCGATAAGGTTATTACAGACGAGCAGGGTACTTACTCAAGCGGCGGAGCGTTTTCTTCTTCCAATCTGATTCTCTACCTCATCGAGAAATATGTCGGTAGGGATGTCGCTATTCATTGTTCTAAATTATTTCAGGTTGATACGGAGCGTGATAGTCAGTCCCCGTTTATGATATTCAAGGGACAAAAAACACACGACGATGACGCAATAAAAAATGTTCAGGAATTTATTGAAAATAATTTTAGAGAAAAGATCACTGTTGATCAGTTATCCGAAAGGTTTCAAATAGGCAGAAGAACTTTTGAACGGAGATTTAAGAAAGCGACATTCAATTCAATTGTAGAATACATACAAAGAGTAAAAGTTGAAGCTGCGAAAAAACAATTGGAAGCCGGCAGAAAAACCGTAAGCGAAGTTATGTACGATGTCGGTTACACGGATACCAAAGCGTTCAGAGAAGTATTTAAAAAAATTGCCGGCGTCTCGCCCATTGAATACCGCAACAAGTTTAACCTCAATGCAGTTAACTGACAATGCCCCAAAAAGACGTTGACAAAAGTTTTCTTTTCAGTTAAGTTGAAAAAGTCCAAAACACATCTCAAACTGGGGCGCTTGGTTTTATAGATTTCAAACAAAGAATATAGATTTTCTTTTTCTCCTAGATAGATAAACAACAACCGTCGCAATTTCTGTTGACGGGCTTGTCCGCCATTTTAGCGTTCTTTGCGTCCCGACGTTTTATGTCGGGTTAATTAATAGTTAGCTGGTTTGTATAAAAACAAAAAGAGGTAATTATGAAAACATTTAAACAAGTCTTAATAATTTTAATAATTGCTTTTTCATTTAATCAAACATTGTTTTGCCAATCAAGTATTGAAAAATTATTACCGGAAAAATGGACGGTTGTAAAAACTATAATTGTTCCCGATGAGAAGATCGTCTTATTTAATGAAAAATTTGGAGGTGAAGCCTTGTCAATAACTAATGACATAATAGAAACTGATATGGGCCGAATCCAAATCAATATAGTTAATTGCAAAAGTGAAAAAGATGCTGATAATATCTATAAGACAGTTGTATCAATTCATAAATCCGAAGAGAAATGTATGAAAATCGGGAAAGTGGTTTATGAGTTCAGATGCAACAATGATGAGTTAATAAAAAAAGGTAAATCACTATTTAAAAAGTAAGAACCCAGTTAACCCGCAAAGCGACCGCGTCTTTGACGCAGTCGTTTGATAAGGTAATTGGGTTTAGTTTTTCATAATTATCAACAGCAGGACCGCCGGTTATATACCAGAATACGAAAAGCCATCCGGTTACAACCGCAATCGATAAACCAAAACTTTCTTTTGCAATGGAAAAACAAAGTCCGCAGCAACTTCTAAAATTCAAAAGCATACTGCGGACTAACGGAATAATTTTACAACTATCACTTTTGCCGGTTGTTGTATTCTTCAACGGCAAGTTTCTCCAAAGACGATTTCATTTTCTTCGGAAGAATCACCGATTCATAATACTTTCCGTCTTTGCCTTTGTCGTTCGGTGCGGAAATAAACAAACCGTTGGCACCGCTGACAAGACGAAATCCTTTGATGACAATCTCGTCATCGGTTTGCATATCGAAGAATGCGGCAACTTTTCCGCTGCCCGAATTACTCAATGGAACCATACGTACGACTTTCATCTTACCCTCCTTACAAATGGTTGATGTTTGATTAATTAGTACAATCGTTTATGATTGGTACCCAAAATCGAAACCATTAGAATGCAATCCGCCGTGTATCACGGTATCGCGGCAAAACGGTGAATGCAGATTTTTGCTTGCGAACAAAATTTTTAAAACAGGAGAAGCTGAAAAAAGCGAAACCGGAGAAACGGAATTATCGAAGTAGTGAGACAACATTGAGAGATTCATATTTCCCCCATTTTGTTATGGCTACCGTGTAAAATATGAAAATATTAGTTTTGTGCAAAGACTTTTTTCAATCATAACCTTTCTACCAATATTTCGTCCCTCCGGGACTATGAACACTACAAAACAACGCGAAGAACGCCATTTCTAAAAGCTCCGATAGGAGCGGCATATTGGTAGCACTCCACACACCAAAAACAGTCAAAGCCCCAGCGGGGCGACATAATGTTGAAAATCTCGACACTGGCGGACAGTTTTTGTTTTTTGTGTAACATGAGTTCTTAATTAATATATTTGCGAAACAAACTTTGAAAGAAAGCTAAGGTTTTTCCTAAATTGATTTTACCCGGCATCAAGAAAAAAATAATAAACGAAAAAACTTTCATAATTATTGCCAGCCTTGTTGTTGGAATTCTTTCGGGATTAGCTTCGGTTGTATTGAAAAACACTGTCCGTTATTTCCATACGATCACACAAGACTTACCACAGAATCTTCCGTCTGAGATTCTCAAATTTTTTCTACCTTTGATAGGTATTCTTCTTTCGGTTTTTTTCGTTCGCGCATTCCTAAAGGGAAAGATCACCCCGGGCCTTAGCAACATAATTTATTCAATTGTAAGACGCGCATCAGATTTGCCGGCAAAGAAAACTTATTCGCATCTAATTACCAGCGCGTTCACAGTAGGATTCGGAGGATCGGTCGGACTGGAGGCTCCGATAGTGGTTACAGGCGCAGCAATCGGCTCCAACGTCGCAAAGAAATTCAAATTGAATTATCAAGTTAGAACTCTGCTTCTCGCGTGCGGTTCTGCCGCCGGAATAAGCTCAATTTTTAACAGTCCGATTGCGGGTGTAATTTTTGCGTTTGAAGTTTTGCTTCCGGATTTATCGATTCCATATTTTATTCCGTTGCTTATCTCATCAGCCACTGCCGCAGTCTTGTCGAAATTTTTATACAGCGGACAATTATTTTTTCTTGTTACCGAAGGATGGAAGTTCTCCGCAATACCGTACTATATATTATTGGGAATATTATGCGGATTTATATCCCTCTATATGATCAGGACAACACTTTACATCGAACGATATTTCCATCATGAGAAAAGAGTTTATCTGAAAGCAATATTAGGCGGACTCGTTTTGTGCGCACTAATTTTTGTTCTGCCGCCTTTGTTCGGCGAAGGTTATAATACCGTTACAGAACTTTTGGTTCTCAATTATCACAGTTTGTTCGCCAACGGTGTCTATTCAAATTTCGGAACGAACGATGTTTTGGTTTTACTGATTGTGTTTCTCTCCATTCTTATAAAGCCAATTGCAACATCCGTAACACTCGGCTCCGGCGGTAATGGTGGAATTATCGCGCCTTCGCTAATTACCGGTGCGCTTGTTGGATTTTTTATGGCTCGCCTAACCGGTGTACTGCATATTGCGCAGCTCAATCATGTAAACTTTATTGCTGTTGGAATGGCGGGAATTCTTAGCGGCGTAATTCATGCGCCGTTAACAGGAATATTTTTAATTGCGGAAATTACCGGCGGTTATGTTTTGATTGTGCCCCTCATGATTGTTTCTGCGATTTCATATTTTATTTCACGACATTTTCAAACTTACTCTGTTTATACTTCTGCACTAGCCGACCAGGGAATTCATTTCCGTTCAACAAAAGATAAATCATCGGTGCATCAGCTTAAAATCTTAGATATAGTTGAATCGAATATTAAAATTGTTGAACCGAACTTCACGCTCAGAAAATTGATTTCTATTATTTCCAGTTCCAAACAGAATATTTATCCCGTTGTAGATAGCAGCAATAAACTTTTGGGAATTATTAATCTGGACGACGTGCGGGAAATTCTGCTCAACTCGGAAATCTACGACGTGATTCTTGTTTACGAGATTATGAAAAAAGATTTCATTGCCGTAGATGCCGAAGAGGACTTCGAGAAAATGATAAAAATTTTTGAAGAGAACCGTATGTACAGTTTACCTGTTGTTCAGAATGATGAGTATGTCGGTATCATCAATAAAGCGGAAGCATTTAACAAGTACGCAAGCGTGCTGTTGGAAGAAACCGACAGCATTATTTAACAATTCCTTCTCCGGTATAAAATTTATCCATTTAAAATAATAAGCAGCATTTTTCATAAACCTTTTTGTTGAGGAAAGTATGAAGAAATTCTTTACAGCAGTTTTGATCATTTACGCATCTATCCTGTATGCACAGCAGAAAACAATTGAGCAGAGGGTCGATTCTGTTCTTACCCTTATGACTCTTGATGAAAAAATCGGTCAGCTGAATCAATATTCGGGCGGTTGGGAAACCGGAGCGCGTACGGATAATAGCGTTAGAGACCGTGAAGAACTTGTGAGAACCGGAAAGGTCGGATCATTCTTAAATGTGATCGGCGCAGATTTAACAAGAAAAATTCAAAAGATTGCTGTTGAACAATCACGACTAAAAATTCCAATAATTTTTGGTTTGGATGTAATACACGGTTTCCGCTCAACATTTCCGGTGCCGATTGCAGAAGCCAGTTCGTGGAATCCAAAATTAGTCGAGACATCAACACGATGGCAGGCAACGGAAGCTGCATCAGCCGGCGTGCATTGGACCTTTGCGCCGATGGTCGATATTGCAAGAGATCCGCGCTGGGGAAGAATTGTTGAAGGAAGCGGCGAAGATCCGTATCTCGGTTCCGTTATGGCTGCCGCTGCCGTTAAAGGATTTCAAGGAAATGATCTTTCTGCGAATAATACGATTGCGGCTTGCGCAAAACATTTTGCCGGTTACGGCGCAGCAGAAGGCGGCAGAGATTACAACACCGCCGATTTTTCCGAAAGAACTTTTCATGAAGTTTACTTGAGACCTTTCAAAGCGGCGGTTGATGCTGGTGTGGCAACGTTGATGTGTTCATTTAACGAAATCGGCGGCGTCCCCTCTTCGGCAAATTACGAACTGTTAACAAAAATTTTACGCGATGACTGGAAGTTCAAAGGATTTGTCGTGAGCGATTGGAATTCGATCGGCGAACTTATTCCGCACGGAGTTGCAAAAGATTTGAAACAAGCCGCCGAACTTGGAATTAAAGCCGGCGTTGATATGGACATGGAATCGAACGCATACATTAGAAATTTGAAAACACTCGTCGAGGAAAAGAAAGTATCTCAACAAAATATTGATGAAAGCGTAAGAAGAATTTTGCGCGTTAAGTTTGAACTTGGACTGTTCGACAACCCTTACAAATACTGCGACGAGAAAAGAGAAAAAGAAACCGAGTTCAGCAAAAAAATAGTTGAAGCAACCCGCAATGTTGCCCGCGAATCCATCGTGCTGCTGAAGAACGAAAAAAATATTCTGCCGTTAAGTAAAGAAATAAAATCCGTTGCAGTGATCGGACCGTTAGCTAATTCTCATGAAGATCCTTTGGGACCTTGGTCCGGAGTAAGCGATTCAACTCATGTAATTACCGTTTTAGATGGAGTAAAAAGTAAACTCGGCGCTTCAGCAAATATTTTGTATTCGCAAGGCTGTACTATTACGGGAACAAGTGTCGATGGTTTCAAAAGTGCGGTTGAATCGGCGCAAAAGGCAGACGCTGTAATTCTCTGCTTGGGTGAATCGCTAAACATGAGCGGTGAAGCCAGCGCAAGAGCAAGTCTTGATTTGCCGGGCGTTCAAGAAAAATTAGCAGAAGAAATTTTCAAGACCGGCAAGCCGGTTGTAGTTGTTTTAATGAACGGAAGACCTCTGACAATTAACTGGATTTCTGAAAATATTCCAGCAGTGGTTGAAACATGGTTCTTGGGTATTCAAAGCGGCAATGCGATTGCCGATGTTCTTTTCGGCGATTACAATCCCAACGGAAAGCTTCCGGTTACATTTCCGCGTTCGGTCGGACAAGTTCCTATCTACTATAATCATAAAAATACCGGTCGCCCGTACAATCCCAATGATCATTACACATCATATTATCTCGATCTTCAGAATACACCGCTTTATCCTTTCGGTTACGGATTGAGCTACTCGAAGTTTGAGTATTCCAACCTTTCATTGAGCTCAAACAAAATAAAGAATGGCGAGCCGCTGAAAGTCAAAGTTGATGTAAAGAACGTCAGCAGCCGCGAAGGTGAAGAAGTTGTTCAGCTGTACGTTCAAGATTTGGTTGGAAGCGTAACGCGGCCTGTCAAAGAGCTAAAAGATTTTTCAAAAGTGGATTTGAAACCGGGCGAAACAAAAACGGTTGAGTTTACAATCACACCGGATAAGCTGAAGTTTTACGACATCAACATGAATTTCACTATTGAACCGGGAGACTTCAAAGTTTTTGTCGGAACGAATTCCGTCGATCTGCTTGAATCAACTTTTTCAATCGATTAAAATGGAGAACTTCTTTGAAAACAATAAAATTTCTTTTTGCAGGAATATCTTTGCTGCTGTTTGTAACCGGTTTTAATACCGCGCAAACTGAAACCACAATGAAGCGGCAAATCGAAAAAAGAATTCAAACAACATACACGGCAAAGATAAATCTGAACTATCTACTTTATCTCCCGAAAGATTATGATTCCAAAGACAAGTGGCCGTTAATGATTTTTCTTCACGGTTCCGGCGAACGCGGCAACGATCTCGAACTCGTAAAAAGAAACGGTCCGCCAAAGCTGGTTGAAGAAGGAAAAAATTTTCCGTTCGTAATAATTTCTCCGCAATGCCCGAACGGAACAAGATGGAAAACTGAACCGCTAATTGCATTAATCGATGAAGCGGTTAAAGACTACAAGATTGATACGAACCGAATCTACATTACAGGTCTCAGCATGGGCGGCAACGGTACGTGGAAACTTGCAAATGAAATTTCAAATCGTCTTGCCGCAATTGTTCCGGTCTGCGGCTGGGGTGATCCTTTTACAATCTGTGAAATCGGTGATCTGCCGGTTTGGGTTTTTCACGGGGAGAAAGACCCTATTGTTCCTATCAAAAAAGCCCAAGACATGGTTGATGCTTTGAAGTTTTGTAAAGGGAATATTGAGTTCACGGTTTATCCAGACGCCGGTCATGATTCCTGGACTGAAACTTACAACAATCCGGAAGTTTACAAATGGCTGTTGGAACATACGAGAGACCAAAGAAAAGATTTAAAGGAGGATTGGAATTGAAAAACGGTTTTTTCTTTCTCGCCGGTTACCTTTTTCCGCGGCGATAATTCCAACACTGAAATTTTGTGTTACACTTTGCCCGAAGATAGTAACAGAATAAAATTTATCAGGGTACTTCTTGCCCTTTTGATGCCGCTAAAATTTTAAACCATTCTTCACGGCTCAGATTGATTTCAAATCCTTTCATCGCGGATTTAATTCTTTCAAGTTTTCCCGTTCCAAGAACGACCGAAAAATTTACCGGGTGAACCAAAAGCCACGCCGCGGCAACTGCATCAACACCTACTTGATGCGCGTTAGCTATCTCATGCAGAACATTCCGAACACGGTTTGCACGTTCGCTGTTTTCCCAAAACACTCTTCCGCCCGCAAACGGCGACCAGACCATAGGCGCAATTCTTTTCTCTTGAAGGAAATTGATATTGCCGTTTTCAAAGTGTTCAAGATTCAGAACCGAAACTTCAATTTGATTTGTAGCCAATGGAAAATCCAAACGCGATTGCAGCAGAGTAAATTGATGAGGCAAAAAGTTTGAAACTCCGAAGTGCAAAACTTTTCCCGATTTTCTTAATTCGTTAAACGCTGCGGCAGATTCATCCGCATTCATAAATGGATCGGGTCGATGAATCAAAAGCAGATCGATATAATTGGTGTTGAAGTTTTTCAGCGAAGTGTTTGCCGAATCAATAATGTGTTTCTTGCCGGTGTCGTAAGATTTGACCGTGTGATCCGGCCGGTTTTTGCTTATGAGTTTAATTCCGCACTTCGTTACAATTTTCATTTTGTTCCGCAGAGACGGATCTTCTTTCAGAACATTTCCGAACAGCGCTTCGCATTCGTAATCACCGTAAATATCCGCATGATCAAATGTATCTATTCCGAGATCGAGCGACTGTTTTACCAAATCGGCAAGTTGAGCCGTAGAATAATGCCATTCGTGCGAACGCCAAAGACCGAGTGCGATTCGTGATAACGTCAATTCCATTTTTACCTCGTAGTCCTTTCGAGAAATTTATTTGATGATATGCAATATAGTATTTAGATTGAATTAGTATTAAATCTAAAGGTGACAAAATGAAAAGATTTATTACACTGTTTGTTTTCATAATTCTCAATTCGCAATTCGTCATTCTCCATTCCCAAACCCTCCGTCCCATCCGCGACAATGTTGGTTTCTGCTGGAACGCCGGAGAGATGAACAGTTTCATGAATTATCTTTCGAAGAACCCCGGCACGCAAAACTTTTCATCAAAAAATTTGATTGCCGGAATTTCGGTTCACGATGACTATCTCTATGCAGGAAAAGTTTACTATCCGTTGTACAAGCTGATCAAAACAAAGGAAGTTGTAATCTTTGGCGTAACACACGGAACTGTGAAAAAGGAATTAGGAAATCTTTCCAATGTTCTTATTCTTGATGAGTTTGATAAATGGCAAGGTCCCTACCGCGACGTAGCGGTTTCCCCATTGCGTGAACTTATAAAATCAAAACTTCCGAAAGAAGATTTTATTGTTAGCAACAAAGCTCACACCATAGAACACTCAATTGAAGCGCTGATACCGTTCCTCCAATATTACAACCGCGAAATTAAAATTACACCGATAATGGTTACGCAAATGTCGTTTGGAAAAATGGATTCGCTCAGCGCGAAACTCTCTCAAATAATAACGGAATACGTTCATAAAAATAAGCTGGAGCTTGGCAAAGATATTTTCTTTTTGATTTCCAACGACGCGGATCATTATGGAGAAGATTTCTCAAATTCTCCTTACGGCATGGATAGCAATGCGCACAAGCTCGCAACTGATAACGACCGGAGAATCCTTCATACTTTTTTAGACGGAATGATCGGTTCATCTTCAATTGAAAATCTTACAAAAGAAATTTGGCAGGGCGATAACAAAGAGAAAGTAGTTCCGCTCTGGTGCGGAAGATATCCTATTGCATTTGGTTTATTGACGATAACAAAAGTTGTGAACGAATTAAAAGCCGGGACATTGCGCGCTAAACTTTTCAAGTATTCCGACACATTTACGGAAAAAGTTTTGCCGGTTAAGAATACAAGCATGGGAATTACTGCGGTCTTTTCATACAAACATTGGTGCGGCTGGTTCACCGATGGAATTTATTTAAAATAGATAGCTAATGGGTAAAACGTGAAAAGTGAAACGAAAGCAAAATTATATGCCGGATTTTTTGTTGTATTTGTCTTCGCTACAGTTAATCTATTTGGTCAGCAAGAAGAAAAAGCTATTAAGCTGGATGCTGAAATAAACGCACCGGTTTCGGAAGTATGGAAAGCGTGGACGACAGAAGACGGCGTTAAGTCTTTCTTTGCGCCGGGCTGCAAAATAAATTTGAAAGTTGACGGTGAATATGAAATGTATTTCGATCCGCTCGGTCAAGAAGGAACGCGCGGTGGAGAAGGTAATAAAATCTTAGCTATCGATCCGGAGAGAATGTTTTCGTTTACATGGAACGCCCCTCCGCAATATCAGGAAATCCGCAAGCAGAAGACGGTAGTGATACTTCATTTTGAAAAAATGGACGAGAAAAAAACCATGCTTCACTTTATTCAGATTGGATGGGGTGAAAGTGATGAATGGAATAAAGTTTACGAATATTTTTCTTACGCTTGGAGTAAAATTGTTTTACCCCGGCTGCAGTACAGATTCAATCACGGACCGATCGACTGGAACAATCCGCCGCAAATGTAGGCGCGCAAAAATATCTTTAGATTGTTTAAACGGAAACAAAAAATGAAATCTCAAAACCCTTGGCTTAAAATTTCCGCGGAAGATTATGAAGGACACATGTCCGCGCCGAATGTTTTACAGTTGCAAATGCTGAATAAAATTTTTGCCGATGTATTGAACGAATTCTCGCCCAAATCAATTGCGGCTCTCGGCTGCACAACCGGAAATGGATTTGAACATTCAGTCGGAAGAAATATTGAAAAAGTTGTCGGCGTAGATATCAATCCGGAATACATCGCAGTTTGCAAAAAGCGGTATGCAGAGAAATTGCCGCAGCTAAAACTAATTTGCAGCGATCTTGCAGCAATCAACCTTCCACTTTCAACCTTCGACTTGATACACGCCGCACTGATTTTTGAATATGTTGATGTTGATGAGCTTCTCAATAAAATCTCTAAATGGTTAATGCCGGATGGTGTTTTAAGTGTTGTGCTTCAACTTCCGAGCGAAACTTCTTCGCCGGTTTCCGAGACGCAATTTCAATCGCTCAAATTGTTAAGTCCTCTTATAAAATTGATTGACCCGGAAGAGTTTAAAAAGACAGCACAAAAATATGGTTTAGAAGAAATTAAAAATGATAAAATAGAATTGGCAAGCGGAAAAAGTTTTTCGGTTATTAAATATGTAGGGAAGGGTCTCTCGCCTCGCTTTCGCGAGAGCGCCCGCCTCGGCAAGCAGACTCGCTACGCGAGCGAAGCGGGAGGCGAGACGGGAAGCGGGCAGACCGTTCCCTACGCTAAGATTTTTCTTCAACACTAACCGGCTGTTTTTTTCTCCCTTTCATAAAATAAGCAACAAGCAGCGCGATGATTATGAATCCGCCGACAAAATAAACCCAGTTCCATTTTGATGCCGGCGCAACTTTTTCTTTCCAAGTTGAGATTCTCTTTTCAATCGTATCTTTATTCGCAGAGCTCATCATATTGTTCTCGATAAGGATCGGTATCCATGTCGGCTGAACGGTCTTAAAGTAAACGCTGTCGGTAAACATATAAAAAGTTTTTTCGGCTTGTGAAGAACCTTTGACCGGAAGATTTTTAAGTTCATCGTCAACAAACGACGAAACACTGTTAACAAACTGTCCGCCGTTTCTAAAAGGCAAAAGGGGAAGTTGTTTCTCGCGGAACAGACGGTTGACTTGTCCCCATATCTCATCATTTATTTTTGAATTCCAGTCGGCAAACATGTTATCGATATTTGCAATCTCGGCAGCTTTGTCGCGTTTGTTCAAATAAACATCCGCCAGTTTCGGTCCTATCTGCCGCCAAACTTTGTTGAAATCGGCATACTGTTTTTTCATGTTGGAAAGATCGTCGGGGGTTGTCTGAGTTACTTTCATGAACTGAATATTGTCGCTGATCGTCCGCTCGATATTGTAGAACAAATTTCCGCTGTCAACTTTGTTGAATATTGCCTGCTTCTCAACTTCGTTAAGCGTGCCGGGTGTTTTCACAAATTCGGCAAGCAAGCTGTCAACCAAACCGCGCACAAGTTCATCTCGCTGAGCAATATTGGATTTGAGCTGACTAACTAACTTTTGCAACGACGCGATAGTTTGCGCGTCTTTTGTCGATTTTAATTGCAGCTGTTTGATCTGCACAATTAATCCTTCGTTCTGCTGGCTCAATTCCGAAACTTGATCCTGAAGCGTGCCGACCTGTGTTTTCAATTCTACGATTTGTGTAAAATCACCTTTCCGTACTTCCAAGGCACGTTCAATCTTTGTGAATGAAGATTCAAATGTTTCCGGATACAAACTTTTATCCAGCAGCACCGCGTCCGAAGTGAAATCGGTTTTCAATTTTGCAATGTTCTCACCGATTACGTTACATTCATCGATTGAGGCAGCGTTTTTAATTGCGTCTTCCAATTGTTTGTAGCGTGTTTTAAAATTTTGCGTTTTCTCGTAATCTGATTGCGCAAAAGAAGCTTGACTAAAAACAAAGGCGAAAAAAATAAAAGTCAAAATGAAAAATCTGTTCATGTTCATGTCAGTTACCTCACAATGCCTTTGTAGTTCAATAAATATTTATTCGAACCATCGAGCAGTTCGATGTTGGGTGATTTCTGGTTAAACGCCGGAGACGTTAAAGACTTCTCCGAAATTTGAATTTTCTTTTCGAGACTTAATCCTCCGTCTTCAAATTCAAAGACATAAACATTTTTAAAATTAGCTCCGGTCACAAAGTAGTAACCGCCAGTATCGCGGATCATTCTAATTTCTTTGCCGGTAAAGTTTGTCGAATCTGCAAATTCTTCCCAGAAAAGTTTTTTAACTTTCAGAGAGAATGAGTACCTCTGTTCTTCAACGTAACCTTTGTTGTTAACTTTTAAAACCGTTTCAATCGGCCAGCCGAAATCAGCCGGTTTCAGTGTTAACGAGGAACATGCCGCAATCAGAAGCAACGAAA
>JAMCSN010000193.1 GCA_023381535.1 Bacteroidota bacterium
TGGAGCCAAAGCCGGCATTGTTGATTAGAATTCCAACTTCCCTTTTGCCTACTTTTTCTTTCAGTGCCGTCAAAAAATCATCTTGCAATAAATCAACCGACGCTACCACAGTTTCAATAGAGTATGCCTTGCTTAACTCCCCAGAAAGTTTTTCCAGTCGTTCTTTTCTTCTTGCAACAAGAATCAAATTTATTTTCTCTTTCGCGAGTCTCCTCGCAAACTCTTCACCAATACCGGAGGATGCGCCCGTAATAAGCGCCCAGTCGCCGTATTTTTCTTTCACTGTCATTTAATCGCCTTTTTTATTTCAGAACTTTTATAAACTGATAACCAAATTAACAAATCCTAAGTTCCTATCGGTGTAGAAATATATGATGAATTAATTTACTTTTAATCTTAGCTTGCAGTGTGATTGCCGCGTATTCACCTAATAATTAACTTTTTTCTTGCGGGGACGAAGTGTTCGAGAATTGGCAGCAAAGATATCGCAAAAACTTTACTGCCGGAATTATCATCAGCATAGTTGCTCACTGCATAGTTTTATTCTCGATTCATTTTTTGCCGGAAATATCCGGTAGGGAAATTCAAAGAGAGTATATCAATACTTATACCGCAAAGATGCAGTTCATCAATATTGGTGAAGTAATTCCCGGCGGCGTTTCGTTTGGCAGCGCGACAGACGAAATTGGAAACGGCGCTGTGCCATCACAAACAATTTCCGGCACGCCGGTACCTTCTATAGATTCCACTCTGATACCATTCGGTAAAGAAACCAACTTGTTCGATCAAAAAGATTCAATAAAAATCTCTTCTGGTGCCGGAACGGGAAAAGGAAGCGGAGGAAGCGGCGGAGCTGGAAAAGGTTACGGCTATGGAAGCGGACTCGGAAAGGATTATACTCCTCTTCCCTTTATGCCGCGGCAGATTCTTGAAGTTATTCCGCAAAATGTTGAAGGCACAAATGGAGAGATAGTTCTGCTGCTCAAGATTGGCATAGATGGAATTGTGAAAGAACACAAAGTTGTTATGAACACGACCGGCGATAGCGAAGTTCTGAAACACGTTTTGGAAGCCGCGTACAAATCTCGCTGGGAGAAAATTAAAATGGATGGCCGCCAAATAGAATACTGGATTGAGAAAACGTACAGATACAACTGAAATGATAGTCGTTAGTCATCAGTCGTTAGTAATTAGAAATTTGGATCGTTGATTAATTGTAGAACGCTTGCCATATTGTTTTTGGAAATCGAACAAACATTAGCACATTAAAATCTTTCATCGCAACCGGAGAGAAAATGAAAACACTCATAGATATACTCTTGTTATTCATTGCACTTGAACACATCGGCTTCCTAATTCTTGAAATGTATTTTTGGGATCACCGCGTCGGAAGAAAAATATTTCAGATGACGGAAGAATTTTCAAAATCATCCAAAGCACTTGCCGCTAACCAAGGTTTGTACAACGGCTTTCTTGCTGCCGGATTGGTTTGGGGTTTCACTTCCGGACAGATTCACGTTCAGATGTTCTTCCTATGCTGTGTTTTAGCTGCCGGAGTCTTCGGCGGATTAACCGCAAAGCGCTCGATACTTTATACTCAAGCTTTGCCGGCAATTATAACTTTGGCACTTATCTATTTTTCTTCTTAAGTTGAATCAAGCAATGGGGAAATTATGAAAAAAATTCTCGTCACATTTGTATTGCTCATCTTCTCTACCGTACTCTCAGCACAAATAAAAATTGTTTCAACTACGGAAGCTCCCGCCGCTATTGGTCCCTACTCACAAGCTGTAGTAGTTGGAAATTTAATTTTTCTTTCGGGACAAATTCCTTTGGACCCGGTTACAATGAAAATTATCGGTGAAGATATAGAAACGCAGACTAGACAAGTATTTAAAAACATCCGCGCGGTTTTGAAAGCTGAAAATCTAACATTGAACAGCGTTGTTAAGTGCACCGTCTTTATGATAAACTTGGACGACTTTGCCAAGATGAATACAATTTACGAAGAAGAATTTGGCGAGCATAAACCGGCGCGTTCAACAGTTCAAGTCGCGCGTCTGCCCAAAGATGTTTTGATTGAGATTGAGTGTGTGGCTGTGAAGCAGTGATTTGTGGAGTTATAGAAAACAAAAAAACGGATTTACGGTGGTAGTACTAACTAATTTTTTAACTTTTGAAAAACTACTGGAGTATTAATGAGTTCATTATCGGAAGATTTGCAGAAAACAAAAAGCGATATTCAACAGTTTAGAGATATTACAACTCGTGTATTAAACTATATCCCAGATGTTTTGAACGAAGAATCAGAATTCAATGGTTATCAAATTTGCTCTTCAAATATTGCTGGGACAAGAAAATCTGTTCGTCCATTCCGAAATGATTTATTTATACGTAATGCCAGCATTTTCAATAATAATTACAACAAGTTTGATCTAATACTAACTCGTTTGAGAAACGAAGAAAGAAAATTTAACGCAGAAGAATATCGCTTAGTAGATAGTGTTATTTATGCCATTCAACAAGCTGCATGAATTGGTCTTGATTTAATGGTGCAATCAAATAGCGCTAGAAAATATGTTGGTAATAGATTTGAAGAACTTATTAGAACGTTGTTGAGCACTTTGGAAATATCCATGAAAAAAGTTGTTTTAAGTATTCCTTATGAAACAGATGAGGGCAACAAATACTATCGGTGTGAGACCGATGTTATAATTTCTCCTTATGAAAGTGTTAGGTCAGATGCTACGAATATAAATCCAAATGAAATAGTTGTTTCTCTCAAGACGACCACAAAAGATCGAATGCCAAAGATATTCATTGATAAAGTCCTTATGGAGCGCTTTGTTGGACACCCAGTTCGTGTTGTCGGAATATCACAGAATGATATTCAACGAAAAGAGGATGCGGATGAAATTAAAATAAGCTATACCTTTGTTTCAAATTTATTTATGGTTTACACTCGTTTCTTAGCTCAATTAGAAGGTTACTATTATCTTGATTTGCCTTCGAAAGCATTACAGCGTCCATTCAACCAATATATCTTTCCCTTTTCAAAATTTATGTTGAGCGATGTTTGGAAAATGTTAAACCCGTAATTTTTGTCTTCTCTGGATAGCTTCCATTTCATCTTTGCCTGAAGCTATCCTTGAAATATGTTCTTTGTTTGACAATCGTTCTTTGATAATTTGACAATATTCAAGGTTGTTTTCGGTTCCTAACCATTTTCTGTTGAAAGCTTCAGCCACTGCATAAGTCGTACCTGAACCTCCAAAAGGATCAACAACAACATGCCCCTGGTTTGATGATGCAAGAACAATTTTTTTTACTAATTCAATTGGCTTTTGCGTCTGATGTTCAGTTTTTTCCCAAGAACCATTTGATAAAGTAGGTATTTCAAAAACATCTTTTGGTTTTGCACCCAATGGATTTGGTTCCCAAATATATTCTTTACCATTTCCGTTATTATATTGAGAGGTTTCTGCTTGTGGTCTTGTTGGATATTTCAGTGTATGTGCATTATAAGGTATTCTTGCGTCATCAAACCAGGGGCATGTTGT
>JAMCSN010000149.1 GCA_023381535.1 Bacteroidota bacterium
TTCTGATAAAAAAATAGGAATGGTTGGACCCATCAGCAATATTGTTAGCGGTGTGCAGATTGATAAAGATGCAAAGTACACCTCTCTCGATGAAATGCATGAGTATGCTTCTTCAATCTCTGTCAGAAATGAAAATGCAAATCTGAATACACTGGTTGCGCTTGCGCAAGTCCAAACAGAACGGCAAAACTATTTTGAGGCATATTCACTAATTCAGAAAGCATTAAGAGAAAATCCATTTCACAATACTGCGCTTGAACTTTTTAGATCTCTTAACGAGAAGATTGGACAACATAAGAAAGAGAAAAAGTGGAATTCCCGGAAGAGTGTCGATTTGTTGTTAACAGCTGAAAGATTAATCGAAAATCAAAAACTTGCTGAAGCAAAAAATAAATTAGTGGAGATTCTCAATTTGGAACCTCAGCATATCGAGGCATTAAACAACCTTGCCGTAACCAATATCCTGGAAAAACAATATGAATCTGCAGCAGAATTGCTAAAAAGTATTTTAATGATTGAAGATACTAACGAAGTAGCTCTTGAAAATTATAGGTATCTGGTTGAAAATAATTTTGTAAATGAAAATAAAGAGATCAACTGGGAATATGGATTTCTTGAATATTGCAAAGGTAAGGGAATTGAAATAGGGAGCGGCGGAAAACCATTGCCTAGGTTGAACTCACTGCAAGTTGATTTGGTCGATGACTATAATGGTTTCAAATATCATGTTGATTATCTCGCTGCTGCTGATGATTTAAGTTTTGCCGAAAATGGTTCATTCGATTACATAATTCACAGCAACATGCTTGAGCATTTGGCTAATCCGGTTAAGGCCTTAATTGAATGGCACAGAGTTATAAAACCGAATGGAATTTTATACATGATTGTTCCGGATAAAAGGTTATGGATTAATGATCGGCAAAGAAATGTCAGCTATCCGCAAGAGTGGAAATATGCTTTTCAAGAAAACCGTTCGAACTCTCCGAGTTTTCCGAACAACCCCAACACTCATTTCTTTGCTTACACACCTCAAGCTTTAGTTGATTGCTTTAATAAAACCGAAAACGTTTCAAAGCTATATGAAATTGTTGATCTCTACACTACAAGTGAAAAAGCAGTCTCACAAATAGTTGATGAAATAAATGTCTTTATGCCGGATGGTGATCACATGATGAAAAATTATTTGAAGATTCAAGAAATTCAAGCAAGAAACGGAGAGTATAAAGTCGGTCATAGTTTTCATATCGTTTTAAGGGTTGTGAAATGAAAATATTGATAATAAAACTCGGGGCTTCCGGCGATGTTATTCGCACAACTACTTTACTGCACCTTTTCTCTGGAGACAAAGTTGATTGGATAACAAGTGATTTAAATTCAATACTGTTGCATGGTATTCCGAATATCAATCGGGTTTACAAAGAATCTGAAGTTGAACAAACTGAGTTTTCAGGATACGACCTGGTTATCAATCTCGAGGACAGTATTGACGCAGCTAAGATTTTTATGAAAGTCCCGCATCGCCAATTATTTGGCGCGTACTTGGGCAATGACAGTAAAATGACTTATACAGAAGATTCCAGTGGGTGGTTTGATTTAAGTCTTATAAGTAGGCATGGTCTGCAAAAAGCAAATCAACTCAAATATGAAAATCAAAAGTCGTATCAGGAATTAATTTTTCGTTGTCTCGGCTACGAATTTAAAGGTGAGACATATTTTTTACCGGAAAGCCCAGCTACAAATCTTTATGGAGATGTTGCGATTGCGCCCAGCGCAGGAAAAGTTTGGCCGATGAAAAACTGGGCGTATTTCAATGAACTTACCTTAATGCTTCGATCAAAAGGTTACACTGTCAATCATTTGCCGACTCGAACAACTATGTTAGAGCATCTTTCTGATATCAGAAATCACTCTGTACTTATAAGCGGCGATAGTTTGCCAATGCACTTTGCGCTTGGCAGCGGAATTAATTGCCTTACTTTTTTTATTTGCACCAGCGCAGCCGAGATTTATCATTATGGTGTAATGACAAAACTAATATCGCCCGACCTTGAAAAATATTTTTACAGACGCGATTTTCAATCGGAAGCAACAACATCGATAAAACTTTCTCAAGCTCTGGACGCGTTCGATTATCTCATTAAGAAGAGAGCAATCTATGCCTGATCTCCAATTTATCAATGATCATCTTCAAGTTTTGTTCAACGAGGAAAGATACACCGAGGCGCTTGAGTACCTAAAGAATCTAAAATCAGAATCAAACCAATCGCCTGAACTCCTTTCGAAGGTTTATTACCATATTGGCAGAATTTTGTTTTATAATGGAGACCTTCGAAATGCGAAGGAAAATTTTCTAGAGGTTCTAAAAATTAATCCGTCAAACCTTTACTCGCTAGTCTTTGTTGCTAGAATCATAGAACTTGAAGGCAAACCGAGTTCTGCTATGAAACTTTTCTCGCAAGCTTTAAAAACTAATCGGTCATACACTCAATTGCTTCATGCGATAAACGGTAGTCTGCAGGATTTGCAAAATGATGATGAAGATGCTGAATATATTTTAACCCAAAATAGCTTGGAGTTACAATTAGATAATAAGGATGCCAATCCGAAAATTTCCATTCTGGTTTTATGCTATAATAAACTGGAATACACCGAGAAATGTCTGAAAGCAATCTTTGATAATACAACGTACAATAATTTTGAAGTAATAGTTGTGGACAATGCTTCTGTTGATGACACGCCTGGTTACCTGGAAACATACGGCAAGCTAATCAAATATGTGCACGCGAAAAAAAATCTTGGATTCGTTGGAGGAAACAATCTTGGTGCTCAATTTGCCGAAGGAGAATTTCTAGTTTTTCTTAACAATGACACGGAAGTACAGCACAATTGGCTTACGCATCTTTATAATACTTTTGTCTACTATCCGAATGCTGGTGCTGCTGGTTCTATGCTGATATACCCCGATGGAAAATTGCAAGAAGCCGGAGGCATTATTTTCCAAGATATGAGCGGATGGAATTATGGTAGAAAAGGTGACCCATTGGATTCTAAATTTAATTTTGTAAGAGAGGTTGATTACTGTTCGGGTGCCGCTCTGATGGTTAGAAGAGAACTTTTCAATAAACTAAATGGCTTTGATGAAAGATATTCTCCTGCTTATTGCGAAGACACTGATCTCTGTTTCGGAATTCGCAAACTTGGCTACAAAGTTTATTACAACCCTCTTTCAAAAGTTGTCCATCATGAGGGCGCAACTGCGGGCACCGATTTGAATTCCGGTTTTAAAAAATACCAGGTAATAAACGCAAAAAAGTTTAAAGAGAAATGGGCAGACGAACTCAAACTGCAGTACCCAAATAATCCCGACCTTTCATATCAGTTCTCACAGAGAAAAGAAGGAAAGAGAATTTTAATTATTGATGATATTCCGCCGCTACCTGATAGAGCAGCTGGGGCTTTGAGGCATTACCATACTCTCAATCAAATGCTCGAACTTGGTTTTCAAGTAACTTATGTTCATTTATTGGAGAAGCAGTATACGGATAAAAGCGGTGTAAAATATTTAACTCATTTCAAAATGCTGGGTGTCGAATTCATTTGGTTCAATTACGAATCATGGTGGAACATCAGAGAATCTCCTTTGGTGAAGCCAACGATTGAAAATTTAATAAACAGTCTTGAATTGAAAAAAAGAAATTACGACTTGGTTTATATCGCATTTTGGCATATAGCGGATTATTTTGTTGACACTATTCGATCTCAAATCCCCACAGTTCCGATTCTTGTTGATACGATGGATATCCATTATATGCGCGAACTTCGGCAGGCTGAGCTGACCCATAATACGGAACAGAAGAAAAAAGCCGCGATCACCAAAAAGAAAGAGCTTGAACTGTATTCAAAAGTTGATTGCATAACCACCGTCACGGAAAACGATCGGGATGAATTGAAGAAAAATCTTCCTGATAAATCTATTTTAATTCTTACCGATGTTCACGATCCAGTTGATAGTGAAATAACCTTCGAGCAAAGAAAAGATTTTCTATTTGTCGGTAATTTCAATCATTCGCCCAATGAAGACGCTGTAATTTATTTTGTGAACGAAATATTCCCGCTCATAAAAGAAAAGTTACCAGAAACAAAATTTTACATAGTCGGAAATAATCCTACAAGTAAAGTGAAGGAACTTGAAACGGATGATGTCATTGTAACCGGATGGGTACCCGAAGTGGCTCCGTACTTGCAGCAATGCCGCGTTTCAGTTGTCCCATTAAGGTTTGGAGCGGGTAATAAAGGGAAAGTAGGCGAAACACTTTCTTACGGATTGCCAATGGTATCAACTTCAATTGGCGCTGAAGGAATGAATATAATAAGTGGAGAGCATTCCTTTATTGCCGACGGCGTAAAACAATTTGCGGAATACGCCATTGAACTTCACAACAATAAAGATAGTTGGCAGAAATTTTCGCAGCGTGGACAGGAATTGATCTCTTCTCAATATTCAAGTGCGCTGATGAGAAAACGTCTTGAGTATATAATGAGTTTTTCTTCGCGTGAAGCTTTTCGTTCAAGCGTCGCACTTACGTATCCGAATCCGCCGAAGGTTAGCATCGTTATAGTTACATATAATCAATTTGATTACACAAAGAAATGTCTCGATAGTGTTTTAAAGCATACCAAGATCAGTCATGAAATTATTGTTGTCGATAATGCATCCAATGATGGGACTGCAAAACAAATAAAAACAAATTACCCGGAGGTTAGACTTTTTTCAAACTCTGAAAACAAAGGATTCCCGATAGCGGCGAATCAGGGCATCAACAATTCGATAGGAGACTTCGTTCTAATTCTAAACAATGATACGATGGTAACTGAAAACTGGCTTGAGCGGATGGTGCAAATTGCGGAAGAAGATTCTACTATTGGAATGGTTGGACCCATCAGCAATATTGTTAGCGGTGTGCAGATTGATAAAGATGCAAAGTACACCTCTCTCGATGAAATGCATGAGTATGCTTCTTCAATCTCTGTCAAAAATAAAAATGAAAAACTATTCTTCCCCCGCATCGCATTTTTATGCACATTAATAAAGAAAGAAGTAATTGATAAAATCGGCGGATTAGACGAAAGGTTTTCCCCCGGCAATTATGAAGATGATGATTTTTGTTTGCGTGCACAGTTAGCTGGTTTCAAAACCGTAATTGCTAAAGAAGTGTTTATTCATCATTATGGTTCCAAAAGTTTCAAAGCCGGAGGCGAAAATCAATATGCGGAACGACTTGAAACCAACAAAAAAATATTTATTGAAAAGTGGGATGCTACTCCGGATGAGATTTGGTTACAGAACAAGAAAATTCGATCGCGGCAAATGTTTTATCCGATTAACAAAAATCTTTTTACTCAACACTTTGAAAGAGCGCGCGTGCACATTGCCGATCAAGAATTTCCGAGAGCGTTAGAATCTCTTGCAAAGTCGCGGGAATTTTTTGGATCATCGTCTGTAAACGGATCCAAGATTGAATATGACACATTGCTAAATTTGACTGGTAATATAGCATTGATCGCAGGCGACATTGAAAAAGCAAAGGCATGTTTCGAAGAGGAATTGAAAATGGTCCCCGCGTCGTCGTCGGCATGTGCTGGTTTGGGAGAAGTATTCTTTATGCAGGAGATGTATGATAATGCTAAAATTATGTTTGAATGGGCAGTGAAGAACGATCCTCGGAACTTAACTGCAATTTCTTCTCTTGCAAAGGTTAATGAAATGCTAGGCTACAACGTGGATCATGTTTCAGTGAATTAATTCGTTATTGACTGAAAAATTTTGTGGAAGTCCGTTCTCTCTTCAATTGTTAAGATCTTTTAAGAACGTACTAACGTTCCATCCAAAATTATTTTTCCGTTCTGATAAAAAATCCAAAGTAAATTTACTTTATTACTTTAGAGCAAAAGTAATTCCAGTCAATAATTTTTTGCTAGATGAATAGAAATATTCACGCCCCAGCGCAAAAGGTGAAAGAAAATATTAAATTTGCGGGAACTTTTCTCGTCAAGCAATAAATAATGAAATATGAACAAGGAGAAATAAATGAGTAATAATGATTTATCTGCTAAAGCTGATATTGGATTAGTAGGTCTTGCCGTAATGGGCGAGAATTTAGTTTTGAATATGGAAAGCCACGGATTTACCGTTGCAGTATTCAACAGAACGGTTGATAAGGTTGATCACTTTGTTATCGGTCGTGCAAAAGGGAAAAAGATTATCGGAACACATTTCATCACAGAACTCGTTGCAAGTTTGAAATCGCCAAGAAAAATTATGATGATGGTTAAAGCTGGGCAAGCAGTTGATGATTTGATTGAGCAGCTCATTCCACATCTTGATAAAGGCGACATTATTATTGACGGCGGCAATTCGCATTACCCGGATTCAATAAGACGAACAAAATATTTGGAAGACAAAGGATTTCTGTTTATCGGAACCGGTGTTTCCGGCGGAGAAGAAGGCGCGTTGAAAGGTCCATCGATTATGCCCGGCGGTTCAATCGCTGCATGGTCGTTTGTTAAGCCGATCTTCCAATCAATTGCTGCGAAAGTGGAAGACGGCACTCCGTGCTGCGATTGGGTTGGTGAAAACGGCGCCGGTCATTTTGTTAAAATGGTTCACAACGGAATTGAGTACGGCGATATGCAGCTTATCTGCGAAGCGTATCAAATTATGAAAGATCTTCTTGGAATGAGCTACGATGAAATGCACCAAGTCTTCAAAGATTGGAATAAAGGCGAGCTTGATAGTTACCTAATAGAAATTACGAGAGACATTCTTGCGTACAAAGACGAAGATGGAAAACCGCTTGTCGAAAAAATTCTTGATACGGCAGGACAAAAGGGAACGGGCAAGTGGACAGTTCTAGCGTCCCTTGATTTCGGTGCGCCGCTTACATTGATCGGTGAAGCCGTTTACGGTAGAACTTTATCAGCATCGAAAGATGAAAGAGTTGAAGCATCAAAAATTCTTAGCGGACCTAAACCAAAATTTGACGGCGACAAAAAACAATTCATCGAAGATTTAAAGCAATCATTATACGCATCCAAACTTGTTTCGTATGCACAAGGTTATGTATTGATGAAATACGCGGCAAAAGAGTACGGATGGAACTTAAACAACGGCGGAATCGCATTGATGTGGCGCGGCGGTTGTATCATCCGTTCTGCATTCTTGGGAAAAATAAAAGAAGCGTTCGACAAGAATCCGAATCTATCGAACTTGTTACTCGATCCATTCTTCAAAGAAAAAATTGAAGCTACGCAAGACTCGTGGAGAAGAGTAATTGCTGCAGCAGTTATGAATGGAATCTGGACCCCGGCATTATCAACTGCGCTGAATTATTTTGACGGATTTAGAAACGGAAGACTGCCGGCTAATTTGCTTCAAGCGCAGCGTGATTATTTCGGCGCTCATACTTACGAACGAGTTGATAAACCACGCGGACAGTTTTTCCATACCAATTGGACCGGACACGGCGGGTCAACAGCGTCAACTACTTATACTGTTTAATTCACTCTCGAACGTAGGTTAAAGTATACTAAGAGGAATAAAATGGAATTAAGGTATGCACCCGATCAAAATGGTTTTAAGAAAATGACTGCCGAAGAATTACGAAAATCATTTTTGATGGAAAATCTATTTAAGGTTAATGAATTACCGATGGTCTATTCGGACATTGATAGATCGATAACAGGTACTGCAGTTCCATCGAATAAAACGTTAAGACTAATAGCCGCTAAAAAAGAAATGGCGGCAACATATTTTACCGAAAGAAGAGAAATCGGCGTGATTAATATTGGTGAAGAAGGATCAATAATAATAGATAGCAAAGAATATAAAATGAATTGCCGTGACTGCCTTTATATCGGTAGAGGTTCAAAAGAAATTGAATTTAAAAGTGCAGTCGGCAAATATCCTGCCCAATTTTATTTTGTCAGTTATCCTGCGCATAAAGAATATCCTACGAAGCATATAAAATTTGAAGATGCGATTCATAGAAAGTTCGGTTCAAAAGAGCAGGCAAATGAAAGGACAATTAATCAGTATATTCTTCCTGAAACGATCCAAACTTGCCAATTAGCTATGGGATTAACCGACCTGGAGGCAGGAAGTGTTTGGAATACTATGCCTGCTCATACGCATCAGAGACGTTCGGAAGTTTATATGTATTTCAATATTAAACCGGAAGCGTTTGTTGTTCACATACTAGGCGATCCAAATGAAACGCGGCACATAATCATTAGAGATCGACAGGCTGTTCTTTCTACGAGCTGGTCTATGCATGCCGGCTGCGGAACACAAAATTATTCTTTTGTTTGGGCAATGGGTGGAGAGAATCAAGTGTTTGATGATATGGATGCTGTTGACATGAAGAATATTAAATAATCAAATTAAATTTTTGAATTGAGGATATGGATAAAATATTAGAACAAATCGGTATATGTGGAATTATTCCCGTTATAATTATCGATGATGCGGAAAATTCTATTCCGCTTGCAAGTGCATTGATAGAAGGAAGATTACCTGTAGGCGAAGTAACCTTTAGGACTAAAGCCGCAAAAGAATCGATAGAAAAAATTGCAAAAGAATTTCCTGAAATGTTATTGGGTGCCGGAACAGTTCTTTCAATTGAGCAGGTGAAAAGTGCGGTTGATTCCGGTGCAAAATTTATTGTTTCTCCGGGATTAAATCCTAAAGTTGTTGAGTATTGTTTAACTAAAAACATTCCAATTACACCTGGAATTGCTACTCCTACTGAAATAGAACGTGCTTTAGAATTTAATTTGGAAGTCGTAAAATTTTTCCCTGCCGAAGCGCTTGGCGGTCTAAATTATTTGAAAGCCATATCTGCACCCTTTGGAAATCTCAGATTCATTCCTACCGGCGGAGTAGATGAAAAAAATCTTCTTAATTATTTGCAGTTTCCAAAAGTGTTGGCTTGCGGCGGAAGCTGGATGGTGAAGAGCGATCTGATTACAAATAAAAAATTCGACGAGATAAAAAAATTAACTTTAGAAGCTTTGATAATTTCTAAATCAAGACGCAAATGAAAAAGCGAAATGTTGCATGAGGATAATATTAGAACAAAACGATAAAACTAATTGCGGCTCAAATTAAAAACGGAGAAAACCTGATGGAAGAGAAAATGAAAGTTGGCAAATACCGTTGGACAATTCTTTCATTAGTATTTTTTGCAACAACAGTAAATTATCTTGATCGGCAAGTCATAAGTTTATTGAAAGATGATTATCTGCAGCCTTTATTCAAATGGTCGGAAACTGATTACGCAAATATCATAGTTGTCTTTCAGATTTTGTATGCCGTGGGAATGCTTGGTGCCGGCTGGGTAATTGATAGAATTGGGACAAAGTTAGGTTATGCGTTGTCTTTGGCAATTTGGAGTTTAGCGTCGATAGGACACGCGTTTGCGCGCAGCACGGTTGGGTTTATGGCTGCAAGAGGAATACTTGGTGTGAGTGAATCCGGAAATTTTCCAGCCGCAATTAAAACGGTTGCCGAATGGTTTCCTAAAAAAGAAAGAGCGCTCGCTACCGGACTATTTAATTCCGGATCGAATGTTGGCGCTATAATTGCACCGTTGACTGTGCCGTTAATCGCAATTTCGTTAGGCTGGCAATGGGCTTTCATTATTACAGGCGCAATCGGATTAATCTGGCTAATTTTTTGGTTAATAGTTTATGAAATTCCATCGAAGCATAAGAAGTTATCTAAACAGGAATTTGAATATATCCACAGCGACAAAGATGAAGTCACAAACAATGTTGAAAAAGTTAGCTGGATTAAGTTGTTGTCGTATCGCCAAACATGGGCATTTGTCATCGGAAAATTTCTAACCGATCCGATTTGGTGGTTTTATCTTTTCTGGCTGCCCTCATTTTTATATCAGCAATACGGAATGTCAAAAACAGATCTGGCTCTTCCTATAGCGCTGGTTTATACTATGACAACTTTTGGAAGCATATTCGGCGGATGGCTTTCTGGTGCTCTAATCAACAAAGGTTGGCCGGTTTATAAAGCCCGACGCACAGCAATGCTTGTTTTTGCGTTGGCTGTTCTTCCGATTGTTTCTGCGCAAGCTTTAGGACAATACAGTCATTGGTATGCGATACTCATTGTTGGATTAGCAGCTTCAGCACATCAAGCGTGGTCTGCAAATATTTTCACGACTGCATCGGATATGTTTCCGAAGAAAGCTGTTGCTTCCATCACCGGTTTGGGCGGAATGGCTGGAGGCGTTGGCGGAATTTTAATTGCAAAATTAGCCGGCGCATTGCTGGATTATTACAAAGCGCTTGATAGCATAACAACAGGTTATTATATAATGTTTATTGTCTGCGGCTCTGCTTATTTATTGGCTTGGGTAATAATGGGAGTATTAACGCCGAAGATGAAACGAGTAGAAATTTAGTGTGCACTTTTTGATTCATTGTTGTGAATGTACTGTAAAAATAAATTGGAAATGAAATGAACGATATCTTTATTAAAGAAAATTTTCTTCTCTTCAACAAAGCCGGAGAGAGACTTTATTTTGAGTATGCCAAGGATCAGCCGATTGTAGATTATCATTGTCATCTTCCCGTTCAAGAAATTGCTGAGAATAGAAAATTTGAAAACATTACGCGGGTTTGGCTTAATGGCGATCATTATAAATGGCGGGCAATGCGCGCTAATGGAGTTGATGAAAAATTTATTACTGGCAGTGCAAGTGATAAAGAAAAATTTTTCAAATGGGCGTCAACGGTTCCTTATACAATAAAGAATCCTCTTTATCATTGGACGCACATGGAGCTGAAGAGACCCTTTGGAATTTCCGATCGTCTTTTGAATTCTGAAACTGCTGAAAGTGTGTGGAATGAATGTAACGATCTGCTTCAAAAGGATGATTTTTCAGCACATGGGATAATTGGGAAATTCAACGTGGAAATAATTTGCACAACGGATGATCCAACCGATTCACTCGAATTCCATCAGGTGATAAAGAAGAAACCGTTTAGCACTAAGGTTATTCCTGCGTTTCGCCCAGATAAAGCTATGGCGGTGGAAAATTTAAAAGAGTATCACGAATGGTTAAACAAGTTAGAAGCTGTTACAGGTGTCTCTGTCTCTAACTACAAATTATTTATAGATGCAATACGAAAACGTCATGATTATTTTCATAATAACAGTTGCAGACTCTCAGATCATGGAATAGAAACAGCTTATGCTGAAGATTACACAGCCGCAGAAATTGATTCTATCTTTTCGAAAATATTATTGAAAAAAGAATTAAACATTACTGAAATTCTAAAATTCAAATCTGCGGTGATGTATGAATTCGGCATAATGGATTATGAGAAAGGATGGGTTCAGCAATTACATCTCGGTGCGTTAAGAAATAATAATTCAAGGTTAATGCGTAAACTTGGCGCCGACGTTGGCGTAGATTCTATTGGCGATTTTGAAATTGCCAAACCGTTATCTAGATTTTTAAACAAGCTTGATATTGAGAACAAATTAACTAAGACAATTATTTATAATCTTAATCCGCGTGATAATGAACTGATAGCTACAATGATAGGTAACTTTCAAGATGGAACGGTTGCCGGTAAATTACAATATGGAAGCGCATGGTGGTTCTTAGATCAAAAAAGCGGAATAGAAAAACAGATTGATGCTCTTTCTAACATGGGTTTACTCAGCCGTTTTGTAGGAATGTTAACCGATTCAAGAAGTTTTTTATCGTATCCCCGTCATGATTATTTTAGAAGAATTTTATGCAATATAATAGGAAATGAAATTGAGCAAGGTTTAATTCCTAATGATATTAGTTTAGCCGGTAAAATGATTTCGGATATTTGTTACGTTAACGCTAAGAACTATTTCAACTTTTAGATAATAAAAATTATTAGTGAAAGAATTATGCAGTCCAAACATATTACATTAAATGATATTGCAAAGAGACTTAATGTTTCAATTGTAACAATATCAAAAGCTTTGCGCGGTCATCCCGACATTTCACCCAAGACGACTCAACTTGTTAGAACAATGGCAGAGCAATTGGGCTACTCGCCAAATTTTATGGCAAGAAATCTCTCGGCAAAAAAGTCTAACACAATCGGTGTGGTAGTTCCTAAAATAGCTCATCATTTTTTTGGTTCGATCATTGAACATATTTATAATTATGCTTTCGGACATAACTATGAAATTATTCTTACTGTATCTCAAGAAAGCGAACTTCGAGAGAGAAAACATATTCAAACTCTTTTATCAATGAGAGTGGATGGAATTATTATTTCGATTGCGCAGGAGACAAAAAATTATGAAATCTTTAATATGGTTAAGGAAAGAGGAGTACCTTTGGTATTTATGGATCGAACACCTGACATGACTGATGTTAATAAGGTTACTGTTAATGATAGAAGCGGGGCATTTAAGGTTATAGAACATGCGATCAAATTGGGTTATAAAAATATCGGACATTTTACGGGAAATGTGAATATAAACATTGCTCGTGAAAGACTATTGGGATTCAGACAAGCCATGGACAAGCATGGTATTCTAATAAATCCGCATTGGATAATGGAAGGAGATTTTGCTGAAAAGAGCGGGTATAATTCATTTATGAAACTGTATAGAGAAAAAAATTTGCCGGATCTAATCTTTGCAGTCACTTACCCTGTAGCTCTCGGTATTTATATGGCAGCTAACGAAGTTGGGATGAAGATACCTGATGATATAGATGTAATTTGTTTTGGAAACGCACAAGTTCAAGATTTTCTTTCACCGCCGCTAAGTTGTGTAGATCAACCTACAGACGAGATTGCAATTAAGTCGCTTCAAGTTCTTATAGAGAATATTGATAACAAAGAGAGTTTCCAACCCAAGCAATTGATCGTGGACACTAATCTTATTTTACGCGGCACTTGTATTAAGTTTAATAGGAGTTAGTTTTCTATGAGAGCTAAAAAAATAAAAATAATTTTAACCTCTTTGCTATTCTTAACCCCCTTGCATCTCTCTCAATATTCTATTGCAAAGGATTTAAGAAATACGTCACCTTCTAAAATCTATCTCGAAGCACATAATCAATTAAATCGGCCTGTTAAGGATGTTTTAATTTCTATTCCTGTAGAAACTCTGTTAAAAAAATATCCGAATTTTAATGTTAATGCCTTCACCGTATTTGACGGAGAAAAAGAAATTCCTTCACAAACAGAAGATACCGATGGTGACGCAAAGGCTGATAATGTTCTTGCACTAACTGATTTTCTTGGTGGAGAGACAAAAACAATTTTAATAGTATATGGTAAAACCGCAGTTATTCAAAAAGAATTTAAAAAACGAACACACGCCGAGCTTTCAATCAAGACGGATTATGTTTTGGAAAACGGATATTATACTCAAGGCAAATTTGAAAGCATTGAAAAAAGCATTGTGCCGGCAAATCATTTTGCTCGTGACGCCCTGTATAAATACGAGGGACCTGGTTGGGAATCGGAAAAAGTTGCGTATCGGTTTTATCTTGATTCGCGAAATCGTAATGATATTTTTGGGAAAAAGTGTGGTAATCTGATTCTAAATATTGTTGGAAAAGATGATCTCATTTCCGATGGCAAAGAGTCCTACACACAAATGTGTGATTGGGGTATGGATATTTTTAAGGTAGGGGAATCGTTAGGTATCGGCTCGATTGCAATTTGGAAAGATGATAGAGTAAATACAATATCCAACACAGAATCTACAACGTGTAAAATTACAAACGACGGTTTAATCAAATCTAATATTCTTACTACTTATCAAAACACAAAAGTTGGTAACACCTCCTTTGATATACTCTCACTAATCTCAATTCATGCAGGTAGCAGGTTAACGAGAGTAGATTTAACAATTTCAGATTCCTTGCAAGTATTTTGCACAGGCATTGCTAAACATTTGGGTTGTTCGTTAATTGTAGATAATAAAAATCTTAAATGGGGCTATATAGCTTCTTACGGAAAACAAAGTCTATCTGGCGATAACCTTGGCCTGGCGGTATTTTATAAAAAATTGGGTTTAATTAAAAATACGGAAGATAGTCTTAGTTTCATTTCTGTGTTGAAACCAACGGGCAGAAAATTGACATATTATTATGCCGCCGCTTGGGAAAAAGAAATGAATGGAATTCAATCACAAGAAGAGTTTGTTAAGTACATTGATAATATCATTTCAGAACTCAGCTTTCCGATAACGATTAAGCTTCTATAGCTACATTGAATAAATTGATATTGCAAATGAAGAGAATAAAAAAATATTTTTTACTGTCGGTTTTATTTACCGTCGTATTGTCAATTTATAATTTTGCATCCGAAGGCAAACAGACAGAGAAAAAAGTAGTTGCGTTAGACTATTTCTTTAATCATGAAATGAAAAAAAGTGCTGAAGGTAAAGAATATCAATACCATTATGTCTGGGAGGACAAAGAGAATTCGGGATTTTCGGATCTCGGCGCTCTTATCGAAAGTTTAGGCGCTGCATTATACAAAATTCCTAAAGCACCAATGTTTGCTGAGTTGAAAAATGTTAGTATGTATATTATAGTTGATCCAGACACACCTCAGGAGACTCCGAATCCAAATTATATCTCCGATTCATCAATAGTTGAAATAGTCACATGGGTTAAACGTGGTGGTGTTTTGATTTTGATGGCAAATGATAAAGGCAATTGTGAATTTGAACATCTGAACAGATTGTCTGAAAAATTTGGAATTCATTTTAATGAGGTAAGTCGCAATAAAGTTATCGGGAATAATTATGATATAGGACGGCTTGATAAATTTCCCAATCATCCCATCTTTAAAAACATAACCAAAATTTATTTAAAAGAAATTTCCACTCTAACTTTGAAAACACCAGTTAAGCCAATTTTGGTAGATCATAACGATGTAATCATGGCGGGTTCAAAATTTGGAAAAGGTTTTGTCTTTGCTGTCGGGGATCCGTGGCTTTACAACGAATATATTGATCATAAAAAATTACCCGAAGATTTCCAGAATTTTAAAGCCGCAAAGAATTTATTTCAGTGGCTTTTAAATAAAGCCACTGTTATCAACTAAGATAATTATATCAAGAAACTCTACTTGATGTTGTGAACGACCCACGAGCAAATTTTCATAATAAAATTCAGAAACATTTTTTTGAAAATTTTACCGTACTCTTTTTTATAATAACTAAAATCTCTTTTACAAAAGAGATAATCTTTTTAGAAATCGATATCAGTAGACATACTGACATTTTTAAAAGAGCGAGAGCCCGTCCCTATAGATTCTTGAAATTGTACTTGACAATAAAAAAATAAATAAATAAATTTTGTATAGATATACTTAGTATACTAAGCTCTATTTAACCAAGGACTTCTTATGTCTGAAAAGAAAATTGATAAACTATTAAGCACTTATCAACCGACATTTTTGACTTCTTTCCTAACAGAAGTAAAGTACATAGTAATTTTAATCTTAACAATCGGTGAATTAAATCTGGCACAAGACAAGGCTGTAATCAATGGCATTGTAAATGACGCGACGGATAAAAGCCCTTTGTGGGGAGTGACCGTTCTTGTAAAAGGGACTTCTGTTGGAACAATTACTGATGACGAAGGAAAATTCTCTCTTCATAATATTAGTCTTGGAAAAATAATTTTGGTTTTTCGTTACATTGGCTATCAAACGGAAGAAAAAGAAATTAATATAACATCTGGAAGGATCTCGAATGTTGATATTAATCTCAAACCAAAGCCGCTTGAAGGGAAAGAAATTGTTGTTTCTGCTCAGTTGCGAGGGCAGCAAGCTGCCATTAATCAACAATTAACTTCGAATACAATTGTAAATGTTGTTTCCTCTGATAAATTGCGGGAACTTCCTGATCAAAATATTGCCGAATCATTGGCACGATTGCCTTCAATTTCATTACAACGGGAAGGTGGAGAAGGGCAAAAGGTTGTTGTAAGGGGGCTTGCACCAAAGTTTAACTATATTACTGTGAATGGTGAAAAAGTACCATCAACCGACCCGGAAGATCGCTCTGTTGATCTTAGTATGATATCCCCCGATGCATTAGCCGGAGTAGAAGTTTATAAATCATTAACTCCTGACATGGATGCCGATGCTGTTGGGGGTACTGTTAATCTTGTTCTCAAAAAAGCTTCATCAGGTTTTCAAGGAGAGGCTGTTATACAGCCGGGATACAACAATCACGAAAAGGATTATGGCGTTTATAAAGGTATTGCTAGAGTGAGTCAGCGTTTTTTTGACGATAAATTGGGAATAATAGCATCCGGAAATATTCAACGTGCTAATCGCAGTTCCGATTATTTGGATGCAGACTATGAATTTATGAGAGAAAAGACCGGATCTGAAGAGAGAGCTGTTTATCAAATAAATAATTTAAACCTGGCTGATAGGAAAGAAATTAGAGACCGAATTGGAGGGTCTGTAGTGATAGACTATGATTGGGGAAATCACTCTTTTATGTTTTCAAGTTTCGCTGCCAAAACAGACCGTAATGAACTAAGGCGCCGTAAAAGATATCAAGTTGGCTCGTCATATATTGGGTATGAATTAAGAGATGAAAAAAATTCTACGCTATTGTGGACCAATAACCTTTCCGGAAGTCATAAATTCGATTTTATGGAAGCCGACTGGCGTACTTCCTATTCCGTTTCAGAAAACAACACACCATTTTCGAATACTTACACATTCCGGGAAGAAGGTGCTTACAAAAGCGATCTCATTGACGATAAAGGTCCTACATATATACCGGCTGGAGCTAAGAATACTTTATCCGAAACTTATTTTAAGGAAATTGACTTAGATTCATCTTTAGTAAAGGATGCTGATTTTACTTTTCAGGCAAATGCTAAAATACCATTTAATTTTAGAAACGACATTTCGGGTTTTATTAAACTCGGCGGTAAGTATAGAGCCAAAAATAGAGACCGAGACAATACAAGATATTGGACATCGCATTTTGATATAGATGATTTAGGAAAAATGATAAATGCAGACCCTTCGGCTTACTACAGAAGCTTTGCACTCGACAGGCAAAGAAGAGTATTGATAAGTAATTTTATCGATCCTAATTGGCACGCAGAAAACTTTCAAAATGGGCAATATGATTTTGGTCCCGGATTAGATCTGGGATCGTTAAATGATTTTAAGAACTATTTTAGAAACTTCACTTTAGCTAATAAGACGGGATTTTTCGTCTTTGACCCAATAGTAGTGCTTGATAGTTATGAAGCAAAAGAAAAAGTTGCTGCAGGTTATGTTATGGGTCAATTCAATATAGGCAGTGATTTAATGATACTCCCCGGCGTTAGATATGAAAAAACAATGACA
>JAMCSN010000225.1 GCA_023381535.1 Bacteroidota bacterium
GCCCGGCTGAAAGATAAAAGTCGGGCTTGTTGTTTTAAACACCGCTCAACGAAGCTATTACTAAATCAATATTTTTTACGTTCTGATAAAACGCCAACAGCTTGTTAAGCACATCATCCACAATGGAATCCGGGCACGAGGCGCCGCTTGTTACTGCGATTGTGATTTGATCTTTTGCAGGCAGGTATTCTTCCGTAACAATTTCTTTGTGTAAGCCAAGATCAAAATGGCTGATTAACTTTTCCGAAATTATTTTTTCGGCATCAGAGATAAAGTAGGTGTCAAATCTCTGTTCGAGCAGTTCGACTAGGTGTGATGTGTTTGAACTGTTATAGCCGCCGACAACAACGGCAAGATCGGCGTGTTCTTTCAGCAATCCGAGTGTCGCACTTTGATTATCATTCGTTGCATAGCATAGCGTATCGTGTGTGTCCGCAAAATGTTCTTTTATGTTTTCGCTGCCGTATTTCTGGATCATTGTCTCGCGGAGAAGATCGGCAATCTCTTGGGTCTCGCTAGCAAGCATGGTTGTTTGGTTCACAACGCCGATTCGTTTTAAGTCGCGGTTAACATCAAAACCCGCCGAGAATTTTCCGTCGAAGAACCCGTAGAAGTCACGATCTGATTTTTCTTTCAGAATGACACCGGATAAAAATTTTGCTTCTTCCAGATTTCGAACAATCAGCGCTTTAGAGTTTTGAATGCTATGAGAAAAAGTCGCGCGCGTTTCTTCGTGTTTTGCTTTTCCATGAATGATGATTGTATAATTCTGTTTACCAAGTTCCTTCGAACGCGTCCAGACTTTTTCAACAAACGGACATGTCGTGTTGAACTTAACTATGTCTATTCCTTTTTGCTTTAGAATGGTTTCCGTTTCGATCGTGGTGCCGAATGCAGGGATTATTACGATGTCCTTTGAGGTGATGTCGCTCCAATCAATTAGCTGATTCCCATAATTGTCGGAAATGAATTGAGTCCCTCTGCTCAAGAGATCCAAATTCACTTGGGGATTATGAATCATTTCACTCAAAAGAAAAATTCTTTTGCCCGGGTTTTCCTCGATAGTCTTATATGCAATCTCTATTGCATTTTCAACGCCGTAGCAAAAACCAAAATGACGCGCAATCAAAAATTTAACCGGTCCAAAATCTAGAACCGTTGGAGAAAAATCTTTCTTGCGCGGATCATAGGATTTGCGAAATTCTTTTATCCTGGAAATTATCGGGCTACGGTATTGTGGCGGTATATCAAATTTTTTCATCTGTAGTAAAAACCGATTGCTCTCTATTTCAATTTTGATTTTATCTGGCTTTCCAAGAAATCTACCTGTGCAACAAATGATTGATAATTTTTATCGCTACGCCCCGCATCGCGGCATTTTTCCAGAGTTTTCATCGCTTCCTTAAAATGGTTCTGCTTGAAAAGAACTTTCGCCTTAACAAAATACGGATAGTATGCGCCATCAAGAGAAATTGCTTTGTCCGCCCATTGCAAAGCTTCATCCAAAAACATTTCATTGTCTGCGGCATAATTGGCGCTCTCTGCATAAACCTGCCAATTGTCGGGCTTGGCGGCAATTGCTTCTTTAACTTTTGCGTGGACCTGGTTCATTAAGTCAACTTCTGCTTTAAAACTTATTTGCAGATTTTCCCAGTTCATTAAAACATCAACCGAATTATCAGTTAGATTAGAAAAAGAGAATTGGAGCCGTTCAGTAAAATTTCCTTTTACATGTTTAACGGTGAATCTCAGCAAATCGTCTTCCTGTTTGTAGGTGAACGCACCCCACTGTCTATCAACCTTGTTTAGAACAACTGTCCATGCATCCGTAGTCGGTATTGTAAACAATGAATATTTTCCAGCGGGGACTTCATTTCCGTCAAGGGTTACATCGGTTGTAAATTGGATTGTTGTTGCTTCGTTTGCGCCGGTTCGCCAAACTTGATTGTAGGGAACCAATCCGCCCCAAATTGTTCTTCCCTTAACACCCGGACAGCAGTAGTCAATTGTTATGTTAGTATATCCAATCGTTTGCGAGACGCTCGCCTTAGGGCTAAGTCTTGGCAAATCAACTTGAGCAAAAATTGTCCCGGCTGTTAAAAGCACAAAAGCAAAGTATCGGCTTTTCATTTCATCTCCCACATAATTTACTTGCTAAACAATTTTTATTAGGAAGGAAGTTTCTTTTCGTTCCACCGTATTTAACTCTTGTTTAAGATAAAAAGAAGGACTTTGGAATTCCACACACTTCAAAATAGAGATGCACCGAATTGTTTTTATTAAATGCTTGAAAGTCTTTCTCATCAATATATCCATTGAACGTAAGAAATAACCGCTCGCAAAAACTATTTAGACAAAAACCACATTATTCCTAAAATAATACGCGAATAACCGCATTAATTCAAATTAATTTACGCGAGTCTTGACAAATGCCTTATTTAATAATATAATGGGTCTAAAATTCCTTAATTATTTATTGCTTGTAATCAAACAACCTAATATACATAAACAATGTGAGGGTAACATGAAAAAAATCGAAGCAATCATCAGGCCTTTTAAGCTGGACGAAGTCCACAACGCCCTATTGGAAGCGGGCTTTGCGGGGCTAACCGTTACAGAAGTAAGAGGTTACGGTAGACAGAAAGGACACAAGGAAATCTACCGTGGCTCGGAGTACAACATCGAATTCGTCCCGAAAATAAAAATGGAATTGGTTTGTGATGAGTCGAAACTCGAAACAGCCATTTCTATAATCATCAACACATCAAAGACTGGTGAAGTCGGCGACGGCAAAATATTTGTCTTGAGTGTTGAGGAAACAATTCGAATTAGAACTGAAGAATCGGGCAAATCCGCATTGTGATTTTTTAAAAGAAAACAAAGGAGAAAAATATATATGAGAAAAAGTACTTTACTGCTCGCGGCAATCGTGCTAACCAGTTTTAGCTCGTATGCACAATTGAAATTCGGTGCGGACGTTTACAGCAGATATAATTGGAGAGGTTTAGACATCGGAGACGCCCCGGCATTCCAGCCAAGTTTATCTTACACAATCGGTGGGTTTACAGTTGGAGCTTGGGGTTCTTATGCGTTTCCAACAGCAGCCCCAACATATTCAGAAAATGATTTCTACGCTTCATATACATACTCAACCGAAAAGTCGGGAAGTTTTTCGTTGCTATATACAGACTACTACATCCCCTCAGCAGGTATTCCTTTCGGTTTCTATAAACCAACATTAAGCAGTCCTTCTGCTCATACGTTGGAAGGCGGGGTAAGTTACTCGGGTCCCACTACTTTTCCCGTATCACTTTCATTCTATACGAATTTGTCGAACGATCCGGATAATTCATCTTATATTCAAGCAAGCTATCCATTCAGCGTAAGCGATGCAACTATTTCTCTTACGGCAGGTTTTGTTCCGTCTAAAAGCGCTTATTATGGAACAACAAAAGGAAATATTATTAATCTCGGCATTACTGCAACAAAAGCTATTGCTGTAACCGATAAATTTTCGCTCCCTATAACTGTATCATATA
>JAMCSN010000287.1 GCA_023381535.1 Bacteroidota bacterium
TGGGTAATGTTGAAATCTCGGCAGTTGCAGAGATTAACAAGAACAGATTGAAAACAATCGGCGATAAGTTTGGAATAGCCAAACAGTACACCGATTATAGAGAGTTGCTTGCCAACGAAAATGTTGAAGCGGTGATAATCGCCACACCGACAAATACTCATTTAGAAATCGCTTCAGAATGCCTTAAAGCGAAGAAAGATTTGTTGATCGAAAAACCGATTGCGAGAAATTTGGCTGAGGCAAAAGAAATAAATTCAATCGCAAAGAAAGCCAAGAAAAAAGTAATGGTGGGAATGAACTTGCGCTACAGACCGGATGCGATGCTGATGAAAAGTTTGGTGAACAGCGGTGAACTGGGAGATATTTTTTATATCCGCTGCGGCTGGCTGAGAAAAGAAAGTTCCGAACAGAAGTGGATATTCAACAAAAGTGTTTCCGGCGGCGGAGTAATTATCGATTTAGGAATTCTTGTTCTCGATCTTGCTCTCTGGATTATGAATGATATGAAGATAAAAAGTGTCTCGGTTCAAAAATATAGTCAGAGTACAAAAGATGTTGAAGATTCTGCAGTTGGTTTTGTCCGGTTAGATAACGGTCAAGTTATCAACTTCGAAGTTAGCTGGGTTTTACATTCTGAGGCAGATTCGTTCAACTTGACGGCTTACGGTACTAAAGGCACCGCACATCTTAATCCGTTGCGCGCTTACAGAAGATTGGATTCAACTCAGCTCGATTACACGCTTGCAAACGTTACCAATACTTCGAACTTTTTTAAGAAGTCATACGAAAATCAGTTGAAGCATTTCATCGGTGCAGTGCGGGATACGAATGCCGTAATCTCATCCGCAGACGACGCCGTGCTGTTGATGAAGCTCTTGGAAACAATGTATAAATCCGCTCAATCAAAAAAAGAAATAAATTTCTGATCTTATGAAGCCAAAAATTCTTCTTGTTGACGACGAAAAAGATATCGTTGAATTTCTTCAGTACAATTTGACTCAGGAAGGATTCAAAGTTATAGCTGCATACAACGGTAAGGAAGCGCTCGAAAAAATGACCGTGAATCCTGACCTTGTCATTCTTGACGTGATGATGCCGAAGATGGACGGTTACGAAGTCTGCACTAGAATCAGAAGTATGGACGAATACAAAAACGTTCCGATAATTTTCTTAACCGCTAAGTCGTCTGAAATGGATGAAGTTCACGGATTGAACATCGGCGCGGATGATTTTATACAGAAGCCAATCTCACCAAAAAAATTAGTGGCGAGGGTTAAATCCAATCTCCGGAAAATTGAGACGATGCAAAGCGATGCGGCTGCGTCTAAAGAAATCACTGCCGGACCGCTGGTGATCAACAGAGAAAAATATCAAGTTCTGCTCGATGGCGATCATGTTGTTCTTCCGAAAAAGGAATTTGAAATTTTAGCTTACCTTGCATCGAACCCGGGCAAAGTATTTCACCGCGATAAAATTCTAAGCGATGTCTGGGGAGACGACATTTATGTAGTCGAAAGAACAATCGACGTACACGTTAGGAAAATCCGGGAAAAACTTGGGGAGTACGCCGATCTGATCGAAACAATTAAAGGGGTGGGGTATCGTTTCAAAAGTGTGGACTGATCTAAAAGAAAATATTGCAAGCTTGAGAAACAAAATTCCGATTTTATCGATCACGCTGGTTAGCCTGATACTCATCATCGTCCTATTCTATCAAATTCAACCCAATGATTTCACTTTTGTTCTACTAATCCTTTTCATTTCAATAGTTCTGGTAATTTTCTGGTCGCGGGATAAACGCAATTCCGATGTGAAAAGAATTCTTCGAGTTATAAACCGGATTAGGACCGATTCCCTTCGTTCGGCTGATGAAATTAAATTGGGTAAGGATCTGAATGAATTGGAAGAAGAAATTAGATCGATGTTTCTACGAACGCAGAATGATATCGCCAGTATGAAAAAATTAGAACAAATTAGAACTGAGTTTTTAGGAAACGTTTCCCACGAACTGCGGACACCGATTTTTGCGATTCAAGGATTTATAGAAACTCTGCTCGACGGCGCCATCGAGGACGTAAAAGTTAACAGATCATTTTTGCACAAAGCGAATCAGCATACCATCAATTTGAACAATCTCTTGAACGATCTAATCGATATCTCGATGATTGAATCCGGGCAGATGCAGATGAGCTTCCGGTATTTTAATGTGCATGATTTTCTTGAAAGCATTGTTCATGATTACCTATCACAAGCCGAGTACAAAAAGTTGGAGCTTAAGCTTGTACCGTTCGATAAATCGCTGCAGCTTTTCGGCGATAGGCAGCGCCTCAAACAAGTAATGACGAATTTGATAATGAACGCCATCAAGTATACCGAAGCCGGTACAATTGAAGTGGGGGTTATGGATGAACAAAGCTCGGCAAAAATTTTTGTTCGTGATACAGGCATTGGCATTTCCGAAGCAGATAAAAATAGAATCTTCGAACGTTTCTACCGGGTTGATAAAGACAGATCGCGCGAGATGGGCGGCACCGGTTTGGGATTAGCGATTGTGAAGCATATAATTGAGGCACACTCGTCAAAAGTCGAGATATCCAGCCAAGTAGGAAAAGGAAGCGAGTTCTCTTTCCGGCTGAAAAAGTAGCGGTTCTAATCTTTCGAAATCTATTCCGTTCCCTTTAACGGAAAACCTAGTCCGTCATCAGCGCGGCAATCGAAGCAGTGTTTACAATATCATCAACACTGCATCCGCGGCTGAGATCGAAGAACGGTTTCTGCAATCCTTGGTTGATGGGACCAACAGCTTCGGCTTTACCGAGACGCTGCGCAATTTTGTAACCGATATTTCCGGAATTCAGATCGGGGAAAACCAAAACATTTGCGCGTCCGGCAACTTTGCTGCCCGGTGCTTTTTTCTTCCCAACCGAATCAACTATTGCCGCGTCGAACTGCAGTTCGCCGTCAACGCTTAAATCCAAACGTTTTTCCTGAACAAGTTTTGTCGCTTGTCGGACTTTGTCAATCAATTCATGCTCGGCGCTGCCTTTGGTAGAAAACGAAAGCATTGCAATGTAAGGTTCTTCACCGGTAAGTTTTTTGTGATTGTCAGCTGTAGCAATCGCTATGTCCGCCAACTGATTCGCATCCGGGTTCGGGTTAACCGCGCAATCGGCAAAACTGTAAACCGTATCGGGAAATACCATCAAAAAAAAACTTGAGAGGATTGAAATACCTTCCTTCAATCCAACGCAAAAAATTCCGGCGCGGGTGATATCCGCAGTAGTTGCAACGGAACCGCCAACACTCGCATGAGCCATTCCTTCGCGGACCATCATGCCGGCAAAAAAAATGTCCCGCTTAACGGTTTCTTTTGCTTGTTCGATTGTTATGCCCTTGTGTTTCCTAAGATTGTAAAAAATGTTCGTAAAGTCGCCAAGCTTTTCCGACTTCTCCGGATCAATAATTCGAATACCTTGCAGATCAACGCCAATCTTTTTTGCATCCGCTCTAATTTTTACTTCATTG
>JAMCSN010000313.1 GCA_023381535.1 Bacteroidota bacterium
TTATAGTTGCGGCATTTGCAGAACCAATTCCAAAATTGATTATTGAGAGACCCGACGAATTCGTTGCCGTTTGCATTGGTTTTCCTTCGCCTCTAATATCGCATCCGAATTTCTCAGCAAACTTTGTTACGTAATTGTCAAAATTTGTCAACAGCATGTAATCGCCAAATTCATCAAGACTTGTTGCGGTGTATCTCGGCAGCCAATTTTTTGCTATATCCAGTTTGGTTTTCATTTTCATAGTTTTACTAGAATTCAACTCTTTCATATTTGTCCGTAATCTTTGTTGTTCTTTCTTTCAAGACATTGTCAATCTTCATTGCCAGGTAAGCAAAAATATATCCGAACACGATTCCTATTAATGCACCGCCAATAATATCCGAAGGATAATGCACGCCAACGTATGGGCGCGATAGAGCCATCAGTGTTGCAACGATAAAAAATGTCCACTTGAATTTGGGATATATCTTCGAAAAAAACATAGCCGCGGCAAAATTATTAACCGCGTGAGACGACGGAAAGGAAAACGATCCCGTACATGTTACAAGAATTCTCACGTCAGGTAAAACGTTACACGGTCTAATTCTGCCGATTAAATGTTTTAGAAAAGCACTGCTGAACTGATCTGTGACAGTGATAAGTATTAAAAAAACCACAGCGGCAATTCTTCCGGTTCGTCCTCCTTTTATTGTCAGGATGAAAAAAAGAACAATATAAGTTATGTACCAATGCTTCACATCGGTAACAAAAGGAAAAAATTTGTCGAATAGTGGGTTCGAGATTGTGTGATTTATAAAGTAAAACACACTTACATCAATTTGATAAAGGAACTCTGCCATTTTTGTCCCGCATAACTCTAAAGAAAGATTGATTATTTATGCAAATTTCTTTATTTAAGCTCTGAAAAAATAATGATAATTGCGAGTTAATTTTAATCACATAAAGTTATGTCGCCTTGTTGTATATTCTGTCACATCAAAAAATAATGTTGTTGAAAACTGAAGCGAGAAAGCCACGACTGATACTCATTTAAGAAATACTCTTGAAGAAAGAAGTTTCCAATTTTTTAAAGAGGAGAGCAAGAAAAGTTTAAATGCACCTTTTCAGGCACTGGCTAAATTTACTGCTGTTGCCGGCTTGGTTGCGTTGATTTTTGAGGTCCGGTACTTTGCAAACCACAGTTTGGAAATCTACTTATCGAGATTATCCGCTATTATAATTGCCTTTGGACTGCTGGTTATTTCCAATACATCATTCGGGAAGAAGCATCCGGTTATTCTTATTCATATTCTGTTGCTTTCGATTATTTGTTCTTTCGGTGTGATGATTTTCCTGATCCCGAAAACGCTAATCTTCAACTCGTACATAATTAGTTTGCTGATATTTACTGCTGCCTTGTTTTTAAGCTGGGATGTTGCCAATCAAATAATTGTTGCTATCTACTATAATGTTGTTTTTGCTGTCTCTATTATTTTCAACAACAAAGTAATCTTTCTGCTTCCCAACATGCTGGAATCTGTAGTTTTAGTTTTGGTAATTAGCGTAATGGCTATTGTTGCCAGCTACATGAATTATAGATTAAGACAGGAAGCTGTAATAAAAAATTTCGAAGTTTCCACCTCTGAGAAAAAATTTAGAAATATTTTTGAAAACTCTGCCGAAGGAATTTTTCAATTTAATGAAGAAGGAAAATTTTTAACCCTTAACCCGTCTATTGTAAAGATGCTCGGTTACTCCAATGAAGATGAGATGAGAAAACTTGTAATTGCTGATGACGTCTTCAAAAGAAAGGGTGATTGGGAACTTCTAAATAAGCTTTTGGAAAAACAAGGTAAGGTTAGAAATTACAGAGTATCTCTGAAAAGAAAAGATGGTTCGGAGTTGATTGTGCGCGTTAATGTCCGCTCTAATGAAGAAGAACCGATTCTTCTTTACGAAGGAAGTCTGCAGGATATAACTCAGCAGATTCAGGCGGAAACAGAAAAACAAAAAGCGCTCGATGCACTGCGCATCGAAAAAATGAAAGCTGTTACTGCAGCAAGCAAAGCCCAGCAGGAAAGCAGTTTCAAGTCGAGATTTCTCGCCAACATGAGTCACGAAGTCCGGACCCCGATGAATTCTATCATGGGATTTCTAACGCTGATTGAAAACGATATGATCGAAGACGATGCAGAGCTTAAGAACTTTGCACGCGACGCTAGAGTTGCATCGGAATCATTGCTCGATATCATCAACAATATTTTGGATATTTCCAAGATTGAAGCCGGAAGAATGGATCTTGATGAAGTTGAGTTCAGCGTAAAAGAGGAAGTTGAGAAAGCGCTTTCAATTATTACTCCTGCTGTAAGATCAAAAGGGCTTCTGGTGGAAAAATTCATCGATGAGAAAATCCCGGTTAAAGTTTTCGGCGACCCGACACGTTACCGCCAAATAATAATTAACCTTCTCAGTAATGCCGCAAAATACACAGATCATGGTAAGATAAGCGTCACTGTTAAAGAGAAAGTGTCATCAAGTTCGTTTGTAGAGATAACAACCACCATTGAAGATACCGGTCAGGGAATACCGAGCGATAAACTCTCCATGTTGTTTGAACCTTACGTTCAGGTTAAAAGCAAGAAAAGCAGCAAAGAGGGAACTGGACTTGGACTGGTTATATCGAAGGAATTTGTACGGCTGATGCACGGTGAAATAAATGTTGAAAGCAAAATCGGTTTTGGCAGCAAGTTCACATTTACCGTCAGGTTGAAACTATTTCCCGGGGCTGAAATTGGTGGTATGGATGAATCCGGTGCTGGCAAAGAAGAGGAACCGGCATTGCAAACTGCTTCAGAGGCTACAGCGGAACGAGCCGCTAAAATAGATTTTGTATCGAGGAAGAGAGTATTGCTTGTTGAAGATAATCCTATTAGTCAGAATCTCGAAGTAAAAATTTTGCGCGAAGTCGGTTACGATGTAGAAGCCGTTTCAAGCGGTCAAGAAGCAATAGATGCCGTTAAAACCGGAACCTTCAATGTGGTTTTGATGGATGTGGAGATGACCGACATGGACGGAATAACCGCCACAAAAAAAATTCGTGATCTCGCTGGTCAATTTTCTAAAGTTCCGATAATTGCCGTTACCGCTCATTCAAGTATGAAGGACAGAGAAAGATGTCTTGCCTCCGGGATGGATGATTACATTGCTAAACCAATTAACATTCACTTCCTCAAAATAACAATTGATCAGTGGCTCAACGCGCCATCCAGAAATTAAAAATCCCGCCGAAGCGGGATTTTTTTGTCTCATCAAAACGTTTAACCCAAATTTTTCATTAGAAAAATTTGCCCTTCTCTAATGAATTTTTTGGGTTTAATCCATCGTTAAAACTTGTCTAATGCGAGTTAAAGCCCAATCAATTTCTTCCTTCGTTATAACGAGCGGAGGTGCAAATCTAATTACGTTTTCGTGAGTCTCTTTGCACAAAATTCCTTTCGTCATCAAAGCTTCGCAGAATCTTCTTGCGCCTTGCCGCTTATTC
>JAMCSN010000242.1 GCA_023381535.1 Bacteroidota bacterium
TCGTCGCGGCTCTAATGTCTCTCGGTGGTTTTGTTATCCTTTTCTTTGTCGATGAAATGAAATTTGTAAAGGAAACTCATGAATACTTCACCTGGATCAAAAATCTAAAATATATTCGAATGAACAATTTTTTAATCTCGTCAGTCCTTTTTTTATTCATTTATTCAGTAGGAGTTACATTACTCAGACCAACGTTCGCGTTGTTCATTGATTCGCTGGCGCACTCATCACATAATTCATCTGCAATCGCCGGAACTTTCTTTACGATCTTTGGCGCAACGGCAGCGATTTCTTCTGCATGGTTAGGCAAGATTACAAAAAAAATTGATGTGGCAAATCTTATAGTTTCCATGTCCGTAATCACCGCAATTTGTTTTTTGCTGGTTCCGGTTTTCAATTCACTTTTTACAGTTGCGGTTATTCTGGCTATCTGCGGTTTTGTAATTGGATTGATTTTGCCTTCCATCAACACGTTAGTCAGCAACAATGTTCACGAAAACAGAAAAGCCGGTGTATTTGGAATAGGGTTCAGCGCTTCGACTTTGGGAAATCTAATTGGTGGAATCGCAGTCGGTTATTCGGTATCATTTCTCGGTCTGGAAATCCCTTTCATCTTTTCAGGAATGCTTTTCTTGACGATTCCTTTGATTCGAATTGTCCTTATTAAGAATAATTCAAAATGATACGCGGCTCATGCTTATAAACCGTCAGCATTGCCAATGCAGTGCAGATGATTTTATTCGGTGAAGTTAAACGAATGTTTCCTTATATTTATTTGAAAGCATGCTGACGGTGTTAGATTTATATGCCTAATCGACAAAAATATTCTCCTCTCAACTTATCGTTTACCGGATTATCATTTGAGAATCACTCAAATAATATAAATAAGCAAGAGGCAGAAAATGAAAGTTCGATATTTATTTCTCGTTTCATTTTTCTTCATGGGCTTAAGTATTATAACGGCGCAGATCGATTATTCAAAACCGGAAGTTGTTGCTGAAAAATTTCTGGATCTTTATTTCAAAGGTGACTGGTTCAATGCTTGTAAACTTTACGGATTGTCAGATTGCGAAGACCAACTCTCTTATATGTTAAAGAGAATGATGACGGATGATAATTATGTTGATGAAGGGACTTGTACTTTTAAGATCGACAGTTGCGTTGTTGACCAAGCGAAGAACATTGGAAAATGTTACTTCACAAAAAATTGTTCTGGCGATACCGGTCCAAAGAAGAATCATATAGACTTGAAGAAAGTTGACAACAAATGGTTGGTGGAATACATATATAGACGCGATAAATATTTGTGAACCCTTGCAAGATTATTTTGTTTTAATATATTGAACTGTAAAAATTCCTTCGGATATACTAAAATTTATGAAAGAGAATTTGCGAAACAAAAAATCTTGGTTTGAACATCGGAACGAACCTCTTTTGCCCCGCCCGCTTTTTCTAAAACGAGTTCTGAAACATTTTGCAATCGGTCTTCTGATTATTTTTGTTTCGCTGATGATCGGCATCTGCGGTTATCATTTCTTGGAAAACATCGGCTGGATCGATTCACTGCTGAATGCTTCAATGATATTGGGCGGAATGGGTCCCGTGAACGAACTTCGAACAGATGCGGGAAAAATATTTGCATCGCTATACGCTCTGTTTTCCGGTATTGTATTTCTCGTTACAGTCGGAATTATACTCGCTCCGGCTGTTCACCGCTTGCTTCACAGTCTGCATATCGATGAAAAAGATAACGGCTAATGTTTCGACAATTTTTAAGATTGCCTCTTTATCATATAAAACAAAAAAAGCAAACGACATAAATCCTGTTTCAAAAAAGGAAAACCAATATGAAAAGATTTTTTAATGTTGTAATCTTGATTGCAGTGGTTGGCGGACTGGCATATTTTGTTTGGCATAGATGCAATAGAAAAAACGGAACAGAAACTAAGGAAACAACTTTTAATATCTATTTGATTGCAAATGCCGGAACCAACGTTGAAGGCGAAAAAACGATTTGCGATGACATCGTAACACCGGTATCAAAAACAGTTATAGTTGAAAAATCGGAAATTGAAGCGGCAATGAATGAACTGTTTGCCCAGCGTGATACGCTTCAACTGCACAACTATATTCAAGGACCGGGTTTGCTGCTGTTTAATGTTTCCGTTGCAGATAACGTTGCTGATGTTTATATAACCGGCGATTTCAGAATTCAGATAAAATGCGACGTTGACAGAATTCGTCATCAGCTTTACGATACCGCGAAACAATTCAAAGATTTACAAGTCAAATTCTACATCAACAACGAACCCTTGGATAACTATCTCGCGATCGCTGAAAAGGGATTTCAATAATGACTTGGTTTTACATTTTTGTTGCCTCCATTTTCGAAATAAGCTGGGCAGTTGGATTAAAGTACAGCCAAGGTTTCACTCAACTTAAATCCTCAGCATTCACAGTCATAACGATGATATTGAGCTACGTTTTTCTTGCCCTTGGCGCAAAGGAACTGCCGATTGGAACAGCATATGCAGTGTGGACCGGCATTGGCGCAGTTGGAACCGCCATCTATGGAATTCTTTTCTTCAACGAACCGAAAGAGTTACTAAGAATTGCTTTTATCTTTTTAATTGTTGTTGGAATTGTTGGTCTGCGTTTAACTTATAAAAATGTTTGATTGATGAAAAAACTTTCCCACGACGAAATTTCGAAAAACCGGAGTACAATAGAAACGCTTCATACGGTGAAGAAACTTCCGGTATATGTTGTGCTGAACAGTATCCGCAGCAGCTATAATGTCGGTTCTATTTTCAGAACATCCGACGGCGCTATGATCGAAAAACTTTTTCTTTGCGGTTACACACCTCACCCTCCGAAGAAAGAGGTTTTAAAAACTGCACTCGGTTCTCAAGAGAGTGTTAATTGGGAATACTCCAAGAATCCTAAAGATGTAATTACTGAGTTGAAAAAGAACGGTGTTAAAATCTGCGCGCTCGAACTCACTGAATCCAGCGTTCCACATTACAATCTGACAAAAGAAATTTTCCCAATGGCATTGCTTATCGGCAATGAAATTACCGGAGTATCGCAAGAACTTTTGGACATGTGCGATCAGTCAATAGAGATACCTCAATACGGAATTAAACAATCTTTGAATGTAGCAGTCGCTTACGGAATTGCAATTTTTGAGTTGAGAAGAATTTTTAATGCGTAATATTTAAAATAACGCTATGTATATGGCTAAGCTGCTTTTATTACTATCTTTTTTATTTTTTTTAATTCTTCTTTTTTATTCTCAGCAGCTTCCTCTAAATCATAATCGTCTTGCAAACCCAGCCAAAACTTAGCTGTTGTTCCAAAATAACTGCTTAATCTTAAAGCTGTATCTGCCGTAATGCTGCGATTGCCTCTTAAGATTTCTGATGTTCTGTTCTGAGGAATGTCTATATCTTTTGATAATTTGTATGCGCTTATTTTCATTGGCTT
>JAMCSN010000148.1 GCA_023381535.1 Bacteroidota bacterium
GCTGCATGTCCGGTAAATGTTCTTTGCGAAGGCGCATGTGTGTACAATGAAAAAGGTGAAAAGCCGATTGAGATTGGAAAACTTCAGCGCTTTGCGATGGAAAATTATTTTGCGAAAGGCATGCCGAGCATTTTCAATAAAGCAACGAAGAATAATAAATCGGTTGGAATAATTGGTTCCGGTCCGGCCGGACTTGCATGCGGCGCAGAACTTTCTCTGTTAGGTTACGACGCTACAATTTATGAAGCGAATAAAATTCCCGGCGGTCTCTGCACTTGGGGTATCGCGCCATATAAAATGAGAAGAGAAGACAGTCTGAAAGAAGTTGCGATGGTGAAAAGTTTCGGCGTTGAAATCAAAACTGAAATGATGGTTGGAAAAGAAATTAAAGTTGATGAACTTATTAAAAAACACGATGCGATTTTTCTAGGTGTGGGACTTGGCGAAAGTCCTCAACTCTCTGTCACCGGCGAAAATTTATCCGGCGTTATTGGTGCACTTGAGTTCATCGAAAAAGTAAAAACAGAAAATTGGAAAGACGTGCCCGTCGGTAAACGCGTTGCGGTAATTGGCGCGGGTAACACTTCTATTGATGCCGCGACCGAAGCAAAACGTCTTGGCGCCGAACAAGTTTTTATTATTTATCGCCGAAGTGAAGTTGAAATGTCTGCCTATGAATTTGAGTATGAACTTGCCAAGAAAGACGGAATCGTTTTTCATTTTCTAACAGCACCGAAAAAAATTGTCGGAGAAAAATTTGTTGAAGGAATTGAATGTTTAAAAATGAGACTTGGTGAACCGGATAATAGAGGAAGAAGAAGACCGGTTTCTATTCCCGGAACTGAATTTACAATTCCGGTTGATATGGTTATCAAAGCTATCGGACAAGAGACCAAATCAAGTTTCTTAGGTTCGATTCCAAATTTAACTCTCGACCCGGACGGCTGCGTAATTGTTGACCAGAATACATTTCAAACTGCGAATCCAAAAATATTTGCCGGCGGCGATTGTATTAACGGCGGAAAGGAAGTTGTGAACGCCTCATACGACGGCAAACGCGCCGCGCATGGAATTGATTCTTATTTGTCGAATCAAACAAAAGGAGGAAATTAATTCATGGTAGACCTCTCAATAAATTGTGCCGGAATAAAATCTCCGAATCCATTTTGGCTTGCATCGGCGCCTCCTTCAAACTCGGCATATCAAAACTGCAAAGCATTCGAACAAGGCTGGGGTGGAACAGTTTGGAAAACTATCGGCGAACCGGTAATGAACGTTTTCAATCGTTACGGCGGATTGGATTACAACGGACAGAAAATTTTCGGATTGAATAACATCGAACTCATCAGCGACAGACCGATTGAAGTTAACCTAAAAGAAATCGCCGAGACAAAAAAACTTTGGCCGGATCGCGCGGTCGTTGTTTCATTGATGGTCGAATCGAAAAGAGAAACCTGGCATGAAGTTGTAAAACACACCATTGATACCGGCTGCGACGGAATAGAATTGAATTACGGCTGCCCGCATGGAATGAGCGAACGCGGAATGGGCGCTGCTGTCGGACAAGTTCCCGAATATTGCAAGATGATTACCGAATGGGTAACAGAAGTATCAACAATTCCGGTAATTGTAAAACTCACACCGAACATCAGCAACATTCAACTTCCGGCACGAGCCGCGAAAGCTGCCGGAGCCAACGCGATTTCTTTGATCAATACTATTAATAGTATCATCGGAATAAACCTCGACACGTTCGAACTGAAACCAAACGTCGGCGGATTGGGCGGACACGGCGGCTATGCCGGTCCCGCAGTAAAACCAATTGCGCTTCATTTACTTTCGCAAGTTGCTATCGATCCAAAAGTGAACTTGCCAATCTCCGGAATTGGCGGAGTAAGTAATTGGAGAGACGCACTGGAATTTATATTGCTCGGTGCTTCAAGCGTGCAAGTTTGCACAGCTGTGATGCATTACGGTTTCCGAATTGTGAATGATATGATTGAAGGATTGAGTAACTGGATGGGATCAAAAGGATTTACTTCACTCGATCAAGTTAGAGGAAAATCTCTACCGCGTATAAATGATTTCGGAAATTTTGATTTGTTGAATAGAACAATTGCTCGCATTGATCAGGCAAAATGTATTCACTGCAATTTATGTTACATCGCTTGTGAGGATGCTGCTCATCAATGCATCGATTTAACTCCGGTTAACGGGCATAACAAAACGGAAGTCCGCGAAAAAGATTGCGTCGGATGTGCGCTTTGTTCGCTCGTATGTCCGGTTGAAGGATGTATTTCGATGGTGAGAATTGATGACGGTTCCGCATCAAAAACTTGGAATCAATTGATAGCTGATTTCAAGAAAAGCGGAAGACCATTAACCTGGGAAGCGCTAGCTGAGTTTCAGCATAAACATGGAATTGAAATACATTAGCGGATATCACTGTTAAATTATGGCTCTTAAAAAAGTATCCAAAACACAATTAACACTATATAAACGTATCGAAGGAATGATTTTCTCGCTAAGAGGAGAGAAAGTTATTCTTGATAGTGATCTTGCTGCGATCTACGGAGTGACCACCGCACGGCTCAATCAACAAGTAAAAAGAAATGCAGAAAGATTTCCATCCGATTTTGTTTTTCGACTTACCAAGAAAGAGTTTGATAGTTTGATGTTGCAATTTGCAACATCAAATCTTTCGCGTGGAGGAAGAAGAAAAATTCCGTTTGCATTCACAGAACATGGCGCCATAATGGCGGCCAATGTTCTGAATAGCAACAAGGCCGTACAAATGAGCGTTCTCGTAGTGAGAGCTTTTGTACAAATCCGTAAAAGCATTGTTGCTTATGATGAATTTACCAAACGACTGCGGGAACTTGAACAGAAAGTCACAAACCACGACAATGATATTCAAGAGATTGTTGAAGCTATTCGTCAGCTGATGGCACCTCCCGAAAAATCTAAGCGTTCTTATGGATTTTCCGTTGAAGAATCTAAAGCTAAATATGATGCTTCAAAACAAAAGGCGAAATAGAAGAACTGTAAATTCATTTTTGAAAAGAGGTATGACATGTCACTACTAATTAAAAATGCCCGCATTATTACTGCCGAACACGATTACACAGCAGATATTTTTATCGAGAAAGAAAAAATTACAACAATCGACGTTGCATTAAATATTTCTGCTGATAGAAAGATTGATGCAAAAGGCAAGTATGTTATTCCCGGCGGGATTGATGTTCACACTCATCTCGATATGCCGTTCGGCGGAACGACATCGTCAGATAATTTTGAAACGGGAACGCGTGCGGCTGCTTTCGGCGGAACAACATCAATCGTGGATTTTGCAACTCAAGGACGCGGGACAAAAATGCGAACCGCTCTTGATACGTGGTTCAAGAAAACGG
>JAMCSN010000186.1 GCA_023381535.1 Bacteroidota bacterium
CAGCAGTACTCAAGCTCAAGTACCGTACAATCCCTTAGAAAACTTTATGGCGGACGATCAGCACACTTATAATTCGTTTCAGACAATTTCATTTTTCCATACGATCAGCGCCGTACCCGATAAAGAGAGCAATCTTTTTATCGGCGCATTTGCCCGGCAAGGCGGATTAAGATTCCTTCCAAACTTAAACGACGATAACAAAGTTTATCTTAACAATGATACAACTCAAAGTTATGTTGTGGATCAGGATAGATCGTTTTCTACTTTTGGCATACGCACAAAATTTGATCAAAGCATTTCTCATCATTTTAAATATGCCGTCGGATTTAATTACAGCGGCACCGCTGGAAGAGAAAAATTCAGATTCTTCAATTCACTTGGCGACAAACAAATTTTATCAAACAACTTTAGCGGTTACGACTTCGGGGTATTCGCTCAATCGGAATGGCACCCGTTCGAATGGACCAGATTAGAATTTGGTTTACGATACGACTTACATAATGCACCCTCTATTGCCAATCAAGATCAGTTTAGTCCGCGCATAAAATGGAATTTCTTCATCGATGAACTTAACAGCATTTCTCTTAGTTACAGTAGACTTTTCATGCCGACGAATATCGAAAATTTGGGAGCCGTTGCCGCCGTGCTCGGCAGTAACGCAGCTCCGACTGATCCTGAAAAAGATAATCTTTATGAAATTGCTTTTATGCGGAATTGGGAAAACGGATTCATGACAAAGATAGCAGGCTTTATTAAAGATGCATCTCCCGGTCTCGATGATCAGACGCTCGGTTCCAGCACGATAAGAGTAAACGTGAATATCAATCAAGTCAAGGTGAGAGGTATAGAGCTTGCGTTAACTTACAACAGTTCTTCAATTCCCTTCTCCGGATTTCTGAATGCCTCCATCATTCATGCCTACGGAATAGGCCCAATTACAGGAGGATTCATTCCGCAAAACTTAAGCACTGTACCGTTTGACTTAGATCACGACCAAAGACTTTCTGCAGTGATCGGATTGAACTATCAGCCGGAAGACTGGTTTGTTAATTTAACAGGCACTTATGGTTCCGGCTTAACTAATTACAACGGCAGTTACATTTTCAAAACCGGTCTATTTGATTTGAACCAGGCTGCCCATACAACGCCAGCGTTCATTTTTAATGCCTCGGCTGGATACAAATTTAATTTAGGCGGCGGGCAAACTTTGGAACCGTCAATTTATATCACCAACATTTTCGATCACCAGCATCTTGTTAAAGGCGCCTTCTTCAGCGGCGCAAGTTATGAAGAACCGAGAAATCTAGTTTTCAAAATCAGTTATCACCTTTAATAATACTTGAGCATTGCCCGCTATTAATTTTATTTAAGATAACGGGGCTAGGAATAAATAGAAAATCAGCGATGATAAAGTGATTTAAAAATTTTCTTTTAATTCATAGTTAGTATTATATTTGCAACGAAAATTTCAGTATTGAGAGGTGGGCTTGTCTCGCCAACGGCGGATGAGTGGCTGATCTGTCGACTGATTAGTTCTTTCAAATAGTTTTCATAAACAAAAATTTAGTTCACGGAGAGGTGGGTGAGTGGCTGAAACCAACGGTTTGCTAAACCGTCGTAGTGGGAAACTGCTACCGCGAGTTCGAATCTCGCCCTCTCCGCAATTGTTCTTAGTAATCTTAATTAACAAACAATTGACAGTTCTTTTGTAAGAGAAGTAGTTTCATCCCGGTTTTCTTCAAGCTCTGTTCAATTTATTTTTTCAACATATTTATTAGGAGTGACTGCTCATGGCAGAGCGTGTACAAGGAACTGTTAAGTGGTTCAATAGTTCTAAAGGCTTTGGTTTCATTCAGCAGCAAGGCGGCGAAGATGTATTTGTACACTTCAAAGCTATTGTTGGTGACGGATACCGCACGTTGGAAGAGGGTCAAAAAGTTGAGTTCACAATAACTCAAGGCGAAAAAGGTCCTCAAGCCAGCGAAGTAAAAGTTATCAAATAAGAAAATCAAATCTCAAAACCAAAAAGCCTTCTCACAAGAGGGCTTTTTGGTTTTAAACGCCCCCGATCACAGTTCACTTGATAGAAACGCTGAATTAATTTTCAAGTTTTAACATGAATAATTTTCTTGATCTCACCGCGAACAAAACCGCAGTTACAATCAGAACTATTGTGAATACAATGCCGAATATTTTACTCTCATTGCTTGACGGAATTAAAAACGGAACAATTAGCGCGCTGGCATAATTAATCGAAGTATGAAACAGAACCGCGAAAAATGAACTTCCGTTGGTTTTAACATAGAGCCACGAAAATAAAAACGACATCGAGAAAACCGAAAGTGCAAACGACACGAACGAGCCGCCCTGCTGTGCCGCGCCCTCAAGCCAAAAGAGCGGAATGTGCCAGCTCAGCCATATTATTCCAATAAAAATGCTTGCTTGAAACGTGCTGAACTTTTTCTGTAGTTCCGGCTGCAAAAATCCGCGCCACCCAATTTCCTCTCCTAACGGTCATCCTACCACAAGTATCAGAAAAAAATATTGAATTAAATCTTCGAGCGCGGGAAGCTGCCCGAACACAATTGCCGACGAATCAATCACATAAGTAATGAGAACAGTTGCCGCGTACACCGCAACAATTAGAAAGAGAGCGAACAAATAATTCCGAGCGGAGGATTTCAATTGAATCAGCGATTTCAAAAGTTTTGTTAGACCGTTTTTGCCGTACACGATTGCCGTCACAACAAACGCTCCAACTGCGGGACCGAATGACCCCCAAAAACTTGTGGGAAATTTGAACGGGAGAAGATTCTTGCTTGATAGAATCATCAGCAACCATAAAATCCATGAGTAGAAAAATGTGACGACGATAAATGCAGTGATTGGATGAGACTAAATAAATTTTTTCATGGCTTATCCCCTTAGTCTGTTTGCGAAATAAGCTGTACCGGTGCAGTGCTGGGTTTATAATAAATTATTTTTCTAGTAGGAAATTCGTTTTTGTCTGCTAGAATTGGTTGTAACATTACTATATCCGCAATTAAGAATTTATCACTAAATTCATTCTCGCATAACTACAATGCGTTTAGTGCACAACATGAACAGTGCTGTTGGCATTGCTAACACAATACCATTTCATAAATGAAAATTACTCACTAATCCCACAAGAAAAAAATATATAAACTAAAGCTCCAATTTTGAACTTGCTACAATAATAAAATTGATGGAAGAGGTCTGACTGATGTGCTGGTTATATTTTTGTAAAATTACTTTTTGTTCTTGTTTGTTTTAAGTAAGAATGCTTTGTCTTACTGCGCCAGTAAGCCAATTCTTCTTCGCGCGTCATTTTAGATAATTTTCGACTAATTATTCTAGCCGCTCTATGTTTCATCTCTACACAATCAAATTTATCTGATATTTTCTTTGACCAGGTAAGAAAAGGTAAA
>JAMCSN010000141.1 GCA_023381535.1 Bacteroidota bacterium
GAACGGTCATAACGTTTGCGATTTGCAAATCGGGTAATCGATTGTTCGGAGGGCGTAAATCTAAAGTGCCGCTAAATTTAATACTGTCGGAAGAACTACCGACACTGAAAATATACGGAGCCGGATCAATTTCATAACTAAACTTATTTCCTGTTTCTCTGCAATAATAAAGGTCACTTGGCGTAACTACGAACGAAACGGTTTTAGTCTCGCCGGGATTTAGAAACACTTTCTGAAATCCTTTTAAATCTTTTACAAATTTCGGCACATAAGTAGGAGGGGGCTCGCTCAAATAAAGTTGCACAACTTCTTCACCGGCGCGCGCACCGGTATTTGTCACGTCAACACTAACGGTTATCGGCTCTTCATAAAATGCCGATATTGTATGCGACATTCTGAAATTACTGTACGCAAAAGTTGTGTAGCTCAAACCAAAACCAAAAGCAAACTGTGGAGTGGTTTTGTTGTAATCGAACCATCTGTATCCGCCTCCTTGGATAGCGTTAAGATCAAGGCTATTCATAGATGGATCGGGAAGCTGTGAATCATTCATCGGCATAGTAACCGGAAGTTTTCCGCTTGGATTGTAATCACCGAATAACACTTGAGCAATTGCGTTGCCGCCTTCCTGTCCAGGGTAAAAAGCGTACAGCAAACCCTTAATGTCATTAATAAAAGGTGTGGCGGTACAAATTCCTCCGCTTATCAACACAACAATAACGTTTGGGTTTGCATTTTTTATGTATTGAATAAAATCTTTTTGCTTACCTGGTAATTCGATAGAATGGTTAGCTCGATCTGCGCCTTCACCTTCTTGTGTCGGATCTAATCCGCCGAAATAAATTACTACGTCTGCCTGCTGCGCGTATTGAATAGCTGGACCGATATCACTTGCATAATTCCCGGCTATTGTGCATCCTTCTGAGATCGGAAGAGCGTGTGAAGGATCCAACCCACCGAAATAAATTACAACGTCAGCCTGCTGCGCGTATTGCATAGCAACGCCAAAATCACTCGCGAAATTAGTCCCGGAAATTGTGCAACCTTGCGCGTAAAGAACTTTATTTGCGCCAACATAATTTTCAATTCCTTGTCTCGGCGTGACAGTATAAAATGGATCAACCCAACTGCTGCCTGCGGCGTCAGTTCTCATTACGTTAGCGTTCGGACCAAGAACTGCAATAGTTTTTCCCGAATTTTTATCCAGCGGTAAAATGTTATTTTGGTTTTTTAGAAGGACAATCCCTTTCTTTCCGGCTTCAAGACAAAGAGCTTGATGTGCGGCGCTGTTAATATCGCTTGGATCGCCGGGCGGATAGTAATCCATAATTCCGGACAAAATTTTTGTCCGCAATACTCTGCGCACAGCGTTGTCAATGTCGTTCTCAGTCAGCTTACCACTTTTGACTAGACCCAATAATCCAGTAGTAGTATCCGCATAAAGGTCAGATCCCATTTCAACATCGCAACCAGCTTTTATTGCCTCATCTGTATTTGAATAAATTGAATTCCAGTCGCTTACAACATAATATGGAAATCCCCACTTTGTTCTTAAGATTGTCGAAAGGAGAGTAGGATTTTTTGCGGCACTTTTCCCATTAATTCTATTGTATGAACTCATGATACTCATAGCTCCGCCAATCTGAACTGCTTCTCTAAATTGAAGCCCGTGATGTTCCATCAACATTCTATTGCTGATTTTATAGTCGTTTGTTGTTCTTCCGTTTTGCCTGTACTCGGTATAAAAATGTTTTGGCGTAGCAATCGTACCTGTTGATTGGACACCTTGCACAATAGCCGTATTAATCTTTGCATTCAGATATGGATCTTCACCGCCGGTCTCAGGTGATCTGCCGTCGCGTGGATCGAGACATAAATCCAAACACGGTCCGAGCATTTGTTGAATTCCTTTTCCGCGGAATTCTTGTCCCATCGCAACTCCCACTCTATGAACCAAACTCGTATCCCATGTGGCGGCTAATCCAATTCCAACCGGAAATGAAGTTGCCAATCCGTTCCGTACACCGTGAGGTCCGTCAGACATTACAAAGCCGGGAATATTTAAACGTGTATTGTCCGCAGTTGTCATCCAATCATTTTTATGAAGCTGCTGGATCTTTTCTTGGAGACTCATTTTCGAAATGATATCTGTAATTCGTTCTTCAAGCGTTTGTGAATAGTTCTTAAACTGATAAGAAAAAAATATTACCAAAAATAAGAGAAAGAATTTCTTTGAGCGGAATTGCGTGCTTGTATGCGACATGATAGTAAGCTCTTTATATTCAGTTGGAAAAACTGGAATCTTTTTCTAATTAACCTTTGTGTAAACTCTTACATATTCAACTTCCATCCTTTGCGGAAAAATACTGTTGTCAATTCCTTGAGCGCCTCCCCAAGTTCCGCCGATAGCAAGGTTAAGTATTAAGTGGAAATTTTTGAAGAAGGGCCAGTACTGCCATCCTTTTCCTTCATTCACTGAAGTGAAGTAAAGTGAATTATCAACAAACATTTTTATTGAGTCTTTATCCCATTCCATTGCATATGTATGGAACGCCGTTGAACAATCCGGAATTTTGATCGTCGCGGTTTTTTGCGTGCCTTTTGTCCAGACGTACATGTTGCTGTGGGTTGAGCCATGAATGACGCCTTGATCGTAACCGACATGTTCCATAATATCGATCTCGCCGTTATCGGGCCAGCCGCCGTTACCCAAATTCCATACTGTTGGAAGCATCCAGATTGCAGGCCAAGTACCTTTGCCGTAGGGAAGTTTCGCGCGGACTTCAAATCTGCCGTATGTCCAATCGCCATGATATTTGGTTACAAGACGCGCGGATGAATATGGGTTATTCTGAAAATTATCTAACCGAGCTTCAATGATAAGTTTTCCATTTTCAACACGGGCATTCTCTTGCCTCTTGTTTGTGTAAGCTTGAGCCTCATTATTTACCCAACCTGGAGCGGCAACATCGTAACTCCATTTTGTCGAGTCCGGTAATCCGTTGCCATTAAATTCATCTGACCAAACTAATTGATATCCCGGAATCGCTGTTGAATCGTTTGAACTTTTTGGTTCGTTCGTTTGTGAAGTGCAATTAGTAACGAACGCTAAAAGAAAAATTGGCAACAAGAAATTGATTTTACGTATCATCTTAAACTCAAACTAATGAAAGAAAACTTATTAATTACTCGTGAAAATTACGGTGATTCTAAGTGAAATAGTAGAATTGTGATGATTAATTTTAGCGCTCGAAGCGACTATGGTATTCACTGCTTTAAGTTAGAAATTGATAGAAAAGTAAAGCGACAATCAAAATTTTGTTATTGCAATTCATCACAAATGAAATTGACGTTTGCAATTACATTTATGAACTTCAAATACTTTAGCGCAAGTTTTTTTTTATTTAGTACTAGTTATTGATGAATTCTTCTTGACTT
>JAMCSN010000380.1 GCA_023381535.1 Bacteroidota bacterium
AGGCGGCTAAGTTCGGTGATTACTCTTATGTTAAAATGCCGGCGAAGATTGAAGATTTAGCTTTCTATTCCATTGGCGAGCTTGCTCATCTTCTCAAAACCAGAAAGGTTACTTCCACACAATTAACAAAAATGTATTTGGAGCGTTTGAAAAAATTCGGACCAAAACTTCATTGCGTAATCACGTTAACCGAAGAGCGTGCACTTGCAGAAGCCAAGAAAGCAGATGAAGAAATTGCAAAAGGAAAATACCGCGGCATATTGCACGGCATTCCCTACGGCGTAAAAGATTTGTTATCAACCAAGACATACAACACAACCTGGGGCGCAGCACCTTACAGGTATCAACTGATTGATGAAGACGCGAGCGTAATAAAAAAACTTACTAATGCCGGCGCGGTGTTGTGCGCTAAACTTTCCATGGGTGAACTTGCTATGGATGACGTTTGGTTCGGCGGAATGACGCGCAATCCGTGGGATACAACAAAAGGATCGAGCGGTTCTTCTGCGGGATCTGCCGCTTCAGTTTCAGCCGGACTGTTACCTTTTGCGATCGGCACAGAAACGTGGGGTTCCATTGTCTCGCCGTCAACGGTTTGCGGCGTTACAGGATTGAGACCGACATACGGGCGAGTGAGCAGAACGGGCGCAATGGCTTTAAGCTGGTCGATGGATAAGATTGGACCGATCTGCCGGAATGCCGAAGACCTAGCAATTGTTTTTAACGTCATCCATGGCACAGATGGAATTGACCAGACACTTTACCAAGCGCCGTTCAATTATAATTCTAAAGTGAATCTGAAAAATCTGCGGATTGGTTATTTGAAAAATGATTTTGCAAAGAAATATTCTTTCCACAATAACGATTCGCTTGCATTGAAAAAACTTGAGGAGCTCGGCGCAAAATTAATTCCAATCGATTTGCCGGACATAGCAACGAACGATATAGCGATCATTCTTATGTCTGAAGCCGGCGCCGCATTTGATGAACTAACACGTTCGCACAAAGACGATATGTTGGCGCGGCAATTCAAAGGCGCTTGGCCGAATCTGTTCCGTGCGGCGCGGTTTATTCCTGCGGTTGAATATGTTAACGCAAACAGAATTCGCTACATGCTGATTCAGGAAATGTACAAACTGTTCGATAAGATTGATGTTTACGTTGCGCCGTCTTTTAAAGGAAATAATTTGCTGCTCACAAATTTAACCGGCAACCCGTGTGTGGTTGTACCAACGGGATTTACCGACAAGGGTACGCTTTCAAGCATCACATTTATGGGAAAGTTGTTTGATGAAGGAACGGTTATCGGCGTTGCAAAAACTTTTCAAGACGCAACCGATTTTCACAAGAAGCATCCTAAACTCGATTAAATTTTCAAGCGTCCCTTTCCACAATAGGAGAGGGACGTTTAATGCCTCTTGCTAATCAAATTGCCTTCCGTTAGTTTTGATTAGAGTATTTGCTCTCACTTTATTTTATAAACTTTCATTGGAGGTAAGCAATGAAAGTATTAGGTTCATACGAGAAAGCCCGCATCTATATCGACAAACATTATCAGGCTTCTGAAGAAGCTAAAATCCACAAAAGAAAAACTAATCCCGGACCGGTGATAACAATTTCACGCGAGACCGGCGTTGGCGCTACGGCAATTTGTAAAAAGCTAACCGAATATTACAACAAGTATGCGATTGATGATTATGACGATTGGACATTCTTTGACCGTGAATTGATTGAAAAAGTTATGGAAGATCATCATCTGCCGGAACATTTTAAAAAACATTTGTCCGAAGAAAAACCGGCTAAGATCGATTCATGGTTCGGTGAAATTTTAGGAATTACTCCGTCAAAACTTTCGCTGCTTCACAAAACTTCCCGTACAATTCTAAAACTTGCGGAAAACGGAAATGTTATTTTGGTGGGCAGAGGCGCTACCATCATAACTGCAAATTTGGAAAGAGCTTTTCATGTGCGATTGGTAGCTCCGTTAAATTATAGGATTGAAAATTCCATGAGGCTTTACAACGTAACAGCAAAAAAGGCGGCTAAGTTTATCAAGGAAGAGGATGAAGCCAGAAAAAATTATGTCTGGAAATACTTTCATAAGAACGTGGAAGACCCGCTTCTCTATCATGCAATCATCAATACCAATCTTCTCAAGTTTGAAGAGATTGCAGACATGATCGGGCATTGTGTTATGAAAAGATTTCCGCAGTTTTTTCGCGCTCAAACAATTTGAAACAATCGATGAATAATTATAGTGTAAGGTTAGGAAAAACAGAGTAAGATTATGAGCAAGATTAAGAATAAGATTTTAGCCGCATTGTTTTTGGTATTGATCATTGTCCCGTTATCAAGTACCGATTCCGGGTATTTTCAAAAAATAAAAAAGGGAAATCAAATGGAGTTGAAACTTTTCAGTTCCGCCTTTGCCGAGGGCGCAATGATTCCCGCTCAATACACATGCGACGGCGTTAACGAATCTCCTCCGCTGAATTGGAGCGGAGCGCCGAAAGAAACAAAAACTTTTGCGTTGATAGTGGACGACCCGGATGCGCCGCGCGGCGATTGGGTTCACTGGACGCTTTTCAACATTCCGGCTTCAACAACAAGTCTGAAAGAAAATGCATCGTTGAGCGGAAATTTTACGGAAGGAATTGTTCAGGGCCTGAACGATTTCAGAAGTAATTATTACGGCGGCCCATGCCCGCCTTCGGGAACACACAGGTACTTTTTCAAACTTTATGCGCTGGATATTTCTCTCTCTCTTAACAACAGCGCAAACAAAAAACTGTTGCTTGAAGCCATGAAAGGTCATATTCTTGCCGAGGCACATTTGATAGGGAAATACAAACGCGCAAGATAAACTGTTAACGGGCTTCTCTGCTGAATAACAATCCGTGAGCGGTGTTTTTATCTGCCGGATAAAACTAAAACTCACAAAAGCCGTCTTAATTGACGATCTATTTCAATCAAAGGAAACATCCCATGAAGAATAAACTAAAATTTGCCGTAGTAGCTGTTTTACTGCTTTTCACATCGTTTTCTTTTGCCCAGCAAAAATTTTACGTTGACTTGAACGACCGCGCGAATCATCTTTTTAACGTTACGTTGATTCCGGAAAAACTTACTGACGAAAACAAAATTTACCAATTCGCATCAACGGCACCCGGAACATACCAGACGATGGATATCGGTAGATTCGTTCGGACTTTCAAAGCACTCGATGCGAATGGAAATGAACTTGCGACCAAACATGTTTCTGTAAATCAATGGGAGCTTTCCGATCCGATGAAAACTGCAAAAATAGTTTACTCGGTTGCAGACACATGGAACACGCCAGTCACTAAAAACATGGTTTATCCAATGTGCGGAACAACGATTGAAAACGATAATGTTCTTCTCAACGGACAATGTGTTTTCGGATACTTTCAC
>JAMCSN010000352.1 GCA_023381535.1 Bacteroidota bacterium
GCTATGAAACTTGGAAGAAGTATTCCCGCCATATACTTGCAATTTCTAAATTACGAAGACAAGCGCCGTCCGGACATTCTCTACGGCTTTCCAAATTTTATCGGTTCGTATCCGATTGCAACAATTAACGTTCCGGCATGGTTTGCCGAAGGAACCGCTCAGTACATGCGCAAAGATTTTGATTACGATAATTGGGATACGCACCGCGACATGATTCTTCGCTGCTACGCTCTCGATAACAAAATGCTGACATGGAATCAGATGGGTGTGTTCGACAAAACTAGTCTTGGCAACGAATCCGTTTACAATTCCGGTTTCGCGTTAACACGATACATTTCTCAAAAGTACGGCGAAGAAAAACTGAAAGAGATTTCGTACAAACTCGGCAAGCTCACCAATTTTACGATTGATGCCGCGTTCAAAGATGTGCTTGGCAAAGACGGCAACCAGGTCTACGACGAATGGAGTTCGTTTTTAAAAGCCGATTACAAGAAGAGAATCAAAGACGTTCTCGATAACCGCGTTGAAGGAAAAATTATTTCCGGCGAAGGTTTTGGAAATTTCTACCCGACATTTTCACCAGACGGCAAGAAAATACTTTTCATCTCGAACAAGGATAACGATTACTTCATGTTCTCCGGCATATTCGAGTTGAACCTCGAAACGAACAAAGAACGCCAGCTTGTTAGCAGCGTCCGTTCGTCCGTTTCATATCTGCCGGGACAAAATAAAATTTTGTACGCCAAGCTAAGCCAAGACAATCCTAAGATGGCAGACATTCACGATCTCTATATTTACGATATCGACAAAGACCAGGAACAGAGAATTACTTTCGGTTTGCGCGCAAACAACCCAAGCATTTCGAAAGATGGGAACAAAATTGTTTTCCTTTTTCAGAAGGACGGCTCGACAAACATTGGAACCGTAAATGCGGACGGAAAAGAATTCAAACGTCTGACGTTTTTCAACAACGGCGAACAAGTTTTCAATCCGAAATTTTCTCCCGACGGCAAATATGTTGTGTTCGGTTTTTCATTCGCCAATTCGAGAGAGGTTGCAAAAGTTGATACGAGCGGAAGCGGGTTTGATCTGCTGATTAAGAATGGTTCTGATAACCGCGACCCGGTATTCGACGCCGAAGGAAATTTAATATACTGTTCCGATCAAACCGGAATTTCGAATATCTACCGTTACAATTTTGCAACGAAAGAATCGAAGCAACTGACCAACGTTGTCGGCGGCGCGTACATGCCGAGCGTTGATCAAAACGGAAATATTATTTATGCTGGCTACAACTCGAGCGGATTCAAAATATTTTATATAGATCAGTCGGAACAGAGCAAAGTCGATCCGTCAAAAAAATATGTCTGGACAAAAAATCCTCCGCTCGGAGAAGACAAACCGAAAGGGGACTTGGCAAAATTTAATCTCAACGCGTTGCGCAACTACAATGATTTTGACGTTCCCGATTACACGCCTCAAAAATACACAGGCGCTTTTTCACGATTGACGATTGTGCCTTTCATACGTTACGATAATTACAACACTTCAAATTCCGGATTGGATAAAATAAAACCGGGCATTTATTTCACATCGAGCGACATGCTGAACCGGTACAGCATCTTCGGCGGAGGCGCAATCAACAAAAGATTGGAGCGCGATCTGTTCCTCAGTTTCGATTACCGCGACAAACTTCCGCTGCTTTTTAGTCTTGGATTAAAACCGGAAATAGGATTGGAACTGTACAGCATCAGCAGAAAAACGAATACGCCGTTGATTTTCGATCCGCTTGATCCCACACAAAACACCAACACGGATGTAACGTACAATCTTTTTGAAGTTGATTTCATCGCGCGTCACAAAATAATTAACGACGCTAACAAGCTTGAGATGAGATTCATTTACAGCAGCTATACGGCAACACTTGGAAGTTTTATTTTTCCGAACACGGCTCTTCTTTATCCGACAACGGACGACACTTACTTGATCGGAAGAGATTTCCAAGTAAAGTACAATCATGAAGGTATTAAGCCGACGACTGATTCGGACATCAATCCGGTCGGAAGAAAAGTTGAAGTAAAATATGACTATGAATCCAACCGTTACAACCCCGACGGGAATTATGAAGTGAGTGACGGCTACCTTGTGCCTATTTATCAAAATTTTGATTTCAGCCGGCTTGAAGTTAATTGGAAGGAATACATTCAAGTTTTCAAAGACAACACGCTCAATTTCCAGTTGCGTATCGCGGGTATTCTCGGCAAGACTGTCCCGGACTTTTTTGATTTTTATCTCGGCGGTTTGATCGGTATGAAAAGTTATCCGTTCTATTCGGTGAGCGGAAACAAACTCGGCTGGCTCAATGTTACGTACCGTTTTCCGCTCTTCAAGGATATCGATACGAGAATCGGGCAGATATATTTGGACAAAGTTTATTTCTCCGTTTACGGCGATCTCGGCAACGCATGGAACGGAAACATGCCGTCGATTTCGAATTTCAAAAAAGGTGTGGGCGCGGAAGTTAGAATAAAAATGAATTCGTTCTATCTTTTCCCGACGAGCGTATTTTTCAACGCCGCTTATTCATTCGATAAATTCTCGCGGAAGATTTTAGGTGAAACCGTTACGTACGGTAAGGAATGGAGTTTCTACGGCGGCATACTATTCGATTTTAGTTTCTAAGGTATCTATGAAAACCAAGTTGATATTCTTAACAGTGATATTCAGTTCAATAATTGTTCTTGCTCAAACAGAACAAAAAAATTCTTTGAGCGGAGTTCTGAATATTGATTCGAGGACCTCGTTCAATCAATCGCAAAAAATTTCCTTTAATGATGAAAACAATTTAAAAGTTTCCGAAAAGTCTCCTTGGCTGGCAGCCGGTTTATCTGCGGTCGTTCCCGGCGCTGGAGAATTCTACGATGAAAGTTATATTAAGTCAATCGCGTTTATAGCAATCGAAGCCGCCGCAATAACCGTTTCGGTCATTTACAATAAAAAGGGAGACGACGAGACAAATGTTTTCCAAAATTATGCTGATCAGAATTGGTCGGTTGTCCGTTATGCAAAATGGACCGTTGCTCATGCCGGTTCAATTAACAGCGGTGTTGATCCAACTCAGTATAAAGTTTTCTACGCAAACGGCACAGTTGACTGGAGCGAGCTAAACAGATTGGAAGAAGCAATCGGCGGATATTACTCGCACAAACTTCCGTACCACGGCGAACAGCAGTATTATGAATTGATCGGAAAATATCCGCAGTATAATGTAGGATGGCAGCAGTTCGGCGACGATCCGAACAAAGCATATACTTACGGCGATCCGCTCGTTCCGCAATTTCATGATTATTCCGAAATGAGAGGCAAGGCGAACGATCTTTATAATGTCGCATCGAAAGCGATTGTTGTTGTAGTCGTCAATCATATA
>JAMCSN010000181.1 GCA_023381535.1 Bacteroidota bacterium
GCAACTTCCAACCGCATCGTTGAATCTAAATTTGCTGTTGCACCGGTTTTTACATTCACCAGTTTTGAATTTTTAGAAATCAAATCTTTTGCAACGGAGAGATCGGCAACATTAATATCCTTGCTATTGTTTATTACGACCAGCATTTTTTCTTTGCCTAAAATTCTGAAATAGAAATAAAGATTCTTGCTTGGTGGAAAATGAACAAGTCTTCCTTGGGATAGCGCCGGAAATTTTTCCCGCAGATGAAGCAATTCCTTCAAAAAATTGAAAAGATCATTCTCTTCGGATGTTCTGCCTTCTTTGGTAAAAGCATTTCTGGTGTCATGCGGAAAACCTCCGGGGAACGGAACCCGGAGCGTTCCATCATCGGTAGTCCCGACCAATCCGATTTCGGAACCGTAAAAAATTTCCGGGATACCGCGCGTTGTTAACAAAATTGTATAAACGATTTTTGCTTTGTCAAAATTGCCTTTTGCGAAATACATTACGCGGGGCAGATCGTGATTATCGGCAAACGTAACCAGGTTGTTCGGATTCTTATACAAATAATCTTTTGCAAGCAAATTGAAAAAACTAAACAAATTATTTTCACCAGATAAATATTTTATAAACACATCGCGCAAACCGAAATCTGTTAACGCAGGAAGGTTTGTATTGAAATGTCTCGGCAGAAAAGTATCTTTCTGATATCCGGCTATGAATGCCGGTTCGCCCGACCAGACCTCGCCGACAATGTTAAGTGTCGGATATTCGTTCAAAATAGTTTTTGCCCATCGCGCCATAAATTTTTGATTGTTGTACGGATAAGTATCCTCGCGGATTCCATCAACACCGGCATACTCAACCCACCAAATTGTATTTTCGATTATGTAATTGGCGACGAAAGGATTTGCACCGTTTAAGTCCGGCATGGAATTAACAAACCAACCCTGCTCAATATGTTTAATTGTCGAACTGTCCGCATACGGATCGGTAAATTCCATCTTGTTATGATCCGCGTTAAGATGATTTTCAACTGTTCCGTTCAGCCAATCCGGAGTAGGTAAATTTTTAATCCACGGATGATCGTCGCTGCAATGGTTTGAAACGTGATCGAGAATAACTTTTAGCCCTTTCTTATGTGCGTCATCAACAAAAGTTTTGTAAAGTTCGTTCGATCCTAAACGGGGATCAACTTTATAAAAATTTGTTGTCGCGTAACCATGATATGAGCGGAAAGTATTGTTCTCCGTTACCGGCGTTGACCAAATAGTTGTGAACCCCAAATCTTTAATGTAGTCAAGCCGGTCAATCATTCCTTGAATGTCGCCGCCGGCGCGCGCTTGTCCGGGAATCTTATTCATGTAATCGTAGTATCCCGGTATCGAATCATTCGAAACGTCGCCGTCGTCAAAACGGTCAGGCATGATAAGGTAGATCACATCTTTATCGGAAAAACCTTGAAAGCGTTTTTTGTCGTTCTCCCTTTTCAAAATTGGAAACTTGACAGAGGTCTTTACATTTCCTTTGGTCAGAATCAACTCATAATTGTCCGGCGCAATGTTTTTGCTTATCGTAATATCGATGAAGGCATAAGTCGGATTGGTAATTTTATGAACATTCTCGACCTTTATGCTTGATGTGTTGAACTTTGCGGAGACGTCATTTAGATTTTCACCGTAAACCATCAATTGGATTTTGTTCAGCTTCATTCCCGCCCACCAATTGCCAGGCTCGATTTTATTGATAACTATGGTTTGAGCCGAAAGAAAAACCGGCACTACAAGTAAGCAAAAAAGAAAATTTATTTTTTTCATTTTCATCTCGTGTTCTTAAAGCATTGGCGTATTTATGCCGATGACGAAATTATTACCATTAAAATGATTCAGCTTCCATGTAAACTCAAGTCTGAACGGAAACAAAGGGTGCCCGATTCCGAAACCAATTTCGTAAAACGGTTTCAAAAATTCCTCTGGCGGAGAAAATAAATTCCATTGGTTTGGTAGAATGCTTTTACTCTTAGGCGAGATTTCAAGAAGCGCTGCATTGAAATGTGCGCTTAAATTAATTTGCCAATCAACCAGGAAACCCAATCCCAACAATCTAAAAAGTTCGTCGTTGAAATCATGTTCGATAAAAAGTGTAAGTGTACGGTCGCCAAAAATTTTAGAGGCGCCGAGCGTTCTAAAAGTATGAGATTGACTTGCGCTCTCAATATTTCCCGGAAGCGAATACATCATTTGAAACGGTACCGGTCCGTCCGAGTAGATTCCGGTCAGGGTATAGTTCATTCTCGCTGATTTGAAAGTGTTCCAATAACCATTAACGGTGAGTTTGTAGGTTGTGAAATCAAGATTGCTTTTCAGAAAACCCGTGTTGCTAAAAACTACATCTCCGGATAGGGTTGGATATGAACTTCCCATTGAAATCTTTCTTCGGAAGTAGCCGTCCTCAAAATATTTTCTGAAGTCGAGACGAAAGCCCGCCGTGAACGCATTGACTCTGGTATCATATATAGAAGTGTTCACGTTATATGATTTACTCTTATTCAGTATTGAAAAATCCGAATTGTTAATTGCACTGTTGTCGGTTCTGTTCATAAAGCCGACTCCCAATCGCAGCACCGGAAAAACATCTGCCCAAATATTTAACGACAAACCTTTTGTATAGTAGTAATCACGAAAATCGTACTTACCGAGAAGACTGGTAAGCGTCGATGTTAATTTGTTGTAATGAATCGATTCGGAAAACAGATCGGTAACTTTACTGAATGCTCTCATTGAAACGGATGTTGTTCTGTAATCTCCGAGATAATAAATGGCGTAAAAATCTGTTGTGAATTTTTTGTCTGAAAAACCATAAGCAAGATCGAGTCCTGTGTTCAATCGTTTGTCGTCAAGTTGATAAATGTCGGTACCGAAATTTAGGGTGTGCCCTTGAACACGGTTGAATGAATAAAGCGCTAACGGTCCGGTAATTGAAATATTGTCATTCAACCTTATCGTTGTCGAAAGAAGCGAAAACCTATCCGAAAAAGTTTTTGGTATCGCTTCGAGGCTGTCAATTCTTTTGTATGCTTCAAGTTCTTCGTTAGTGTTTGCAATGGTTTGTGTCGATTTCCAGAAAGTAGAATCTTTCTTATCAGCGTCTGGCATCACTTTTATAATTACCATATTGAAAACATTATCGTTAATGGGAGTGTTGATTTTGTAATCGTAGAAAATCGAGTTGAGCTCAAATCCAAACTTTACCATCCCCAGAAAATTTCCGTCTGCAAATATTCGGTAATCTATCGGCATGTAAATGTTATTGGCGAACGGCGTGTACTGCTGGAAAATTTTCACTTCGTTAAAAAGTCTGCCCGGATTAGCAGCGTCGTTAAGATGAACATCAATTTTTACAAGTGCGAACGTACCGTCCGTTATGAAAACGCTGCCGAC
>JAMCSN010000179.1 GCA_023381535.1 Bacteroidota bacterium
ACTCGATTAACGAATGTATCTCGATTACGGATACAAGCGACATCATTCTTTATGTTAACAAATCCTTCGCTAACATCTATGGGTACGATCCGAAGGAATTGGTTGGAAAACATGTCGCAATTGTCCGGTCGAACAAGAATGATCCGACGCTGCTAAAAGAAATTCAACCGTCAACTGCAAAAGAAGGATGGCGCGGAAGAATTTGGAACAAAAGAAAGAACGGAGAAGAATTTCTTATTGAGCTCAATACTTCCGTCGTAACAGATGAAGAAGGCAACGTGGTTGCGCATGTTGGCGTTGCAAGAGACTTAACCGGGCAATTGAAAGCGGAAGCTCTGTTAATCGAAACGCAATTCAGGTATCAAAATCTTTTCATGGAAATAAAGGACGTCGTTTATGAAAGCACCCCGGAAGGAAAATTCATTTCGTTAAATCCTGCCGGATTGGAATTGTTCGGTATTGATTCAAGTGCGATAGAAAATCTTGATCTAATAAAAAATTTGTACATCGATCAAAACGATCGCAAAAAATTTCAAGATGAGTTGCAAAGAAACGGGTTTGTTAAAGATTATGAAATCGTTATCAAAAATTTGAATGGTGAGATCAAAACGCTTCTTGAAACCTCTTACGCGGTTAAAGATAACGAAGGAAAAATTGTTGCGTACCGTGGAATACTTCGCGATATAACCCAGACTAAGAAAAATGAAGCGGAGCTCAAACGTTTGATAGATGAACTGGGGCGATTGAACACTCAATTAAAAAATTCAGAGGACGAACTTAAAAATACCAACGCCTCAAAAGACAAATTCTTTTCTATCATTGCACACGATTTAAGAAGCCCGTTTAGCTCTCTGCTAAGTTTTTCCGAATTTCTTTCCGAAGATATAGACGAATTACCCAAGAGCGAGATAAAACTTTTCGCGGAAAAAATTAACGAGGCAGCCAAAGGCGTTTTTACTTTGCTCGAAAATCTTTTGCAGTGGTCTAGAATTCAGAGCGGAAAGATTCCAATGCATCCAGTAACTTTCGGTATTTTTCAAAAAATAAGTCAGGCAATCAATCTTTTGTCAAACAATGCCGACAGGAAAAAAATCAAGATCATCAACGAAGTGGATAATATTGCCACAGTTTTTGCAGACGAGGATATGGTTTTTTCCGTCGTTCAAAATCTTCTTTCTAACGCTATAAAATTCACACGTACGGACGGAGTAATTGCATTCGATTCTTCAACCAAAGAAAATGGAATTGAAATCTCCGTGACTGATAACGGTGTTGGAATCAAAGAAGATGATTTGAAAAAACTTTTCCGTATAGATGCTCATCTTACGACTTACGGAACCAACGATGAAAAAGGTTCCGGTCTCGGCTTAATACTCTGCAAAGAAATGATTGAGCTGAACGGCGGAAAAATACACGTTTCCAGCAAACCCGGCGAAGGCACTACATTTTCGTTCACGCTGCCCAAACATCCAACCGCTTAATTCTTCACTAAAAGATTACCGAGATCATTTGGTTTCCTCTAAGCAGTGTTCAATTTCCTTGATAAATAAGGCTCATTTGAATAAGTTTATTTCGTGTGAACTATGACTACCAATTTATTTCGTTGACAGGAACCATTGTCCGGGGCAGCGGCTTAATATTGGAAGACGGTTTTATTAAATAATGTATTCTGAATTTTGTGGAGGTGTAACTATGTCTAAAGAAATGATTTTAGAAAAGATCAATCAGTCCGTAAAAATATTAAATGAAAAAAATATTGACATGTGGATGACGTTTGTGCGCGAGACAGGAAACATGAAAGACCCGATGATTGATATGACGGTCGGCGCGAACGCAACATGGCAGTCGGCATTCATTATAACCAAGAACGGAGACACACATGCCGTTATCGGTTCACTCGAATTGGAAAACATGAAAATGGTCGGGACGTACAAGACAATTCACACTTACTTGAAATCGGTGAAAGAAAAATTGTTGGAAGTTTTAGACATGTACAAACCGTCGAAGATCGCGATCAATTATTCGCGCAATTCAACTTTGGCAGACGGGATGACGCACGGTTTGTATTTAGAATTGCTCGATCATCTCAAAGATACAAAATATGCCGATGCGCTCATTTCATCGGAAGATATTGTTGCCGCACTCCGGGGAAGAAAATCGAACGCGGAAATTGAGGTGATGAAACAAGCGGTTACTGAAGCTTTGAAAATTTTTGATGAAGTAACAAATTATTTGAAGCCCGGTGTAACGGAAAAACAAGTCGCAAATTTTGTTTTGGATTTGTGTGCAAAGAAAGGTCTCGAACCTTCATGGGAAAGAGAATTTTGCCCGTCGGTTTTCTCCGGTCCGGATACAGCCGGCGCGCATGCGGGTCCGACAGATCGAGCGGTTGAAGCCGGTCACGTTGTTAACATGGACTTCGGCGTAAAAGTGAACGGCTACTGTTCCGATCTTCAACGCACATGGTACATGTTAAAACCGCACGAAGACAAAGCCCCGGCAGAAGTGCAAAGAGGTTTTGATGTTATTGTTGAATCGATTTCCCGTTCTGCAAAAGAATTGAAGCCGGGCAAGAAAGGTTGGGCGATCGATGAGATTGCGCGCAATTATATTCAAATACAGGGTTACGAAGAATTTCCGCACGGACTCGGTCATCAAGTGGGAAGACTTGTTCACGACGGCGGCGCTTTACTCGGTCCTAAATGGGAACGTTACGGAAATCTTCCCATGCTCGATGTTGAAGAAGGAAATGTATTTACAATCGAGCCGAGGTTAACAATTCCGAATCATGGGATTGCAACTATTGAAGAAGAAGTTATTGTAACAAAAGACGGCTGTGAATTTATTTCCCCGCGTCAAAAAGAAATTTATTTGGTAAGATGATTTTATAATTTATTCCTCCCCGTGAACATGGGGAGGAATAAAGAATACGCGATTTACTGCAATCTCAAAAACCTATATCCAACACCTTTCACGTTCACTTTTACCTTTCCACTTTCAACCTTAAACTTTTCAGAACTTATCAAATCAACTGCTGATTTAACTCTGTAAACGTCTGGTAATTTCAACTCAACATTTTCGTTATTTTCATTTTTATTCAGCACAACCAGAATTCTTTCGTTCATGTCGGAACGGATGAAGGCATAAATGTTCGTATCGGCATCGAGTGTCAGAAAATCTCCGTGACGCAATGCGGAATTTTCTTTTCTAACTTTTACAATCTCGCGAACATCAGTCAACATTTTTCTTTCGTACGGACTCAGCTCATTTCCGAAACGCATCATTCTTCTGTTATCCGGGTCCGATGCGCCGGTCATTCCAAATTCGCTTCCGTAATAAATTACCGGCAGTCCAGGAATTGCATTCATGTATGCGTAATAAAGTTTTGCTTTATCATAGTT
>JAMCSN010000346.1 GCA_023381535.1 Bacteroidota bacterium
CGGCAACGCTATTGCCGATGTTCTGTTCGGCGATTACAATCCCAACGGAAAGCTTCCGGTTACTTTCCCGCGCTCGGTCGGACAGGTTCCTATCTATTATAATCATAAGAATACCGGACGCCCATACAACCCCAAAGACCATTACACCTCCTATTATCAAGACCTTCAGAATACGCCGCTTTATCCTTTTGGTTACGGATTGAGTTACTCGAAGTTTGAGTATTCCAACCTTTCATTGAGCTCAAGCAAAATAAAAAATGGCGAGCCGTTGAAAGTAAAAGTTGATGTAAAGAACGTCAGCAGCCGTGAAGGTGAAGAAGTTGTTCAGTTATATGTTCAAGATTTGGTTGGAAGCGTAACACGGCCTGTCAAAGAATTAAAAGATTTTTCAAAAGTAGATTTGAAACCGGGCGAAACAAAAACGGTAGAGTTTACAATCACGCCGGACAAGCTGAAATTTTACGACATCAACATGAATTTCACCGTTGAACCGGGAGACTTCAAAGTTTTTGTCGGAACGAATTCCGTTGATCTGCTTGAATCAACTTTTTCAATCGATTGAAATGGAGAGCTTTTATGAAAACAATAAAATTTCTTTTTGCAGGAATATCTTTGTTGCTGCTTGTAAACGGTTTTAACACCGCGCAGACTGAAATAAAAATGAAGCGGCAAATCGAAAAAAATATTCAAACAACATACACGGCGAAGATAAATCTGAATTATCTACTTTATCTCCCGAAAGATTTTGATTCCAAAGACAAGTGGCCGTTAATGATTTTTCTTCACGGTTCCGGAGAGCGCGGCAACGATCTAGAACTCGTGAAAAGAAACGGTCCTCCTAAATTGGTTGAAGAAGGGAAAGATTTTCCATTTGTAATAATTTCGCCGCAATGCCCGAACGGCACAAGATGGAAAACAGAACCTCTAATTGCATTACTAGATGAGGCGGTGAAAGATTACAAGATTGATACGAACCGCATCTACATTACAGGTCTCAGCATGGGCGGCAACGGTACGTGGAAGTTGGCGAATGAAATTTCAAATCGTCTTGCCGCAATTATTCCGGTTTGCGGCTGGGGTGATTCATTTACAATTTGTGAAATCGGTGATCTGCCGGTTTGGGTTTTTCATGGGAAGAAAGACCCTATCGTTCCTATCAAAAAAGCTCAAGACATGGTTGATGCATTGAAGTTTTGTAAAGGGAATGTCGAGTTCACAGTTTATCCAGACGCCGGTCATGATTCTTGGACTGAGACTTACAACAATCCGGAAGTTTACAAATGGCTCTTGGAACACACGAGAGATCAAAGAAAAGATTTAAAGGAAAATTGGAATTGAAAAAGAATCTCTTTGTCGCCGCCGCTTTAATTGTTTTGAGCTTGACTTCGATACGCGCTCAAACGCCATGGAAAGGAAACTCAATAATCGGTAACGGTAATCTGTGTATTGTTTATTCCGACGATCCGCGTATCGAAGCGAAATAAAAAGGAAAAGGTATTCAGCATTTCTACTATAAAGATTATACGATGGATTACGTTTCGTCTTCGTCATTTGAAAAAGATGGAGAGAAAACAAAAGATTCCATCGGCATGAAAGATTTTTTCTCGCCGGTTACCTTTTCCCGCGGCGATAATTTCAACAGTGAGATTTTGTGTTATACTTTGCCCTAAGATGGTAACGGAATAAAATTGCTCATGGCATTTCGTGCCCTCTTGATGCCGCGAGAATCTTAAACCATTCTTCGCGGCTCAAATTGATTTCTAATCCTTTCATCGCGGATTTAATTCTTTCAAGTTTTCCCGTTCCAAGAACGACCGAGAAATTTACCGGGTGAACAAAAAGCCACGCCGCGGCAACCGCATCAATATCTACTTGATGCGCGTTAGCTATCTCATGCAAAACATTTCTCACACGATTCGCGCGCTCGTTGTTTTCCCAAAACAGTCTCCCGCCCGCAAACGGCGACCAGACCATCGGCACAATTCTTTTCTCTTGAAGAAAATTTATGTTGCCGTTGTCAAAATGTTCTAAGTTCAGAATAGAAATTTCTATTTGATTTGTTGCCAAAGGAAAATCTAACCGTGTTTGCAGCAGAGTAAATTGATGAGGCAAAAAGTTTGAAACTCCGAAGTGCAAAACCTTTCCCGACTTTCTCAATTCGTTAAATGCCTCGGCGGATTCGTCAGCATTCATAAATGGATCGGGTCGATGAATCAAAAGCAGATCAATATAATCGGTGTTGAAGTTTTTCAGCGAAGTGTTTGCCGAATCGATAATATGTTTCTTACCGGTGTCATAAGATTTGACTGTGTGATTCGGCCGGTTTCTGCTTATGAGTTTAATTCCGCACTTCGTCACGATTTTCATTTTATTCCGCAGAGAAGGATTTTCTTTTAGAACATTTCCGAACAGCGCTTCGCATTCATAATCACCGTAAATATCCGCATGATCAAATGTATCGATCCCGAGATCGAGCGACTGTTTTACCAAATCGGCAAGCTGGGTAGTAGAATAATTCCATTCACGCGAACGCCAAAGACCGAGTGCGATTCTTGGTAGCTGTAAACTCATTTTCTCCTCTCAATCGTTCATAGAAATTAATTTGATGATATGTAATATAGTATTTAGATTGAATTAGTATTAAAACCGAAGGTGACGAAATGAAAAAAATTGTTTCGATAATCTTTCTAATAATTCTCAATTCCTCGCCTCGCTTCATTTACATTCAGCAAGTCGAAGCGGGTCAATTCTCAATTCTCAATTCCCAATCTCTCCGTCCCATCCGCGACAATGTCGGTTTCTGCTGGAACGCCGGGGAAATGAACAGTTTAATGAATTATCTTTCAAAGAACGCAGGCACACAAAACTTTTCATCAAAAAATTTGATTGCCGGAATTTCGGTTCACGATGATTATCTCTATGCCGGAAAAGTTTACTATCCGTTATACAAGCTGATCAAAACAAAAGAAGTTGTAATCTTCGGCGTTACGCACGGAACGGTAAAAAAAGAAATGGGAAATCTTTCCAATGTTTTAATTCTTGATAACTTTGATAAATGGCAAGGTCCATATAACGATGTCGCGATTTCACCTCTGCGTGAGCTTATAAAATCGAAACTGCCGAAAGATGATTTCATTGTTAGCAACAAAGCCCACACAATAGAACATTCGATTGAAGCGTTACTACCTTTCCTCCAATATTATAACCGTAACATAAAGATAACGCCAATCATGGTTACGCAGATGCCGTTTGGAAAAATGGACTCGATGAGTGTGACTCTTTCGAAAATCATAACGCAATACATACAAAAAAATAAACTGGAACTTGGGAAAGATATTTTCTTTTTAATTTCCAATGATGCGGATCATTACGGAGAGAT
>JAMCSN010000391.1 GCA_023381535.1 Bacteroidota bacterium
TATTATACCTATAACCAACCACATATTTATACTCCTAAAGTATATGTTTCATTTTCTGAATGATTGTCGATGGATTTGATGCGAATGACGGTGAGAAGAGCGCATTCAAATTGTGGTGCAATTTAATATTTAAAATTGTTTACTTCAATTTCATTCTTGTCTAAACAGCTAATCCCGGACATTCCTAACCTATAAGCTCTATTTCATCTTTACGAAATCTTTACAGAATCGGTATATTTTTTTACAGCCGGTTTATAAAACAAAATTTAGTTTTGCTACAGTAAAGTGGGACAATAAAGATGGATCACCAAGAAAATAATTCGTTGAAAGATAACAGAACGATGACGAGCTCAAAGTTCAAGTTTCATCTTAATATTCGAAATGTTTTTTTGTTATTGTACATAATTTGGGTGTTGTGTTCAATATTCCTTGCGGCTAATCATCCGAATAAATATGCGGTCCTCTTTGCAGATTTGCCAACGCAGCTCAAAAATATGCCGCCATTCATTCTTTCATTTGTTTACTTAGTATTTTTTGTTCCTGCTGTTGCATTAACAATTTTTTTCATCTTGTGGGTTGTACTATACCTTATACTAAAAATATTTGAGTAGTAATTTAACCTTGGAATTATTCACTAGTTAAAGTCAATCCAGAATATCCCTAACCCAAAAGTTCTATTTCATCTTTACGAAATCTTTATGTAATCGGTCAATCTTTTTACAGCCGGTTTATAATTCAAACAGTAAGTTTCACCTCAAAAAAGAAAAGCTATGTTTGATATTATCTCACTCGGTATCGCATTCCTGCTGTTTGTGTACTTAGTCTATACCCTAATTAAACCGGAAAAATTTTAGGCGGACGTTTATGAGTTACATCACGGATCTTATTCAATTAATAATCTTTGTGGGTGTTCTTGCTGCTTTTTCAGTTCCATTGGGAAATTTTTTCGCAAAAGTTTTTCAGGGCGAAGGAAATTTTTTATCGCCGGTTTTCTCGAAAATCGAATCAGCGTTTTACCGTCTTGTTCGAATCGATTCCGGTTATCAAATGGATTGGAAAGAGTACGCGGTTCAGTTGTTGATTTTCAATCTGCTCGGATTTTTAGTTCTGTTCATAATTCAAATTGTTCAACAATCTCTTCCGATTAACCCACAGCATCTTCCCAATGTTGATCTTCTTTTGGCTCTGAACACAGCGGTTAGTTTTACTACAAACACAAACTGGCAGTCATATGCCGGAGAAACAACATTAAGTTATTTTGTTCAGATGATCGGTATGACTGTTCAAAACTTTTTGAGCGCCGCAACCGGAATTGCCGTTATGATTACGCTCATAAGAGGAATTGCAACCCGCAACGGGAAGTATCTCGGCAACTTTTGGGTTGATGTAACCCGTGCGGTTTTGTACGTGCTGCTGCCGTTATCATTTCTTCTATCTATTATATTGATCTCGCAAGGCGTTGTTCAAACATTTAATCATTCGGTAACGGCAACAACTCTTGAAGGCATTTCGCAAACAATTCCGCTGGGACCGGCAGCGTCGCAAATTTCAATCAAACAGCTAGGGACAAACGGCGGCGGATTTTTTAATACTAACAGTGCGTTCCCGTTCGAGAACCCAACTCCGCTTTCGAATTTTCTGCAAGTGCTTTCCATTTTACTTATTCCCGCGTCTCTTGTTTTCACTTACGGCAAAATGTTGGGATCGAAAAAACATGCATGGACCATTTTCGGCGTGATGTTGTCTGTTTTCTTAATCGGAGTTGTCGTTTCATACTTATCCGAAACGGCGAACAACCCCATCTTCCATACAAACCAATTGATGGAGGGAAAAGAAACACGCTTCGGAATTTTCAACAGCGTTCTTTGGTCGGTCGCAACAACAGTTGCTTCAAACGGATCGGTTAACTCGATGATCAGCAGTATGTCGCCGGTATCCGGACTTGTTGCAATGCTAAACATTCAGCTTGGCGAAATTATTTTCGGCGGTGTCGGTTCCGGTTTATACGGAATGTTTTTGTTTATCGTGATTACAGTTTTCATCTCGGGTTTGATGGTGGGAAGAACACCGGAATATTTCGGTAAGAAAATTGAAGCTTATGAAATTAAATTTTCTATACTCGCGGTTCTGCTTCCAAGCATAATAATTCTCGTTTTCACCGCAGTAGCAGTTATTTCCAATGCGGGGTTATCAAGCTTATCAAACAAGGGTCCGCACGGTCTATCAGAAATTTTGTACGCATTTACTTCCGCCGGCGGGAATAACGGCAGCGCATTTGCCGGATTAAACACTAACACAAATTTCTATAATGTTCTCATGTCGATAGCAATGATAATCGGCAGATACGGAGTTATCGTTCCGATCCTTGCAATCTCAGGAAGTCTGGTTAAGAAAAATATTGCACCGGCAACAACCGGTACATTGGCAACTGATAATTTTCTTTTCGCCTTTTTACTTTTTGGTGTAATAATAATTGTTGGAGCGCTGACATTCTTTCCAGTTCTCTCGATCGGTCCACTATTGGAACATCTTTTAATGAATTTAAAAATAACTTTCTAAGAAAAATCTCTTTCGCGCATGGAAACGAAAAAACATACTGCCCCGCTTTTTGATAAATCAATCATCTCTAAAGCTATTTTAGATTCTTTTGTAAAACTGAATCCGTTTTACCTTATCAAGAATCCGGTAATATTTATAGTTGGGATTGGCGCTTTCCTAACAACCTTAATTTTCTTAGCCGATTTATTCACCGGAGCTTTTTCACTGTTCAATTTTCAAATTGCGATATGGTTATGGTTCACTGTTTTGTTCGCCAATTTTGCAGAAGCAATCGCCGAAGGAAGAGGCAAAGCTCAATCGGAAAATCTACGCAAGTCCAGAACCAACACGCTTGCTAAAAAGATGGTCGATTCTAAAGAAATTCAAGTTTCAGCGCTCGACTTGCGGAAAAATGATCTTGTGGTTTGTGAAGCCGGCGACATAATTCCCGCAGACGGCGAAGTGATAGATGGAATTGCGAGCGTTGACGAATCTGCAATCACAGGTGAATCGGCACCCGTGATTAGAGAAAGCGGCGGAGACAGAAGCGCCGTTACAGGCGGCACAAAAGTTCTTAGCGACAGAATCGTAATCAGAGTTACTTCAAATCCGGGTGAGACGTACATTGATAAAATGATTGCACTTGTAGAAAATGCAAAAAGGAAAAAAACTCCCAACGAAATTGCTCTCTCGATTCTTCTTTCCGGATTAACAATAGTTTTTCTTGTTGTAGTCGTATCGCTGAAATTTTTTATGAACTACTACAACATTACGCTTTCGCAGGACGTGAGTTCGAATCGTTCTTTTGCCAGCA
>JAMCSN010000219.1 GCA_023381535.1 Bacteroidota bacterium
ATGCTCGGTTTTATGAATCAAGAATCATTGAGGAAAACTATCGATTCAAAGCGCGTAACCTTTTTCAGCAGATCGAGAAAAACCTTATGGACAAAGGGTGAAACCTCCGGCAATTATCTTGATCTCGAGGACATGAAATTGGATTGCGATAACGATTCATTGATGGTTTACGCAAAACCGGCTGGAAACACCTGCCATACAGGCAGTTACTCATGTTTCGGTTTGGAGAAAAACGACGCGAGATTTTTAGAGTATCTTTTCAAGTTCATTCAAAAAAGAAAAAACGAACTTCCCGAAAATTCTTATACAACAAAACTTTTCAAATCGGGTGCAGATAGAATTATCCAAAAAGTAGGCGAAGAAGCTATCGAAACGGTCGTTGCAGCAAAAAATAGAAACAAAACCGAAATCCTAAACGAAGTATCGGATCTCATCTATCATCTATTCGTTCTTCTTGCAGAACAGAACATTACAATCGAAGAGATTGGCCAAACTCTAAAGAGCCGCCACATCAAAGAATAGGAAATTAACTAGAGAAGTTTGACTTATGTTCGGTGAGATTTACGGATACTTATCAAAAACAATTTCCCCCCACGCATGTCCGTCCTTATATTCTTTGTAAATGACCACCGCCGAAACGTTATCGTCAAATCGTTTCATGATATAGTTGTAATACGATTCCGGGAAATAAAATCTTAGAATGCTTCCGCGTCTCGTGAATGTAGGTTCGAGATATTGATTTCGGAAAAAAATGTAAGCGGTGTATTTTGAGTCTTGATCCGTTAACCTTATCCCGTATTCATTTGCGTACGGTCTGGCGCCCTCGCCGAAAAAAGGATAGTGCTTATCAACGGAAAAAGTAATATCATTTAATATTGGGGCAACGGTTCCGTTCGGATCGCTCGCGGGAAACTTCTGCGCGTACAATGGAAGCGAAATTAAAAACAGAATTAAAAATTTCTTCATTCGGTAAATCGAAAATTCTTTGATGATAAGATACAACCGTTAATTATGAAATTAAATAGTCCGCCTTCAGTTAATTACCCTTGAATAAAAGCTTGTAGTCTTTTTCCTTTCCTTTTTCCCACCAGGTTTCCGGTATTACTTTCCAGTTGCCCAATATTAAATGATATTACTTTTTCTTTTTCTCAATCCACTTCATCATGTAATAGCGAAGGTCCTTATCGGTAGAATTAATTATTCTTTTTTCCAACTGATCTTTTGGTATATGAGCGCCTTGAGTTAAATGGTATCCGCCGCCGTTTCCTCTGTATGAGTTGACCGCGACCTTATACGTTTTACTGAAATCGAACGGTGAACCGTTGGACATGGATGATATTTGAATGCGCTCTCCTGCCGGCTTGGAAACATCAACAGTGTAATTAATTCCCGCAGCGCTGTCGAAGTTGTAGTAAACGCCTTTAAGGATCGGACGGTTATTTCTTTTGTCTGTCTGAATATTTCCGTTTGCATCGCGGCTAAAATTTATTAGGTGATCATTTTCATCTTTCATTTGATTGAACCACAACCCGTAAGAAAATTCCAAATAGTCTTTAATCTCTTTTCCGGTGAGTTCCATCGTGTAAAGTAAATTTTCGTACCGGTATAAATCGAACATATTACCGACTGTTATCGGTCCTTTGGGAATCTCGGTATCGAACGACAACGGAGCGGTAAATGAAATATCTGCGCCGGTCAGTTCCAACTGTATTTCTTGAATCAAATCAACAAATGCGGAATTTCCAAAAACTGATTCACGTGTTGAAATTGAATTGGTAAAATATCCAAGCGGCTGTTCAACATATTTTTTTGCGGCATCGAAAGCATACCGAAATTTTTTCATGAACTCCGGATCGGGCGCGTAGTTCTTCATCTCAACTATCTCGCCCTTAATTTCTTTCGTCCAGTCGTGATGCAACGAGTCATAACTCATTGTTACGTTCGCAACGGCAGCATCGATAGCAGAATTTCTTCCGCCGAGAATCGGAACAGTTTTGCCTTCAGAGTTATTCACGGTAAAATTCCACCCGTGATGATCATGACCAACAAACACAATATCAAAACCGGGCACACGTTCTGCAACAAGTTTGGAAGCATTTTCGTTTTTGTAAGTATCTGCCGATTGATTTCCGTAACTGTATTCAACGCCAGAATGAAACAGTCCGATCAACAAATCCGGTTTTTCTTTTTCCTTAATTATCTTCACCCACTTTTGCGCACATTCAATCATATCTTGAAATTCCATACCGGACCAAATATTGCGGGGAAGCCAATTCGGAATTGCCGGTGTGATCATTCCAAGCACCGCTATTTTAATTCCTTTGCGTTCAATGATCGTGTAAGGTTTGAAGTACGGTAATCCGGTAGAAGTAAAAACTGCATTTGCCGCCAACCAAGGAAAATTTATTTCTTTGTTGAATCTATCATATACTGCGTGACCGGTTTCAATATCGTGGTTGCCGACTGAACCGGCATCGTACTTCATATAATTCATTACTTCCGCAAAGACATGCGGCACATTGGGTCTTTCAAAATTATAATAATAAACAAGCGGGGTTCCTTGCAGCAAATCTCCACCGCTTAACAAAATTGTCTCCTGATCTTTTTTTTCTCTTTCGCTTCTCACGTAAGTCATTACCTGCGCAAGTGAATGATTGCTCTCCTTTTGATCAGTAAAACTGTACGGAAAGACCTGGCCGTGTTCGTCCGTTGTTTCAATGATTTTAAATTTTACAGTTTGAGCAAATGTGCTGAGACTTAAAAAGAAAAAAAATAAACCGGTAAAGAGAATATTCTTAAAAAACTTATCCAATGCTTTCATGTTCAATTCCAGTGAGATATTGTTAGTCTTTTTGAATTATCAAACGTATTCCGTGACGGTAAGTTATGTAATACCACATCCATTCCGCCAGAACTTTGTATCGGTTCCGGAAACCGATTAAATAAAGTATGTGAATAAATACCCACGCGAACCACGCAATAAATCCCGACACTTTAATTCTGCCGATTTGCATTATAGCTTTCGCACGACCAATTGTTGCCAAGTTTCCTTTGTCGAAATATTTGAACGGCTTTCTTTCTGATTGCGGAATGTTTCTTGAGATTATCTTTGCAAGATATTTTCCTTGCTGAATTGCTACCGGCGCAACTCCCGGCAAAAGTTTATTATCATGCAGCATTAGTGCAGCGTCTCCAATTACAAATACATCAGGATGATTCTTTATGCTGCAATCTTTTTCAACTATCACACGCCCAGCTCTATCAAGCTCGGTGTTCAATGATTTTATTAACGTTGGGATTTCATTTCCAGCAGCCCAGATGATATTCGG
>JAMCSN010000094.1 GCA_023381535.1 Bacteroidota bacterium
ATATCTCGCGTTGAAACGCATCGTTGATTTTCATCCGGAGATCTACGGAATAGTTTTTTGCCGAACGAGAAAAGAAACCCAAGAAGTTTCCGATCAGTTGATCAAAGACGGTTACAACGCAGATTCGCTTCACGGCGATCTAAGCCAGGTGCAGCGTGATGTTGTAATGAATAAATTCAGAATCAAACATCTGCAGCTTCTTGTTGCAACAGATGTTGCTGCTCGCGGACTCGACGTTGAAAACTTGACTCACATTATCAATTATAACTTACCTGAGGAACTTGAAATCTATACGCACAGAAGCGGAAGAACCGGACGCGCGGGTAGAACGGGCACTTCAGTTGTAATTGCGAACCTGAAAGAAAAAAATAAAATTTATGAAATTGAAAAGCGGCTGAACAAAAAGTTTACTTTTGCGCATGTCCCGCTTGGAAAAGAAGTTTGCGAGAAACAGTTGTTCCATTTGATCGATAAGATGGAAAAGGTGGAAGTAGATTCATCCGAGATCGAACCGTTTCTTGCCGAGATCAACAGAAAACTTGAGTGGCTTGAACGCGACGAACTGATCAAAAAATTTGTTTCGCTGGAGTTTAACAGATTTCTCGATTACTACAAGAACACGCCGGATTTGAATGTTCCCGATGAATCAAAACCAGGCGGCAGAAGTAAGGGTGCTGTTGACGGATTCACGCGCTACTTTATTAACCTTGGTAGACTTGACGAACTGAAGCCGAAAGAATTGATGGGATTAATAAGCGATTTCACCGGTATCCGGGATATTGAAATTGGCGAAATCAAAATTCTAAATACGTTTTCTTTTTTTGAAGCCGATTCGAAATTCAAGGATATAATTCTCAAATCGTTCGCACACAAAGAATATAAAGACAGAAGAATTACCTTAGAAGAATCACAATCAAAAGGTAAAGAAAAAGGCAAGCCTGAACGCGGCAAAAGTTTTAAAGATGGCGGATTCAAACGAGAAAGAAGTTTTCGTGATGATAGTTCCCGCGGTAAAAAGAAATTCCGTCCAGAGCGAAGAGAAAAAGAAAACGGATTTCAAAAAGACAAGAGAAACAAATACGGACCTGGCCGGAAAAGGAAACGATAAAACAATTCTTGATTTGTTACGGAATTATTTCTTCTCTTTTACAACGTATTCGTCTTCACGCTGAAAATTGTGAACCATAATCTCGCCGAGTAAACCAATCGCAAAAAATTGTACACCAACGATTATCAGCAAAATGCCCAGAAAGAAAACCGGTCTGTTTGCTATCGGCGCATGAGGCTTGATGAAGAGTAATTCATACGTTAAAAATAGATTGATAACTATTCCCGCAAGCGCGGCAATGAATCCAAAGAATCCGAATAGATGCATCGGACGTTTAATGTAGCGCGTTGTGAAAATAACCGTGATGAGATCGACAAAACCTTTGAAGAAGCGAGTGATGCCGAATTTTGTTTTTCCGTATCTGCGCGGATGATGTTTTACAACAATTTCCGAAACCGAAAATCCTTTCCACGCGGCAAGAACCGGAATGTAGCGATGCAGTTCTCCGTAAACATTTATGCCTTGTACAACTTGTTTACGATAAGCTTTAAGCCCGCAGTTGAAATCGTGAATCTTAACATGTGAAAAAACGCGCGTGATGTAATTAAAGAAACGCGACGAAATTTTTTTGACAAACGGGTCGTACCGTTTTTTCTTCCATCCGGAAACGAGATCGTAACCTTCCTCAAGCTTCTTTAGAAGATTGGGAATTTCGGAAGGGTCGTCTTGAAGATCAGCATCCATCGTGATAACGATGTCACCCGTTACGTTTCTAAACGCAACCTGCAGCGCTGCGGACTTACCGTAGTTTGTTTGAAAACTGTAATAGCGGATTTTGTTATCAAACCGAGCTAAATCTTTCACAATACTTAACGATTTATCTTTGCTTCCGTCGTCAACAAAAATAATCTCGTAGTCGGAAGAAATTCCTTTTACGGCTTTCTTGATTTCGTTGTAAAGCGGTCGCAGCGATTCTTCTTCATCAAGAAACGGAACTACGATAGAAACTTTCTTAAAGACAACTTTCTGAATCGGCAACTGTTGTTGCTGCGATTGTTCCTGCTGTCTCGGGCGGAAACTTTTTCTATTATAATATCTTCTATTACTATGATGTTTTTTCGGTTGCTGCTGAGATGCCTGTCCCTGCTGAGTCTGAGGTTGATTCTGCGGGTTCTGCGGTTCCGGCTTCTGTTGTTCGTTCAAATGTTTATCCGTTAATTCTGTATTAAGTCATTATTAAAACTCTAACGAAAGTTATGTTTTGCTCGCACTAAAATCAATTTGAAGCAGTGATTACCAATAATAGTTTGACACTGCACAAAACTATAATTAGATTTCTATAGATTAGAAGGCAATTTATGGGTGCAATAATATTTTGGGGAATAATTAGAACGGCGCTTCTTATTCCGTCTTTATGGCTACTTTACGGTGTGATGGAATATAAATATTGGTGGTGGCTGGGAATTTTATCGGTTTACGGAGTCATTATTCATCCGGCTACAATTCAGTATAGATTATGGCTTCAGGAAAATGAAGAAATAATAGAGAAGACACTTTGTTCATCTTGCCAGTATTTTGAACCGTCGGCAGTAATTTGTTTGTTACATGATAAACATCCTTCGAAGCAGAGTCTCCCGTGCGAAGGTCTGGATTGGACGCCAAAGGAAGCGAACCATGAAGAGACAGAAATTTACTCATAGAAAGGATAAGTCTTTGAAGCAGAACGTAATTTTTTGTGCCGAGTGCGGAGAAGAATTGGAGTTGTTCGGTTTAACCGGTGATAAGATCGACATCAAAAAAGTTAAAGAGCGCCACAAACGATGCAAAGAAATCGGCAAGTTCAAAGGCGATAAATGTGCGATGCTTTTTATTGCAGAAGAAAGCGATATTATTTTACCGTCGGATGAAGAAGATTAAATAGAATTCCTACCGCTTGAACAAACCTCGGTCCCGGTCTTGTAAATAAATTCCGATCTACAAACAAAACGTGGTGATTCTTTACCGCCTTCAAATTTTTCCATTCAGGATAAATCTTTAGTACACTCAGGAAATCTTCATTGCTGCCGGTTGGATAAATAATATAATCCGGGTTGCGTCTTAAAATTTCTTCACGCGAAAACATCGGGTAGTTTAACGGCGAATCTGCAGCAATGTTCTTCAATCCGCAAATTTCTAGATACTCGTTTATAAAAGTATTTTTTCCGGCGATCATGACAGGTTTGGTATCGATTAAAAACATTGCCGAAGCTTCAGGATATTTTTTTGATTTGACAGATAAT
>JAMCSN010000118.1 GCA_023381535.1 Bacteroidota bacterium
AATTCAATAATGAGAAAGCTCTTGAAGTTCTAAAGAAAGCGGAAAAGATAGATCCAAATAATTTTGAAGTTCTGTGGCGCATTTCACGTACGTACGTAGACATTGCCGACAAAATGCCGAAAAAAACTAGTGCTGAAGAAGATGCTCAGCTTGCAACATATAATAAAGCACTTGAATATGCTGACAAAGCTGTTAAAGTAAAGCCGGATCAATCTGTTGGTTTCTTGAGGCGCGCAATTGCTAACGGAAAAATTGCTCTCTTCAAAGGAGTCTTTTCTGTTGCAGGAGTTGTAAACAGTGTAAGGGCTGATGTAGAAAAAGCAATTCAGCTCGGCAACGGCGGAAATTTTATTCAGGGCGTTGCTCATTATGTTCTGGCAAGGACACATGCCAAGACAAGTGAGAAATGGAAACCGGCTCGCTCAATTCTCGGATTAGGCTGGGCAGATAATGATATCGCATTGCAAGAATATAAGAAGGCGATAGAAATTTATCCCGGCTATATGATGTTTTACGTTGACTACGCGCATTCATTGATTCGTGAAGACGATTACAAAACCGCACGCGAAATGTTAAACATAGCTTTGACTTGTCAATTCCAGCACCAAGACGATGTAAACCGCCTAGCCGAAGCAAAGAAAATGTTGAACGATATAAAGAACGAATAACTAATTTGTCATTCTGATCCCGATGCCGCGAGATTTTTCATGGCATCGGGAGAAGAATCTCTAAGTCTTAATGTTTTAGACTCTTCACTTCGTTCAGAGTGATACACTTAATTTCATTATGCAATTCAAATCAGAATTTCTACAAAAACTTTCTTCCGCAAAAAAGATTGTTTTCTTTACGGGCGCCGGGATTTCCGCTGAGAGCGGCATTTCAACATTCCGGGGCAAAGACGGTATTTGGAATAAGATGAAACCGGAAGAACTTGCGAACTTTGACGCGTTTATGCGTAATCCGGATTTAGTTTGGGATTGGTATCAGCATAGAAGAGAAATAGTTCATAGCGCTCAACCCAATGCAGGACACTTGGCAATTGCATTGCTTGAAAAGTATTATGATGTAACTGTTGTTACGCAGAACATCGATAACCTTCACCGCCGCGCCGGATCAAAAAAAATCTTTGAGCTTCACGGAAATATCGAACGAAATTTCTGCGTTGACTGTCACACATTTTATAATTCGCCGGAAATTGAGTTAACGCACAGCGTGCCTAAATGTAAAAAATGCGGCGGACTCGTTCGTCCCGATGTTGTTTGGTTCGGCGAGATGCTGCTCGAAGATCAATTCAGCGAAGGCGAAAAAGCTGCTGAATGGAGCGATATCTGTTTTGTCGTCGGAACATCTGCTGTTGTCTATCCGGCAGCATATATTCCAATAGCAGCAAAACGGGCCGGTTCATATCTTGTTGAAGTGAATATTGAACCGACAGACCTGACACAATTTGCAGATTACTCATTGTTCGGAAAGTCAGGGGAAATATTATCAGAAATTTTGAAGGAGGTTAAGAGTTCCAAAATCTAATTTCCATGAGCGTCTCAGAAGTCTTAGGAGGGGGTCTTGGATTTTCCTTTGGGATAAATAAGAATAAGTGTACGAAGGGCGGTATTGACCTCTTCGGATGATGAAAATACCTTTGCTACATCTTCGTCAATTTGAACAACAATTTGTTTTTCTGTTTTTGCAAACCTATTAGGCTTTGATTTGCTATAATCGAAATTATATTCGCTCAACATTTCGGATACTTTTGACTCAGAACCTCGTTTTGTTTTCTTCATAATCTTTCTTCTCTTTCTTTGTTGCTATTCTTGCACTTATGATTCTCACTCTATTTCGTTTTCTTTCTACAAAAACAACGAGTAATAACTTATTAAACTGCGAGTGGCCGATTATGATCTCTCTGAATTCCCGTACAGAATGAATTTCATCATCAAATATTTTGGCTAATGGATCATAAAAAACAGTCTTTGCTTCATTGAAAGTAATTCTGTGCTTTCGAAAATTTATCTTATCCTTTGCAATATCCCATTCAAAGATCAGTTCCATTGCCCTCACTCAGCACTCATAAATTTAATCAATTATCCCAAATAAGTGAAAACTAAATACATGTTTCTTCTTCAGCGTATGTGTTCTCAGTTTCGAAAACTCTTACTTTAAGACCGCTGATATTCTTCGGCAGATTTGATAATTTAATTTTGTCCAGAAGATAATTACAAATGTTCTCTGCTGTGGTCTCAAAGTCTACAATAACGTAATGTGATTTCAATTTTTGCAAAGTTTGTATCAACTCTTTGTCACTGCTGAAGACCATGAATGAATGGTCCAGTTCTTCTATCAAGGGTTCAATGATCTTCTTAACGTCGTAATAATCCAGTACCATTCCGTTTTGGTCGGGTTCGCCCGTTAATTCCACCATGCATTTGTATGAATGTCCGTGCAGGTTTTTACATTTCCCTTTATGAAAAGTTAAACGATGACCCATCTCCCAGGTAAATTCTTTTGCAATTTTCATTAAACACCTTTTGCGGTTGGTTCCCAAATAAATTTATGCATCTGCAGCTGGAATCTGACTTTTAAGTTATCATCCAATATCCACTCAACAAGTTTTACGGGTTCAAGTGCGCCGAAAACAACCGAGAATAGAATGCTGCATTTTTTCTCCAGTTCATATTTTTTTATGATCTCTTTCGTCCAATCGTAATCTTCGCGCGTTCCGATTACAAATTTAATTTCGTCCGTTGGTTTGATAAAGTCTAGATTCTCGTAAAGATTTTTTTTCATCATTTTGCTTGATGGACATTTCAAATCGAGAATAATCATTACACGTTTATCAATTTCCTTGATTGGCAAACTTCCACCGGTTTCAAGCATCACATCAAAACCTTCATCGCATAATCGTTTCATCAACTCTATCGATTCATCCTGGAACAGCGGTTCCCCGCCGGTAATCTCAATCAACTTGCAGTCATATTTTTTTACTTCCGAAATAATTTCCTCGACCGCCATATCCTTGCCGTCGTAGAATGCGTATTCCGTATCGCAATATGAACAGCGCAAATTGCAATAGGTCAACCGCACAAAAACACACGGCAGCCCGGCTTTTGAGCTCTCACCTTGTATGGATCGATATATTTCGTTTATTTTCAGCATAAAACTTCATTTCAAAGTGGCGCAAAGATAACAACGAACTGGTAGATAAAAAAGTTGCGGGATTTTTTTCTCCGTCACCTTTAAGTTTGATTCGAATACCGTTTAATACTATATTTGTCCACAATTTTAAACAAAATAAGGTTTCATTAATGGCGCACCACA
>JAMCSN010000375.1 GCA_023381535.1 Bacteroidota bacterium
CCGGACGCGATGAAAGTGTTAGAGAAGAATTAATTGAACAGCCAGTTAAACTAACAGCAGCACAAATCAAACACACAAAAAATATTTTTTTCATCAATCGCTTTATGTTTCTTCATGGGTTACAAAAGAAACAAAAGATGTTGCATTAATCAAGGCGCGAATACTGACAATCAGAAACAGAAAAAAATTTGGTGAATTAATCGGATAGACTTGCTCTTTTATAAATTCTTATTTAGATTTAGTCCAGATAATAATTAACCTTCAAAAATGGAGCTATTATGAACAAAAACGCTAATTTTCGGTCGTTATTCTTAATCTTGTTTCTTGTATCAATTTCTTTTCTAATTCCCAATCAAGTTAAAGCAGACACAAAATATTTTGGGAGATCTTATACATCATATACACTACCTGCCAACGCAATGGAGTTTGAACTTTGGCAGACAGGACGAATTGGCAAAGGGATTGGTTCTTATTCGCGTTGGCAGCCAAGAATGGAATTTGAATATGGTGTTACCGACCGATTTACGGCATCTATGTATTTGAATTTCAACGAAGTTAAATCTTCCGGTAATAGCACCCCGTCAAAACCACTAAGCCTTTCAACAACATCTTTTGAGTTTAGATATCGATTGACAAATCCAAGCGAATATTTTGTTGATCCCGCACTTTATTTCGAGCTAAGCTATGGTGGAGATAAAATTGAATATGAACCAAAAATATTATTAACAAAACGCTTTGATAAGTTTATCTCTGTCATGAACATTAACTCTGAAATCGAAAGAAATATTGCTGGCGATGAAACAGAATCTGCATTTGAACTGACAATGGGCATTGCTTATGAATTAAATAAAAATTTTGCCGTGGGTCTTGAATTTAGAAATGACCGCACTTATAAGGATATCTATGAGAAAGAAGAAAATCAAGCGAGCTTTGTTGGACCAACAATAAGTTTTCAATCGGATAGATTTTATCTGGTTATTAATTTTTTAGCTCAAGTTGGCGGAAGCCCAGCGACCAATAATAATTTAGAGTTGGTTTCTCATGAGAAATATGAGATAAGAACAATTCTTGGAATTGAACTATGAAATATCTTCTCCTTGTTATTTTTCTGATAATTGTCGGATGTTCTACAAGTAAATATTTTATAAGCAACGAGGAAGAATTATATTATGAAAAATGCACGGGGTGTCATCGCCCGCATGATAGAAGCGAGTATGATTCCACCGAATGGTATTCTATTATGGAAAAGATGAGTAAGAAAGCACACCTGAGCGATGAAGAAAACAGAATGATTATTAAATATTTGACGGATTCAAAAACAAAATAGTCCGTAACCGATTCAAAAAAGACATCATGCTCTTGCTCGCTGGGAAGCAAGAGCATGAGAGCCGTTACAAAATATACTTACTCAAATCCCTGTTCTTAACGATCTTATCGAGTTTTTGATTAACCATCTCGCCGGTAATATCAATATCAGCCGTCGGCATTTTGTCCGGGACTTCAAACAAAATATCTTCAAGAAGGGTTGTTAAAATTGTGTGAAGTCTTCTCGCGCCAATGTTTTCAACCTGATCGTTAACTTCCGCGGCAATTTTTGCAACTTCTTTTATTGCCGAATCGCGGAAAGTGATTTTTACTCCTTCAGTTTGAAGCAGAGCTGAATACTGTTTGAGCAGTGCATTCTGAGGCAAGGTCAGGATTTTTACAAAATCGTCTTCTGTTAAACTTTTTAATTCAACACGTATAGGAAATCTGCCTTGTAATTCAGGAATTAAATCAGATGGTTTTGAAACATGAAACGCACCTGAAGCGATAAACAAAACATGATCTGTTCTAACCGGTCCGTATTTTGTGTTGACGGCAGATCCCTCGACTATTGGAAGAAGATCACGCTGAACTCCTTCGCGGGAAACATCTGGTCCCTGCTGACTTTTAGCGCCTGCAATTTTATCAATTTCATCAATGAAAACAATTCCGGATTCCTGAACACGTTTTATGGCGTCGCGTTGAACCGCTTCCATGTCGATTAGTTTTTCGGCTTCTTCCTGAGCAATAAGTTTTCGCGCTTCGCGAATGGTGGATTTTCTTTTTTTCTTTTTCTTCGGAATCATATTACTCATCATCTCCTGAAGGTTCATTGTCATATCATCCATACCCATAGGACCAAGAACCTGCATGCCGAATGCCGGCGAAGTTGTATCGAATTCAATTAATCGGTCGTCCATTTCACCGTTGCGAAGTTTTTCTCTCATCCATTCGCGGGTTTTTTCGTTTCGTAATTCTTCGCTCTCGCCGTTTTCTTCTTCGACGACAACAACTTTTTTCTGGGGAGGAATAAGCTGATCCAAAATTCTTTCTTCCGCCATTCTCTCGGCTTTTTCTTGGACCTCCTCAGTTCTTTCCAACCGGACCATGCTTACTGAAATTTCCGCAAGATCACGTATCATGGATTCCACATCGCGGCCGACGTAACCAACTTCGGTATATTTTGAAGCTTCAACTTTTAAGAATGGCGCGCCGGAAAGTTTTGCCAATCTTCTTGCAATTTCTGTTTTTCCAACACCGGTGGGACCAATAAGAATAATATTATTCGGCATAATTTCTTCACGGATCGTTTCATCGGCATGTTGACGGCGCCACCTGTTGCGCAGCGCAATTGCTACAGCACGCTTCGCTTCATTCTGACCTATAATAAACTTATCAAGCTCGCTCACAATTTGGTATGGCGTTAAATTTTTCATCATATCATTATTCGATTTTCGCTTTGTCATTTTTGAATAACCTCAACTGTAATTTTTTCGTTTGTGTAGATGCAAATGTCTGCAGCCACGTTTAATGATTCTTCAACAATCTCTTTTGCAGAAAGGTTGCTGAATTTCTTCAACATTTTCGCCGCAGCGAGAGCATACATTCCGCCGCTGCCGATTGCAACAATATTATCTTCCGGTTCGATGACATCGCCTGTGCCGGAAACAACGAAAGATTTGTCTTCCGAAATAATTGCAAGCATCGCTTCAAGTTTGCGCAGGTATTTATCAGTGCGCCAATCTTTTGCAAGTTCTACAACGGCGCGCGGAACATTTCCGCTGAATTGCTCGAGTTTTTCTTCGAACCTTGCAAGCAAAGTAAATGCATCCGCGGTCGATCCGGCAAATCCGCACAAAACTTTTCCGTTCATAAGTTTTCGGATCTTCATTGAGTTGTGTTTCATCACCGTGTTGCCGAGCGTAACCTGTCCGTCTCCGCCAAGCGCAGCCTGTCCATTGTGGATTAATCCTAAAATGGTTGTTGATCTGATTTTCATTTTTTTATCTCCCGAATCTAATATGCTATTCCGAAACGTGAATCATCTCTGAATAATTCCCTAACGATTTGTTCTAAATTTTATCGGGAATAACCGCGGTACATTTTTCTGATACTCCCGGTATTCGTCGCCGAACTTTTCGATTAACTTTCTCTCCTCATAAATTGATCCGACAAAAAAATAAATTATCACGGAAACGAACATTATCAAGTAAAACAAATCCATCGTTGGGCGCAGACCCAAAAACAAAATCGAGAAAAAATAAACCGG
>JAMCSN010000338.1 GCA_023381535.1 Bacteroidota bacterium
CACCAGTTTAGATTAGCTGTTTTCACTTTCCCATGGTAAGATTTACTTTTGAGGCAATGACTATTTTTTCTATCATCTACGGTTAGTTTTTTTTTGAGGCAATCCGAGAGCGTCATATGGCTAATAATAATTTGAAAATATGGGTGTGATAGACTATATTTGGTCTAAAAAAGGACTACACTATGAGAATGAGTGAGGCAGTAAAATCAATTAGTTACCTCAAAGCCAATGCTGCTAATATGATTGAGGAGATCAATAAGGATCAGAAAACATTTGTTATTACTCAAAATGGCGAAGCTAAAGTTATAGTTCAAGACATAAAAGTTTATGAAAAGACACAAGAAACTATGGCTATGCTAAAATTATTAGCAATGACTCGTGATAAAAGTAAAGATGCTAAAGGAATTCAAGAAACATTTTCTAATCTTCGTAATGAATTGAAATCTAATCAATGAGTATGAAATACAAAGTTATTATCGATCCCCAAGCAAAACTAGATGTCAAAGAGATATTCATTTACGTTGCTGTGAACGATAGTATTCAGTCTGCAAATAAACTTTTAGATGCTTTGGAAGAAACTTGTTCAAAACTAGAGCGAATCCCAGAGCGGGGACATATTCCTCCTGAACTTAGACCCACTGGAATTAAAAAATATTTGGAAATTCATTACAAACCTTACCGAATAATCTACGAAATCGAGAAAAATATAATATACATTCATTGCGTAATTGACGGCAGAAGAAATATCCAAGAAATCTTAAGCGATAGATTTTTAAGATAAAGGCTATATAACCGCTTAAAAAAGGATCCCGCTATTTTTCTTTGAATGAAAGTGTTATCGGCACGCCTTCGAATCCGAAATTCCTTCTAACCATCTTTTCAAGAAAGCGCTTGTAGTGATCCGGTATGAACTTGTGGTTGCTGGCAAAAAACATGAAGATGGGATAATGCTCGCCCACTTGTGTGATGTATTTTATTTTTATCTCCTTACCCGTCGGCGACGAGGGAGGCGGACTGTTTTCTATTTCCGGCAAAAGAACTTCGTTCAGTTTGTTTGTTGGAATTTTTTTGTGCCGCTCTTCGTGAATCTTTTTAGCTACTTCGATGAGTTTGAAAATTCTTTGCTTCGTTAACGCAGATACGAACATAACAGGCACGTAATCGATAGAACCGATTTTATCTATTATCGCATTGGCGTAATGTTTCGCCGTGTTCGTATCCTTCTCAATCAAATCCCATTTATTAACCGCGAGGATCAAACCTTTTCTTCTTCTTACCGCTTCTTGAATAATTTTCTGGTCTTGATTTTCTACGCCGAGATTTGAATCGAGCAGAAGAATTGCAACGTCGCAGTTCCACAATGCTTTGTAAGTTCTAACATTGGAAAAGAATTCGATATTCTCTTTCACTCTGGATTTTTTGCGGAGTCCGGCGGTATCAACTAGTACAACTTCTTCACCGTAATATTTCAAAACGGAATCAATACTATCGCGCGTTGTGCCGGGAATATTTGTGACAATGCTTCTGTCGAAACCAAGCAGCGCGTTAACCAATGAAGATTTTCCAACGTTCGGTTTTCCGATTATAGCAAGATGAAGACGCGGGTCTTCAGTTTCTTCTCCGCTTGGAAACTTCAAATGTTTTTCAAGATCGTCCAGAAGATCGCCGAGGTTTCTTCCGTTGAGCGCCGAAACGTCGTAAACGTGTTTAAGTCCGAGCGAATAAAAATCCGATTTGTTCACTGCAAACTCCGGCGTATCGCTTTTGTTTACAAGCAAATAAACGGGCTTGTTGGATTTGCGCAAGATACCGGTAATATCTTTATCAATAGGCGTTAGACCAATTTTTCCATCGACAACAAAAAGCATTGCGTCGCATTCGCCCAAAGCAATTTCAATCTGCTCGCGTATTACGGTTTCAAAAAGATCTTCGGAGTTCGGAACGTAACCGCCGGTATCGATAACGCGGAAAGTTTTTCCGTTCCACTCAACATCGCCGTAATTTCGGTCGCGGGTAACGCCGCTTTCGTCATCAACGATTGCGTCTGTACTTTTTGTAAGCCGGTTGAACAATGTTGATTTTCCAACATTCGGTCTTCCGACGATTAAAACTAACGGTGCGCTCATTTATTCCAATAATGATTAACGTCAAGTTACCCCGACATTTAGAGGGTGTGTGATAATTCATTTTTTTAGAAAAAATGTTTTGATTTCATTTTAAAAACGAAACCGAAATTTGCTTGACGACCTATTTTCACACACCCTCTTTATGTCGGGGTGTTTATAGTAATTAAAGGTACGGCTTTAGCCAAATTTCTTTTTTGTGCATTTGGACTAAAGTCCATCTCTTTTTTTTGTTTGCTCAATCTCCGGCATTGGCGAAGCCATCCCTTCAGGAGAATGCCGGAGTTATTCGTTCTAACAACTTGATTTGTACAAGGTGATGCATCAAAATCTAAACTGTAGATTTAACTGGGGGTAATATACGGTTTTAAATCCATCGTTGAACTGTTCCAAGCTTGCGTGCAGTTCCAAATCCTTATTATAGCTGTGAGCAGACCACGCGGCATCGATTGCGCTGATTATATGATTGACGACTACAACAACAACCGCTTTCGATGCGACATTATAAAGATCGTTCGCCTTGCCTCTCATTTCGGAATAATCATGAAATTGCGGAACGAGCGGATCGCCGTAAGTATATGCTTTGTTCGGATCGTCGCCGAACTGCTGCCAGCCCACATTATACTGCGGATATTTTCCGATCAATTCATAATACTGCTGTTCGCCGTGATAAGGAAGTTTGTGCGAGTAATATCCGCCGATCGCTTCTTCCAACCTGTTGAGTTCGCTCCAGTCAACTGTGCCGTTTGCGTAGAAAACTTTATACTGAGTTGGATCAACACCGCTGTTAATTGAGTTAGCATGAGCAACAGTCCATTTTGCATAACGAACAACCGACCAATTCTGATCAGCATAATTTTGGAAAAAGGTTGTCTCGTCGTCTCCCTTTTTATTGTAAACGACCGAAACGGTTATGGCGGCGGCTTCGATTGCGATAAACGCTATTGATTTAATATAGCTTTCAGCGTAGAACTCACCAGCTCCCGGTACTGCTGCTGATAAAGCTGCGGCTAACCAAGGAGACTTTTCGGAAACTTTTAAATTGTTTTCATCTTTGAAAGAAATTTTTTGCGATTGATTGAACGAAGTTCTTGAATCAATATTTAAGACTCCGCTCAAAGAATGTTTTTGTTCTGATTGACCGAAAACAATTATTGAACCGAATATGACTGTTAAGAATACCAATTTAGTTTTCATATGATCCTTAGAAACTAAAATCGAATAAAATACCGCCGTAGAAACTCCATTCTTTTCCGTATGTAACGGTTTCACCCAGAATTTTCCGGGAGAATTTATCGAACGAATATGCGGCGTTGAAAAACACGCTCGTCGGGAAAAGATAGAACGAATTCATTTTGATTCTTACTTCGGCGCCGACACCCTTTTTGAAATTTGAAATCGACGGCATGTTTCCGTTCCATGCGTTACCGAGATCGCCGTAAACGGAAAAATAAACTTTATCCAAATATATCTGCCCGATCCTTGTATCGATATCTTTGAACAACGGGAAACGGTACGTAACATTGAGCCAGCCGAGTTTGTTTCCGCTGACCGAATAGAACGGATAACTTTTCATACCGATCAAACCGCCGAGATAAAAATCAAAAAAGTCCGGCACAGTTTTACCAAGAATTCCGGCAACACGCAACTGGAAATTGAGCGTGTTGTCTTTGAAAACTTGTATGTACTCCTTCCAATTCACTTCAAGCCGGCTAAAATCAAAATTTTGATAAATGGGTACAAGGTAGCCGTCACTCACTTCATAATTTCCGTCGGGGTTGTAACGGTTGGATTCATAATCATATTTTACTTCAACTTTTCTTCCAACCGGATTGATATCCGAATCGGTCGTCGGCTTAATACCTTCATGATTGTACTTTACTTGAAAATCTCTGCCGATCAAGTAAGTGTCGTCGGTCGTAGGATAAAGAATTGCCGTGTTCGGAAAAATAAAACTTCCGAGCGTTGCAGTATAGCTGCTGTAAATGAATCTCATCTCAAGCTTGTTTGCGTCGTTAATTATTTTGTGCCGCGCGATGAAATCAACTTCAAAAAGATTATACGTTACATCCGTGTTGGTGTTTTGAGTCGGGTCAAGCGGATCAAAAATCAACGGCGTATTTGATTTTCTGCTGATGCTGTAAAGCTCAAGTCCAAGTTCCGGCTTTAATCCAAGACTAAAAAGCAGCGGAAGTTTATCCCGGTAATCAAAACTGAGGAACAGATCACGCTCCAATCTTTTATTGATTGCACCGCCGCCGAAAATACTGTACCGGTTCAGCATGTCGCTCGATGTGAAATAAATGCCGGGTTTTATTTTATCCAATCCGGAATTTGATGTGTTGTAGTTATCGTAACGAATGAAAGGCACAATCGTCAATCGTGAAAAAGCGCCGGTGTATTTTTGAGGCGTGTAATCGGGAACGTCAAAATCGTTGTAATTGCGTAACGCGTTGAGATTGAATTTTGCCAGGTCCCCTTTCGGTTTGTCTTCTCCGAGCGGAGGATTTTTTGTCCAAACATATTTTTTTGTCGGATCAACTTTGCTCTGTTCCGATTGATCTATATAAAATATTTTGAATCCGTTTGAGTTGTAGCCGGCATAAACAATGTTTCCGTTTTGATCCACGTTGGGCATGTACGCGCCGCCAACAACGTTGGTCAGTTGTTTCGATTCTTTCGTTGCAAAATTGTAACGGTAGATATTCGAAATGCCGGTTTGATCGGAACAGTAAATTAAATTTCCTTCGGCGTCAAAGACCGGGTCGCGGTTATCGGAACCGTTCTTGATTAACAAATCAAACCCGCTTCCGCTCGTATCAACTTTGGCAATCTCTCTCGAATTAGCGATTGAAAAGCCGAACACAACATATTTGCCGTCGGGAGAAAATTTTGGATTGAAAACTTGTTCGCCGTTGTTAAAAAACGTCAGCCGTTTGAATTCTTTTCCGTCCGAGTTAACAATTCCAACGTTGGTTGATCCGTCCTTCTGAAAAAGGAAAACAATTTTGCTTCCGTCTTTTGAAATGTTCGGATTGTTGGCACGCAAACCGAAAGTTATTCTCTGTTCCTTGTCTTTGTCGATATCGTAAATATAGAGATCGTGAATGTCTGCCATCTTCGGATTGTCTTGGCTCAACTTTGCGTACAGAATTTTATTTTGTCCCGGCAAATACGAAACCGACGAACGAACCATGCTGACAAGCTGGCGTTCTTTGTTCGTTTCGAGGTTCAACTCGAATATACCGGAGAACATGAAGTAATCGTTGTCCTTGTTCGAGATAAAAAGTATTTTCTTGCCGTCGGGTGAAAATGTCGGATAGAAATTTCCGAACCCTTCGCCGGAAATAATTTTTCCTTCAACACGATTATCGAGTACGTCTTTGATTCTTTTTTTGTAGTCTGCTTTAAGGAACGAACTCCACTCGTCGTAAATCTGGTTGCCGTCTTTGCCGAGCACATCCTTAAACGCAGCGTCAATTGTAAAATTGGTGAGCTTGCCGAGTTTGTACGAAATTTCTTTCAGTTTTTCTTCGCCGTACTTTTGAGAAATGTATCGTGTTAACGCAAAACCGGAATTGTAAACGGATTCGTTGCCGAGACTAGTTTTGTCAAACACGCCCATCTGATTCCAAGTCAGCATTTTGTTATCTATAGCGTAGCAGCGGAGGATCATGTCGCGGTGAGTGTCCCAATTATCGTAATCAAAATCTTTGCGCATGTACTGTGCAGTTCCTTCTGCAAACCATGCCGGCACATTAATAGTTGCAATCGGATACGAACCAATAAAATTTGGAAAGCCGTATAGAATATCTGGACGACGTTTGTCTTCATAGTTCAAAAATTGAAGATAGATCGCCGGAATAGTTCTGCCAAGCTTCATTGCAGACTGAATCTGAACCATGTGCGTGAACTCGTGCGAGATAACGTTGCGAAGCCAGTTGTGCGCGCCGCGCAAATCGTAATCGAGCGCCGAAGCCCAGATTTCAATTTTGTTGTCGAAAAAATATGTCGCGCCGTTCGAGTAATCGTCGATGTCTTTAATTACAAAATGGACCGGGTCGGGTTCGTAATCGTACAATGACGTAATCGGTCCCCACACTTCTTCGGCAATTTTCAAAACGGTTCTTGCAGTGCGTTCCGCTTCGGGATGATAATGCACAAAGACATGTTTACCTTTGATAGTCAGCCATTCGTAATCGGGATGATATTCATCGAACTGAGCCGAAATAATTATCGGTAGAAAAAGAAATAGCAAAAAGAGTTTTTTCATTGAGTACTAAGATAGATTAGAAAAATTTATTTGATGACCGCAATCTTTATGATCTTGCTTGCAGACGCACCGCTGCCGCCCTTAACTTCCAGATGGGCATAGTAAATGCCGCTTTGAACTTTGCTAACATTCCAAGTTGTTTCGTTATCCATTCCGCCGGTAGCTTTGCTGTTGAGTTCTGCTACCAACTCTCCCGCCAAATCGAAAATTTTTATATTCACATCGGAGTTCTCATTCACGTAATAACGGATTTTTGTTTCACTTCCGTAAACCGGATTAGGCCAGTTGTAAGCTTTGCTCATTGGGAAAAAATCTTGCGTTTTGTTTTGACTGCTTGGAGTTCCTTGAACAATTGACCGATTATAACTATCGCCATAATAAGATGCCCAAAACGGGAAGGAAGGTATTCCGATTGACCAAACATTCAGGCGATTATCTGAGCCAAGTACTGCCAAGGTGGTTGGGTTTCCAGTTGGTTGATCACTAAAACCGCTATAACCAAGTACCTGGGAAACCATATTCTGAACTCCATTAGAAATTGGAAAACCATTAACAACCTTGCCAGAAGAATTGATCAGATAAATCTCCCCATCGCTACTAGTAGCAACCACTCCAGGAGTAAAACTGAGAATGTCATTTACAAATAATTTTCCATTGTTATTAACAAACGGAAAATTATCAGCCAAAACACCTTGAAAATTGTATGCTTCAATATTAGCGCCATTAGCAACTACTATTCCAAAATTGCCGTTGGTCAAAACATCTCCAATAGAAAAAGAATTAATTTCATTGGTTGAATTAATCTGAAAGCTAGTTTCAATTTGGTTATTCCTAATTACATAAAAAATATTCTGACCCGCTAAAAGGACTATTCTCTCATCAGGCCTTAAAATGGAAATCGCCATTTTGAGTGGGTGTGCAAACGTTAACTGTTCACCGGTACTACTAGCAAGAATGGATCCAGACATAAAACTATAATTGATGTATCTAGCTACTATCTGTTTAATCGGTTGGTTGATACTAAATGTAGAATCAATTTGTACAATTTTATTATTATTTAACAATTGCCCAAGATCGATACGTCTTACTCTTCCATCAGAACAACCGACTAATAATCCTGCAGCATTGTAAGCAAATGTCGGCGGACACGTAATTGTGTAAGGCAATTTATAACTATGATAGTATTGATTAGTGCTGTCCGCATAATAAACATTTAACACATTCCCAACTGCCCCGATGTAAAATTCATCGTCAATTTTAGACACCGAAGTAATTGGTCTGAATTCTGAAAAGTCATTTATTGACTGAATAGAATTAGCTGTAAGATCATCAATTAACAGTTTTGTACCGTCAGTAAGTATTATCTTTATTGTATGTAGCTTTCTTAAAAAATTTAAAGTTTTTTTCTGATTACCAAGATTTAGCCGTATTGACTGAATCGGTTTAACAAGATCGTTCCCGAATGAAACATTGAAACCCATCTTATTAGCAGCGGCGGAGAAATTCTGCATCGTAATCAAACTGTTAGCACCGGTGTTTGAATTCGTGTTCGGTTTGGAATCGGGACCAAAAATGTTTTTGAAATATTTTCCTTTATTGCCGGCATACCACATATCTTCCTGAGCGGCTCTGCCGTAATCTTCACCCAAAAGCGTGGTAATTTTTTTACCGATGTCGAAGATGCCGTCTGCCTCTTCGACATAAATTCCGCGGTGATTATCGTCGGCGTTAATTTTGTCATCAGCAATGTTCGCGTTAATTATGTTGTCATCTATGTGCCATATAACGATACCGTTTCCCGGCGCCGCCCAATCGGGTTCATCAACGTCGGTTATCACGCCTTTAAGCGTATCAACTTGGTACCACTGAAACTTTCCTTTGTCTCTATCAATATTAAATGTAAAAGTTTGACTTCCTTCTTTTGCGGTTATTACCAAACCGTCTTTGTTAACATCACGCTCCCGGTTTTCAATTAAAAAATATTCCGTTGAGTTGATAGGAATTTTTAGAATTGTTGTGTCGTTCAAAGTTGCGGCGATACGTGCGGCAAGATTCACATTCTTATCGCCAATTGATAAAGTCACCGGTGTTGCCCAACCAAGAAATACTTTTTCCCATGCGGAGGGTTCCGGCGGAAATAAACCGCTGTACGCAAAAAGTGCATCGCCGTCCATCAAACCGAATCTGCCTACCGAGCTAACACCGGTAACAGTGTTGAACAAGTCCGGCAAACCGAGATACGTGCCTATGTTGCCTACCAAAATTCCGTTGATGGTTGTTTTCACCAACATTGTTCCGCTGAACGTTGATTCTTCGTGCGACTCGGTGGAAGGCAGTATCATTGTGTTCGTGATTAAAAACTTTCCGCCGTCAACCGGAAAACCATTGAAGTCGCTGCCTAAAATCGATTGGAACGATTTCAAGCCAAGATAAACCGAAGGCAAGTCTCTTTCGCTTTCAATTGATGAAAGTTTCGGCGCTTCCCTACCAACTCCCGCATGAAAAATTGTGAACAGGTTGTATTTGGAAAAATCTTCGTCGGGGAAAGCTGCATCGGCTAATTGCCAAACTTCCTTTGTAAACTTTCCAAGTCCCGAAAAATCCGAAGCGTTTTGAGGCGGCGGCGAATAGTTGCGCATCGAATCGGGAACGGTTATTACTTGCGGTAAAATTTTGTAAACAATATTCAGTTTGCCGTTGGAAACTTTTTTGAAATAATTTTTCGCGAATTCAAGATGATTGGAAAAATAATTTGCATCAAAAGGAAGCGGGTCAATTATTTCAGTGCCGTAATTCTGGGAATAGATCGAGCCAAACTTTCCGTTGCCGTAAGTGTTTCTATCGTTATCCTTCTGAAATTCCACCATCACGGCAAGAATTTTCAGCGTGTCGGACGAGTTTGAAAATCTCGGAGAGCTTTCCAAATGATAGTTGTTTCTACCAACAAAAGATTGGGCAGACAGGCTGCCCAACCAAATTAATATAAGAGCAAATGAAATTGTTTTTTTCATCTTAGATTAAATTCCGCGCGGGAAACCTTTTTCTGTCTGAGTCTTCGATCCCCAACCTATCAAAAGCGTAAACCTCAGAGTATTTGAGAGAGGATGATTTTCGGTTCCTTTAAAGATATCCGTTGTTATATAACTGAAATCGAATCCGTAAAGATCGTATCTGATACCGGCGCCAAGCGTGACAAATTTTCTGTTTCCATGATTCGGGTCTTCATAGAAAAATCCGGCGCGCAATGCGAACATAAAATCTTGCGGGATACCATACCAGTATTCAACTCCCATCGAAGTAACAACAGACTGCAAAACTTCGCTGAATGGTCTATCAGTCCAAGAAGTAAAAATGGCTTCATAAAAAGGAGGACGCACGCTAGCATAAGTTCCCGTACTTGTTAAAACTGAATCTTTAGCTTTACCGATAAGTAGGCGACTGAAATCCAGAGTGTATGTTAAGGAATTATAATCATCTTGAAAAATTCTTGCCGCTAAACCAACTCTTAAATTTGTCGGAATAGGATCTGCTTGAGCTTGATCGATATATGTTATTTTTGGGCCGATGTTAGAAAGATTGATACCAAGACTAAAATCATTTCCGACATCACCAAGAAGAGGAACATCCAAATGCTCGGGGCGCCACATTGCAGCTACATCGAAACTAACAGATGTAGCAACGCCTGATCCTTGTTCATACTCGGTAGGTTTATCTGAAAGACGACTGTGTATCAAACGGAAATTGAAACCGAATCCCCAATTCTGGCTGATTTTTGCAGCGTAGCCAAGTGTAAGCGCCGCATCGAAGGAACGGAATGTTCCAATCGGATCCGGAGAATTAGAAGCTGTGCGGACAAACTCGCCGAAGTTCATATAAGTTATGCTTGCGGTTACACTGCCGTTTAAATCATCTATGTATTGGCGGTAAGTTGCGTAATCATAAAATAAATCGAGATGGAATTGCGGCAGCCAGTTGCTGTGAGTGAAACTGAATTCCGAGCCGCTAAGAAATGCTATTCCGGCGGGATTCCAGAAAATTGCAGCGGAATTGTCTGCCAATCCCGAACCCGATTCACCAAGTCCGCCGGATCTTGAATCCGGCGCTAAGAGCAAAAATGGAACGGCGGTAGTTTCTGTTTGAGCTTTAATATTGTCTTGAAACAACATTATCAATGCACACGCTATCATCAGCATCGATACTTTTTTCATTTTATTTCCTCCAGGGAACTATTTATTCTAAAACTTACCTTATTATTTTATCTAATTACTGCTAATTTTCCAAGCACATTATCCTTGTACTTGCCGTCAACGGATTCAACGATCAGTTTATAGAAATAGGTGCCGTTTGCAATCTGGTTGCCGTCGTCGTCTCTGCCGTCCCAATCGACGCGAACATATTTATCCATCACGTCAAAATCTTCAATTTGTTTTATCATTCTGCCGGCAACTGTATAAACTTTTATCTTCACATTGATCGGCACAGAAACGTTGTGCTGAAATGTGAATGTAGTGTTCGAACCAAACGGGTTCGGGTAATTGTAAACATCGCGAACTACAATTCCGTTATCCGGCGAGACAACGGTGAACGAAGCATTTTGCGTTGAGAAGTTGTTGAAAACATCCCACGCCTTAATTTGAATAGTATAGTCGCCCGGATTCATATTGCCGAACCGATAATTGATTGCACCGGATTTGCCGCCGGAATTCAGATCGCCTACAAAATAATTTGTGAAGTCGATTGTCTTGGATACAGCGCCGTTAACAATGCCTTCAAGCTTATGACCGATTCCGGTTCCGGTTGTGTTCAATCCGTTATGATCAGTTAGCTTTGCGATCAATGTAAAATCGGGATTGACGAGATAAGAATTTGCAAAGTTGGTGTTGTCGAAATAAATCGAAATGTCCGGACCTTTGCCGTCGTTAACTGCATTGGGGTTCGTTCCACCTACAATAATATTTCTTGTATATCCTACGCCGTCTGTGCTGTTGTTGTAAACATAAGCAACGATCTTTCCATTCTTGTTTTCGTACGAAATATCTTTCGGCACAACAAATTCAGTTTGGAAATCTCCGTTGTTTATTGTCACTCTGCCTCTGTAAATCAGTCCGCCGGGGAATGTTACAGTATAATTCATTTCGGCAAAATATCGTGACTGTTCGGAATCGAATACGCTGATGATGGCTTCGCCGTTAAACTGATTTTTTGAACCATCGGCATTTCTAACAGAACCGTTAATCTTAACGGTGTCTAATGCGCTGACCTGAACGTTTGTCTGCAAAGTTTTTCCGTTCACTGAATCAATCTTTGCGGGAACTATCGGTTCGTCCAAACGAACCGAAGGATCACCGAACAGATGGAATTTTTCATCGTTGCCTTCAACTCTAAACTGCTTGGTTAAGAAAAATGCCTTGCCGATTGTGATTGGAAGATTATTCGTTTCGCGAGCACGGAATAAATTCGTGTACAAAGAATCGTTGATAGCGGCGTTGGCTGTAGAGAACACGACACGCGCAGCAGTGAACGCTGCAATCTCGCCGGCATTCGGCATCGTCAACATCATTTCCGCACTGCTCTGGTTTGTCGGATCGTCGTATTTACCAAAGTCGCATGTTGCCGCCGTCAAGAAAAAGTATTTGTCATTTTTGATTTGCGGAATGCTCACCTTCTTATCGAAAACAACTTCGTGCGCCAACACTTCCGGATTGCCGTGCCCTACATAATTAAAAATTAGAGTTCCGTTATTGATGGCATCGATCATTGCTTGATTCACGCCGGGTTTTCTTCTTCCGAGTCCGGTATAAACCGTCGGATACGCCACCAAATAAATTTTATTCTGGTCGAAGTATTTGGGGAGTTTGTTTTTTGCAAGGTTCTCGGATTGTGAAGTATGAATGCTTCCGTCATCCACTCCCAATGCTTGAGGTCCGTCGTCTGCAACCAGAGTAACGGTATTTCGCCACAAACCTTTATCGAGAGTAGTTTCGTAAGCAATAATTTTGTCAACCACTGATTTAGCATCATCCTCGGTATCAATCGGAAGTCTGCCAATTGCCAAATCAGCTTTTGAATCGTTGCCGGAGATGCGCGCATAATAATCATCCATCGGGTAAGAATAAATTTCATCGAGCGATTCCGGCGTTTCATAAGTTGGAACAAAGTTGTTGCTCAATTTTTCGGAATTCAGGTAATCGTAAGTTCCGTCGCCAAACAATAAAACGTAAAACGGTTTTATCTGCCAGTTGTCGTAAGCGTATTTCAAAAAATCGCGGATGGCGGTTGGATCAAGAAGACCGCCGTCGAATTCATTCATTATGTCGTCAACGTAAAAAATTTGCGTGGAAAGTTTGTAAGGCGATTGTGACGATCTGTAAGCCGCATATCTTTCGGCTTGTGTTTGAAAATTTCTCGATGTAATGACAATCATTTCACTTCCGGCAACGTTTCCACGAATGTTAGAGTTTGACATTTTTGTACCGTTCGCCGGTGTTAGAAATGCCGACGCTGTTACAGCATAATATTTATGGACTGCGCCGTTTAACTCGCTCTCTTGAAATTTATACTGCCCGCCGCTGATCGATGCGCCGCTGACAAGCTGCACATTTGCAAAATCTGTAATGTCAAAAGTTTGAATAGAACTGTTGGAAAAGTTGCTTAGACCGTACTCTATGGTTGCCGTGGTATCTTTGGAAAAGAACAACAAGTTATCGCTTACAGCTCTTAAATATTTTTTGTACGCAATTTCAAAATAATCCAGATAGACTTTTGCGCTTGCAGATCCGGTGTTAATTGCGAATTTGAGTGTGCTGCGTTCGTCTGCTAATGTACCGTTGTAAACTGCACTGCCGGAATCTGCTACGCCGTAAATATAATCCGAGTTACCGAAAAGATTTGAATTGTAGATTTGCACGCCGCTCTCTTGAACATTAAATGGAATGATTGGAGACGATGCATTGACTTGCCTGAATTTGTATCTAATACTGCTTGCTGGAACAATCCCATTCAACGAAGTAAGATACGTTCTGCTTTTTGTGTCAATATCTAACACATCACCAAAATAGTCTCTGCCGGATTTTCCAATGTTGATGCTGTCTTTATCTAAACTTTTAAATGCTTGCGTGAAAGGTTGAACATATGCATTTTGAATATTCAGCGACTGCTTCGGCGCCATTCTTTTTCCGTTTGCCCCGCCGTAGGTCAGCCAGTAATAATTTTTCTTGTTGTAAGGATTTTTAACTCTAACAATTCTTTTCAGAGATTTATTGTATTCCCAAAATTCCGGCGGTCTTCCGTAAAATAAAACGTAATCGGCAGTATCAAATTTTCCATCCGATTCACCGGCAACATAAATTGCGTTCTCGGTCAATCCTTGGTTATTCGAAACCGCTAAGTTTTCAGGCAGAGCATAACCGCCGTACCCGTAAATTTTTATCGTCCTCGGGTCAACCGATGCAGCATCAATCCCCAGTCCTTGCAAGAAAGCTTGATCGATTTTGTAAATACCCTCGGTTGGAGTTTCGAATCTGTACCAATCGCCCGCAGCTAAAGCCGAATTTGGCATCTTAGCCATACGTTGTTTTTGTACAACTCCCCAATTTCTCGCAACATTCCAATTCAGCACAGCGCTTTCGAGAGTATTATCCTGAATTAATTGCCGGGTTGCTGTTGGCAACGCAAAATTAATTTTGAAAACCAATCTCTTAATCAGTCTGCTTGAATTAGTGTTGGGATCAAACTGAATTGGATAAATCTTAATTGACTGCACGGGAAGGTTTCTCACCAAACCAAATTCGCCGAACGCAACCAGATCATGTTTCATTTGCACGTTGTACTTGGAGCTTTCAACATATTTTTTTACAAATGAAACGGAGTCTTTCATCAGTTCCGGCGTTGGCAAATATCTGCCGCTCAAATTAGAAAATTCAGAACTCAACACCTGGATTGTGTTGCCGAATTCGGACGGCACCCCGATGTTGATTTCTCTAACCTGTTCTTGAGGTAGCCCTGCACTGCGATAGTTCTCTACATAGCCCCCGAGCAAATCCAGTTTCAAATACTGCTGAGTTTGAGTTTTTACAATAGCGGTATCGGAGTAAACCGGTCTGTACTCAATTACAATGGAAGATGCGTCGGAAGACAAAACTTTAATGTCTTGGGCATATGATAGGACATTTAAAATAAAAAAGAGAAACACTAGAGAGAATTTGAATTTAATCATCGCCATTGAAAGTTATTTGTTATAGAATAAAGTATTTCAGTAAAAAGAATTCAAAAGCGGTAAACAAACTCTCTATAATTTTTCTCCGATTTTCTGGGACAAAATTTAGGTAAGATACCCATACTTTGTCAAGTCAAAATCTACTATAGCGATTTTGAGCACAGTGTACTTCATTTGATGCTTTTCAGAGTTTCCAACAATGAAGTTGTGAATATTATACGAAAGTTTGAAAGTTTTTCCGTCTTGATCAATTAATTCAAAATCGGGAGCTTTCTCGCCAACAATCACAGTCCTAACAATTCCTTATTCTTTTTCATCGCATCGATGCAAAATTGAATGTGTTCTTCTATCGGTACTCCGAGTTCTTGAGCACCTTTCATTATGTCGTCTCTGCTCACAGCGCGCGCAAAAGCTTTGTCCTTCATTTTTTTGATCACCGACTTCACTTCAACTTCATCAATGCTTCTGCTTGGACGGACATAAGTAACGGCAGTGATGAACCCGGCAAGTTCGTCGCACGCAAAAAGAGTTTTCTTCAACAGAGTATCGCGCGGAATGTTTGCGTAATCGGCATGAGACATAATTGAATTTCTAAACTCTTCATCAAAACCTTTTTCTTTTAAAATCTCGGAACCCTTGAAAGGATGCCCGCCTACGCGAAGTTGGAGCTTCGCTTCAGCGAAGTCAGGTTCTTCTGCAGTTGGAAACATTTCGTAATCGAAATCATGCAGCAATGCAACGTTGCCCCAGTAATTTATATCTTCGCCAAATTTTTCTGCGTAAGCTTTAACGCATGATTCAACGGCATAAGCGTGCTTCAGCAAACTATCGCTCTTAGTATATTCTTGAAGAATGGATAAACAAAAATTTCGGTCACGAACAAAATCATTACTCATTACTTCTCTCCTTTATCCGGTTCACACGGCTTTCTTGGTGTTCGGGTTGAAAGAAGGACAAACGTCAGCTAAGACACATTCAAAACATTTTGGTCTATTCGCCACACAAGTAATTCTGCCGTGCGTTGCCAGCCAATGAGAAGAATTGATCCAATAACTTTCCGGCAAAAGTTCTTTCAAGCGCGATTCAATTTTTTCCACATCCTGAGATTTAATAAATCCGAGCAGGTTGGATAATCGTCTTACATGAGTATCAACCGCGATTGCCGGTATTCCGAACGCATTGCCGGCAACGACCGACGCAGTCTTTCTCCCGACGCCCGGAAGTTTTACCAGCTCATCGAAATCAGAGGGAACTTTTCCATTGTATTTTTCAATTAACATCGCGCAGCAGTTCTTCAGGCTTTTAGCTTTCTGTCTGTAAAAACCGGTGGAGAAAATATCTTTCTCCAATACTTTGCTTGGCGCTTTAACATAGTCTGCCGGTTTTTTGTACTTCTTGAAAAGATCTTTTGTAACGATGTTCACACGTTCATCGGTGCACTGCGCGGATAATATTGTTGAGATCAGTAATTCAAAGGCGGATGAATATTCCAGCGCGGGTTTAACCGCCGGGTAAATTTTCGAAAGCAGATCGAAAACTTTTTTTGCGTGTTTTTTTTCTGATGCTGTAACACTCATTCAAATCTCTTATCGTTTATTTTCAGCCGTTCGACCGGCTGATTATTTATGATATGACTCTGAATGATTTCTTCGACATCTTCCAATTTTACGCCTCCGTACCAGACTTGTTCAGGATAGACAACCACTGTCGGACCAAACTCGCACGCATCGAGACAACCGGAAATATTGGCTCTTACCTTCGAGTTCATTCCCAACTCTTTTAGCCGGTCTTTAAACTTTTTGCGGATCTCTATCGAACCTTTTTCGGAACAGCACCCGCGCGGATGACCGGGCTCTCTCTTGTTCTCGCAAACGAAAATGTGTTTTTCGAATCTCGGCATAATCGGTTTTACCTTTTAAACAAAAAAGGGAAACAAAAAATTTCCCTTTTAGTAGCGCGTACGGGGGTCGAACCCGTGATCTCCGCCTTGAGAGGGCGGCGTCCTGGACCACTAGACGAACGCGCCATTTTTGAGTAACACAAAAATAATCCAATGAGCAGAATAAACAAACCTTTACAAGTAAAGGTGAATCAAAAATAGTTTAGAGACCTAACTCTTTCAGATAACTGTCAATCAGATTCATTTCTTCATCGGTCAAGTCGTAGTCTCCCGCTGCAATATTTTCTTTCACCTGTGCCGGTGTTCTGGCTCCAACTATAGCAGAAGTAACTGCCGGATTTTTCAGAACCCAAGCAACAGCAAGATTAGCTACAGTCTTTTTATTTTTCGCAGCGACCGGTCTCAGTTTTTCAACCAGCTCGAGCGCTTTGCCGAATAACGGTTCTTTAAAAAATTCATTCCTTCTTCGCCAATCATCTTCGGCAACTTTGTTCATATCAAACTTGCCGGTCAACAATCCCGCCTGCATAGGACTGTAAGCAACAACACCAATCTCATTCTTAAGGCAGAACGGCAAAATTTCTTTGCTTACATCTCTTTTGATCATGCTGAACGGCGGCTGCAAAGATTGAACTTGACCGATCTTCATGCATCTTTCGAGAAGCGGTACATCGAAATTACTAACACCAATGTATTTCACCTTCCCTTCCTTTTTGAGATCAATCATAGTTGCCCAGGATTCCTCAACGGGCGTGTTCGGATCAGGCCAATGAAATTGATAAAGATCGATGTAATCTGTCTGCAATCTTCGCAAACTATTTTCAATTTCCATGTGAATGTTTTTCGGTTCGAGATTATTTACAGCATTGCCCTTACCGTCATTTAATAAGCCGCACTTTGTAGCGATAAAAACTTTGTCGCGCATACCTTTCACGGCTTTGCCCACCACTTCTTCCGAATGACCGAATCCGTAAACGGCAGCGGTATCAATCCAATTTATTCCGTTCGATATCGATGATTGAATTGCTTTCACCGATTCGTCATCGTCAACTTTACCCCAGCCAAATTGCCACGGTCCGCCGATTGCCCATGCGCCGAATCCAACAACAGTCAGTTCCGGTCCGTTTTTCCCAAGTGCTCTTGTTCTCATGTATTTCTCCTCCTTTTTAATAGACAGTTTAGATGAAATTTTTATTTCGATTGAATGTTAAATCCCAGTTCGTTCAACATTTTCACAATCTCCATTCGGCAATTTTCCAGTACTATATCATAGAATGGAAATTCTCGTCTCACCGGGTAACTGCCTCTCTGCTTCTCGAAAGTCCCGACGGAACTTCGCAGCCTCCCGTCATCATCAAGAATCTTATAAGTATGAAAAACAGCTTCTGAAGAAATTTGTTGTTCTGGCTTGTCTGTACAATCTATCATTATCAATTTAGAACCTGTCGGTTGAGGTAGTTCTAACGGATACCATTTAGGATCGATTCCAAAATTAAAAAATGAGCTGATTGCCCTTACGCAAACCGCAGTTCCGTTTGCTTTGCCGTCTGCAGAATAACCGGCGATGTGCGGAGTTGCGATATTCACAAGTGAAACTAATTCACGATCGATGTCCGGCTCGTTTTCCCAAACATCCAGCACGCAAGCTTTTACCACTTTATTATTGATTGCATTTTTCAAAGCAGAGGTGTTAACCACTTCTCCGCGCGATGTGTTGATGATGATTTTCTCGCGATCAAACTTATTAAAGAAAGATTCGTCAGCCATGTGTAAAGTTTTGTCGCGCCCTTCCTTATTTAGCGGCACGTGAAATGTTATTATATCACTCCGAGAAATCAATTCATCGAGATCAACAAAACCTTGATTGCCTTCTGCGCGCGAGCGCGGCGGATCATTCAACAATACTTTCATACCGAATGCTTTCGCTGCCCGCGCAACTTTAGTTCCAACATTTCCCACACCAACAATTCCAATAGTTAGATCGGGTAACAATAAGTTTTTCATTTCAGCCAGAGTTAGAAGCGCCGAAGAAATATACTGCATCACCGAAGACGAATTGCAGCCCGGCGCGCTAATCCATTTTATGTTGTGCACGTCGCAATACTTTGCGTCAATGTGATCAAAACCGATTGTTGCCGTAGCAATAAATTTAACGTTGGAGCCGTCCAAAAGACTTGCGTCGCACTTAGTTCTCGTCCTCACTAAAAGTGCATCGGCATCTTTAACGGTTGCTTTTGTAATCTCGCCCGGTGCGAGGTACTCGATTTCAGCGAAAGGTTCAAGCACTCCTTTGAGGAACGGAATTTTATTGTCTGCTACAATTTTTATTTTTTTCATCTGATCAATAGTAACGTACCGGTTTTCTAATTTATAACTTATACGGTGTGAAAGACACAAATGAAAATTAGCAGATAAGACGAACTAATTCCATTCTTCAGAGAGATTATAACAAATCGGCGGATAACAACTGTTAACGCGAAAAATTTATGTTCACATTTACTTTTTCTTCTTTGCTTTTTCCATCAGCTCAAAAAACGGCTTGAACAAATCAATCGGCACCGGGAAAATGGTTGTAGAATTTTTCTCCGCCGCGACTTCGGTTAGCGTTTGCAAAAATCTCAGTTGCAGCGCATACGGAGAACTGCTGATGATCTTCGACGCATCTGCCAAACGCTGTGATGCTTGGTATTCTCCTTCGGCATGAATGATTTTAGCGCGGCGTTCCCTTTCGGCTTCAGCTTGTTTTGCAATTGCACGCTGCATCTCAACCGGCAGATCGACATTCTTAACTTCAACTAGAGAAACTTTAATGCCCCACGGTGACGTGTGTGTGTCGATGGTTTCCGTCAGATGTTTATTGATCTTTTCCCGCGCGGCAAGAAGTTCATCCAACTCAGATTGACCAAGCATACTTCTTAAAGTTGTCTGTGCAAGCTGTGAGGTTGCAAATAAGAAATTCTCAACTTGAACTATTGCCTTTGCGGCATCAATTACGCGGAAGTAAATAACGGCGCTAACTTTAATCGAAACGTTATCGCGCGTTATCACATCTTGTGACGGAACTTCCATAGCTACAACGCGAAGACTTACTTTCACCATTCGATCAACAATCGGAATCAGGAAAATCAGTCCCGGTCCTTTTGCGCCGATCAATCTTCCTAATCTAAATATTACGCCGCGTTCATATTCTCTCAGAATTCGTATTGCGCTTGAAAGAATTATGATAACGAAAAAAATAATTATGAAAAGTACTGTTATCGATTCAGGCTGCATGTCTCTTCCCTCCTATAAATTTTTCAATTCAAACTTCGCTTGATTCTTAATTTTAGTTCTTCAATTCCAATAACTTGGACTTTCATACCATTAGCAATTTTGTCTGCCGGACTTTCCGCATTCCAGATTTCGCCGTGCAGCGATACTTGTCCCGAATGACCGGGCGAAATTTCCGAGAGCGCAATTCCGATCTCTCCAACCAATCCTTCGCTGCCGGTTGACGGCTTCATTCGTTGGGCGGCAAGTCCTTTCCCGATCGCAAAAACAAAAAATAAAACAGTTAAGATTGTTGCGGTGATTATTACACTGATCGAGATGGAAACAAACTCAAACGAAACATCAGTGTTAATCAGCATTAGCGATCCCACTACGAAAGAAATTATTCCTCCAGCTGTGAGCAAACCGTGACTTACAATTTTTATTTCCGCGATGAAAAGAATAACTGCAAAAACGATCAGCGCTAAACCGGCATAATTAATCGGAAGAGTATGAAACGAATAAAACGCGAGTACTATCGAAATAACGCCGACAATTCCCGGCAATATTGAACCGGGATTACTTAGCTCGAATATGAGTCCGTAAATTCCAATCATCATAAGTATGTAGGCAATGTTCGGATCGCTGATTATGTCTAAAAGTTTTTGAACGACATTCATTTCTTTGTATCTGATCTCGGCATTCTGCGTGATGATTGTCCGTTCGCCGCTTGCAGTTTCAACTTTGCGCCCGTCGAGCTGATTTAGAAGATCGTTCAAATCTTTGGCGATGATATCTATAATTTTTTCTTTCAGCGCTTCGGTTTCCGATATAGACACACTTTGCCGCACTGCTTTCTCTGCCCATTCAACGCTTCTGTGCCGCTTCTCTGCAATGCTTCGGATAAATGCCGCGGCATCGTTGGTCACTTTTTCCATCATGATATCGAGACTGTCTTTTTTATTTGATTGACCGCCCCCGCTCATCATTACCGGGTGCGCGGCGCCGATGTTTGTACCGGGCGCCATTGCGGAAATATTTGCAGCGAGTGTAATAAACACTCCGGCAGATGCAGCTTGAGCACCGGATGGGAAGACATAAATTATAATCGGAACATTTGATGCGAGCATATCGCTCACGATTAATCTTGTTGATTTTAGCAGACCGCCGGGCGTGTTGAACTGAATTATCAAACACTCAACATTTTCTTCGTTCGCTTTCTTGATTTCATCGTGAAGATAATCGGTAACAACAGGATTAATGGCGCCGTCGATTTTGGCTACATCAATTACATGTTGGGGATTTTTGTTGGGCAACAACATCAGAAAGAGTAATATGAAAACTATCTGCTTCATATTTATTTACTCTAAAAATAATAACGTCGCGTGTCACAGAAGCAAGAAATCAAAACTTCAATTTCAATTCGATAAAAAAGTAACTAATTCTCGACCAACAAGCAATGAATTGATTTTACATGCATAGTAACCGCCGACTAGATCGTTACTGCAAAAAAAGAGAAGGAGAATCGTAAGTTTCTCCTTCTTGTCAAACCCGCAATTCTCTAGGAATCATCAAAATCTGTAAACTCCGGAGAAGTTTATCTTAGTATCTCATGTTACGCAAAAGAAGGTTGAAATAATTTTATACCTTCGACATATGTCGCTCCTCTGGAGCTTAAACTAAGGGGAGGACAACCTTTCTACCAATATTTCGTCCCTCCGGGACTATGAACACTACAAAATAACGCGAAGAACGCCATTTCTAAAAGCTCCGATAGGAGCGGCATATTGGTAGCACTCCACGCACCAAAAACAGTCAAAGCCCCAGCGGGGCGACATAATGTTGAAAATCTCGCCACTGGCGGACAGTTTTTGTTTTTTGCGTAACATGAGTTAGTATTTAACTAACTTGCCGTTTGACCGAACAGCCAGCTGACTTTGTGAATTATCCAGCGCATTGTTCTTTTCCATTCTATATAATCCTTCGTCCAATTTAAAGCGTGCAATTAAATCTTGTAAATTCACGGTCATTCTATTGAGGTCTTCTGCCGCACGTGCTATCTGCTGAACCCCGGAGGCGCTTTGATTGGTTACACTGCTGATCGATTCAATATTCCTGCTGATTTGTTCTGCGGCTGACGATTGTTCTTCGCTGGCTGCTGCAACTTGAGTAGAAATATCGACCACTTCTTCAGCACCGGAAATAATTTGTTTTAATGCCTGCCCTGCTTTATCGGCTAATACCTTTCCTTTTTCAACTTCAGTAGTACCTTCATTCATCGAAACCACTGCGCCTTCGGTATCTTTTTGTATTTGCCGAATCATTGTAGCAATTTCCTTGGTAGCTTTTGTAGTTCGTTCGGCCAGTTTTCTAACTTCGTCAGCCACAACAGCAAATCCACGCCCTTGTTCTCCTGCGCGAGCAGCTTCTATTGCAGCGTTTAATGCTAATAGGTTGGTTTGATCTGCAATATCATCAATCACTTGAACAATTTCTCCGATTTCATTGCTGCTTTTCCCTAAAGCTTGAACAATTACCGCGGAGTTCTTAACTACATCTGCAATACGGTTCATGCCCTCAATCGTTTCACTTACAACTTTGCCGCCGTCTTTTGCAATTGTTCCTGCATTCTTAGCCGATTCGGAAGCTCTTGCAGAATTTTTCGTTGTCTCAAAAATTGTTTTAGTCATTTGCTCAACTGCGCTTGCTACTTCAGCAGTTTGAGAACTTTGTTCCTGTGCGCCGGCTGCCATCTCTTCTGAGCTTGATGAAATTTGACTGCTTGCACTTGCCGTTGCATGAACCGCTTCCGATACATCTGAGAGTGCGCCGCCGAATGAATCTGCTAAACTGTTAATACTATTTTTAATCACTGCATAATCCCCTTTGTATTCGCCGGTCATGCGTACAGTTAAATCACCTTGAGCAAGTTTTTCCAATACTTTGCTCGATTCATTTATCGGTTGAACAACAGCGTCAACTGTTGCATTAAGACCGCCAACCAATTCTTTATAGCTGCCATTGAACTTCTTGACATTACCCCGTGTAGAAAGGTTGCCGTTAACCGCAGCTTCGGCAAGCATGTTTGATTCGAGAACGGTATCTTTTATTGCACTAACTGCCACACCAATTGACTTAACAGTATTTTGAACTCCTGCATTAATCTGATTTAAACTATTAGCCAGAATTCCTATTTCATCATTCGATTTAATTTCGATCAGCGTCAACTTAGAATCCAAATTAATATCAAGATCACCATTTGCAAGCTGCTCTCCGCATTTAGAAAGATTTTGAATATCCACATCCTTAATACCATTCATTTTGACAACAACTTGATTAATAGATTTGGACAAATAATTTGAAATGAAAATTCCTATCAAAAAAGCAAATGCAATACCAACCCCTAACACTAAATATATTTCTATGCTCGCAGTACTATATTCCTTTCCGATTTCCTGATACAAAGAATCTGCAAGATGTTCCTCTGACGTAATAAGACTGTCTAATTCTTCGGTTATTCTTTTTGCATCAAGATCAAATTCACCGGCTTCAAATGCATGTGCTTCTTGTTCATTTTCTCCCAGTGCCAACTGGATACCTTTTGCCACCATCGGCTTAAACCCCTCCCATGATTTTTTATATTCTTTAAATAACCTTTTCTCTTCAGGATTTAGATTTGTAGCAGCGAACTTTGTCATAAGTTCATCTGCCTTTCTTTCATGATCAGAGATTACTTTATTGAGCATTGCCCGCTCGGATGCATCCTTTGCTGCTACAAGATTGGCAACGGAGAGACGAATCTCGTAAAGTTCCTGTTCTGTGTTGCTCAATTCTACTAAAGGGACTGCCCGTTCTTCGTACATTTGTTTTGCATTACCATTCATTAGCGACATCTTGCTGATGCCGGTATAGCCAATAAATGAGGCAATTAAAGCTGCAAACATGAAACTCATTAAAAGTTTTGTTCTGATTTTAAGATCATAAAACCATTTCATTTTGTTTTCCTTTCTTATTCATTATTAAAAAACTTTGGATTCCTTAACATCATTTTATTAAGCTATTTCTTGTAATTGTGCTACTTCTTCTTTTAGTAAGATTTTATTAAGATCAATAAGAATGAGAAGTCTATCTTCGAGTTTACCAACCGAGCTGATGAATTCTGAGCCAACACCGGCAACAATTTCAGGAGGAGCTTCAAAAATGTCCGCCGGAACCCGTAATACTTCGTTGACGGAATCTACGATGAAACCAAAAACCTTATCTCCGACGTTGACAACAATTATTCGTGTGTCTTTGTTATGCTGTTTTCTTTCGAGACCAAGTCTATTTCTTAAATCAATGACCGGTATTACTCTGCCGCGCAAATTGATTACCCCTTCGACAAAATCGGGGGAATTAGGAACCTTTGTTATTTGAGTCATCTTGTTGATTTCTTGAACATTCAAAATGTCAACTCCAAATTCTTCGTTGCCAATTTTAAAGCTGACGAGCTGAAGAAGTTCGTTAGTATCGTCTTTCTTTTGACTTAAGCTGCTCATTTAGTATCACTCCTCTATCAAGTTCTTTTTTAATTCTCAATTATTATTTCTTAATGGAATTCCAAACTCTACAATAGTGCCGGCACCTTCTTCGCTTGCAATTTTTAAGTATCCGCCGTACAATTTTATTATCAACTTCGCAATGGCTAATCCAAAACCAAGACCTTCTATGAATGTCTCCTCTTTTAAAAATTGATTCAATGGGCTAATGAGGTTTTTGTTTACATCCTTAATCCCAATTCCATGATCGGTAACATTTGTATTAAAATATTGCCCGTTAGCTTTACCGTTAATTTCTATTGAACTACCCGTTGAAGAAAACTTCGCAGAATTTTCAGCCAACTCTTCAAGTAAAGTTTCGAAATGCGTTACGTCTATTTTGATTTCCCCTTTTTCAAAATGAATCTTCAAATCTTTCTCTCTTCCAAAATCGGCAATTTTATTTTTTAATTGAGACGCTAAATATTCCGGTTCAACTTCATATACTTGAGACGATAAGCTGTTTATGAAAAGATTGTCTTTGCTTAATGAGAATAATTCTGCATACACCAAAAATTTTTCTATTCTTCTATGAAGTCTTTTTCCCGAATATCTAATTTTCTTAGCCATCTGTTTTAGTTCTTCTTTTGTCAACTCTTCAATATCGTTCTCAATGATTTCGGAGAATCCCAAGATTCCGACTAACGGTGTGCGTAATTCGTGAGGTACTTTTCTTATCAAAGTATCCCGGAAATTCTCTACGATAGATAGACAGTTTTCTTTTTTTCTTAAACGCGTATTTATTGCGTCTAACACGTCGTCCATTCTAAACGGTTTCATTAAATAATCATCGGCGCCAAGCATCATCCCTTTTCTAAAATTTTGCGCTTCTGCTTTAGCTGTTAGAAAAATAAAAGGTGTACCGGCTGTGTTGGGATTTTCTTGAAGTTTCTTCAACATCTCATAACCGTCCATCTGGGGCATAAGAATATCACACAGAATTAGATCAGGTTCTTTTGAAGTGGAGATATCTAAACCTTCTTTGCCATTTGCCGCACTTAAAACATTAAACCCCTCGTTCTCAAGCATTTCTTGTAAATTCGCTCTTATGTCCATCTCGTCTTCAACAATTAAAATTGTCTTCATATATTTCTCCGTTATTGCATAGTAAATATTCGATGTTAAAAAAATATTTATTACTGAAAATGTTTCGAACGGATTAGAATTGTTTCAAGGGGATGTTGAGGGGCATGATTAAGATTAAAAATTGTTAAACGGTATTCTGCCTTAGTTTAGTTGCGTATCTTTTACTGATTTCAAACGATTCCGGAACATTTTTAAGATGTACCAAAAAACTTGAGTTATACCATTTTTCCATCTTGACCAAATAATCGATATTAATAATTGTAGAACGGTGAATGCGTAAAAAATTTTTGCATGGCAGAAGTTCTTCCCATTTAGAAATTGACTTTCTTAGCAGGTATGATTTTCCATCAAGCAAATTGATAGAAGAGTACTGTCTTTCTGCAACTATGAATAATATTTCATTTATTTTTATAAGATGCGGACTGCCGTTAGCATGTATAAATATTTTATCATCAATTGTGTATTTCTTCGGAGAAGGACTTTCCTCTGCTTTGGTGAATACACCTTTTAATGTTTCTATTCTATTCAAACGCGACGAGATTGATTTCAGAAGTTCTTCCGATTTGAATGGTTTGAACAAGTAATCGTCGGCTCCCAACTCCATTCCAAGCCGAATATCATTTCTTTCTACTTTTGCGGTCAAAAAAATGAAAGGAATTGATTTTGCGCTATCATTTTTAGACAACTCTTTGAGAACCGAATAGCCGTCCATACCGGGCATCATTATATCACAGATTATCAAATTCGGAAGCTCGCTTTGGGCTATCGTAATTCCGTCTCTGCCGTTCTTAGCAGTATAAACTATGAAGCCCTCTTCGCTATGTAATGCGCTGATAATTTCCCGAATATCTTTTTCGTCTTCGATAACTAATATTTTTTTCATCTTTGCCTATTAGGAATTTCAGCGGTGAATGTGCTTCCTTTTCCAAGCTCCGATTGAACGGTTATTTTACCCTTATGCAAATCAACGGCTTGCTTTACAATTGACAGCCCCAATCCGGTGCCGGGTATTTCTGCGGTGTTTGTACCCCGATGAAACGGCACGAACAAATGACTCATATCATCAGCAGGAATTCCGATTCCTTCATCTGCAACCGATATCCGGATCCAATCCTTAATGGACGCGATGGACAACTCAACTTTACAGCCTTCCGGTGAATACTTAAATGCGTTTGAAAGCAAATTTGTTAGGATAAATTTTATCAGTTTAGGATCCAAACTGTATTTTATTTTTTTCATCGAGTAATTGAATACAAAATTGTTTCTCTCGTTTCCATTGGATTTTGTTTCTTCAATTACTTCTGTACATAATTTATACAAATCAACCATATCGGGATTGAATAATATCTTACCGCTTTCGGTACGGCTAATTGTTAATACATCATCCAAGAGTTTTGTTAAATAATCCACCGATTTTTTTATCTTGTCAAAATACTCATTTTGTTTTTCTTCTCCCCATTTTTTACCGTAACGCTGTATCAATTCTGCCGAAGAAAGAACAGATGTAAGCGGCGTTCTAAACTCGTGCGAGGTGGTAGAAATGAATCTTGTTTTTAATTCGTTAAGTTCCTTTTCTTTATCAAGCGATTGCCTCAGCATCATTTCAAGTTCTTTCTCTTTTTGAAGCTGCGCCCTTAAATCTGCATTAAGATGGTCCAGTTCTTCGGTTCTTGTTTCCACCAATTCTTCAAGATGTTCACGGTATTTGTGAATAGTTTGTTCTGCATTCTTGCGTTCGGTGATATCATGCGCTACACCTTGAAGTCCAACAACCGCATCATTTTTTACAATAGGATATTCAAAAACTTCAAGAAGAATTTTATTGCCGTTTGCGTGATTGATTTCTACGAGAATTGATTCTTTCAAAAATTCTCCGCGAAGGTGCGCCCGGGTTTTGTCTTTTGCCAGCTCATTAATTTCCGAATCGGTAGCATACCAATGCTTTTGACCGATCCACCGGTCAACGGTGTATCCGGTAATTGTTTCGACAGAAGGCGAGATATAAGTAATGTTTGCATCGGAATCCTGAGTGTAGAAGAAAAAATAGGGAGTACCTTCAATAATCATCCTCATTTTTTCTTCACTTTCGATCAGCGCAGTTTCAGCTTTTTTTCTATCAGTAATATCTTGAATGACCCCAAATAAAATTCTGTTCCTACTGTCATAATTAGCAACAGAGTGAATATCTTTAATCTCACCGATGTCAACAGTTCTAATTTTGAATTCTATATTGTAAGGCTCATTTTTTTCAATCAAATTTTTGAGAGCGAGGTCCAATAGCTGCCTATATTCCGGTAGCACAACTTTTTTAACAACTTCAAATTCCATCTCATGCCAATCAACTCCATAGATTTTAGCCGCCCCTTCGGAAGCGATTATAACTTGAGAATCCAAATGCAATTCCCAATTGCCTGACTTAGAAGTTAGTTCTGCCCGCTTTAATCTGGCTTCGCTTTGACGAATAAGTTTTTCGAATTTATACTCAACGGTTTTATCGCGGAAGACTAAAACCACACCTTCAATCTTTCCCAGCTCATCTCTGATAGGTGCACCGCTATCTGCTATTGGTATTTCTTTTCCGTCTCTTGAAATTAAAAGCGTATGATTTGCCAGTCCTACCACAACTCCTTCTTTCAAAACTTTATGGACAGGATTTTCAACTATGTTTCTTGTTTCTTCATTAATAATATTGAATATTTTTTCAATCGGTTTTCCGATTACCGCCGTTTCACTCCAGCCGGTCAATTCTTCGGACATGTGATTCATTTGTTTAATATTTCCATTCGTATCGGTGGTAATTACACCGTCTCCAATACTATAAAGTATTGTTCTAAACTCCTGATAGTACTCGCGCAGTTCTTTTTCCTTGACAAATAATTCTCTATAGATATTTCTTTGGCGGTAATGATAGTACCAGATAAACCCTACACTAAGAACCAAGATTAAAAGAATTGTAAATGAGATAATTACTTTTTCTCTAAAATAAAGACCGGCGTAAATTTCGTTGTCGTCTTCTTGAGCGATCATCACCCATGGAGTACCGGGTACCGGACTAATGTAAGCCAATACTTTAGTGCCGTGATAACTTATGCCTTCCAAAATTCCCTTGTAACCAAGCACAGCTTGTACTGCGGGGATTTCTTTTCTTGTTAAAGGTATGCTTAATTTCAAGGCAGTGTTCTTCTGATGAGTGAGTTCATTTAAATAGAGCGCCCCGTTTTTTTCTTTTCTTAGAATTAAGGTCTCGGCGGTTTTACTTGGTGTCGGCCATGTCTTAATAAGCGGGTATAAGTAATCATTTGGATCAACGCGAAAAATTATAATTGCAATTACTTTATTGTTGTTACCCAAAATCGGGGCAATGTAATCGAGATGAATTTTATTGTGCAATTGGCATAAATACAAATCAGTGTTAATTATTTTTCTAGATTCTACCGCTTCTTGAACAAATTCCTTTGTTGCAGCATCCATTTGCTTCTGTTTGGGCTCCAAAGAAAGCAATAAATTTCCTTTAGCATCGGTAATCATAATATTTCTATAAGTACTATCGGCATTAATCAAAGCTATTCTTCTCATTATTTCCGATCTGACGAAAATATTTGATTTAGAATCAAGCCACTTTTCCAAACCGTTAATAAAGAAAGGTTCTTGTGAAAAAACTTTTGCGTCGGATAATCTTTCTTTATTCCAATTGACAATTTGAGATATCTTAAGACTGGCAATTGCTTTTAGCTGGTTATTCGCCTCATCGTGTATAGTATTTTCTTCGTAAGAGAAATAAAAATAAGAGCCGGAAATAATAAGAAGACTTATCAAACCGGTAAGAGCAAGCACGTTTCTTTTCTTTGTTAAGAACATATTATCTTTTTTCCCCATCATAATTAGTATTAATGTTCCGGCAGATTAAATGAAATAGTCGTTCCTTTGCCAACTTCACTTTCCACTGATATTGTGCCGCCGTGTTTTTCCACAAACTCTTTACAAATGATTAGCCCCAGTCCGGTTCCATTTTCTCCCTTTGTTCCTTTTGTTGTTACCTGCGTATCTATCTTAAACAATTTGTCTGCAATTTCTTTTTTCATACCTACGCCGTTGTCTGCAATCTCTACTTTTACAAAGTCTCCGTCGGTGGCAGCTTTAACTATTATAACACCTTCTCCATTTGTAAACTTAATAGAGTTTGAAACGAGGTTCCGGATGACTGTTTCAATCATATCGGCATCGGCGTAAGCTTTTATGTCCGTACTAATTTCAGATTCCAGTTTAATCTGTTTATTATTTGCGGCAATTTTCTGAGAACTAAAAACGGAATCAACAATCTTCCGCAAAGATATTTCTTGGGGATCAAATTCCACCCGGTTGAGCTGAACACGCGACCATGTTAAAAGGTTATCGATGAGTGTTAAAAGGTCTTTAAGTGAAGAATAAATTCCTTGTATGTAGAATTTCTTATCATCCTCAGAAAGCTCAGCGTAATCATCAATCAATATTTCTGCAAACCCTAACATACCGCTGAACGGGCTGCGAAGATCGTGTGCAATTATTGAAAAAAATTTATCTTTTTGTTTGTTGAGTAATTCCATTTCTTTCTGTGCTGCCATCAGTTTTTCATGGAATTCAATTCTTTGTGTGATATCGTCCATCACCCCTACAATTCCGATCACGTCATTCTTGTCGTCATACAAAGGGGCTTTGTTAATATTTAACCATACCGATCTTCCATCGGGAAGAGCAATTTTCCGTTCAATATTTTTTAAGGCGATCTTATTATGAATTACCGCCTCGTCTTCTTCATCGGCAAGCCACTTCTCATTCTTAGAGATTATCCGCTTGTTATTGTTAAGAAGAATATTTTCTTTATCAACTTTGAAAAATTCCAGAAATGATTGATTCACAAGTGTAAATTTCTTTTCCAAGTTCTTTACAAAAATAAATGCTGGAGCCGTGTTGAGAATACTATCGAGTTCTTTTCTTTTTTCCCCGATTTCTGCGGTTAACTTTCTGCGTTTTTTTACATCCAAAATAATTATAAGAAATAGAGCTGTTAAGAGTACAATATAAACTAATATCAAAGCCAAAAAATAATTTAGATTCCTCTCAAGTTTGGAATGAAATGCTTGTATCTGTTCTAATGTAACCTGTTCTTCTTCATCGTCCAAAAGCTGCCAGTAGTTATCGAGTTTCTTATAAATATTATCTTCAATACGAATGATCTCAAGATCCAAAAGCTTGGTGTGCTTCAAAGAAAAGGAAAGATGGTTTAACCTGTAAAGTTCTTCGCGAATTGTTTTTTCCAAAGGTAAGAAGTATTTAACAAATCTCGGGTGATTGTTTATTAGTCTTTCTAATCGTTTTAGATTTTTCCGAAGTGAATCGAGATCGGCAAAATACTTTGTGGAATCCAGTCTGTTACCGGTAAGCACAAAACTTTTGCTCACTATCTCAAGCTTCTGTATTGAAGAAAGCAAATCCTGAGTAGCAATTCTTAACTCTGAATTTAACACAATAACATTGGAGCTTTGGCGGAGTTCTTGCTTGGAAAAATAGAGTATTGCGCTAATTGAAAGAACTATAATAAGCGAAAATATCCATCCCGCAATAACTTTTTTCTCGATGGAAATATCACGCCACTTCTTAATTAAAGATGCTGTGTTCTTCATCGTTTCACCGTCCAACATTTTTAAGTAAGTCAATTAATTCAGCGGGGACAAATGGTTTGGAAATATAGTGCGAAAACCCTTTTGACAAGAACTCATCTTTGTCTTCGCCTTTTGCGTATGCCGTAACAGCCACTACCGGCACTTTCTTGTAGTGCGGTATTTCCCTAATGACTTGTGTTAATTCGATGCCGTCCATTCCGTGGCGCAGATTAACATCCATGAGAATTATATCGTATTTGTTTTGATTGACCTTGCTTAAAGCTGTTTCGGCATTTTCAGCTAAATCGATTTGATAAAATTTTGATAGAGTTCTTCTCACTACATCGAGAGCGTACTTATCGTCTTCAACATATAGTATTTTACAGCTTGTTGGTTTTTCACTCAAGACTTCGCTTGTTTGCGGTAAGCCCGGCAAAACTTCCGTTTGAACCGACGACGGCAAGAAAGGTAATTCCAAAATGAAACTAGATCCTTTTCCTTCAGTGCTTTCGAGAGATATTTTACCATTCAGCAATTCCGCATATTTCTTAGCAATTGATAGACCGAGACCTGTCCCTTCAAAACTTCTGTTTAATCCTTCGCTTACCTGTCTGAATTCTTCCCAAATTATATCATGTTTATCAGCCGGAATTCCAATTCCCGTATCTTTCACTTTGATAGCAAGGTACGTATTGTTTCCCCTAACATTTTTATCCAAACTAATTTCGACACCGCCGCGGTGGGTAAACTTTAGAGCATTGCTCACTAAGTTATTTAGTATTTCCCTAAACAATTGTTCATCGGTTCGGATTAAACAAGGCGAGACGCTGAGTTCTTTCTTAAAGAATAAATTCTTCTGTTCCGCTAATTTGATAAAAGTTTTATGTACGTCGTTAATTATCATGCAAACGTCAACATCGGTCAGTTTAAGTTCAACTTTACTTGATTCAACTTTTGATAATTCTAAAATTTTGTCGAGTGTATCTTTCAGTCTTTTCGATGAATCTAAAATTCCAAGAGCCATTTCTTTATCATCCGCGTCGGTAACGGATTGCGCTAAGAATTCGGCATAACCCATAATTCCAATAAATGGGGTTCGGAGTTCATGGCTCATATTGGCAAAGAAATTTGATTTAAGCCGGTTCATTTCTTCGGCTTTTTCCTTTGCGCGAATTAAATCTGTCTCCATTTTCTTTCGTTCGGTAATATCGTCAACCAAAGACGCCACTGCAATTATCTTTCCATCCTCATCAATAAGCGGTGTATTATACCACTCACAAATAATAACGCTGCCGTCCTTAGTGATGTTGTTATTCGTGCTGCGAAGTCCGCCACTTTGATCGAGCAAAGCTTGCCAAACTTTCTTTACATGCGGCTTTGCTTCTTCCGGCAGAATTAATTCCGCCGCGTGTTTTCCTATTGCCTCATCGCGCTTGTAGCCAAAGATGCGCTCCGCGCTTGGATTCCAATCCGTCACTCTGAAGTCGAGGTCCCATCTAATAACACCCAATGGAGTTTCTTTGACATGCAATGCCATTTCCTTTTGACTTAGTTTCAAATCGCTTTCTGCCTTTATTCTTTTCTTAAGATCCTTGTGCAGTAATACAATTGTTGTTGCCGAAATTAGAAAGCCTAAAATCAAGCTTCCGATAAGTTCATAAAGAGTCTGGCGCCGCATCTCCGAACGTTCTACTGAATACCTGCTCAATCTCTCTCTTTCATAATAACGTATTTGATTTAGAACAAGTCGAATCTTATCCATAATTACTTTGCCGCGATTAGAAACAACCAATTGTTTAGCAGCATTAAATCCTCTGCTTTTGTTTACATCAAGAGTTTCTTTAAGCTCGCTAAGTTTGGCGTTAACCAGCAATGACAGTGTATCGAGTTCGAGTTGTTGTTCGGGATTCAGAATCATTTTGTTTAGTTGCACTATCACAAAATTTATACTGTCAATTGCTTCTTGATATGGCTGTAAGTACGGAGACTTACCTGTTAGAAGATAACCCCTCTGACCGGTTTCCGCATCTGAAAGCAACGAATGGAGATAGTCTAGATTATGCAGTTTGTGAATTGTTTCATCCACATCATGAGCAGAATCAATTAATCGGTTGAAACTTCGGTATGTAATTGTACCCGCCAGAATGAAAATAGCAATTGTTAAAAGAAATCCAAGTTTAACGATTCGTTCGATTGGCAGTTTTGATTTTTTCAAATTAGTCCTGCTTTTATTGAAAGATTTATTTGTGTGCATAGCACAAAAGATATCTACATGTAGATTCTAAATTAGAATTTAACTGTGAATACAGAACCTTTCCCTTTTACGCTTTCTACCGTAATTGTTGCGTTGTTAAGATCACAATATTTTTTTACGAGCGCCAATCCCAAACCGTTGCCTTCAAAACTTCTGGAATATCCATGCTCTTCTTGTGTAAAGGGATTATACATGTGAGCCATAAATTCTTCCGACATTCCAATGCCTGTATCGGCAATACTTACAAATACTTTTCCTTCGGCAACTTTATCCACTGTTAAATCAACTTTGCCTTCTTTGGTGTACTTAATCGCATTATCTATAAGCTGAAAAAATATTTGTCTAACGGAATATTCATCGGCATAAATGTTAGCATCCGTTGTCTTACAATGTAAATTGAATTCAAGATTTTTTTCTTTAGCAGCGAATATGAATTCATTGTATATATTGATAAGAAATTTGCCGGAAAGATTCAGTTCCACCGGCGTAAAATGGTAACTATCGGTTTGTATTTCCGCCATGTTAAGAATGAGATCGACTGTTCGAATAATTCTTTTACCGGCGCGATCTAAAGAATTAAACATTGTGAATAATTCAGGTTCGATCTTGTCTTCCAATTCATCTTTCAGATAACTAGTTGAACTGACAATGACATTAATTGGTGTTCTTATTTCATGCGACATTTGGGCAAGAAATTCAGACTTTATCCGCTCGGAATTTTCGGCGGCATCTTTGGCTTTTATCAGTTCCTGTTCATACAACTTTATGTTGGTAATATCTGTAATTGTTCCAACGTAACCTTCAATTTGACCTTCGGAATTAAATTCGGGAATTGCTTGACCCATCACCCAGGCAGTAGTTCCGTCAGGACGAATGAATCTATACTCTGTAACCGACGATTGTCTTTTGTCAGTAGCAGATTTCCAACCTTTAGCTAACCATATCTTGTCTTCCGGATGAACCGCTCTAAGCCAGCCGTCTCCTAATGCTTCATCCGCTTTCATTCCAGATAATTGGCACCACTTTGGGTTCACGTAGGTTGTATAACCGTCTGCTCTGGTCCGGAATATGCCTACAGGAGAATTTTGCGCGAGCGTTTGAAACAACAGTTCACTTTCACGTAATGCTTCTTCGGCATGCTTGCGCTCGGTTATATCGAGAACTGCAGTTAGGGATGCCGGTTTTCCATCCAGCACAATTGACTCGGCAGACATAATTCCTATACCTATTTCCCCGGTCTTTTTGCGAAACATGAATTCGAAATCACGTAGAACACCATTTGCAATAAAAAAGTCATTAGCGCGCTTGCTTTCGGTTGCATCTGCCCATAATTGCAAGTCTTTTCCACGGTGTCCAATTATATCCTCACGGCTAAATCCCGTTAACTTTAGAAAAGCACTGTTTACATCCACGAATAGATTTTCATTATTCTGAATTGACATTGCTATAGGTGATGACTGGAACGCCTTGTTGAATTTTTCTTCCGATGACCTTAACGCTTCTTCCGCTTGCTTGCGCTCGGTTATATCTTGATTAACTATAATTGCACCTTTGATATTGCCGCCAGCATCGCGAATTGGAACTCCAGAATTTAAAATTGTTTTCCGTGTGCCGTCAAAGCACTCTATTCTTATTTCTTCATTAAGAGAAATCTCGCCTCTTGTTATAGCTTTAGCTGCAGCCCACTCATCGGCTTCAATTCGTTTACCTGTATCAACCCACCAACCTTTATATTCTCCGTATCTTTCCATGCCAACCAATTTGGCTCCTGCCCATATTTTTTCTCCCTCTTTGTTACCAAACTTGATCCTTCCTTTTTCATCAATTACCCAAACACCAACCGGTAAAGTTTCCAATACAACCCGTAATAGTGCTTCTTGCTGCTTGAGAGCTTCTTCGGCATGCTTGCGCTCGGTTATGTCTTCCTTTACAGCCAAGAAAAATATTCTGTCATTTTTAATCGGTACAATTGTAGCTGATTCCCAATACAGTTCACCGTTCTTTTTCTTATTGTGAAATTCACCTCTCCATTCTTTGCCGGATTTAATAGTTTTCCAAAGTATTTCATACTCTTCTTTTGATTTCTCACCGGAGCTTAATATTCTTGAACTTTTGCCTTTTACTTCTTCAAAAGTATATCCGGTCAACTCAATAAATTTTCGATTTACATATTCAATCTTACCGTCTTCATCCGTAATTATGGTTATAGCCGGGCTATTTTCTACAGCGCGGGAAAGAAGTAAAATTTGTTCTTCGGCGCGTTTTCTTTCGGTAATGTCTGCTGCAACGCCAATTAGTGCGATAGGATTATTTTCAAAGTCTTTTACAACAGATGTGGAAAGGTAAACCGGAAATTCTGAACCGTCTTTTCTCTTGTTAATCAGTTCCCCTTTCCAATTGCCTTCATTTGTGAACTTCAAAACCTCTTGCTGTATTTCGGGCGTGACTAGCGAACGGGGCTGAACAATGGATATATGCTGCCCTATCAACTCTTCCTTTTTAAACCCATAGGTTTTCGTGAAGGACTCGTTTACATACATAATTTTGTTCTTGTCATCTGTAATTGAAACACATTCGTTTATGCTCTCAAGAGAATGAGCCAGCATCCTTATTTCTTTTTCAGCTTGTTTCTGCGCGGTAATATCCACCATTGTTCCGAACAAAACTTCTTTCTTTAAGTCCTCGTCATACATCAGCGATACGCTATCATACACCCAAACATAAGAACCATCTTTTTTCTTCAACTTCATAACATAATCTTTCACTTCTTTTCGTTTTCTCAATAGCTCAATAAGTCTTTCTCTATCCTTTGGATCAGCATATAAACTTTTAGCAGAAATCTTTTTGATGCTTTCTATTGAGTCATAACCTAACACTTTTAAGTATTCATTATTGCATTCTATAATTTGCCCTTCGATTGTCGCTTTAAAAATTCCGGCGAGACTTCTTTCAAAAAGATTACGGTATTTCTCTTCGCTTTTATCGATCGCTTTTTGAGTTTGTTTTTTCTCGGTTATATCTCTTATATGCGCAACAACGTTCGAGAGACCGTTTATTTCGATCAACTTCGTATAAACTTCCGCGTTTAGAATTGTACCGTCTTTTTTTATGTAAGTTCTTTCAATTAGTCTATCACCGGTTACAGTTTTACGGCTAAATTTTGCGGGTAAAAGATGTTTTTGTTCATCGGGCCAAATAATATGATGTGATTTTCCTTTTAATTCCTCTTTAGAGTATCCGAAAATTTTGCACGCCGCAGTATTGCAATCTGTAATTATGCCGTCTAAATCCGCAACAATAATTCCGTCTGCCGATAACTCAAATAAGAAGTGGTATCGTTTCTCGCTGCCTTCAAGTTTAAGACTCAACTCCTCTCTTTTAAGAATATCTCTTACTAAACTTGTGCTGAGAAGTATAACAATAACAGAAATTACAACACCGCTAAGTGCCAAAAGGGTGACAATTTCTTCTAAGCTTGCGATTGCTTTCCGTGCATCATTATCAAGTTTTTCTCTTTCATATTTTTCAATTGATTGGATTGTATTTTGTAAAGTGTCGATGAACAACTTGGCTTCATAGTCTTTACGTGCCATCGTTTCTAATACCGCCCCATCTTCTTCACGTGTTTTAATTATTTCATCGAACTTTGCAAGAGCATTAACCATCAAACGTTCGGAAGCTACAAACCTTTTCTGAATATCTTTCTGTGCGTTCAACGCAGTTTCCAAATCGCCAATTAATCTGTTTAATCTCTTTCTTGCATCATAAAATGCTTCCAGATATTCTTTGTTACCGGAGATAATATACCCTCTTTCTCCGCGCTGTGCATCCTTTAGAGAAATAAGAACACTGTCTATGTGTAGATTTATTTTTGTTAGAAGACGTTCTTCCTGATCAGTTTTCAACACCTGATCGGTTTTATTATATAGAACAACGCCTATCATTAAAAGTAGCAGATTGACCAGTAATATGGCATAACTTTTCTTGTGCTTTTTGAATACCGACATAGTCTTTACTTCTTCCTTTTTCTCATTGTTTTACCAATCATTTTGCATAACACCATTCACAAAATCAAAAATCTTATTTTAATTACCAAAACTCCCTTAAAATTAAATAGTTACAATTGAGCATCTTGATTGCTGTTCCATCATCACTATCTAATAATCTGTTCGTATAGTTTTGCCGTGAATGAACTGCCATCGCGATTAATTTCTTAATCAAATTATTAAATCGCTGGGATCGTGTATGTTCCTTGAGGGAAAATCGGCTGGATTCGGCAAGACCCCAGCGAAATGAGGTATTGCTCACATAAAAAATATTTTTGCAGATTTTTTTCTTACTTCATTGTTCTTATGTTCTGTTAAAAATAGCGGGGACTTTATCTACAAAATCCGACTTTGAAACAAACCCGTCTGCACCGGCGGCTTTAGCTTCATCACGATACTCCGCGGTGTCGTATAATGTTAAGATGATTACTTTAGGCGGATTTACCATTTTCTTAATCAACCGTGTTGCCGATAGCCCGCCTATGCCAGGCATAGATATATCCATAAGCACAAGATCAGGAAGGTCGGCTGTCGCCTTGTTGACAGCATCCTCGCCTGAAGTTGCCCAACCGATAACTTCCACGTTACTATTTGCAGCAATAATATTATTGGCAGCTTCTAAAAACCGGCGGTTATCGTCCACTAACAGAATGCGTTGTTTCTTCATGCTTATTTCTTTTGCTGTAGCAACAAAAATTTTAGGCGTAAATATATGTGCTGTCTGTTGACTCGGCAATAAGGAAATTCCTTAGAAGACAGGTGAAAATACCTAAGGCGCTTGTGAAGAAAACATGAGAGGTAGAATAATGAATCTAACGGCAGACTGGTGCAAAAACAGCTTGCCCCGATGCTTTTTATCGGGGGCGTTCGCTTGATTGACTTAGCTACGACATTATAAGTTTAGCAAAGCATTTATTTTATTTAAGGTTTCTGTCAATAGAAGCTTGGACAGCTTGCAGATATACTCAGCTTCTCTAGTTTTCCAATCAAGATTTTTTATTTGATCGGATAATATCACACCGGCAATTTCTAAATTATCAGGAAGCTTGACTTCGAAAGGATATCCTTTTACTAGACTTGTAATAGGGCAAAATATAGCTAGGTCAGTTTTATTGTTATATGCCAACGGAGAAATTACTAAAGCAGGTCTTCTTCCAGATTGTTCGTGTCCGGATTGCGGATTAAATGATAACCAAACGATATCTCCACAATCAGGAATATACTGCTTTGATTTTACCAATATTCAGCTCCAACTTTTTTTCCAAAGTCAATTTCTTTATGAAGATTCGATTTTTTTACCCCAGATATCAATTCTTCCAAATTATATTTTCTTTCCTCAACTGGCTCAACAATAATTTTGTCATTATCCAGTGTTAGATTTACATACTCATCTTGTCGAATCCTTGATTGGAAGGCAAAAGCCTTTGGAATTCTTAGAGCTAAACTATTCCCCCATTTTTGAATTTTGATACGCATACTAAAACCTTTTTTTTGTTTCTACAATAAAGATACGCATGGGATTCATATTTCACAATAAAAAATAAATGAGATCGATATTATTACTTCTCATTAGAAATAATGCCTACTTTTATAGCGTACAGTACTAATCCGGCAATATCACGGATTTGCAACCTGTTCATTAATTGTTTGCGATGGGCTTCTACAGTTTTAGTACTGATGTTCAATTTATAGGCAATCTCTTTTGTGCTGTTTCCCTCTGCTATTAATTGTAAAATTTCTCTTTGCCGTGAAGTCATCTTTTCTAAAGGCAACGGGCTTATTTTTGATTTCGAGTTTTTATCGTCCAGCCTTGCAAGTAGATTCTTTACAACACTTTTTGAAACAAATGGCGCCAAGTATTTGTTTCCTTTCATAACCGCATTGATGGCAATTTCTAATTCATCAGCCGCAGTATCCTTCAGTAAATACCCGGATGCGCCAAACCGCAGTGCTTGCAGCACATACTCATCACTCTTATGCATGGACAAGATAATGATTCCAATTTCTGGAAATTCTTTTGATACAATTTGCGTAACCTCTAATCCGTTTAGTTCCGGCATAGCAATATCCATCAGTACAATATCCGGCTTGTGCTTTCTAATTAAATTAAGCGTTTCTCGTCCATCGCTCGCTTCGGCAATAACTTTCATTCCCGGAATTTTATCCAATAACGCCCGCAGTCCGGCTCTTACAATATTATGATCGTCCGCCAAAATTATTTTTATTTCTTCCATATTTCTTCTTGCAGCCATTATGTCAAACGAAAAATTGCTTGAACTTCTGTTCCCCCTTTTTCGGATGATGTTATTTTGAATTCGCCTCCGGCTAATTGAGTCCGCTCTTCCATACTTAATATGCCCAGACTTCTTCCTTTCAACGCTTGTCCTCTCAATTCATTTACATTAAATCCTTTACCATCATCACTTATTCTTAGATGTATTGCATCATTTACTAAGGTTAAACTAACCACAGCCTTTTTCGCTTCTGAATGTTTCACTACATTGTTTAATGCTTCCTGGGCAATTCGATAACAGTTGAGCTGCAAGTCTTTCGGTAATTCTAATCCGGCAAGGTTAAACTCTAAATCGAATTTGAACTTTGCGCTTTCTGCAGTTCGCTTTACCAGCCATCCTAAAGCTGATTCAATTCCCAAATCATCAAGAATTGATGGTCTCAAATTCAATGACATATCTCTTACCTGTTGTAAAGACTGCTCCAGAAAAGAAATTGCAACTCCTAGTTCCTTTTTCGTTTCAGATGATTTAACTTTTCTTTCGATTGATTGAAGATTAATTTTTGCCGCTGTTAATGTCTGCCCAATTTCATCGTGTAATTCCCGCGAAATATTCTTCCTCTCGCTCTCTTGAGTTTCAAGCAATCTGCGTGAAAGAAGCCGTAGCTGATTATCCGCTTCCTGTACCTCTGCAAATAGTTTGCTTCTCTCTTCTTCAGCTTTTTTTCGTTCGGTGATGTCTTCGAGAATAGCTATTGCACCTATGACTTCTCCTGCTGCATTACGTAGCTGTGCAGAAGTAATACTGGTATCAATCTGTGTCCCGTTTTTTCTCTGGCGATGTCGAACTATATCCGAGAAGGTTTTGCCCTGTAAAACGCTTTTGATCATGTTGTGGAAATCCGCTAACCCTTCCTCAGGCACGGTCGGGCACACCTTCCCAATGGTTTCCTGCTCGCTCCATCCGAACATCTGTTCTGCACCGGCGTTCCAATTCATTATTCTGCCCAGAGGATCTACAGCAAGAATTGCAAGCGGCGACGCTTGGATGATTGTTTGAAGTCGCTCATGGGCTTCCCGCAACAACATCTCCGTCCGCTTGCGTTCGGTGATGTCAGTCATTGATACAAGTACTTTCGACCAGGTTTCCTCATACCCCGGTAATATTAACAATTTGAAGATTACATTGTTTCTTTTGCCTGTAAGAGTTTGAGTATCGGCTTCGCATTCGAACACCGTCTTGCCTGCCGTTAGCGCAATCAACCCTTCTGTAAATACTCGGTATGATTCTTTTCTAAATATATCGACTAAGCCCTCTAATAAATCCTCTTTGCTTTTTGCCTCATACAATTGAAGAGTGGCTTCGTTTACAGCAATAAACTTTAACATTGTTACGCATTTTGCAACTTCATCGGGATGTATCTGAAAATACGTTTTGAAATCTTCGACCCCGGCGGCTCGGAGTTGATCAATGTGCTTTTTAATTTCGGAGTGATCTTCCCACCATAAAGAAACCGGTGAATGTTCAAACAGATTACGGAATCGTTCTTCGCTTTCTCGAAGAGAATTTTCAACGTTTATTCTTTCATTGTTTTGTTGCTCTAACGATTCTGCCATCCGGTCAAATGTCATCGCTAATTGTCCTAGTTCGCCTGAATTGTAGCTAACATTACTTCTTACACTTAAATTTCCAGTTGACATTTCATTTGTTGCATTTATCAGTTTCTTAACAGTTTTTAGAATGTACTTTTCGCTTAAGATAAGAACGCCGGCCAATATAATTGCAAACAAAGCTCCAATCAAAAATAGATTTCTGTAGAGAGTTTTATTTATATCAGAAAAGAATTTCTCTTTATTTTTGCCAACAACTAAATGTAATTTCTTTTGAAATAAATTGCTCTTAGTCGTGGCGAAAACAAATAAGTACTTCTGATTGTTTGGTCCCTGTGCTTCAATTATTCCGTTACCTTGCTCAGAAACGCTTCTTAAAAATGTTGGTGTAACTATTTTTTGTATTATTTCATTCGAAAAATAGTTCGTAGTTAGAATATCTCCTTCATCATCAATTTTTATGAACAGAGACTTTTCATGAAATATCTTCGCTAGATCCTTTTCAATTGCATCTATATATGAAACATTAAGTGAGGCAAAAAGAACGGCTTTAACTTCTTGGTTTTTATCAAGCAGAGGATAGCCCAAATTGATAATTCTTTTGCGACTAATTGGATCAACAAAATATTCCCCAACTGAGAACTCACCGCTTTGCATCACTTCTTCAAAAAATTCATTGTTTGAATAGTCTATTTTGTTTTCAATTTGTCTTCCGCTTGCAAATAAGGTCCCGTTTTTACTGACTACACCTAAATTTACATATCGGTTGAATTTTGTCAATAGACTGGAGAGATAACTTTTGCAGCGAATTGAATCTGTAAAATATTCCTTAGGTAGATTAGATAATGACGTCAGAAGTTGGCGGGCTCCATCAATAGTCTTCGCTTCTTCAATTAAAATAAAATTCACTAATTGAATTGCCTCGTCTTTCAAATCCACAATACTACGTTCCCGGTCTTGTTCGGCATCATAGATCGAAAACGCTATGAATGGGACGGTTGCAACAACAGTAATTAATAAAATCCGGAATTGCAGACTTTTAAGAAATCTAATCTTCATCTTGTTACCATGAACAATTTTTTGAATTTAGTTTTCGATAAAAGTAATTTAGTTAAAAATGGGTTTATTTATTAGTATGTATTGTTATCGGTATGATACCTTTACTGCGAGTGTATGTTATAGATGTGCATACAAGTACATACAATGAATTCCGGAAATCAGCAGGTCTTTAGAACAGGTAGAAATAAAAAAAACCCGAATATGATTTGTATTCGGGCTTTTAGGTGCTGCCCCGTCAGGGGTCGAACCTGAAGTCTTCTGATCCAGAGTCAGACGTGTTGCCAATTACACTACGGGGCAGTAAAATTTATTGCAAAATTAATGAACATTATTCAAGAAACCAAAATCTCTGTAAATGTTCTATTTTGGTCTCGATCATTCTCAGATTCCTTTTATAATCTTCCAACTTTTTATTTAATGTTGCAACTTTATCTGAACTCAGATTAGTGGACGTAGTTTCATCCAAATACTCTGCAACGATTAGCTGAATTTCTTTATGCTTTGCCTTTAGAATTTCCAATTCATTTTTGTTATGAGATCGCAGATAAAAAACACCAGCAACTGCCGACATTATTAATATCAGCACAAAGTAACGTGGAAACGAAAACGATATTGCAAACGGATTCGATGGATAAAATCTTTCGATAAAATCCCGAAACCCTCCCCGCATCCTCTTCATAAAAACCCCATGCTATTAAGCCAACAGTAAACTTTTAAAAACTGGCGAGGCGCTCAAATGATGTCAGCGCCTCGTCGTAAATGTAAATTTGAGTGTAAGCTACTTTGTTGCACCTACCAGGTTAAAAAATCCATCCGTTTCATCTGTTACTGTAGCATCGCTCGCGTCTGTAATTCTAATCTTACCTAAAGAGGACACGGTCGCCGGAGTCGTCCAGTCGTATGCACCAGTGCTTTGTACATTGCTGACAATGTTCGTCCACGTTTGGCCATTGTCCAAAGTAAAATCGATATTAACGTTATTAACACCTTTCGACAACCATTCAATACGTTTCGGGGTGTTCACAGTCCATTGTTCTCCACCATTTGGTGTAACAACACGGATGAACTTCTTATAGATTGCAAATGTATTATCAGATTCATCAAAGGCACCGGCAATAGTCGGATTGGCAGCATCATATTCAGAAACACGTATTTTGCAAAGTTCCGAACCAATGAAACCTCCGGTAGTGGTCGGTAAGTTTAATGTTGTTGGTACAACCCAATCATAGAATCCTGTATTATCCAAGTTTTCGCCGATAGTCGTCCATCCGGTTCCATCATTCAACGTGTATTCAATCTTAACTTTAGCAACGTTTACAGACCCCCATTGAATCTGGTATTTTTCTCCCTGAATCCAACTTTCACCACCATTAGGAAATGACACAGTAATTGAAGTTTTAGGCAAAACTGTAAAAGTGCCTGCACTTGTTGCAGAAGGTGACCCATTAACAGCTTCAGAAATTCTTACCTTGCAATCCGTCGAAGGTTGAGGGAATCCAAACGAGTATGAACCCGCGGCGGCAGGTGTGCTTGAAACAATTGTTTTCCACTCCACTAAACTGGAACTGCTGTTGGTAGTGTATTCTATCTTAACATAATCTATTCCAATAGCGGTCCATGTTATGTTGTAGGACTGTCCAGCCCTAATGGTTTCATTGCCATTAGGAGCAGTGAGCGTAATTGACGCGACAGGTTTAATTGTAAATGTATTCGGGCTCTCTGACGAGGGACTTCCACTAATATCACTAACTCTAACTTTACATTGTGTTGATTGCGTATTTGGAACAGCCCAACTGTAAGACCCAGTATTTGGAATTGAGTTTTCTATGGTATTCCAAGTTAATCCGTTGTTAGTACTATATTCCAATTTAACATCAGTGACACCGACAGCAGACCAGGTTATTAGCTTTGAAGTATTAGCATCCCACACCTCCCCGCCAACAGGACTTGTTAGTGTGATCGATTTAACAACTTGATTGGTGATAGTAAAATTATTATCGGATATATCAATTGGACTGCCAAACAACGCATCACTCACTCTAACTTTGCATTGGTAAGAAGTGAGATCGGGTAAATTATTCCATGTATAAGCGCCAATGCTCGGAGTAGAATTTGTAATAATTGTCCAGTTTGCGCCGCCATCAGTTGTGTATTCAATTTTTACGTTCGGAATGTTTTCTGACGAATACGTTATCGTTTGCTGAGATCCGCTTTGCCAAACTTCCCCTCCGTTCGGCGATGTCACTTTTACCGATGGAGCTGGTGTAATTGAAAATAAATTGTCGCTTACATCACTGGTTGCCTGATCCTGAGCATCGCTTATTCTTATTAAACAATTTGTAGATGGTGTACTTGGCAATTGTGACCAAGTGTAAAATCCCGTGCTTGGCGTACTTGATACTAACGTACTCCAATTTATTCCATTGTTGAGTGTAAACTCTATCTTGACATTTATTACACCCATTGCAGACCAGGTTATACTCTGGGTTGATCCTGCGGCCCATTTCTCTCCTCCGTTCGGACTTGTTACAGTAATCTGCTTTGCTTGTTGGTTCGTGATTGTAAAATTATTGTCCGATATGTCCGATGGACTTCCGTACATTGCATCGCTCATACGCACTTTGCATTGATAAGATACAAGGTTAGGTAAATTATTCCAAGTATAACTGCCTGTACTTGGTGTTGAACTTGTCAACGTTGTCCAATTCGCACCGCCATCGGTCGTGTATTCAATCTTCACATTCGGAATGTTCACCGAGGTATATTTTATAGTTTGAGATGTGCCGCTTGCCCAAACTTCACCGCCATTCGGTGACGTCACGGCAATCGACGGCGCCGGTGAAATCGAAAACAAATTATTACTGTCATCAGATGGAGAACCGTCTTGAGCATCGCTGATGCGGATTTTACAGTTTGTTGAAGGAGTATTCGGCAACTGCATCCATGTGTAAAAACCTGTACTCGGCGTGCTGGAGGTAATAGTATTCCACGATATTCCATTATTGATAGTGTATTCAATCTTCACGTTTGTAATGCCGGATGCAGACCAAGTAATATTTTGTGAAGTTCCCGCAGCCCATGTCTCTCCACCGTTAGGACTGGTCACCGCTATCAACTGGTTGCCCGGCGTATTAATCGTAAAATTATTATCAGAATTATCACTTGGAATTCCATCACTAGCATCACTGATGCGAATCTTACACTGCAACGAACTAACATTCGGTAATCCATTCCAACTATAAACGCCAGTACTTGGCGTGCTTGCAACAATTGTTGACCAGGTTGCCCCGCCGTCAATAGTGAATTCAATTTTTACATTCGCAGTATTTGTCGATTGCCAAGTGATGTTGTTGCTTGAACCCGCATACCATTGCTCTCCGCCATTTGGTGAAAGGACTTTAACAGTCTGCTCGGGTAAAATTTGAAACGGGTTTGGACTTTCGGAAGATGTTACTCCATCTTGCGCATCTCTGATTCTAACCTTGGCAAGAGTTGTCGGAGTATTAGGTATCGGCAGCCAATAATAGATACCTGTGTTCTTGGTGGAATTAGAAATTACATTCCAATTCTGACCGTTATCAATCGTGTAATCTATCTTAACCGAATCAATTCCAGAACTGTACCAGGTAATTTGTGCCGAAGTGCCCGCTTGCCATGTTTCTCCGCCAACCGGAGATGTAATTCTTAAACTTTTATTTGCATTCTTAACAATCGAAAAAACTTTATCGCTTCTGTCGCTGCTTACACCATCAAGCGAGGACACCTGAATAAGACATTGACTGGAAACAGCATTTGGTATCGGGAACCAATTATATAAACCGGCATTTTGCAAACTATCTTTTACTAGAGACCAACTGGTTCCGTTGTCAATCGAATACTGAATGCGAACTAAAAGTGTTCCGGTACCTTCCCACGTAATCTGATAACTGGAACCTTCGGCTAAAGTTTCTCCTCCGTTTGGCGTTATAACTTTGATGGCTGTATCGCCGGAGCCGGGGGTTTGGGGAGTTGTAACGCCCTCTTTGAACTTACATGAGGAAAGAATTAACAAACTAACCAAACAGCATATTAATATTCTTTGCATTGATTCCTCTGTTGTAAATTTAGTTCATACATTCTAGTTGAAGTAAAGTTAATAAATTTTCTTATTTTTATTAAGGAATTTCTTTCAGAAACTGTGCCTAAGATCACTGCTTAAATCAGGTTAGTAACTAAACATGAACACAGCTGCAATAAAATATTACCTGTTATTTTTACTATTGATCGGTTCTAATTTAAGCCCGGCTCAAAACTTTGTCTTTTCGGGAACCATTGGTTCATTTACAGCTGCTAAGTCTTTTTCAATCAGTTCTGCCGGCTACATTTTTGTAACAGATACATCTTCGAACGAGCTAATTAAGATTGATACACTCGGAAACGCTAGCAAGTTCATCGGCGGTTACGGCTGGCAGCAGTCCACATTTGATAACCCGACAGACGTATTTGCCACAACGCTGAATGTTTATGTCTCCGATAAGAACAACAACCGGGTTCAATTTTTCGACAAAGATTTGAATTTCTTATCACAGCTCGCCTCCGAGAACATAACCGATTCTCGTTACGTGTTTAATTACCCGACTTGCTCAGCCGTGTCGAATCAAGGCGATCTTTTTGTTTTGGATTCCGACAATAATAGAATTCTGAAATTTAATATACACGGCGAGTTTCAGGTAACTATCGGCAGTTTCGACGCCGGTTTATTTTCGTTATCCAACCCGATGAACTTTGCAATAACACGGGATGCAAAATTGCTTGTGGTAGATCCTCCGAACATCATAGAGTTTGACCAATTTGGAAACGGAATCAAAAAAATAAAGTTTCCGTTCGTGCCCACAAACATAAACGCAACGACACAATCAATCACTGTAAACAGCAAATCTCAAATAGCGATTTTTTCGAATTCGGATTTTGAACAAGGTAATTTTGACCCGCTTATTTTCAATCCGAAACTCGACCAAGATATTATGGATACGTTTTTGTTCGGATCGAAGTTATATATTCTAACCAAGAGTTCCATTTTGATTTACAACTATGTGAAATCAAAATAACTATCCTATGCGTCTTTCCGTAAAATTGGTGATCGCGTTACTGATTCTAATTTGGTGCTTAGGAATTTTTTCCGAATGGCTCATCCCCGTTGATAATAAGCTTATGATCACTCTTCCGTTTTTACATAAAACTTATTCGCTCGTCTGCCATCAAATAAAAACGAAACTGATCACCGACGGCACCCACGAGACAATGGTTTGCGCAAGATGCAGCGGCATTTACCTTGGTTCGCTGATAAGCAGTATCGCGCTGATATTTTTCAATTTCAAGAAAAGTCTTGGCATTAAACTTCTGCTGATTTTTTCTGCGCCGATGCTGCTTGATGTTTTTCTCTACTCAATCAATGTTTACAGTTACTCAAAATTAATTGCCTTTTCAACGGGATTGCTTTTTGGTTCAGTCGGTTTTTTATATCTTTACAATGGATTGCGTCAACTTTTTGTTGAATTAAACTCCGGGAAAACGTGAAAAAATATTTACCAAGTATTGTTTGTGGTTTTGGCGCGGGCGTTCTTCAGATCGTCCCTTTCGTGAAAAGTTTTTCTTGCTGCTTCATCATGCCTATAGCCGCTTTCTTAGCATTAATATTAGATCAGAAAGCAAATCATACAATAGGAAGAATCCTAACTAAGAAAGCTGTTTATATAGGATTGATGACCGGAATATTCGCCGCAATTTTCGGAAGCGCGTTTGAAATTTTTATTACGTTCATTACAAGACAGAACGATATAATCGCTGCGTTCCCGGATTTGCAGCGCATGCTTGACACTTTCCCAATCACCGAAGACATTAAGCGTGAGGTTTTGTATCTATTTCAAAATGTGAGAAATGAAATTTTAGCTACCGGGTTCTCTTGGATTTATACTCTTTCCATCCTGGTAAATAATTTCATAATCAATTTGATCTTCGGTGCAATCGGCGGATTGGTAGGATCTCAAATCATAAACAGCAGAATCGATAACTCACAAAATAATTTCTAAAATGATTTCGGCATTAATTTTCAGTGCACATTTAATTTTCATTCTTATCATCTTCACAAAAAAATGGCAGAATGAATCGCTTGCCACGGCGTTCACAAATTTGGCATTGATTATTGTTTTGTTCGCGGTGGGATGGTCGATTGCAACTGCAGTTGTAAAACTTTTCATCGACAGCAAAGGTTTCGGGATTCAGTTTGACTCCGACACAATTTCTCTTACGCTTCTTTCAATCGTAGAATACTTCTTTTACAAATTTTATTACCACGAAGATAAAACCGAACAAACCGTTACTGCAGACGATACGGAAAAGTAATCACAACAGTTTGTTCAAGCTGCTTTGCGTTGGAAGGCAAAGGTTCAAACCGCCATTGACGCAGTGAGTTTATCGCGGTCATTTCAAGTCTTGCATCGGCTTTAATCAAAGGAATGATATTGCTTACAGTGCCGTCCGGCAAAATTGTAAATCGAAGACGTAAATCAATTTCTTTTGAAACACCTTCGGGATATTCCGGCAAAGAGTAGCTATAAATTCGTCTAACTCCTCTTCCGCCGAAATCTAATTCAAAACCAAATCCTCCGCCGCCCGTACCGTTTCCTTCCGGACCGTATCCGAAACCATCGCCTTTGTTGTTGCTTTTGAAAAGCGGCTTCACTTTACTGGCAGAAGTTTCATCTTCATTTTTTTTCTTCGAAGGACTTGCAATAGCGTCTTCATCTTTCAACTGATCGGATTTTGGAAGGTCAACTTTTTTATCTTCAACTTTTTTCTCCGGAGGTGTTTCAGGCGTTAATCCGCCGCTGCCGGGCTGATTACCTTGGCCCGCTGCGCCGCCACCGCCCATTCCAAAACCGGGACCGAACCCAACCAGAAGATAATCTTCCTGTTGGTTGTTGGCTCCGATACTCGTGAAAACAAGCCAGAGCACAAAGATTGCGTGAACGGAAATGGAGAAAAGATAAGATACTTTTTTCGGTTCTTTGAAAAACATTTTAGAATGTTAACGAATCAGTTTGCAAATTTATTTTTTTTATCCCGGCGGTTTTAAGCGTCTCAACAAGTCTGGCAATTAAACCGATCTTCACAGACTTATCCACACGAATTGTAAAATCGTTTTGAACATTTTGTTTCAGCGCCGATACTTTATTAGCAAGATTGGAAAAGTTGACCTCGTCAAAGCCCAAATACATCTTTCCGCGTTCGTCAATTATCATCAACGCTTTGGGTAAATCTTTTTTATCATCAATAATGGTTCGGTAGATATTAACGCTAACACCGGGTTGTGAAAGAAAATTTGAAGTCATGAAAAAAAACATCAGCAGAAGCATCACAACATTGACAAGCGCACCTACGTTGAACGAACTGACAGTTTTCAGTTTGGTCTCAAATTTCATTGTTCTGCTCACTAATCTGCGGTTGATCCTTGTCATTGCCGTCAATGACGTCGATCAACTCGGTGACAATTCTCTCGATATCCAAAACAATTTTTTTTACTGCGTTCACAAAATAGTTGTACAGCGCTAAAGAAATCATTCCTACAATCAAGCCAACCGCGCTGGTAATTAATGCTTGCCAAATTCCACCGGCGAAATCGGCAACGGTAACGCTGCTGTGCAAATTCTGAATTACTCGAAAGGTTGAAACCATTCCCATAATTGTTCCCAAGAATCCAAGCATTGGAGAAGCGGTTGCAAGCGTTGCAAGAATCGGAATTCCTTTTTCAAGTTTACTAATTTCCTGCTTGCCGCCGAGTTCAATTTCTTCAAGAAATCTTTCTCTTCCAAATTTATATTTCTTCAAACCTCTCCGCATGATGTTTGATATAGTCGATTTATCTTCCATGCAGAAATCGATCGCTGTTTGAATTTCTTTCCTCTTTAAGATGTTCCGCATCTTCACCGAGAAAGTTGGAATATTAGTTTTCGCTTTTCTCAGCGCAGTCAACCTTCCATAAGAAATGAAGATGATAACAACCAGACAAATAACCAGCAACCACAAAACCACTCCGCCGCTCAAGAGCATTTGAATCCATCTCATAATCGAAATCCGGTTTTATTTAAAATTGTTTTCGCGCATGAATTGCCGTGTTGCGTTTTCGGAATTGAACGGCCCGATCCTGACGCGGTACCAAGTTCCTCCTTTTTGAGGAAGATACGCTTCAACTAGATAAGCATTAAAATTAAGCGACCGCAATCTTTGCACCTCTTGCTCGGCAGTTGCTTTAACGCGCCATGACGAAGCTTGGAAATTGTAATTCTTCCCATCATAGTAAATCGAATTGGTAATGCGCGTATCGGTCTTCGGCGTTCTGTATAAATTGTTTTTTGTTTCGACCGGTTGTTTGGATGATGCCGATAAATTTTTTGAATTCGATGCGCTAAAATCAGACGGCATTTTTTTTGAACCTTGTGAACTCTTAACCGGCACAGGCGGTGTTGCCGATATCGGAAAATCGCTTGGCTCATCCAGCAAATACTTGGATGAATCCGGAGCGTTCTCTATAGCAGCTTTTATCGAATCTATTTTCGCCTGTGCAACATTCTGCGGCGCCGGCTTCAAGCTTAAATCAGTTGACTGCGAACTGTTTCTCATAACTAAGTAAACCGCAATAGCCACAACAGCAAAGATGGAGAGATATAACAAATACATTTTGGAACCGGTTACGTCACGTTCCCGTATTTTGCTTACTGGTCTCTCACTTCTTTCGTCGGCATGACTTGAACGTCTTTCAAAATAATCGCCCGGCTCTTCAGCCAAACTAATTGCCATGCGACTGCGCCGTTCTTCCTCTGAAGTTTTCACCGGAACAAATTCATATTTCGAAGGTGAAGAAGGAAACTCCATAAAAACTTTGTCGTCTTCCTTTGACACATGTTTCTTCAACGGTACTTCGGTTTCCAATGTTCGTTTCGGCTCTTCGTGAAAATCATCGTCAAGGAAAGCTCTGTCATGTTCAAGAGTTTTTTCAAGCTGAGCGAATAGATCCCGTATCGTTTCTTTATCAGTTTCAAGTTCAGGTTCGTGCTTGGCTTTGCCATCGTCGATCATTTCATAGTTGGCTTCTTCACTTTCCAAATGACCGAGACCAAATTCTTCCCGCAGTTCGTCGCCCCAGTTCCACTCAATTTTTTCTTCTGTCGGTTTTTCTGAGTCAAGCAGTTCTTCGATCGGTTCTAAGTCCTCGTCGAACTCTTCGGTTGCTTCATTCTCGGGCTCGCGAACCTTTTCTTCCTGAACTACATCTTCTTTCTGCTCGTCAGCATAATGTTCTTCTATAAACTCTTCTTCAGGTATATGTTCAATCGTTGGTTCTTGCTGATTAAGAAAAGCAGAAACATCAATGGTATCAAGGATTTCCTCTATATGTTCATCCTTCATCCCGGGAGTTTCAATTTCATTTTGTTTTGGTATTTCCGCCGAATGATCCGACAGCAATTCCGCAAGAAGCGTTTCAGATGATTTCCCTTCGGAATCAAGATTTTCTTCCGCCAAATTCTCTTCGATCTGTTCGGAAATCATCTCTTGAACTTTTTCTGATTTATCCGGCAGAGAATCAAACTCAACCTTTGGCATTTCATCTTTTTCATTTTCAGAAGAACCGGAAATTTCCGGCAATCCTTCAATCAATGCTGAAAGGATATTTTGTTCTTCTTCGTGCGAAACATCGTGCGGTTCTTCAGTGGCTTGACTGAAAACAATATCGGAAGTCAAATCAGAAAGTGTGGATTGAGTTTCTTCTCCTTGCAAAGCCGGATGAGAAAATTTGTAGTAGTCTTCAAAAATATTAAAGTTAGGAATTTGGTCCGATTCGGAGATAAGTTCTCTTGCTCTTTCTTCAATCGATTTTTTCAAAACGGTGAAAGATGTTTCTGAATTCGGAAGGTCGTCAATTGTCAACGGAAGCAGCGGCTTCCCCACACCAATGCTGAAAACATTTGAATCCGGCTCGCGTATATCTTTGAATTTCGGATGAACTTCAAAAGTAAGATAGAGGTTGTGGGAATCATGAGTGAAGTCAACCGAAAGCGGCGTAAAGATTACAGGCCGATTTGGTCCGTTCTTCGTATCGCTCGTTTTCAGTTGGAAAAAACCAATTCGCGGAACTTTAAGTGTGATCCCCTCGTAAAGACTTTCATAAATTCTCTCCGAGAGAACTTCGAAAGCTAATTCGCTCTGCGAGTTGGAAACACCTAATACTTCGGCTACTTTTTTTTGAAGTTCTTTTAAATTCATGCCGATTTATTTTTTTCGAACTAAACTACCATCTGTATTCAATGCCTGCTAGAATATCAAACGGCTTTTCTCGGTATTGCCTCCAGACAAAGTTACTTCTATTTAAAATGTTTTGAAAGCCCGCTGTGATCTTGAACCCCTTCAGCAATTCGTATGAAAACGAAAGCGATAAATCGTTATAGTCTTGAAGTTTGTCCGTGTTGGCAAGGTCTGTATAAGCATTGAGCGCCAGCATGTATTTTGCTTTTATGCCGAGACCGAAATCAAAATCATATCCGTACTCAAGGGTTGAACTCGCTTCCGGTTGATATGGAATTTTGTTGCCCGATTGATCTTTGGCATCTTGAATTGTAAGATCACCCATGAAGTAGCCGTAAATACCGGTGTAATAATACATGTTCAGCTTTCCGAAAAATATTTTGGCTTCGGGCAAAAATCGCAAATCAAATTTTCCGGGATTAACAACGTCGCTGAAATAACTAAAATTTTCCGTTTGGCTGTATCCGCCGGAAAGCGTAATGGTCATGTATTTATCGTTTTCGTACTTCAGCATACCAACAAAATTATGTTTCACTTTTTCGAATGCGTTATCATTAGCGCCAAGGTTGTAGTACAAATTTCTTCCGATAAGATCCCGCACAGAATAGAAGTTGGTATGCGGCTTATATTCGGCATCAAAAGAAAAATTCTTATCAATCTGGTATTGCACAGCCGCAAACGTGGCAAAGAAGTTATTGTTCCCCACTGCCGAATAATTAACACCGGCAGAAAATAAAAGAGAATTCATCGGTACAAATTTTATGCTGCCTTCAACCGAATAATAATTGTAATTACTTGTCGAGCTCAAATTTCCTTGAAGCGTTTGCCGTTTGTAAGTTCCGTTGAAACCAAGTTTAAATCCGTTCATCTTAATATCGAAAAGCGCATACGGATTTATAACCGATTCACGGAATCCGTTTTCATTGAGAGACAGCACGTTGACATTGACACCGGCGCCGTAATTAACCCACCGGTTCAAGGAACTCGAAATTGAAAACTGTCCAATACCCTTGTTCGATTCGCGCAGTAAATCCGGCGTAGGCGACGCGTAAAATTTATATGAATCGCGTGAGTACTGAGCAAATACTTTAATAGCCGTTCCGGGAAGGAATTCCGATTTGGTTGAAATGAAAAAGTTGTGAGTCATCGAAAGACCTGAAGTATTGAACCCGGAGTTGCTAAGGTAATCTTTAATATTAGAACCCCAAACCCGCGCGTTGAACAAATAGTTGTCGAGCGATTTTGTCATGCTGAGCTCGCCGGTCGGAAAAGTATATCTGCCGAGCCGAATCTTTAGACTTCCGTTATAGTACTCATCGAACGTTTTGATATCCGGCTTAAAAGAAACCGTCTGTGACGAAATCATAAGCGGCAGTTCGTCAGGGGTAAATTGCGGTGTGAAAAAATCTTTTGAAAGCGTCGGTATCAATTCCGGTTTTCCCTTGTGAGCAATTGGAACGTTCACACTTTGTCTTCCGGTTATCACAAAATCCGGTAGTTCTATTCCCTGCTGTTCGTTCTGAGCAACAGAAAAACCGGAAAAAATCAGCAGCAGAAAAATTGTTATTCGTTTCATAGTTGTCTTAGTTTTTTTCTAGCTTCTTGTGCAAATTCACCCGTCGGATGTTTACTTAACACAGCGCGATACATATCCCGCGCTTGGTTTTTATCTTTCATCTTAACGTAACAATCGCCGAGTTTCAGTAATGATTTAGTGTACCATTCGTCGAACGATGAATATACCGATCTGACACGCACCAATGCGGTAATTGCATCTGTAATTTTATTCTGATTGAACAGAACCACGCCGCTGTAATACTGTGCCTGGGCGCCGATATCGTCCGGTCGTCGTTCGGCAACATCGTTAAAATACTGCGCGGCTTTATCAAGATTGTTTCTTTGCATCTCGATCAAGCCCAATTCAATTTTTGCTTTCTCTGAAAAAACATTTCCTTCATAATAATTTACAACTTGTTCAAAAGTGGAATACGCATCGTCCGGCTTGTTGTTTTTCTCCTGACTTGTCCCTTCGAGATAAAGAAGTTCTGGAAGCCGGTTCGAATTTGGCATCCCCGCGATGGTCGACTGCAAAAGTTTTATCGCGCTGTCAAATTGATTTCTCACCGAGTAAATACGTACTAGTTCTACAACCGCCGAAATTCCGATGTCGGATTTCGGTGAACGCTGAATCACAATCTGAAAATTCTTCAATGCCTCGTCATCGTTCTTCATGTTCGATGCACTTTTACCGATCCAGTAATATGCACTTGGAACGTATTTGCTGTTCGGATACTTAGAAAGAAATTCCTGGTATGCGTTTATCGCAAGATTATATTTCTGAATGCTGTAATAAAGATCGCCTTTCTTGAAAAATATTTGGTCGTCGTAAGTGGAAGATGGATGATCTGTGATGTATCGATCAATATAAGCTATTGCCTTATCCGGCTGGTTTTGTGCAACGTAGCAGTACTGAATTCCGTTTACCGCATCAAAGACATATTGAGAATTCGGGAACCGACTGATTACGCCCGAATAATACGCGATTGACGAATCGTACTGCGCTAAATTAAAATAGGCATCGCCGATTGAGTAGTGAACCATCGGTCGAAGCGCAGAACGCGGAAAGCGGGTTAACAAATTTTTGTAATTGGAAATTGCCTCGGCAAAATTATTCTGTTGGAAAAATATCCAGCCGATAACGTATTGCGATTGATCAGCATATTTCGAACGCGGAAATTTTTTCTGCAATTCTGTGAATGCCTTAACCGCTTCGGCGGGTTTATCTGCTTTGTATAAAGACTGCGCGTACTGATAATATGCGTGATCGTTTTCGAGAGAAACTTTCGCACGTGAAAATATTTCCCGGTAAAGTGCGCTGGCTTTATCAAACTTCTTGGTTCCGAAGTAACTGTCGGCTAATCTCAGTTTTGCATCCGGTGTGTTCGGATCGTTTTTATATTTCGAAACAAACTCGTTGAAATAAAAAATGGCATTCGGAAAATCTTTCAAATTGAAATACGTGTAAGCTTTCCCAAGAACCATATCTTTTCTAATTTCATCATTGGAAGGCGCAACGGCGCTGTAAGATTTAAGTGCTTCGGAATATTTGCCTTGAGCAAAATAGCATTCGGCTAAATAGAAATTCACCTTGTCGTTTTCAAATTCCTTGTCGCGCGTTTTCAATTCTTCAAGGTTGGAGATTGCCGATTCATAATTGCCAGAATAGAATTCAACGACAGCCATTCCAAGCCGCGCTCTATTATTAAGGTCGCGTTGATCATCTGTAAGTTTGAGTGCTTCATTGAAATAATTTTTCGCATTGCCGTAATCTTTTTTGTTGAGGCGCATTTCTCCGAGCAAAGTGTAAGCTTTTCCGCGCGTTGCTTTATCGCTGGAAATTGTTGCGTTCATCAAAGCTTTTTCGGCATCTGCCGGATCGCTTTGTTTATACATAACTGAACCCATTCCTAACTGCGCACGCGATGCGAGAGGACTGCTAGGATATTTCGCAACGAACTCGGAAAAAATTTCGTTCGCAGCTTTGCTATCGCCCAAATATCTTTTGCATTCGCCGCTCCAGTATAAGGAAGCAACTTTCAATGAGTCGCTCGTAGAATCGGCAAGCATCTTAAACTTTTTATAAGCGGCATTGTAATCGTTAAGCTGGAAATCGATCCACGCCAAATTGTAATTGATTCTATTCTTGTAACTCTCACCGTGAACTTGAGGCAAAAATTCGTTGTAAACTTTTGCCGCATCCGAATATTCTTGAAGCCGGATAAAAGAATTGGCAAGAAAAACTTTTGCTTCAAACAATCTTTCTTCCGGCAATTTTCTAATTAGCGGATCGCTCAGTTCAAGAATAGCATTATCATATTGTTTCAAATTAAAATAGCAAACGCCGATTCGCATCTGAGATTCCGGCGCCAATGGACTGTCTTTATAGTATGCCAGAAGTTCATCGTAGTACGTTACAGCGCTGGTGTAGTTGGCGGTCTTCTCATAAAGCTGTCCCAAAGAATAGTAGCTGTTCGGCAGATATTTATTTGTTTCTTTTTGTCCGATAGCATTTTTAAAATTTTCTTCCGCTTCGAGAAATTTATTTTCCGCAAAGTAAGCTTCGCCCATCCAGTAATATGCAGATCCGGCGAATTGGCTTTTCGGATATTCAGCAAAAAGAATTTCCAAACGGTCGCGGCATCTCCGGTAATCTGTCTTTGTATAATAGATGGTTCCAAGTTTGTATAGCGCGTACTCTCTAAGATTGGAGAATCTGAACTTGTCGATAAAAGATTCAAATGCTTCTGCCGCACCGTCAAGCTGATTCAAGTTCAACAAGCAGTCCGCTTCATAATACTTTGCCATAGCAAGCTTTTCTTCAGCTAGGTTGTCGTTCGAAACAATATTTTTAAACATCAAGTAAGCCGTACCGAAATCGGAATTCTTATAAGCGTTGAATGCTTGAGCCATACGGTCGGATGAAATTTGAGCAAGCATCGCAACTTGAAAACTCAACAAAAGAAAGATTGTTTTTTTCATAATAGGTCAGACTCTAACAATTTCTTTTAGAATGATTACAATTATGCCGCCGGAAATTCCGCACAGCAGATTAACTACGTCGTTATTGATCCAAACGTTGCCGCTGTTATGTTTGGTTTCTTTTCCACAGTGAAGTTTCTTCTCCGTGACTTTCTCACAGACCACACATTTGTTTTGCGCTTGAATTGTCGCTCCAAGAAAACTATCAAACAAACTTCCAAAAAGTCCGGCAGTTAATATCAAAAGTAAGTATTGATGCACGGCAAAATCTATCCAGAAAATTCCGGAGAGCGCAATCGTTAGAGAACCGGCAATGGCGCCGATTGTTCCAATCAACGAAATTCCGCCGGAGACACCTTGTTCTACCGGTCGAAGATTCAGAATGTTATACGTAGCCGTTTTCTTCCATGTTCCAATCTCGGTTGCCCATGTATCGGCGCAAACAGCCGCCAGCATGGAGATATAAATTAAGAAATACAATCCGTCCGGACTCACAAAATCAGCTATGACAAGTACGCCGCCCAAACCGCCGTTTGCAATTACTTGAAGATGATCCCTTACACCGCTCTTTTCGAAATAGGTTTCAACCTGTGAATTTCTACTTTTCCTTAGCTTGGAGAGAATACTTGATAGAATGAAAAATGTTAGGATAGGTACCGACCATTTGATTCCGCCCAAACCAAAAATAAGGCTTGCAAGAATAAATGTTGCTATCGCGCCGCTTTTGGTAAGGAACTTAGCTATGTACGACAAATAGGTTACAATAGCTGCGAACAAAATGCCTAATGCCAAATTTTGAGCGAAAGAATTGTTCACTTGCGCAGATGCAATTAGAAAAGCCGGGTGCGTTATGTAGTTAATTATTTGCAGAAGAATTAGTGATGTACTCAATTATTTTTTGCGAATATAATCAAATGCGGCTATATCTAAAAGGATTGAGCGATGAACGATTAATTGGACTTATCGATTTTTAAGATTTGTATTTCCTACTTCAAAAGATATCTTATATTGACTTGGTTTTACCATACTTCACTTTTTAAAAACATCGCCCCAATTTTAGAGTATCTTCTTTCTTCCCGCGACTCAAACAGAGTAGAGCAACCAACAATAAAACAATTATTCTTTTCATTTCTTACCTCACAACTATTTTTCAAAATATCTACCCTGTACAAAATTTTGTTGTCCTTTCTGAGTAACTTTTTAAGCTGACCGAATTTATGTTCGCCAAATTCTCAGCCCATTTTTCATCATCGTGATGAAATCTCTTTGAATAATCATTAATGTCTTCTAATTCTGTTAACTTCGACAACAAATGATGTATTTCAGAATTATCAGCAGAGTTTCGAATCATATCAATGAAATCACCTAACCATTTATCATCTTTGAATATTCCCGGGAACCTAAATCTCAAATTTCCTTCCAATAATGGTCTAATAGATTGTGCTATGGATTTCTTATCGCCCCTGCCGGTTGTTATAAACTCGGACAAAAGAAAATAGTGGTGGAAATAATCCAGCATGCCTACTGTATTAATATCCCATTCCGATATTTTACAATTTTCAGCTTTAGTTTCAGTTCTAACGCATTTTTTATCTGAAGATTTATTCTTATCCCAAACAAGCTTTGCAAATTCTGGTGAATGAGTAAAAATCAAGGTTTGGGATGAAAGTTGGCTTATGTTATATAATTCATAAGAAGTAGTGTCTTTCCGATGAACATCCATGCTGTTAATAGGATCGTCAATAACAACTATTTTATTTCCTATTTGCGAATCTTTTTCAATACGTGCCAAGAAAAAAGCAAACGCCAATGTGGATTTATCCCCTTCGCTCAATGTATTCTTAAAGGAAGGTACATCATCCGGTGAATTTGATTTGCCTAAATCAATTATTGAATTATTTATTCCGATTTTATATTCAAGCGAAGGTTTTCCGCCTGTATATACTGGTTTGGGGTTGCATAGCTCAAAACTTGCCCCACAATTAGATAAATATCTATTTATTCCTTCGCTATAATTCTTGAGTGTTTCTTCTGTAATTTTATTTAATCTTTCTTTTTTATCGTCCTTTTCCCTTGTCCGTTGATCTTTCTCCGAATGATTCCTTTCCAATTCTTCAATAAACTTTATTGTATCTGAGTTGAATCTATTCTTAATATTGTTCAATTGAGATAATCTTTCTTGTTCAGCAAGGGAAAAGGACGATAACTTTGTCTTGAAATTTTCTATATCATTATTAACACTTCTTACTTCAGAGTTATATTTATCAAAATTAGCTCGAAGTTGATCTAATTCATCTTTACATTTATAAAAAGATGACAGGTCAGGACACTCAATTGGATTTGTTAATTTTTTATCAAATAGTTCATTTATTAAACTCAAGAAATTCTGAAATGATCTCTCAAATTTTTCTAGCCCAATTTCCGACAATTTTTCCTTCACAATTAATTTATTACTCCATGTATCTAGTCGTTCTTTGTTTAATTTTACTGTGCTCTTTTGCTCAGTTAAATTTTTACTTGGAAACGAATCCCCAATGGTTTTTACATCGGCAAAAATTTCCTTCTTGAACGATTTATATGATTCACTGAAGTAATCTTTATAATATTCAATCAAATCAATATTCTTGAGGTTCTGTGTGCAATAAGGACAACGGTCATTTTTTAAGTATTCCGTTCCTTTATTCAACCATGCTTCACCGTTTTCATCTAATTTATCTTTAATATGTTTTTTTACATTAGCGGCAACTTTTTCTGAAAATTCAGAGT
>JAMCSN010000292.1 GCA_023381535.1 Bacteroidota bacterium
TTCATCGATCATCCAGCATCAAGTATCTAGTATCCAACAACAAATGCTGTAGGGACTGTCATCACAACAGTCCCCGCAGTTTTGGAGTGTTCAGCCATGACCAAGCCAAACGCACAATCAACTTCAGAGGCTTTTGCTTTCACTTACCGGTTCACCCAATAGTTCTAATAGTAAACGCTACACTTCCCCCTTCCAGATTTACTTCAAAAGGAACATTCAAAGTACCCGCGCTCATACCGTGAATCCGTACTTTCAAAATGATCTTGTCGCTTCCCGCGGATTCCACGTTAAAGCTTCTCACCTTTGCAAATGCCGGACGTATGGACACAACATTTGTTACCTTTCCACCTGGTACAATAGTAAGCGTAAACTCTTTGTTAATGTTATGCGGCATCCTCGGTTCCGGCACTATTGACGTTACGTTCCATTGAGTACTCGTCATATCACCCTCCCGTTAATATTTTCTGTAGAGACGCATCGAATGCGTCTCCAAACACTTCATAAGACGTTCTCGGAACGTCTCTACTTTCATCCCTCCAGTCGTCATGGTCCTACCATGAAGCAAACCAAACTAATCTTATGCGCTAGGAGGATTTACCGGAGGAGTATTACTTTCCTCCTTCCCGTTTGCGCCGCCTCTTCCTTTCGGAATCGGATTAAACTGCACAAGAATTTCCGGTCTATCCGAGAAACAAGCTTTTGCAAAATTTCGGATCTTATTTGTTCTCTCTTTCAAAACTTTAGCTGCCTGGTCGCGTTCCATTGTCCGTGTCTTCTGTACTTTCTTAGCAGTTTCCTGCGCGTCGTCTGCGGCTTTAAGCTCCGCAGGCAAAGCTTTAAGCGCATCAACCTTTTCCTGCTTCAAACCCCGTTCTGAAGTAAAACTGCTTTTCTCTCTTCCACTAAGTCGCTCATATAGCTGCATAAAGGAATTAAATTCTTTACCGACTTCGGTATATCCGCGCCGATATTAAACATGTTCAAGTTTCGCGGATCATTTCCATACGCACTTCTTGCCGCAGATTTCACGTCGCTTACAAGTTTCTGCGCGTTCGCTATTGCGTTATTCTGAATAGCCGTTTTATCCTCCGCGTCTTTTACCGCTTTTTCCTGGTCGGTTTCCTTTTCATTCAGACCGGTAATATCACCTACAAAAGCAGTATAAGTTTCTTCCGTAAAACCGCCATTGTTCATTTCGGTACGGTTCAATCAATTGTGTTTTTCAATGTGCTGCAATCTCGCTGCAAATAATTAATGGAAGCATCCATAATGCCCTCCTATTTTTAATGGTTAAGAAATAAATTGAATCAGCCCGATTTTTCCTTCTCTTCCCGCCAAAGTCGGGCAAGTTTAAGAGAATGGGATTAGGGGGATGAGTTATATTCATTTTTTCCTTCATTTTACCATTTTTCGAAGCCGAAATACCGTTTTTCATAGCCGGAATACCAAATTTTACCTTCCGCAAACAGTTTTTATCCTCCCGCAAACCATTTTCATACCCCCGCAAGTCATTCCCGGTCCTCCGCAACTCATTTCAGCTCTCCCGCAAGTCTTTCCGCATGTCCCGCGGATCATTTTTTACCTCCCCCAGCTCATTCTAAGTCCCCCGCCGGTCATTTCGAGCATCCCGCGAATCGTTTCTTTTTCATCTAATCCTATTCTTAACTCTGTGCGGGGTATCTCATTAATCACTTTTACCGGCTTAAACAAACCGGAAAGCTTTTCATCAAGGTGTTTCTTTGTTAGTGATCTTCTTTTGGAAATAACTTGTCTGATAACATTTGAAGAGAGAATACGGGAATAAATTATTCGAAGTGGTCTGAGGATATTAAATCGGTATTCTACAAGGTTGGAATTTCTGTGTAGTGATTTTATTGCGGCAAATGGATACGCAACAATTGAATTTTCTTTCCCGTTCCGGACCATTACAATTAGTACCCTCTAGTTTACTAGTCGGTCCACCGGGAAAAAAATCAATAAGAAAAAGAGAATTTAAACCGTAATGGTAGACCCCCTAAACCACTCTTTATATAATTAACGCACTAAGCGTTTTATAACTGCCGGTTCAATATTTCTTATGTCGGGAAAGGAAAACTGGAATAGTATTAACTGCTGATAGAAAATAATTTTTAGTTAATTAATAAACAACAAAAAAATAAAACTTGGCAACAAAGTTTTTTGATTGAGTTTTAAGGGTATTGCTAAGGGGGGATAAAAAAACTTAGTGCGGAAGAGGGGACTTGAACCCCTACGCCCTTACGGGCACTACCCCCTCAAAGTAGCGTGTATACCAATTTCACCACTTCCGCAAAATTTGTGTCCAAAAATATCAGTCAACTCAACAAAATGCAAATCTGCAGAAGTGAACCAACTTCTTTTAGTCCTGCGGACGATTTTTTCCGTGTCCCATTATTCGCTCGCGAACTTCTCTTCTAAACCGAATCTCAAAGACAGTCAGCTTAGCAATTTGTTCAGGCGAAAGAATATCATTCAGCGACTTTATAAAATTCTCTCTTTCTTTCATCACCTTCGCTTCGAACTCGAGCATCCTATTCACTTGTTCCTGGTAAACAGCGTCGGAAACTTTTGCACCGCCTTTAATTTCTTTTTCTATTTCCTGTGCTAACTGGTCTCTTTGATTAAGAATTTCTCTCACGCGTTTCTGATGCTCATTTCTTCTGGCAAAAAACCGAACCGAGGCATCTTCGTTCAAATCCAAGACTTGTATCAATTTCATTTTTTCCCATTCTTCTATTTGCCGTAGAGGCTTCATATCGCGGTTCCCTCTTGGCCTCATTTGAGCGTTCAAAGATGAAATCGAGAAAATCATGATGCACAATATCAGTAACGCTTTTTTCATTTCTTCACCTATTTAATATTTAATTTATCAAGATTGGCGGCAATTGTTTTCAACTGATCGTCCGAATAACCGTACAAGGTTCCGTACTCATCCAAGACAGTTCCGTTAAGTATTTTGGAAGCATCTTCGCTGTTCACATCCAAACTAGTAGGGATGAGAGAGCTAAGCGAATTATCGTTACTTGTTGTTTCCAAATAGACGGGTTCTGTATCCGACTCGTCGAAATATTTTGTTGCAACATCCTGATCCGTCATGTTATTCACAACCTTGTCGGCTAAATCTTTATACTCATAATCAAAATTATAAGTCGGCTTAAATAATACCAACAACGCAACAACAGCCGCAGCAAGATAAGGAACGAGATAATAAACCTTTTCCGCGAATTGTGATCTGCTCTTCTTCTCTTCCATTCGTTGATGAACTCTTGGAAGCAAGTTGCTAAAATATCTTTCATCCAGAATGTTCGCGTCAACCTTCATGCTGTAAAATTGTTCGCTAGCATTAACAAGTTGACTTTTCAATTCCGCAGATTTTGCAAGTTCCTCTTCGAACTTCATTTTCTCGTTCGCATCCATAAGATCAGCAAGATACTTGAGTACATTTTCGCTATTCGTTTTCACGTGTCAACTCCATAACTTTCTTTAAGGCATGGAAGTAATTCGCTTTCAATCCGCCCACGCTCTTGCCGGTAATCTTGGCTATCTCGTCGTAAGACAACTGTTCAAAATTTCTGAGAATAAAAATCTGCCTTTGCTTCGGCGGCAATTTTTGCAGCACTCTATTCACTTTCTCCAGTTTCTCTCTGTTTGTAATATCTTCAATAATATCTTTTTTGTCTCTGAGTTCAACTTCGTTTTCTTCATCATCAATGAAAAATAATTTTTTAACTTTCCGTTTTCTTAATTGATTTAAGCTCCTGGTACTTACAATCTTGTAGATCCAAGTATAAAGAGAAGAATTGAAATTGAAAGTCCTCAGCTTCTTAAAAATAACGATTAAAACTTCCTGCGTAACCTCGTCGGCATCCAAATGATTGCCCACCATTTGTCGCGCATGCCAATAAATTTTTTTTTGGTACTTTCTAACGATTGAATTAAATGCGGTTTCGTCACCATTCAAAAAATTCTTCACTAATTCAAAATCGTTATCGGGCTGCATACCTTCTACATTATTCTATTTATGGACAGCATCACCGCTAAAAAGGTTTAAGCGGAAAAGATTAAACCTGACGGTTTTTACTGATGTCAAATTAACAAAAAGAAAATATTCATTCACAAACCAAGAGGTAAATAAAATGAAAAAGTATGTCTCATTAGTTCTCGGTGCAGTAATATTTCTCAGCGTAGCGCTTTATGCTCAACCAGGCAAAGGTGGAATGGGCATGGGACCGCGCATGGGCCGTCAACAGCTAAAAGAACTGCTCAAGTTAACGCCTGATCAAGAAAAACAGATTCATGAGCTACGTTATCAGCAGCAGAAAGACGCTATTGATATTCGGGCTCAGATTCAAAAGAATCGTCTTGAACTGCGCAAAATGATTTCAGAGAACAACATCAATGAATCCAAAATATTCCAGTTGACCGATGAGAATAGCAAGCTTCAGGGCGACTTGAAACATTCTGCAATTAAACATTTTCTTGATGTTTATAAATTGCTGGATGACAATCAAAAAACAATTTTCGCAAAGCATTTTGAAAAATTTAGCGGTGAAAAATTTATGAGAGGACGAATGATGCAACACATGCAAAACCGTCCAATGGGAGGACGCGGAATGGGTTCGGGAAAAGGACCAAATAACTAATCACACCGATAAAAGAGCCCTGCTCAAGCGGGGCTTTTTCATAAATCACCTGTCACCGGTCGTAAAACTATTTCTTCAGCTACCAGATTGCTGTTCCCGCTATAAGCTTGGAATACTACTTTCGCAATATCTTCCGTTTTCATCATTTTGTCCGAGTGTTTGCTAATCACTTTGGTTGGCCAAATTTCAGTAACAGTTGCACCGGGGGAAATATTTATGACACGAACATTTTTATCGCGCAGTTCTTCGCGTAAAACTTTCGCATAAGCATGTAGCCCGTTCTTCGATGCAGAGTACGCGCTGCTTTCGGTAAAAACTTTTTGTGTGACAGCAGACAAAATATTTATGATTGCGCCTGACTTATTTTCAATCATCTGCGGTAAAACTTTTTGCGTAGCATAAATTGAGCCGAGAAGATTTACTTCAATAATTTCACGGATTTCCTCGAAGGAATTTTCCGATGCTTGCTTAAACGAAGTAACACCGGCATTGTTAATTAAACATTCAACAAAAGAATCTTGTGAAATCTTTCTGTAGAAATCGTCGACCAAAGTATTATCGGTCACATCCAACTTGTACGGTTCGAAAATTCCCGGATAACCAGCTAAATCTTGTTTAATTTTTTCCAGCAGATCAATTCTTCTTGCAGTACCGACAACATGAATTCCGTTCTTAACGAATTCAGCCGCCAGCGCTTTTCCGATTCCGGAACTCGCTCCTGTGATCCAGACAATTTTCTTTTTTTCTACCATCAAATTGTTTTTTGAGAAATGAGATTTAAGAATTCAGCCCTTGTTCTAGCATCTTCCTTGAAGATGCCGTGCATAGCGCTTGTAGTCGTAATCGAATTTTGTTTTTGTACGCCGCGCATCATCATGCACATGTGATAAGCTTCCACAACGACTGCAACTCCTCGCGGTGTCAAATATTCTTCTAAAGTTGCGCCGATCTCCTGTGTCATTCTTTCCTGAACTTGCAGTCTTCTTGCAAACACATCAACAATGCGGGGAATTTTGCTGAGCCCCACAATTTTACCATCCGGTATGTAAGCGATATGAACTTTTCCATAGAACGGGAGAAGATGATGCTCGCACATACTGTAGAAATCAATATCCTTCACAATCACCATCTCATCGTACTTCTCATTGAATACTGCACCGTTTAGAACTTGCTTAATGTCTTTGCGGTAACCTTGCGTAAGAAATTCGTAAGCCTTTGCAACGCGGTGAGGTGTTTTCTTCAATCCTTCTCTCGCGGGATCCTCGCCAACCTCTTGAATTAATCCCTGAACTAATTTCTCAATAACATCGTAGTTCACAATTACACCTTTCCTCTATATTCTACATAATTATTTTCAGTCTCGTAAATTTTAACGGAGTAAAGTTTTCCCGACGGTATTTTATCTTCAAGCTGATTCCAAATGCCGACGGCAATGTTTTCTGAGGTAGGAATTTTACCTTTCAAAAAATCCACATCAAGATTAAGATTTTTATGATCCACTTTGCTGATCACGCTGTCTATAATAATTTTTTTTAGCGACTTCAGATCAAGCACGTATCCCGTGGATGGATTGATTTCGCCCGCAACAACGACTTCCAAAACATAATTGTGGCCATGACCATTTAAGTTGTTGCACTTCCCAAAAATTCTTTGGTTTTCCTCGTCGGTAAATTTTTCGTTGAACAAACGGTGAGAGGCACTAAAGACTTCTCGACGCGTAACAAAAACCATCTTTTATATTTCTCCCAATGATTTCATTACTTCATCAGCATGACCGGAAACTTTAACCTTCTGAAAAATATTTCTAATCACCCCTTCGCCATCGATGATAAACGTTGTCCGCTCTATTCCCATATACTTTCTTCCGTACATGCTTTTCTCTTTCCATACTCCGTATTTCTGAACAACTTTTTTATCTGCATCACTTAGCAGAATAAAAGGCAGCTCATACTTGTCGCAGAATTTCTTGTGCGACTCCGGTGAATCAATACTGACACCCAAAATTACAGCTTTTAGTTTTTGAAAATCCGGAAAACTATCTCTGAAATCGCATGCCTCTTGTGTGCAGCCGGAAGTCATATCCTTCGGATAAAAATAAAGCACTACCCTTTTACCTTTAAAATCGGCAAGCGAGATTTTTTTGTTGTTTCCATCGGTAAGTGTGAAATTTGGTGCTTTCTTGCCAGCTTCCAACATTTTTTATTCTCCAATAAACTTTGTGTACTAAACAGACTAAAGAAGAACGCAGTTCCACCTATCTTCAAAAAAGAAAAGGACGATTTTATAATCGTCCTTTAAGCAATAACGAAAAACACCTTAGGATAATTTTTTAAGCACCGATTGAATCGAATTGTAATTCGGTTCTTCGCCGGCGTTTTCCAATACTTCTGCATATTGAATCACACCGTTTTTGTCCACAACAAAAGCTGATCTTTTAGCAACACCTTTCAAATCCCACTTGCCGGCTAACCAAAGATCATAAAACGCACCGTACTTTGGTGCAACCTCTTTATTAAAATCGCTTAACAATGGAAAATTGAATTGATGTCTATCAACCCACATTTTTTGAGCAAACGGACTATCGACACTAATTGCCAAAACTTGTGCGTTAAGATTTTCGTAATCTTTCATTCCATCTCTTGTTGAGCACAACTCTTTTTCACAGACGCTTGTACCAACAGCAGGGAAAAAAAGAATTACAACATTACTCTTGCCTTTGAAACTGCTGAGTGATATAGCTTCGTTATTTGTATTCCTTAGTGTGAAATTAGGTGCGGCATCGCCAACTTTTACCGACATCTTAAACTCCTTTCTTAATCTTTAAGTTTTCTGCCAATTCGAACTTTGACTTGGAATTCGATTTTTCCATCCGAGGTCAATCTGCCGCGCTGTTCAACAACCTCAAACCAGCCGACTTTCTTTTCAGAATTCGCTTCCAAAACAATCTCCTTGACTGCTTCGGAAATCCCTTCGTTGGAAATTCCAACTCGTTCAATAACTTCGAATGTCTTTGACATATTAACCCCTTTCTATAAATAAAAAGTTCAATTGATAGTTCAGTTGGTGAAAATTCAAACCTAAAATAACTCTTTAGAATGTTAGATTAAAGAAATGCCTATTCAGATATCTTCAAATTCTCATTGCCGAATATTGCTTTTTATTTGGGTAACGTCTATCTTTATATGGACTAAATCTAAATAGTAATAAGAAATGAAATCAGGTAGAGAAGTTGTGCACGAGGAATTCCGGCGCTTTTTAAAAAGAGGCGACCATCGGATTACTCCTGAACGGTTTGAAGTTTTAGATCATGCGATGGATTACGAGGGGCATTTCGGCGCAGATGAATTGTACGTTCAAATGAAGAGCAGTCATTCCGAAATTTCTCGCGCTACCGTTTACAATACGGTAGAACTGCTGGCGCAATGCGGTGTACTTTCGAAGAGAAATTTTGGCGAGAACAAAACCCGTTATGAATCCAACGTCGGCAAAACAACTCACGATCATTTGATCTGTACAAATTGCGGTGCCATCAAAGAATTTTCAGAGCCGAAACTTCAGAAGATAGTAAAACAGATTTCAAAGGATATCGGATTTGAAGCTTCCGGTTATTCCTTCAACATTTTTGGTAAATGCACAAATCCAAACTGCGGACTGAACAAAGAAAATGAATAGCACATTAGATAAAGCGAAAAAAGGTGTTCCGGTTACCGTTGTAAAACTGCCGGCGGGAGATATAAAATCACAATTAATACGACTTGGCATTTCTGAAGGTGATACATTCAAATGTTTAGAAAGGTTACCCGGCGGAACCATCGTTGTTCAAAAGAACAGGCAAGAAATTGCTGTCGGTTTTGACCTCGCAAAAAAAATTCAAGTTATTTTACAGAAATGAAATCTCATGAAATCTGATAGTATTGTTGGCATAAAGAGCGAAATAAATTCTGTTCTCCTTTCCGAAGGAAACGGTAATCCCAGAAATATTTCCGAAGAGAAAATTGTACTGGTCGGAAATCCCAACGTCGGTAAGTCATGCTTCTTCAATTATCTCAGTGGAATGTACGTTGACGTATCCAACTTTCCCGGAACGACGGTATCGATTACTAAAAGCCATTACAAAGACAAATTTGTTTTTGATACGCCGGGCATTTACGGAGTCGGTTCATTCAATGATGAAGAAAAAGTTGCAAGGAATATAATCCTTTCAGCCGATGTAATTTTAAATGTTGTTAACGCGCTCAATCTCGAACGCGATCTTTTTCTTACGCTTCAGTTGATTGACATGGGGAAACGCGTTACGCTATTACTAAACTTCAGCGACGAATTGAAGAAGAGAAAAATCAAGATCGATATTGAAAAGCTGAAAGAATTGCTTGGCGTTGAAGTCATTCCAACGGCGGCAGTTGATAAATCCGGTTTCGATAAACTTGATTACGCAATTGAACATGCGAGAGTCGGCAATCAACAGCTTGATCTCCATTTCATGATTCAGCAGATAATGGAAAATTCCGTCCCTCAAGCAGAAGCCGTTTTGATCCTTGAGGGCGACGAATCGGTTGCCGAAAGTTATGCAGTGAAAAACGGTACGCCGGAAGAACGCGAAAAAATATATATCGGAAGACGGAACCGCGTAAACGAATTAGTGGATCAAGTTGAGTATGAAGATTCAAAGAAGGGAGAGATTTTTAATCAACTCGGGCGATTATCTTTAAATCCAATTACGGGTATTCCAATTCTGTTTGTAATGCTTCTGCTGGTTTACTTTTTTATAGGTGATCTAATCTCTCAGCGCGTAGTGAATTTCACAGAAGTCAAGATCGGTCAGGAAATTTTTGAACATGACGTAAAAACTTTTGTCGGCAATTATACTCCAGTCACAATCATAGGAACCATAACAGATGCGGCTGGAAAAGTTCTGGAGAAAAAATCGTTCGACTTCCCTTCCGGAATCCGCTCGAACGAAACATTGCACAATAATTACGAAACATGGATTAAACAAAACGCGGCTCAATCGGAATTCAGGTTTAAGAATCCGCTCGTTCAACTTTTCTTTGGGGAGTTCGGCGTAATAACAATGACAATAACGTATCTGCTTTTTTTACTGCTGCCGCTGGTGATTGGATTTTATTTCATCATGGCGTTACTTGAAGACAGCGGATACCTTCCGAGATTAGCAACAATGCTTGATCGTTCCTTTAACAAGATTGGCTTAAACGGACGCGCGGTAATCCCTATTATGTTGGGATTCGGGTGCATTACCATGGCAAACATTACAACAAGATTACTTGGAACCGAACGAGAGAAATCTATAGTGACCGCGATTCTGCAATTTGTAATTCCATGCTCAGCACAATTAGCCGTAATAGCTGCATTGCTGAGCGGTGCGGGGTTTGGTCCAATCATTCTTTATATATCCGTGATTGGAAGCGTGTTAATTATTCTATCGACCGTCTTAAACAAAATGCTTCCCGGAGAAAGTTCTCCCCTATTGATAGATTTGCCGATGATCAGAATTCCTAAGATGAACAACATTTTCAAAAAAACATTTTTCAGAACTTGGGGATTCATGAAGGAAGCCGGATTCTGGTTTTTTGTTGGTGCTCTTGCCGTCGGACTAATGGAAATTACCGGGCTGTTGGTAGTTTGGCAAAACTTATTAGCACCACTTACAACTGTCTGGCTGAAACTTCCCAAGGAAGCAGCTAACGCTTTTGTGATGGGAATGGTTCGCAGAGATTTCGGCGCAGCCGGACTCTTTCACATGAGTTTATCCGTCATGCAGAAAACGGTTGCCATTATCACGATCACAATTTTTGTTCCATGCATTGCATCATTCGTTGTTATGTTGAAAGAAAGAGGTTGGAAAGAAGGAACTGCGATTTGGATCGGGACATGGGTAACAGCATTTTTAATCGGCGGAATCGTTGCACAATTTGTGTTATGACAAATGAAGAAAAGTGAAATTTCAAAATATCCGTTAATCTGGCGCAAAGAAGATTTCTTCATTAAAATTTATTCTTCAATCCCCAACATTTCTACCGGAATATTAATCACGACCGACAAAGCAACATTCGTTGTTGATCCCGGCGATGGAATCTTACGCGACCTAAACAAAGATGTTGGAGCTGTAACAATTTTGAAAGTGTCGGACATTTTTATCAGTCATGGTCATCATGATCACGTCGGCGGAGTATGGTCGCTTCTAACTTACCTTTCAGTTATGAAGAAGAAGAGCCCATTGAATATTTATTATCCGAAAGGTTGTTTGGAAATCGAAAGCATTCACAAAGCATTCATTAGTGTTTACGGAAAAGAACTTTCTTACCAAATTGTATTGAAGCCGATCAACAGCGCGAAAAGTTTTAAACGATATTCTATATTCATCAAACCGTTCAAAGTAAATCATAGAGAACTCACCGAAGATTCACACTCTACCATTTTAGTCCCGTCGCTCGGATTCAAATTTATTTATGATGAAAAATCAATTTGCTACGGCGGCGATACTGCATACTGCGATTCGCTTGCAAAGATGGCAAAGGATTCCGATCTTGCCATCATTGAAGCCGGTGCCAAAGAAAAAAAATCACAGCTTCACATGACAATTGAAGAGGCATCACAAATCGGTAAAACGGCGAAAGATTATTTCTTGGTTCATGTGCCCGAATAATATTATTTTCGAGCAATAATCAATAAGATTCTGGAGTCATTATGAAACGCTGTTCCATTCTTGTAATTGCGCTATTCTCATCTTTCCTTTTTGCACAGAACAAAATTCACAATCCGTTAATCACCGCCGAAGAAATTAAAGCGAACATTTATTATTTGGCATCCGATGATATGAAAGGCAGATTTACCGGCAGCCCGGAAGAACGGAAAGCCGGCGACTACATAAAAAGTGAATTTGAAATCTACGGACTGAAACCCGCATTCAACGGAAACTGGTTTCAAGAATTTCCCTTTGTTGAAAAAGTTGAGCTAACCAAAGCAAACTCTTTAATTATTGAGATCAACGGTCAAAAACAAAATTTAAAACTTAGTAAAGAATTTACGACGGTATCTTACTCGGCAAACGGAAAAGTTACTGGCGATTTAGTTTTTGCCGGTTACGGAATCTCCGCACCAAAGTTAGGTTACGATGACTATGCCGGGCTTGATGTTAAAGGCAAGATTGTTGTCGTTATGAGATATCACCCCGAGCACGACAGCTCAAAATCCGAATTCGACCGTTACGCATCTTTCAGAAATAAGGCAACAATTGCAAAAGAAAAAGGTGCTGCCGGAATTATTTTGGTAAATGGATACGCACCGGTGAATGAAGACGATCCTTTGATGGATCTTCGTTACGATGGAGCGCCACCGATGACCGATATACTTGTTCAGAACATGAAAAGATCATTTGTTGATCAGCTATTCAAATCGGAAGGATTAAATTTTTCGGACTATCAGAAAAAAATTGACGAGTCAAAAAAACCGGCTTCGTTTGCTTTCAAAAATGCTAAAGCTATGCAATCGACCGGCGTGAAAGAGATTGTTAACAAAGGAAGAAACGTCGCCGGCATGATTGAAGGTTCAGACCCGACTCTGAAAAACGAATACATCGTCATCGGCGCGCATTACGACCATCTCGGTATCGATCAACTGAAAGAATCCTCGATGTACAAAGGCAAAGAGCCGATGATTCATCACGGTGCAGACGATAATGCTTCGGGGACTTCGGGCTTGCTGGAAATCGCAGAGAAGTTCGGATCAATTAAAGAGCGCGTTAAACGAAGTATAATATTTGTCGCGTTCTCCGGCGAGGAACTTGGAATTCTTGGCTCAACTTACTTTACAAATAATTCACCGGTACCTTTAAACGAAATTGCTGCGATGTTAAATATGGATATGGTTGGTCGGCTGAACGATGAAAATAGTTTGACAATTATAGGCACAGGTACTTCGTCAGAATGGAAAACTCTTTTGAACGAAAAAAATAAATACGGATTCAAACTTGGATTCAACGACAGCGGTTCCGGCGGCAGCGATCATCAAGCGTTCACAAACAAAAATATTCCTGTTCTTTTCTTCTTTACCGGCACTCATTCCGATTATCACAAACCATCCGACACCGCAGACAAAATCAATAATGAAGGAGAAGCTCGCGTCGTAAATTATGTTTATGACATTGCTGACGATATCGATTTGGAAGCTAAACGTCCGGATTTTATAAAAGTTGAAGAACCGGCTAATCGCGGTGAAATGCGTACACGTGTTACCGTTGGAACCGTACCAGAGTTCGGCTATAACGGAAAAGGTTACAAAATATCGGGAGTTACTGAAGGCGGACCGGCAGCAAAAGCCGGATTGAAAGCCGAAGATATCATAATCAAGTTTGGTCCAAAACCGGTTAATAATATTTATGATTTTATGTACGCGATCGGTGATTACAAAGCCGGAGACAAAGTTGACGTTGTTGTTTTGCGCGACGGGAAAGAAGTGAAACTGAATGTTGAGTTGATGGCGAAATAACCCCTAACTACAAGTTGAAATGAGTGCAAAGGCGAAACAAATGTTTCGCCTTTGTACTTTATAATACGGTTAATAGCTGAATGACAACGACACCACAACATTTCTCGGCATACCAGGTTCAAGATAAACTGCTTCGTTGTTCACTATATCCGGATTTACAAACGCTGACGCGGCATATTTCAAATCAAACAAATTATTAACAGCGATAAATCCTCTAACAGCAAGATCACCGATAATCTTTACCGGCTCGTTCAAACCTACGGTTGCGTTCACCACATTGAAAGCCGGAACCGACAAAGTGTTCGCGTCATCAACAAAATATTTTCCGATCCCGTTTATGCTTAGAGAGACAAAAATTCCATTGAGTTCTGATGGAGATGCTGTCAAACCGAGGTTGTAAAAGAAATCCGGCACTCCGGCAACTTTATTATTTTTGTAATCGGCAAAGCTACCCGCCTTACCGTAATGAACCGAATCTACTAGATAGTCTTGATATTTATTATCCGACAAAGTAAATGCTGCGTTGAACGAAAAGCCATGCGCAAATTGAACCGAGCCGTTCAGCTCGGCGCCGAGTCGTTTCGTTTTTCCGGCAGTAAAATAAAATCTTCCTCCCCGGTACGGAATTATATCGTTCCTGACATCGATGTAATAGAGCGCCAAGTCATAGGTAATAAATTTCATAAAACTATTTTTATCTATTACCGAAATGTTTTTTGAACCTACTTCATAGGTTGTTGATATTATTGGATCCAAAAGCGGATTGATCAGGTAAACTATATCCTGTCCGTATGTGCCCGCAGGATCGGTTTCGTTTCCCGCGGGAACTTCGATGCCGCCACCCAAGTTTGCGTACAAACTGTTGGTTGGTGTAATTCGATATGTGATGCCAGCTTTCGGAGTAATTTTTTCGAAAGATTTTTTCTGAACTCCAAACTGCGGAGCCATAAAATCTTCGTAGTTATAGGAAACGTTATCGTACCTCGCACCGGCAATTACGCTAATTTTTTCATTGAACAAAATTTCATCTTGAATAAACGCGCCGAATGTGTTTGCGCCTTCACGTTTATCGGCTTTCAAATCGCTGCCTCTGCCGTTTGTGGGCGACAAGCTGTAAAACAAAATTGCCCCGTCCTGGTATGCTTCATCCGTGCCGATTATCAATTTGTTGACGGCAGTTGGAGAAATCGAAGTTGTATTGTTGAAAATAATATTGCCTCCTACATGGTACCGGGTGAAATCACGATAAGTGCCGCGTTCGGAACGCTGCAAGTATTTCGGATTTACGAACAACATTCCTGAAATACCGTTCGAGTTATCAAACTCGTGATTAAGCGTTACGCCGATTTTTCCCAGTTTGTTAAAACGTCTTTCGTCCCGTTGTTCGTAAGTTATGTTTGATTGAGTCGGGTCAGCGTCGAATTGTTTCTGAGTTAACGGACCCGGAATATGAAACGTGTTGGACGTTCCTGAAATAAATACACCTAATTTTGTTACATCGTTGAGAGTTGAAACAAATCCCAAATTGAAAAGAGTTCTAAAGCTGCTCGAATGTTTTCTCCATCCGTCAAGATTGCTGTTTGACAACGAGGAAAAAATTTTGCCGTTTAAAAAATTAGTATTTGCTTTAATCTGAATATCATTGAAGCCAAAACTTCCTGCCATTGTCCGCAGCGATAACTTGGGTTCATCGCTGGACGGAATTGTGGAAAGATTGATAACTCCGCCGGAAGCATTTCCCCAAACCGCGGATGCATTTGAACGAATAATCTCAATATGATCTGCAATGCTCAAATCAATTTGATCGAACGATGTTCTGCCATCGGGCTCGGTTTCAGGAATTCCATCTATCATAACACGAATTCCACGTGACGTGCCGGAGTTTGATCTATCTCCAGCTCCGCGCGCGCCGAAACCTCTTATAACTATTCTGACATCTTGATTACCGGCACGGGACTGTGCCAGAACACCGGGCACAGAGTTCAGCGCTTCATCTAATCCGTAACCTCTCAGATTATTTAGCTGTTGCGATTGTATTATTGATACCGCATATGGAACTTCCAAAACTTGTTCGGCGTAACGCGTGGCAGATACTGTTACTTGTTTCATTTGATACACTGCCGTGTCCTTTTGCGCATCCGTAGATTTTTCTACAGTCGTTTGCGCCAATGTAAATGAATATGAAATGAAGAAAAACATGATAACTCTTTTCATCTTCTCTCCTAAAAATTTCAGAACGATTTGAAAATACTTTTGCACACCATTGGGTCAATCGGCAGATTTCAGAAATAAGAGAAATAAAATCTGCACTCACTATGGCAGCTTGTGGAATTGATTCTTAGATTTTAGGCAAAGAGAAGTTTGGGAGGTGGAGTTAACACTTGCAGATCTATCTGCGAACACCAGGTTATGCAAAATCTCATGTAATGATTTTGATGAACTGGCGAAGAAACATTTAACCTTTTCGCTATTTCAGCGTATTGAATTAGATTTATGAGATTGGACGTTGAATTCGTCGCGGATTTAGAATCGAGATTCTTACGAACATCATTCGAGAACTCTTTATCAAGTTTGTCTTCCTTTTCATCATAGATACAAGAGAAAATCAATTTGCCGTCGTGTTTTTCTTCCTTTACAATATCATACATTTTTCCACGAAAACGAATTTCTCGTTTGTTTATGCGCTGCAAAAGCTTGCCGGCTTCGTAATCGGCAACGGAAACTGAAATCACCTCAATTTTCTCTGATGCTTTAAGCTCGCTTATTTCCTTCCACGTTTCTTCCTTTAACTTCTCTTTTGCGCCGACAAAAATAAATATGAAACCAACCGCGTTAAACACAAACGAGATCAACGTCAAAATCAAAAATATTTTTCCAACTTTTATCATAGATACTAACTTGATCAAATCTTCGTTACAAAATAACAAAGGCGAACCAAAGATTCGCCTAATTCTCAATTCACAATTCTAAATTCGCAATTATTTATTTATTTCTACCAGTGGAACTTCGGTTTCTCTCATCGAATGAACTTTGTTCGGCACAGGAATCGAAACATCTTTCTTAACATACTTTTCAAACTCATCGCGGAATCGTGTGATCATAAATTTAACCGGCCACGCAGCGGCATCACCAAGTGCGCAGATTGTATTACCCTCAATGTTATTTGCAACGCTAATCAGCAAATCCAAATCCGCCGATGTGCCGTGTCCTTGATCGATGCGACGTAAAGTTTTTTCCATCCAGCCGGTACCTTCGCGGCATGGCGTGCATTGTCCGCAGCTTTCATGATGATAAAAATGAGCAATCCGAATTAAAACTTTTAACAAGTTCGTATCTTCATCCATCACCATAACACCGCCGGTTCCGATTGCAGAACCAACTTCTTTCAATGATTCGGCATCCATTCGAACGCCTTCAAGCTGATCGCCGCGCAACGGAGGCATAGACGAACCGCCGGGAATCACGCATTTAATTTTTTTATTGTCGCGTACACCGCCTGCGTAGTTATAAATTAGATCGGTCAGCAAAACTCCGGAAGGAAGTTCGTAAACGCCGGGTTTGTTAACGTGTCCGCTTATTCCAAATAAAATTGTGCCCGGATGTTTTGGTGCGCCGATTTTCGAAAACCATTCCCACCCTTTTGAAATTATTGCCGGAACATTTGTAATCGTTTCAACATTGTTGATGGTGGTGGGATAGCCCCACAAACCGCGTTGCGCCGGAAACGGCGGTTTAACGCGCGGGTAACCGCGCAGCCCTTCGATCGAATTCATCAACGAAGATTCTTCGCCGCAAATGTAAGCGCCGGCTCCTTTGTGAATGAATATGTCGCAGCTGAAATCTATTCCAAAAGTTTCTTTCATTTTTTCGCCGACGAATCCGCGCGCGTAAGCTTCATCAACGGCTTTCTGCATCAGCTTAACCCATTTGTGATATTCCCCGCGGATGTAGAGATATGCAACCTTAGCGCCGATAGCGTAGCATGTTATAATCGCGCCTTCAATCAACTGGAAAGGATTGTCTTCAAAAATTTGTCGGTCCTTAAATGAACCCGGTTCGCTTTCATCGCCGTTGATGCAAAGATATTTTGGTTTATCGTTCGACTTCGGCATGAAGCTCCACTTCAAACCCGCTAAGAATGCAGCGCCGCCTCTTCCGCGCAATCCGGATTTTTTCACTTGATCGATTAGTTCATCCGGAGTTTGTTTGAAAGCTTTTCTTGCCGCTTCGAATCCGGAGTTAGCGAGATAAACTTCCATCTGATTCAGATTCGGTATTTCAGGTAAAACAATTCTTTCCATTATTTCAGCGAGTCGATAATTTCTAAAACTTTTTCTTTGCTTAAATTCTCGAAGTAGTCTTCGTTGACGGCTATCATCGGTGCGTAACCGCAAGCGCCCATGCATTCAACTTCTTCGAGAGAATATTTTCCATCTGCAGTAACTTGCATGTGATCGATACCGAGCTTTCCTTTTACATCGTCCCAAATTTCGTAAGCACCGCGCAGCATGCAAGAAACATTCGTGCAAACTTGAATGTGATATTTTCCCATCGGTTTTGTGTGATACATAGTATAAAAAGTTACAACGCTAAGCACATTCACTTTGTCGATTCCCAACACATTAGCGATCTCTTCCATTGCTTCGTTGGTGATGTAACCATTTTGTTCTTGTGCAATGTAAACGACAGGCATCACCGCAGCTAAAGAAGTAGGATACTTCTTACGTACGTCATCAATTCTTTTAAGACTTTCTTCAGTGAATTTGAATTCCATTTTTACCTCAGATCAAGAGCTCGCCTCGTCTTCGACAAGTCGAAGCGGGCATGAGCAAGAATAAGAGCAAGAACATTTATAATGTGTAATTCTCTTCTGACTCATACACTCGATCAGAATTACTTTTTATTAAGCCCATAATCATTGATACTACTTCTTTTAGTTGGTTCTTCCCTTGAATAAGCATTTCATCATTGACTAAGCCTTTCGAATGCAAGACATCTAAACATGCAGCCGATTCTAGACTAGAACCCTTCGCAATATCAAAATATCTACAACGATCTTTGCCAGAAAACTTACCATTGCCCTCTGCAATATTTAGAGCGATTGAATCCGATGCTCTTTCAAATTGGTCAATAGTTGGATTCTTCGTTTTTATATCACGTAACACTTTGTGCACCCAAACAACAAACTCAATAGCTTTTTGATACACTTTCAGTTTTTCATGATCAAAATAAACTTCATTCATTTCTTGCACGTGCTCTTGTTCTTGATCTTCGTCACTTATCTGCTTCCCCCATAACCGGATCGAGACTACCAATGATAGCGACAACATCCGATATCATTGCGCCCTTGCATAATTTTGGTATCGCTTGCAAATTACAGAACGATGGCGAATGTATTTTCAATTTCCACGGATTACCGGTTCCGTTACTAACAAAATAAAATCCCAATTCGCCTTTCGGATTCTCAACAGAAAAGTATGTGTCGCCAACAGGCGGATTAATTCCAAAATTTACAATCATGAAATCGTGAATAAGCTCTTCCATCTTGGAATAAATCTCCGTTTTATGAGGAAGAACTTTTTTCGGATCATTCGCCATCACTTCGCCATTAGGAATCTTATCGAGAAGCTGATTCAAAATTTTCGCGCTCTCCCTTAATTCATCGCCTCTCTGAAAATAACGCGCAAGGCAATCGCCTTCCGTGTAAACCGGTATGTTGAAATCAACTTCGTTATAGAACAAATATGGTTTAGCGCGACGGACATCGTACTCAACACCGCTCGCGCGAAGATTCGGACCGGTTATGCCGAGATCAATCGCATCTTCTTTCGACAAAATCCCAATACCTTCAAGACGATCAATAAAAATTCTGTTGCCAAGCATTAGTTTATCCATTTCAACCATCGCCGGTTCAATCTCTTCCAAAAACTTTCTTGCCATTGCAATTGCTTCATCATCTATATCCGCAGCTACACCGCCGATCCGCGTATAGCTTGTAGTAAATCTAGCGCCGGCAAGTCGATCGAAAATATTTTGAATCTTTTCACGCTCACGGAACGTCCACATAACCATCGTAACCGCGCCGACATCCATAGCGAAGGTTCCTATTGCAACAAGATGCGATGCAATTCTAGAAAGTTCGGATACGATCATGCGAATGTATTGAGCGCGTTTCGGCGCTTCAATTCCGGCAAGTTTTTCGACAGCAAGGACATATGCAACATTATTGCACATCGTAGCAAGATAATCGAGACGGTCGGTATGAGGAATGAATTCGATGTAGCTCATGTTCTCAGCCATCTTTTCATATCCGCGATGCAGATAGCCGAGTTCAGGCACGATACCCATAACAGTTTCACCATCAAGTCGTAACACGAGACGCAGAACACCGTGCGTTGCCGGATGCTGCGGACCCATGTTGATAACCATTTCGTTTTCCAGCGCGTCTTCTATAGTGAGACCCGGATCATCGTGAAGACGTTTGAGAAGTTTTTCGTCGTTATATATTTGTGAAATTCTATCCATCTTATTCAGCTTTTTTAGGGAAAGGTAAAGAACCGGGAATTCCGAGTAACGGGAAATCTTTTCTTAACGGATAATGTTCAAAACCTTCCGGCATGTACATTCTTCTAAGATCCGGATGATTTAAAAATTTAATCCCGTACATATCATAAGTCTCGCGCTCGTACCAGTCGGCACTTTTCCATAACGATGTTACACTCTCTATCGAGTTCGATTCATCGGTAACGTTTGCCTTAATGCGAAGAGTAAAATTTAGTTTGAATGAATGAATATGATAGACAACAGTGAATCTGTTTTTTCTGGTAGCCCAATCGATTGCAGTTACATCTTTACACATTAGGAATTGAAGATCGGGATCATTCTTTAAAAAATTTCCCAACGGAACAATTTGATCTTTCCTAATCGTCAGACAAAGATCGTCTCTAAAATCGGAAACTTCTTCCAGTGCGGATCCAAATTTCTCTTTTACTTTTTCTACGATGAGCGCTTTAACATCCATAAGATTAGTTTTGAGCGAGTTCTAGATCAACCATAGGTCTGTTCTGAAAATCGCGTGCTTTTGTTTTTCCAATTTTTTCTTGAAGCGTCATTAACGCATTTAATAAATTTTCCGGACGAGGAGGACAACCGGCAGTATAAACATCAACCGGAAGAAATTGATCTATGCCTTGCACAACGCTGTATGAACGGTACATTCCGCCGGATGAAGTGCACGCTCCCATTGCAATCACCCACTTTGGTTCCGGCATCTGATCATAAATTCTTCTTACAACTTGGGCCATCTTATAGGTCACTGTTCCCGCAACAATCATAAGATCGCATTGGCGAGGAGTGAAACGCATTACTTCGGAACCGAATCTTGCAATATCATATTTCGGATCAGCTGCGGAAATCATTTCGATTGCACAGCAAGAAATTCCCATCGGCATCGGCCAAACGGAACTTTTGCGCGCCCATCCTACGATTGCATCTATTGTTGTGGTGATGTATCCGTCTTTTTGAAGGACAGCTTCTAATCCCACTTTAAGCCTCCCTTTCTATAAACATAAAGGTATCCTAATTCAAGAACTATCAAGAATATAAACATCGGTAAGAACGCAAAGATTCCGAATTCATTAAAAAGTTTTTTGAATTGCACAGCCCATGGATAAACGTAAATTACTTCAATATCAAATATTATAAACAGCATGGCAACGAGGTAGTACTTGATGGAAATTCTTTCGTGAGTTGTACCAACGGGGTCTTTGCCGCTTTCATACGACATCAATTTTATTTTGGTTGGGCGCTGCGGACCGAATATTTTAGAGGACAAAACCACGATTCCGCCAAAAGCAGAAGCAACAACAATGACAAGAATAACCGGTATGTAATCGAGAATCATAGCTAGAATTAATTTTTTAACGTGTCAAAAATAAATGAAATGCGGTTATAAAGCAAAGAAAGTATTTGAGAGTGTAGAACGATGAGGATAGAATGCAGAACTAATTTCTAATTCTGCATTCTCAATTAGCAATTCTCAATTATTTTAATATTTCCGCTAACTTTTCAACTACCGTATCCAAATCCTCATAGCTGATTACCAGCGGCGGCAGCATACGCAATACGGTTGTGCCGGCCGGAAGTGAAATTATTCCTTTGTTGAGCAGCTCAACTATAACGGGTTGCGATTTGTCTTTCAGTTCGATGCCAATCATCAAACCGACAATTCTAATCTCGCGAACCTTTGAAAGGTTAAGCTTTTCCAATTTCTCTTTGAAATATTTTCCTTTTGCTTCTGCTTGTTCCCAAAGTTTATTTTCAATCATGAAGTCGATTGATGCGATTCCGGCTGCACATGCGAGCGGATTACCGCCGAATGTTGAACCGTGTTTGCTTTTTTCAACTTGGATTTTATCCGAGCATAAAATTGCGCCCATCGGGAAACCGCCGGCAATTGATTTTGCCAATGTCATTATGTCGGCTTCGATCCCCAAATTTTCAATTGCAAACATTTTTCCGGTACGGCAGAATCCGGTTTGGATTTCATCGATGATCAAAAGAATATTTTTTTCGTCGCAAAGCTGTCGTACTTTTTGAAAATATTCTTTCTGTCCGACGTTTATTCCGCCCTCTCCTTGAATCGGTTCAAGAATGATTCCGGCTGTATCGTCGTCAACTGCTTCAGCAAGTTTTTCAAAATTATTGTACGGAACAAATGTGAAACCCGGAACAAGCGGTTCAAATCCTTCGCGGTATTCTTTTTTATATGTAGCGCTTAACGCGCCCAATGTTCTTCCATGAAAACCTTTCATCGCAGCGATGAACTTTGTTTTCTTAGTATTCAATCTCACAAACTTGATTGCGCCTTCGATAGCTTCCGTTCCGCTGTTTGTCAAGAAAGCTTTTGTTAAATTCTTCGGTGCAATGCTGAAAAGTTTCTCCAGAAAAATTGCTTTAGTATCGTTGTAAAAAGTATTCGGGCAAGTAATCAAAGTGGATGCTTGCTTGGTTAACGCTTCCACAACTTTTTCGTTGGAGTGACCAATGTTTGCAACGCTGATACCTGCAGCCATGTCAATATATTCGTTGCCATTGTCGTCCCACAATCTCGCGCCTTTGCCTTTAACCAAGACAACATCGCGCCGCGGGTAAACGTCAATTTCATATTTCTGGGTAATTTCTTTGTAGTCAATCATTGTATTGTTGTCCCTTTACCATTTAATGCATCTTTAATTGGATTTTCCGTCCTGCCGTCGGAGAGAATTACTGTTGTGCCTCCGGCTTCTCCCGAAGGGATGCCTTCGCAGAATAATTTTCTGAGCGCTAGAATTTTGCGTTTCATTCTGCCATCAACTTTTTGTTCCATCGTTTCAAGTTCGGACTTAGACATTTTTGTTACGAGCGATGACGGATCGTTCTTATCTAATAGAAAGCCCGGCGCTTCGATGAGCGAAATAATTTTATCAGCTTTGAACTCGCTCTGCAGCAGAGCAACTATATCATCGTTCTCGGAATTGATTGCGAAATTATTTTCATCAATCAATGGAACACTTAGTACCGGCGTATAACCATTTTCAAGTAACAAATCTAACAGTTGTTTATTGATCGCTTTAGGTTTGCCGGAAAAATCTCTAAGCAAAAGAGTTTTGCCGCCTTCACGAACTTTTATTCCGCTGTTACGTTTACCTTGAAGCAATTTTCCATCAACACCGGACAAGCCAACTGCGTTAATACCATTTTGCTGCAATAGTTCTACAATACGTTTGTTCTTTAGTCCGGCGTAAGCCATCATCATTAGATCGATTGTGTTTTCATCGCTCAAGACCGAATCGTAACCGGAAAGCGATGTAACAACTTTCTTTTCGATACCAAGTTTTTGTGCAAGTTCATCACGCAACGCATTGGCGCCGTGAACAATTATGAATTTCTCGTTGACAGTCGCAAGATCAACAGCTATCCCTTTCAAGTTCAATTCTTTTCCGCCGCCTATCTTAATTAGAAGCATGGAATCTCCGTTAACGAATTATTTGCAATCGGCAGCCAATCATTTTCATCGGGAAACTTTTCAGAACACACTGCAACGGTATTTCTATTTTGATACTTATACATAGTAAAGTAATCTGCGTCCTCGCTAAACTGAGCATAAACATAAGCAGCTTCATTATCTGTCCAAATAATATTCATCGCCCGAACGTAATTTGATTTTTGGTTTATGATTTCAGTTCCCTTATGAATTGCTTCTTTGATGTTCCCTTTATCAAAACGTTTTATATAGTTAAAAATCTTTTCTGCGCCGATTCTGCCTTCTTCTTTTATTTTCACGCCGCGCAGTTCACCGTTAAAAATGAAAATGTTTTTCTCATCATTAAATGGCATATTGTTTTCGACTGCTATCCCCTCATCCTTAAACGCACTCCGAGCATGAACAATCAGACGGTCGGTAAATCCAAACTTTGAAAGATCTGCTTCCCAAATTGGTTTTACATTTCTGTAAAATTTCCATTCGTTACCAACGCGATAAGCGCAGCCCCAACCGTGTCCTTGAAATTCTCTGCTGTTCCTTGCAACCAAAGCAAATTTTTTCAGATAATCTTCAACTGCAAATTGTTGTTTCGAGTTAACGTAAAGTAGTCTGCACATTTTCTAATCTTGCTCATGCTCTTATTCTTGCTCTTGCTCTAAGGCTCATGATTAAGATCAAGAGCAAGTGCAAGATCAAGAACGGGAATTATTATATTGGATGAAGACCCGGAAATTCGAGTCCGGTTCTTTCATCAAAACCGTACATCAGGTTAAATGCTTGCAATGCTTGCCCCGCAGCGCCCTTCATCAAATTGTCTATCGCGCTGATCACAACAACTCGATTTGAGAATTCATCTTTCTTGAAACCGATATCGCAATAATTAGTCCCGGCTAATAATTTCGGTTCCGGGTAGCGATAAATTCCTTCGCTTTCTTTCACGATTCTGATGAACGGTTCGTTACCGTAAGCTTCGCGATAAATTTTCCAAATATCTTTCTCTTGCAAATTCTCTTTCAAGAAAACGTGACACGTAGCGAGCAAACCCCGCACGATATCGATTGCCGTTGCTGAAAAATGTACAGCAATTTTATTTCCAAAGGACAATTCTTGTAAAATTTCCGCCGAGTGTCTGTGCTGAGTAGGCATGTAGGAACGCACAACGCCGCTACGTTCCGGGTGATGCGATCCTTCGTTAACTTTATTTCCGCCTTCACTCGAACCGGCTTTGACCTCGATAACGGTTCTGTCTGTCTCAACCAAATTATTTTTGTAAAGCGGATATAAACCTAAAATACTCGCGGTTGCGTTACAGCCAGCACTTGAAATGTAATTTGCTTTCTTCATTTCCTCGCGGTGAAGCTCAGGAATACCATAAACGAATTCATTCAACAGTTCGGGTCGAGCATGTTTATGTCCGTACCACTTTTCATATTCAGCAACATCTTTCAATCTAAAGTCGGCACTCAAATCAATTATTTTCGGGGCTAACTTTTTGAATTCATCAATTCTGTTTTGAGAACTGTTATGAGGCAAACACAAAAACAGCAAGTCGCATGGTTGCAGTTCTGCTGCAGATACAAACTTCAGCATCGTTGATTTGCGCAAGTTCGGATGAACTTTATGAACATATTTTCCCGTGTAACTTTCCGACGTAACTTGATTCACCTCAACATTCGGATGGAATAACAACAACCGTAACAATTCGCCACCGGTATAACCCGATGCACCAACAATGGAAACTTTCACCTTTTCCATTATTTACCTTTTCCAACTTTTACAACGTATTCAGCCATGTGTTTTGGAATATTTACACCGGTAGTTGTGATGCTGTTTTTATATTCCATCGTATAATTTACTTCGTTAACCATCAAACCTTGTTTGGTTTCAAAGACATCAATTGCAACAATGCCGCCGCCGACAGCTTTTGCAGCTTTCAGCGATAACTCGCTCAGTTCAGGTGTTACCGGACAATTTGTTGCCAATCCGCCGCGTGCAGTATTTGTGATCCAGTGAGGTGAAGTTCTATAAATAGCTGCTATACATTTGTCGCCGACGACAAAACTTCTGATATCCCTTCCGCTCTTCTCAACATACTTCTGAATATAAAAGATAGAATGATGATACGAACCGAGAACGGTTTTGTGTTCAAGAATTGCTTCGGCAGCATCGCGATCATTTATTTTTGAAAGCAGCCTTCCCCATGATCCAACCGCTGGTTTCAACACAACCGGGTAGCCCATTTCTTCAATCGCTTTAAGTGCTGATTCTTCTGTGAAAGCAACTCTAACTTCGGGCTGCGGAACTTTGTTTTCTGCAAGCGCAACAGATGTTAAAAGTTTATCGCCGCAGATTGTTGCCACGTTAAAAGTGTTCACACATTTTATTCCGGCAGCTTCAAATAATCTCAACCCGTGTAATGCACGCGAGTGGTTGATGCAGCGTTCAACAACAACATCAAGACCAAAATGATCTTTGCCGAGAGTAAAAGTAATTTCACGATCATCGATCATTACAAGTTCTACACCTTTAATAGCATTAAACTCATCTATTAAAAACTTCTCGTCCTTACGTATCAGCGAATGAAGCAATCCAATTTTCATTTTTCGTTACTCCTAAATCATCTAATTATAAAAGTAGAGCCGGGAGGTTTCATCTCAGCTATTGTAAGTCTTATGATGTTTAACTGCATCAACGATGTGTTTAAGCTCGGCAAGATCAACAGTTCTTCCTCGTTGACCGACTGATTTGACTTCATGCAGTACATCTTGCTGATGTGCGTCATCCAATCCTTCTTCACTTATTAATTTCAGAGCATAACGAAGCGATGCAATGCCCGACATATGATCGAGCGAAAATGTTCTTTGTCTTCCAAGAATTTCCGGATTCAAACTTTCATAGTGCATTGGATTGATAGACGCCGCATGAGTATGAACTCCAGCGCAATGTGTAAATGCATTTTTGCCAGTGACAGGAAAATTTGCCGGAATCGGAATTCCAGAATGCTTGCTGACCAATTCGTACAATTCAACCAGCTTGCTTAAGTTCCAGCGTTTCTCTCCGTAATCAACAGTAAGTACAACGAGCAATTGAGCGAGATCAACTATGCCGGCTCTTTCGCCTAGACCTAAAGCGGCAGCATCAATTATACTTGCACCGGCACGATAAGCATCAAGTGCATTTGAAAGCGCAAGTCCGCGATCATTGTGACAATGAACAGCAATTTTGGGATGAAGATTTTTCTTGTCCAATTCTTCAATAAGTCTTGAAATATAATCGTACATATTTCTATTTGTACCGGGCACCATGTAACCGGTTGTGTCGGCAACACTGATTATATCAGCACCGGCTTCAACGGCAGCCGTAGCGGCTTTCACAACATTCTCGAACTGCGATCTCACAGTGTCTTCCGGTGTGTAACGGATCAGCAATTTTGGGTTTTGCGATTTTGCATATTTGATTACATCGGTAATTTGAGTAATCGCTTGATCTAAATCTTTTTTGAAAACTGTATTGAGTCTTTCGTCAGAAACACAATAAAAAATTCCGAGGAAGCCAACACCGCATTCGAGCGCAAGATCAACATCGCTTTGAAGCGATCTTGAGTGCGCGCCAACGATTGCTTTATAACCTTTTTGAGCTATGGATTTAACAGCGGCATGAATTTCCGGCGTCACCATTGGGTGACCGGATTCAATAATATCTATACCAACTTCTTCAAGAAGATTTGCAATTGCAAGTTTGATATGCTTATCAAAATAAACACCGGGTGTTTGTTCGCCCTCACGAAGTGTGGAATCTAAAACCCAGATCAAATTATTCTCCCCAGTCTTCTTCTTCCTGAGGTGCTTCTTGAACTTTTGGAGGATTTACAGTTATAATTTCAAGTTCAGTTCCGCAGTCGGGACATTCTATCAATTCACCCTGCACAGCATCGGCAGCAAGTTCAATTTGTGCGCCGCATACCGGACATTCAGCTTTCATTTCAACCTCGTTTAATAAAGTGATGCAAACTTATGAAACAATTGTTTTCAACGCAATATGAGTCGGCGCTATTTGCAAAAATTAATTTAGTGGAAAAACTGGAATGTATAATTATTCATTTCAATGAATATTATTTCAGAAGACTAAAAACGGGGAACGGGAAAGTTTCTTAGCCGTGTGACTTTGTGTTTTCTGAATGAACTGCCGTCAGCTGAGTTTCGGATGCGTTCAGCTTATCCATCCATTCTTTCTTAACCAGATCGAAGTCCGACTTGTTCTTTTTGCTTACCGGTCCCACGGATTGATACTTCCCTCTCATAGGATCAACTTGCCTTCCGTTCTTCCAAAACCGGAAACAAACGTGCGGACCTGTCGCCAAACCTGTACTTCCGACATAGCCAATCACTTGTCCTTGAGTTACTCGAACGCCCGGATGAATTCCTTTTGCAAAGTGCGACATGTGTAAGTATTGTGTAGTATATGTAGCGTTATGTTTTATTTTGACATAGTTGCCGTTGCCGCTTGTGTAAGCTGCAGCGACTACTACCCCGTTACCCACACTCATGATTGGTGTTCCTGTTGGTGCAGCGTAGTCTGTACCAAGGTGCGCTTTGTTGCGGTGTAGGATTGGATGATAGCGGTTAATAGAATATCGTGATGAAATACGTGAATACTTAAGCGGCGCTTTCAAGAACATTCTTTTTAGACTATTCCCCTTCTCATCAAAATACTGATCGCCTTTTTCTTTGTTGTAGTAAAATGCGTAATAGTCTTGCTTATGATAATTAAAATTTGCCGCTAAAATTTTTCCCACATCAACGTGTACGCCGTCAACAGAAATTTCTTCATAGATCACTTTGAAACTGTCGCTCGGTTGTAGTCGGAAAAAATCGATCTGCCAGCCGTAAATATCTTCCAGTCTCGAAGCGATTTCCAAATTGATATTTTTTTCTTGAAGTGTTTGAAAAAGCGAGCTCTTAATTACACCTGACGCGACGACTTGCCTAATAGTAACCGGCTTTTGCTTCTTATAAATGTTGATTGTATCACGCAGATCGAACACAACATAATTAACCGGATCCTTTTTGTACACGAGGTACTTAACTGTTTCCACCGAATCCCATTTTGCATAAATATACAATTCATCCTCAGCGCGAAAACTTCTTAAAGGAAAAACGTTAAGCGACTTATTTGCTATCTCATTAATTTTCTGTTGACTAACACCATGAGGTAAAAGGATATCTGAAAGTGTTTCGTCAGTTTGAATTGTATCGCGAACTTCTATTAGACCATCAACTGCAAGTCCGAATTGATTTGGTTTGGGTTTTGATACTTGAAAAGTAGTCTGCGGTTTTTTAGAACATGCATTGAAACTTAAAACCACTAGCGTTACTAAAACCCCCGTGGAAAATATTTTACGGAGAGTTTTATTTAACGCCATTCATCCTCTCAAATTTGAAATTGATTTGTTGTTCGAGCTGTAATTTATTTTTCATTCACATAAGTTTTTTAATTATTTCTACCGAGTTAATTCCTTCTGCTTCGGCACTGAAGTTTGGAATGATGCGGTGGCGCAGAACCGGCACAAGGAACGCTTTCACGTCATCAATGGATGGAGTGAATCTTCCTTCCATGACGGCTTTAGTCTTTGCCGCAAGAATCAAATACTGCGAAGCCCTCGGACCAGCGCCCCAATTCACCCACTCTTTGATAAATTGACTCGCATTGTTAGTCGGACGAGTTGAATCCACAAATTTCACAGCGAACTCAATTACGTTATCGGCAACGGGCACACGCTTAATCAAATCTTGATATTCTATCAATTCATTGGCGCCCAAAACTTTTCCAAGTTTCGGCAGATAATCACTCGTCGTAGTTTTTATAATTTCTATTTCTTCTTTGAAGTTCGGATAATCCAGCCAGAGATTGAACATAAATCTATCGAGCTGCGCTTCCGGAAGCGGATACGTTCCTTCCTGTTCAATCGGATTTTGGGTTGCCAAAACAAAAAAAGGTTCTTCCAATGTGCGCGTTACACCGGCAGCAGTTACTTTATGCTCTTGCATCGCTTCAAGAAGTGCACTTTGAGTTTTAGGCGGTGTGCGATTGATTTCATCAGCAAGAATTATGTTTGCGAAAACCGGTCCCTGTATGAATCTGAAAATCCTTTTCTTGGTCGCAGCATCCTCGTCAATTATTTCCGTTCCGGTTATGTCGCTCGGCATCAGGTCCGGAGTAAATTGAATCCGGTTGAACTTGAGATCAAGAACCTCGGCGAGCGTTTTAATGAGAAGAGTTTTTGCAAGTCCCGGCACACCGACAAGCAAGCAATGTCCGCGAGACAGAAGACTGACCAGCAGATCATTAACAATTTGGTCTTGCCCGACAATTACTTTGGCAATTTCTTTTTTGATTTGCTTAACCGTCAGCGATAATTTTTCTACGGCTTCTACATCTTTCGTGGTGGCTTTCTCTGTCAACTTTTATCCTTTTTGTTCGTTACCACTTTGAAACATAAACTATTCAAACCTTCGCATTTATCAATCTAAACTTAATGTTAGAAGTCAACTACATTCGTATTGCCCAATAAATTTTCCCCTTAAGCTCTTTCATCCATTCGGCATACATTTTCTGCTTCTTGGCATAATCGGCAAGACGTTTAACTTCAGCATAATCGGTATCAAGATTAGCACGATGTTCAGGAATTCTCTGAATAAGTTTTACAATGTGGTAACCGTAAACGTTCTTGTCAATTTCAAGGCGTTTCGGAAAACTAATCTCGCCTTCTTTCAATTTATAAATTACATCCAACAGCGATTTATCTAATTGGCTGGCCTCGAATGTTCCGAGATCGCCGCCCAACTTAGCACTTTCTTTATCGTCGCTGTATAATTGTGCATAATGTTCAAATGTATTTTTACCTTGAACGATACTATCGCGTATGTCGGATAAAAATTCGATAGCATGAAGGTCAGACTCATCGTCGCTCTTTATCTTAATGAGAATATGGCGGCAATGAATCGACTCCCCGCGTCGTTCCAAAAGTTGAATTATGTGAAATCCAACCGGCGACTCAACCACACCGGAAATCTGATTGGGTGCTAATGAAAAGGCAACAGCTTCGAACTCGGGATAAAACACACCGCGTTTTACAAAACCAAGATCGCCGCCTTGGGCAGCGCTGCCGGGATCGTCTGAATATTTTTTTGCCAGCGTTGCAAAATCTGCGCCTTTTTTCAGCGAATCCAAAAGCGATTCGGCAAAATCACGTGCTTTCTTTTTCACTCTTTCGCCTGTCTTCGGATTTTGAAATATATGTGCGATGTGAAATTTCTCCGGTATGATTCCTAATGAATCTTTGTAAGTGGCAAAGAAATCTTCAACTTCTTTTCTTGATGCTTCCACTTGCCCGAACTTTTTCTGTTGAAGCATTTGTGCCATCAAACTTTTTCTTGTATCGTCCTGAAGCGTGCGTTTCAACTTCTCCAGCGGCATGCCGTAAATTTGTTCTAGCCGCTCTTTGGAACCGTACTGTTGAATAAAGTAATTGATCTGGTAATCCAATTGTTGTTTCACCTGATCGTCCGTAACGGTAATAGAATCTAGCTCAGCCTGGGCGTAAAGCAATTTCTCTTCGATCATCGAATTCAAAATTTGCTTGCGCAAGGTTGTATCAGCCGGATTAAGATTCTTTTGCGCCGCCTCGTAGTTTGCCCTAAAATCTAATTCCGACTTAAGAATAATCTCGTTATCGACTACGGCAACAATTTTATCCAACATCTGCTGCGCATTTATCGAACAAGTCATAAGCAATAATGCGATTAATAATTTTCTCATTCAGAGTACCTCACAATCTCTAAGTTATGTTCGGATACCAATTTGTCGATGTAGTTCTTAACAAATTCTCTCCTCTTAATTACCAACAATCTGTTTTTGATTTCGTCTTTCACAAATTCCAACGGCGGAATCGAATCCTTGTAAAGTCTGTCAATCAGTTGAACTACAACATAATCAGACTGACCGGTTTGAATCACCGTGCTTACTTCGTTCGGCTGCATATCTGATAATTGCTTCAAAAGATTTATCGGCTGCAACTGATATTTGTAACGCAAAACCGCTGATTCAGAACCCGTAACCGCCGGTTCTTTTTGAAAAGAACTCAACGCCCGGTTCCAGTCCGTTTCAATCAATTTATTTCTGAAAAGAACGGCTTTATCAAAATTATTGAAATGAACAATGTTGAGTCTGTAAGCGTCGTCATTCAATTTAAAATTATCCTTCGATTCATCATAATACTTCTGCACTTCTTCATCGTTGACATCAACATTATTATCGGCAAGAATTTTCTTTATCAAAAAAGCTGCCGCCAATTCTTTCTTGCTTCTTTCAAGTATGGCGTAAAATTCTTTGTCGTTCGTTACGCCCTGCTTCTCAGCTTCCTGAAATAAAATTTCGTTCTGAATCCATGAATTGATAAACTCCGAACGGTACTTTCCTTTGTTCTGCTCCTCCGATAATCCCATCCGGACTTGCTCTTCAGTCAAAATTGATTTGTTTACCTTGGCTACATACTTATCCGACTTTTCTTCTTTGGAACAACCAACTACTCCAAACGAGAAAAGGCAAATCACAAACAGATAATCAATTTTGAGGCTTGAACGCATAACGTAATTCATCATAATAATATTTCGGGTGATAAATGCTTTTCAGATTATCTATGTAAGCGGCTTCATACTGCTTGCTTTCTTTCTCCTGCAATTGGCTGGAAGCTTCCGCGCGCGCTTCTTCAAACGTCTTCGGTCGGGCCGCTTCACGTTTAATCAATTTTACAATCGACCATCCGTTCTGAAATTTAAACGGCTTCGAAATATCGCCGATGTTTTTCAAAGCGTTTGCCTGCGTTGCCAATTCATTAAAACCAACTTCAACCAAACCATGATAACCCGGAGTGGTGTCGTATCCCGTGCGCTGATTAAACTTCACCGCAGCGCTGTCGTACGGATAACCGGATGCAACCATTGCATAACACTCGTTTATCAAAGAATCTCTTTGATTGTAAATCTCTTTGAATTCAACTCGATCCTTCCACTGAAATTTATCCCGGTTAGCTTCGAAATACTTCAAAACTTTTGCGCTGTCCGATGAAACTTTCGACCAGACTTCTTGATCCAAAATCTTGAATAAATACATTCCCTTCTTATACTCATCAAGAAGCTGTGCGAACTCTTTGTCGTCCTTATCATAGACAAGAGCTTTTTCATTCAGCAAAGCTTGAGCGGAGTATTCATTTATACCTTCGCTTAAAACTTTGCTGTCAATTTTCCTTTTTAGAAAATTCGGGCGCTTTCCTAACATCGCGAACAAACTATCCGTACTGTAAGGTTTAGTACCGATAGTAAAAATTGTATCCTTGCCGGTTTGCTTTTGAAGATTGCTGTTGGCGTAATCCGGACCAAACTTAGTAGTATCTGCCATTGCGAGAATTTTGTTGTATGTGCCTTCATTCAATTTATACTTCAATTCGGTTTTCAATTTTGCAATCAAATTATCATAATCTTCCTTGTAACCGATTCTTCTATAAATATTTTTTAACTCTTCCTTATCCTGCTCGTAAGATGGGTACGGAGTTTCATCCGTAACAGTAATTAAATGAAATCCATCTGGACCTTTAATAATAGCCGAGACTTCGCCTTTTTTCAGATTGAATGCGGCTTCATCAAAAATTCTTGAAGTTCTGCCTCTTTCGATGAATCCCATATCGCCGCGTTTATTCGCCGTAGATTTATCTTTAGAATATTTCATTGCCATCAAACCAAAATCGGCGCCATCTTTTATTTGCGTTTGTATATCTTGAATTGTCTTTAATGCTTTGGCTGTATCAACCCCGCTTGAATCTCCGAATGGAATTAAAATGTTCGCAACTCTAATTGAAACTCTGCGCGGATGTTTTTCGGTAACTTTTATAATGTGATAGCCGAACGGTGATTTCACAAGTTCGGGATAAATGTGCCCGGGTTCGGTAGCATAAACCGCATCTTCAATGGCACGACTTGCAACAAGACCTGAGGTAAAGTAATAAACATCTCCTCCGTTATCTTTCGAATATTTATCAACCGAGTACTTTTTTGCCAACTCGGAAAAATCTTCGCCGTTATTAATTCTTTTGATTAACTCGGCTCCCAATTCTTGTATCTGTTTATCATTATGAGTTGAATCCGGACGAAGGAAAATATGACTCGCGCGGTATTCCGTTTTTCTTCTCTCATATAATTTGTGCATGTTCGGTTCAAACAAAGCGTTTTCTAAAAGCAGAGCCGTTCCGATGTTTATTTTGTAATCATGAAACTCCTTCTGCATATCGGGGTCCTCGGTATAACCTCTAACTTCGGCGTCGCGTAATTTCATTTTGTAGTTAACGTACAAATCCAAAAAATTCTTGTACGCACCAATCGAATCATTCTTAGCCTTTTCAAAACCGCCCGAGTTTTTGGCATAAGCATTTTCAAAATCATCCATATAGATTTTATGATCGCCGAATTGGGCAACAACAATTTTGGATTGTTCCGGCGTGCATGAAATAAGGGCAATTAAAGGAAGGACTAATAGAAAAAGTGCTCCTCTGCGCATTAAAAACCTCCATCTGACATAAATTGAGTTTGCTATTTTACCCATTGAGGGTTTGAAAATCAAGGAATGAAAAAATTCCAAGCATGCTGTAATCTACTTGTTCGCATCAATTGGAAAAGGTTTCGTATTTCTTTCCCAAAAAGTCTTATAATCATACCCCTGAATTCGAGTATCAGTTCCAGCCAACGCGAGTCGTTTTTCCGCTAAACATGCATAATACTTATCCATTTCGATGCCGAGATATTTCCTTTCCAACTTCTTTGCAACTACGGATGTTGTGCCTGAACCGAGGAAGGGGTCTAATACAACATCGCCTTTTTTAGAGCTGGCTAAAATAAGTTTTGCGATCAGCTTCTCCGGTTTCTGAGTCGGATGTTCAGTGTTTTCCGGCATCGACCAGAATGGTACCGAAATATCATTCCAAAAATTTGAAGGGAACGTGAGTCTGTATTCGCCATGATGGTTCGACTGCCAATCTTTCGGTTTATTGTCTTCATCACGGTAAGGCGCAAGAACACGTCTCATTAATTTCACTTCATCAGGGTTGAAGGTGAACTTATTCGAAACCGTACAGAACCAAATGTCTTCCGAACTGTTCTTCCAATTCTGCGTTGCGCCTCTGCCCTTTTCTCTTTCCCAGGTAATTCTGTTTCTGAGTACAAAATGTTTTTCAAGAACGGTAGGAATTGAAATCGATGTATGCCAATCGCCGCAAAAATAAATTGACGCCGTCGGTTTCAGAGTACATTTCAGTTTAACGATAAAACTTTCTATCCACTCGGAATATTCTTGAATCGATTTTTCCCTGAACGTAAGCTTGTTAAAAGTTTTGGATAAATTGTACGGCGGATCAATTATCAAAAGATCTACAAACCTTGCCGGAAGAAACTCGATTGCCTTAAACAAATCCTGGTTTACTGTTTTGTTAAGAATTTCTTTCACGGTTGAATTTTCATGAAGCTTTATGAGAGCCCCTGAATAAAACGAAATTTCTTTTTTTGTAAGATGAATTGTTTTATTAAGGTCAGAACGATTTTGCAATTTCATCCGATAAAAATTTGTTTTCGTGGAAAGTTTATTTTGCTAGAGTACCGGGATTTATAGATTCATCGATTTCGATAACCTTAACTTTTCCTTCTTCTCCGGAATCAACCGCTAAAATCATTCCTTGCGATTCCAGACCGAACAGTTTAGCCGGTTTAAGGTTTGCAACTACTAAAACTTTTTTACCGATCAGCTCTTCCGGTTTGTAACTTTTCGCGATTCCGGCAATAACTTGACGTTTCTCGCTTCCGAGATCAATCTGCAATTTGAGAAGTTTATCACTTTTCTTAACATTCTCAGCGGCTACAATACTGGCAACCTTCATTTTTACTTTCTTGAATTCATCGATCGTAATTTCTTCCACTTTTTCCGGAACTTCTGCGGAACCGGAACCAATTTTATTTACGAGTTCTTCAATCACTTTATCCTCAATCTTATTAAAAAGGATTTCGGCTTCGTTGAGCTTATGACCCGCTGCCAATTCAACGCTTCCGCATTTTGACCATTCGGTTGGTCTTGCATTCAGCATCTTAAATATTTTCACGCTCGAAAATGGAATCACCGGTTCAAAAACTTCAGCCAAAGTATAAATGGCGTTTAGACAAATGTTCACCGTCGTTGCGCAATGTTCTTTATTCTTCTTAACGCTCACCCACGGTTCGGAATCATTAAAGTATTTGTTTCCGGCACGGGCAAGATTCATCATTTCAAAAACAGCATCTTTTATTTTGTAGCGCTCAATCAACCCGGAAATTTTCTTAGGATACTCATTTATTGTTGCGAGCATTTCTTCGTCAATTTTTTCAAGCTTACCGCGTTTCGGTACCTCGCCGTTGAAATGTTTATGCGCAAAAGTAAAAGTGCGGTTGACAAGGTTTCCAAGAATATCGGCAAGTTCGCCGTTTGTTCTGCCTTGAAATTCTTTCCAGTAAAAATCTGTGTCCTTAGATTCCGGAAGATTGGCAGCTAAAGTGTATCGCAAGGTATCGGCTGGGAACAATTCGAGGAACTCATCAACATCAATTCCCCATCCGCGCGATTTTGAAAATTTCTTTCCTTCAAAATTGAGAAACTCGTTTGCCGGAACGTTTTGAGGAAGCGTGTACTTATCTGCGCTGTAATCGTTCCACGCCATCAAGATAGCCGGAAAAATTATTGTGTGAAAAACTATATTGTCTTTGCCGATAAACGCGACGTATTTCGTGTCACCGCTTTGCCAATATTTTTTCCAGAGATCCGGTTCACCACGCTGCTTGGACAATTCTTTTGTTGCAGAGATATAACCCAGCACGGCTTCAAACCAAACATAAAGCACCTTGTTCTGAACATCGTCGAGAGGAACCTTGATTCCCCAATCGAGATCGCGCGTTATGGCGCGGTCTTTCAGTCCGTCGTTGAACCATCCTTTGCAGTATTGCAAAACATTGTCTTTCCAACCGAACTTCTTATTCATTTCTTCAACGTACTTCACAAGTCTATCTTGAAACTTTCCCAATGGAAAATACCAGTGCGATGTTTCTTTCAGCACGGGAGTTTCGCCGCTAATTTTGCTTTTGGGATTCTTTAATTCGGAAGGATCGTAAAGCGAACCGCATCTTTCGCATTCGTCGCTGCGCGCTTCTTCGTTTCCGCATCGGGGACAAGTACCTTCAACGTATCTATCCGGCAAAAACATTTTTGCTTTTTCATCGTAGAACTGCATCGATTTTTTTTCAACCAGCAGTCCTTCATCATAATACTTTTTGAAAAATTCTTGCGCTGTTGTATGATGAACCGGCAAACTTGTCCGCGAATATACGTCAAAGCTCATTCCGAACTTTTCAAAGGCAGCTTTGTTCGCATTGTGATAACGATCTATAATTTCTTTCGGCGTAACTTTTTCTTTATCAGCCGAGATTGTAATCGGCACACCGTGTTCGTCAGATCCGCTGATGTAGAGTATATCATCCCCGTTCAACCTTTTGTATCGGACATAAATATCAGCCGGCAGATATGCACCGCTAAGATGACCAAGATGAATATTGCCGTTTGCATACGGCAAAGCCGAAGTGACCAGCACTTTTTCTTTAGCCAAAACTTGCTCAAAATTTATTTTTAATTGAGGGCTAATATAAGAAAATTCTCTGTTGTATCCGTAAAGTTAGGGCGGCACATGTTGGCGCGGGGTTAGAACAAAGCTGCTCGATGACAAGCACAATCCGTTTTTACCTGACTAATCTAAACTAATGGCGGGTATGCAATTTCTTTCGAATCGCATCAATCAGAATTTCTTTCGTAAACGGCTTAGGGACATAAGCATCAAATCCACACTCTAATAATCTTGCTCTATCGCCGGACATAACATAAGCGGTTACGGCAATTACAGGAACATTCTTATATCCTTTCAAGTCGCGCAGTCTTTTCATCGTTTCTATCCCATCTATACCTTCTCCCAAATTGATATCCATCAACACAAGATCGAATTGCTTTTTTGAGGCAAGAGCTAACGCAGTTATTCCGTCTGCTGCTTCAGTAATTTCGTAGCGGTTTTTCAGAAAAAGTTTTGTAATCGTTCTATTGGAAATGTTGTCTTCCACCATCAGTACGCACGGTAAATTCTTCTCTGATGACGGCGGTTCCTCGATAGTTGTAGTTCGTCTTCGCTCCTTTATTTCATGCTGTAACTGAGTTTCATTCAATTTCAGCGGAAGACTGATTACAAACACCGATCCTTTGCCTGGTTGGCTTTCAAGAGTTATCTCACCCTTCATCAATTGAATTGATTTCATTGCAATGGTTAACCCAATACCTGCTCCTTCGAAATGTCTATTGTAACCTTGACTCGCCTGAATAAATTCACCGAATATTTTTTTGTGCTGAGCTGGAGAAATTCCAATACCGGTATCTTTCACTCTCACAACAGCAAGATGTCTGCCGTGCGCTTGTTCGGTAGTTACTTGTACTAAAACGCCGCCCTGCTTGGTAAACTTAATTCCATTACTAATTAGCTGGAAAAGTGCATTACCGAATAAATCGGGATTGATTTCCGCGTAAACATTCTTTTCCGATGCTTCAATCTTCAGCGAGAGATTTTTTCGTTCTGCCGATGACCGGAATGAGCTTACCCGTTTCTCGACTTCATCAACCAAATTATGAACCGAGAAAGTAAGCTGAGTATTTCCAGATTCTATTTTCGATAATTCCAGAATACTATCCAGCGTTGTATTTAGTCTTGTCGCGCCATCTAAAATTCCTTCTACCATAGCCAGGTGTTCTTGATCAGCAATTTCTTTTTGAAGAATTTCCGAGTACCCCATAATTGCAATCATTGGTGTTCTAAGCTCGTGGCTCATGTTCGAAAGAAAATGTGATTTCAGTCTATCCATTTCTTCTGCTTTTTCTTTCGCTTTGATTAATTCTTCTTCCATCTTCTTCCGTTCGGTAATATCTTCAACTGTCCCTTCGTAATAAAGAACCTTACCGGACTTATCCTTAATTGCCTTAGCACTTTCCCGGATAAAAATCTTATCACCATTCTTTTTGGTCCATACTGATTCATTACCAACAATAACTCCTTTGGATTCGATTTCTTGTTTGAAGACTGATCGGGGGTACACCGGCTGAAAACCTTCCTCTTCTAAATTACGCTGTTTTAATTCCTCCCAAGAAGAACAACCAAGCATTTGTGCCAATGCCGGATTTATCATAAGGATTTCACCGGACGGTGTGGTTCGGTACAAACCCAGAACCGCATTTTCAAAAAGACTTCTAAATTTTTCTTCACTCTCAGCAAGAGCATTCAACATCTTCTCCCGTTCGGTAATATCAAGCGTCGCACCGGTAATGCCGATAGTTTTACCATTAGAATCCAGCAGCGGTTCAACAACTAAATCAAAATAAAATGTTTGTCCCTTCCAATTAATAGCAACCTCAGCTCGTTCTTTTTGTTTAGTTTCTAAAACATGGCGTTTAATTTTGGTAACTTCTTCAGCAGCTTCGCGAGGTAAAAGTTCAAAATCTGTTTTGCCGATTACTTCTTCTGGTTTATAACCAAGCTGAGGCTGGTACATCCATGTATATTTTAGCTTTTCGTTTTGATGAAAGACGGCAATGTTCACGGTGGAAAGACTAATCCGCAATCGTTCTTCATTTCTCCGAATTGCTTCTTCGGCTTGCCTTTGCTCGGTAATATCCATCACGGTTCCGATGATTTTAAACGGGAGACCTTTTTCATCCGGGTATACTTTCCCAATTGCTTGGAGAATTCTCACCGTTTCATCAGGTTTAATAATTCTCAATTCTCTTTCAAATTCTTTTCTTTTTCCATCCAAAAGATTTTCTATTGCTTGAGCGATTATTTGTTTATCGTCAGGGTGCACCATATTCAAAAAAAACTCTAAGCTAACGGAGATTTGATTAGGCTTATAACCGAAGATCTTATACTGTTCGTCTGAAAAATAAACTTCTTTAGTCGCGACGTTGAATTCCCAAGTTCCAATGTGCGCAACTTCCTGAGCTATCTTTAATCTTTCCTCATTCTCTCTAATTTTTCTATTTGCATATTCAAGCTCTTTCTTACGCCGCGATTCTTCTAAGACTCTCTTAACGGTAACGCCGAACTTTTCGATTCTTTGCTTGAGGACATAATCCGTTGCACCCCATCTCATAGCTTCTATCGCGACGTCTTCTCCCAGCGTGCCGGATAAAAATATGAACGGTGTTTCCGGCTGTATCTTCTTAGCATATCGTAATGCATCGATCCCATCAAAATCCGGTAGCGTATTGTCGGAGAGAATTAAATCGAATTGTTTTTCTTCAATCACTTTGATGAATTCAGCCTTGTGAAAGACACGGGTTATCTCACATGGGATACCTTCGATTTCTAGTTGAGATTGTAACAGTTCTGCATCTAGATCATTGTCTTCCAAATGAAGAATCTTAATTTTACTATTCATTTTTACCCCGCTTTTAATTAACAAGCTTACACGGTCGAGTTACAAACTCGGACCCTACAACTGAAAAATATTTTTCTATTTAATACAGAACTGGCATAGCCAACTGTACATAAATTTTACTTCTAACGGATTACGTCTCAACAGTTTCATTTATCAGCGCCCAAAACAAACCTAAATTTTTAACTGCTTCGATGAATTCTTGAAAGTCAACCGGCTTAACAACGTAAGCATTTACGCCAAGTTTGTAACTTTCCACAAGATCCCTTTCTTCACGTGAAGAAGTGAGCATCACAACCGGAATCAGTTTTAGTTTTTCATCTGTTTTAATGGTCCGAAGAACTTCTATCCCATCAACCTTCGGCATTTTGATGTCCAGCAAAATTGCCGCAAGAGCGCCGTCTTCGCTTTCGGCAAATTTTCCTCTCTTATAAAGATAATCTAAAGCTTCTTCGCCGTCGCTGACGCAAATCACTTTGTTTGCCAGCTTATATTCTTCCAGTGCCGCCAGTGTCAATTCCCTGTCTTTGGGATTGTCTTCTGCATACAAAATACTTTTCACCTTGTTCATAGCAACCTTTATTTTGTTTTTGATTAACTAATCTGGATTCATTGCTCTTTCGGGAAGCGAGAAATAAAACGTTGCCCCTTTGCCAACTTCTCCTTCAGCCCAGGTTCTTCCACCATGTTTATGAATAATTCTTCGAACAGTAGCCAATCCAATTCCGGTTCCCTCATATTCGTCGCTGCTGTGCAGACGCTGAAATACACCGAATAATTTGTTGGCATATTTCATATCGAATCCCGCACCGTTATCTTTCACATAGATTGTCGTTTCATTGTTTGTCGTTCCAACGGGACCTATTTCAATAACGGGTGCTTCAGCCTTGGAAGAGTATTTGACTGCATTTCCAAGAAGATTGGTAAGAACTAGTTTCATGAGATTGGGATCAGCTTTCACAATGGGAAGTTCTTTAATCTCCCATTTTATTTTATTCTCGCGATGCGAATCTACTTCCTCCTTAACTTTGAGTACCATTTCATCAAGTCGAATATCCGAGAGGTTCAACGCAGCACGACCAACTTTTGAAAAATGAAGTAGGTCGTCAATAAGTACCCCCATCTCTTTGGATGATGAAGAGATGATCTTCAAATAACGGCTGCTCTTTTCGTTTAAGTTCGCGTTTTCATCTTTGTTCAGAAGATCGATAAAACCGTTTATATGTCTAAGGGGCGCTCGCAAATCATGAGAGACCGAATACGAAAACGCTTCAAGTTCGTCATTCACAATTTGAAGCTGCTCGGTTCTTTCCGCAACGCGCCGCTCAAGACCTTCATTTAGTTTTTTAATTTCTTCTTCGGAACGTTTGCGCTCTGTAATATCATTTGAGAGAATGAAGACACCTTCAGGAACCGGTTGAATGCTTAATTCGAACCAACCTTTATTGCCATCAGGAAAAGCGAATTCATTTTCCATATGATGCGCAATTCGATTTTCCAAACACCGACGAATAACAGCAAATACTTCAGTCGCTTCAATACCTGGCCACATATCCATGTATTTCTTGCCCAGCAGTTCTTCTTTCGGTCTTCGGTTATGTCTGTCGGCAGCATCATTGAGATATAGATAGCGCCAGTCAAATCCAAGAATCTGACACCCTTCGAGCATACTGTCGAGAGTAGATCGAAATCGTTCCAAACTTTTTCTTAGCTCAGCAGTGCGTTCTGTTACCCGTTGTTCAAGTTCCTCGTTCAATTTCTTCAACTCCTGTCCACGGAGGAATATCTCGGCTTCCATTTTCTCCATACGAGTTTGAAGATTGGTTGTTTCCACCGAGGAACTCACTCCGCGTTTCTTTTGAAGGACAAATTCAGTTACATCCTCAACGCGGTGAATAATATATTCTATATTTCCATCTGCTCCGAAAACCGGTGAATTGACCGGGCTCCAATATTTTTCTTCGAACTCTCCTAGTTCTGATTCGGGATTGCGAACATCATATTTTTGAATTGGCATTGTGTCGGCACTACCGTTCTTCAATACTCTTTCCAAAGAACTGCGAAGATTGCTAACTCCGTCGGCGCTGGGGTCGTTGGGGTTATCGGGAAAAACGTCAAATAATCCCCGCCCCATAATTTCTTCACGCTTTGTCATCGTAGCTTGAAGATAAGCATTACTCGCACCCACAATTGTCAAATCCGGTTTCAATATTAAAAACATTCCCGGCACAGACTCGAATAGAGCTCTAAATTGAAGGTGAATTTGCTCAATCTTTTTGTGTTCAGTAATATCCTCATTAACCGCAACAAAGTGAGTGATGTCGCCTTTGTTATTCACAATAGGTGAGATTGAAATCCGTTCCCAATAATATTCACCGTTCTTTTTCTTATTCTGGAGTTCACCTTTCCATTCTTTTCCGGAACTTATTGTATTCCATAGTTCTTTATATAATTGAGATGCCGAATCACCCGGTTTAAGTATTCGCGGATTTTTCCCAATGACTTCTTCACGAGTATAACCGGTTACCTGGGTAAATTTTGGATTAACATATTCTATATTACCCGAAACATCGGTAATGACAACATAATCCGGGCTCTGTTCAACGGCGAGTGAAAGTTTTTTCAGTTGAGCATCAGTTTTGGCGCGTTCTGTTTCAAACCGATTTAAGGTAGAAGCGATCCACAAGATTGTAATGGACATTATTAAAGTTGTCCCGATTACCATTATAATCATTCCAAGTGAAGTTGAATAGATACCCTCAGATTCACCCCTCCACCTAAGCCAACCGAAAATAGCCGGGAGAAAGATTGCGGCAAGAAGCAAGCGGCGCATTAACACACTGCTTTTCTCTTCAGTTATGAATACAGCCAACAGACCTTGACGCGGTTTCAAGCACATAATGCCGACGGAAAGGAAAATAAATGTTAGTGAAGTATGAAGTGCCATTTTAGTATAACCAGCAATGCCGTAAGATTCCTCTATACCGTATAAGTAACCCAGTAGTGCAGTCCAAGAAACTAACAATGCCGTAATAATAAAAAATTGTGAGAGAAAAAAAGCACGGATGTTTTTTGCGTTTAGAAGAGTTAATGATAAACCTATGGCGATAAAACTTAGTGCCGTACTGGGAGCCATACGCCCAGGTTGAGACGTTCCGATTGTTCCCGCAGCTTCTTTAAAGAGAAGTTGGTCGATCTTAAAGTCTATCCCAAAGGCAAATTCACAAAATGTTAATCCGCCAATTAATATAACTATTAGTGAAAACAGGCTGGCTGCAAGTTTTTCCCTTCCATTGTTTTGTTTGCCGCCAAACAAGAAGAGAGCAATTCCGGCAAGAAGAAAAGCAATAGCAGTATTTGCTTTCATTGAGACAAAAGATGGATAAACACTTTTAAGGAATGGAATATTGAATATCCATCCAAGTATTACGAAGCAAGAAACTAGAATAACAAAAACACCGGCGGCTCTTGAAACTTTCCGCAATGATTTTTCGGCGCTTGAAGGTTGGGGAAGATCGGTCATAATCTCCCCACAGAAGATTTAGTCTGAAGATGTGCAAAAGAGGTTTGCAAAATGTGACTAACAAAATCAAAATCTGATAGAACGACTGATGTTAATCCGAACGACACATTAGAAATTTTTTCAAATCGAATTTTCATAAGCCCCCTTTCTAATTCTACTTATTAAAATCGTAGTCCATACAATTCTAATTTACGCTGTTATTCTCTTTTACGCAATAAATAATTAAAACTATTAAAGCTTAAAAAAAGTTCACTCTCCTTTCCCCCAGCTAGAAATAGAGCGGTTGGTGTGTAAAGATTGGCGTTTTATCTACGATTAATTAGAAAGCAATAGTCTTCCTGCACAAATATGAATCGATAAATAACCAAATATATCTTGGAAATTAGTAAGGAGGAAACTCTACTAAGCTTCCAATCCTTTATACATATCTTCAATCAAATCTTTGTAACGCTCTTCGATAACTTTTCTTTTTACTTTGAGAGAAGGAGTAAGTTCTCCTGTCTCGATTGTAAATGGTTTATCAAGAATCGCAAATTTTCTAACGCGCTCAAAGTTTGCAAGCTTCTTCTGAAATTGATCGAGTTCTTTATCCAGCAATTCATAGATTTGTTTCATATCAACCAGTTCTTCTACGGTTTTGTACTGGATTCTGTTCGCATCGGCGTATTCTTTCAATGCTTCGTAATCCGGAACAATCAGCGCGCTCAAAAACATTCTGCGGTCTCCGATTAATATGAACTGATCGATATACTTGCTGGCAAGGAACATGTTCTCGATAGGTGTCGGTGCAATATACTTTCCGCCGGAAGTTTTGAACAAATGCTTTTTTCTGTCGGTGATGATCAAAAATCCTTCTGCGTCGAACACACCGATATCTCCGGTATATAGCCAGCCATCTTTGATGGTCTCCTCCGTTTCCTTTTTGTTCTTATAGTAACCTTGCATAATGTTAGGTCCGTATGCAAGAATCTCGCCGTCTTTCGCAATTTTAATTTCGACACCGGGCATGGTTTTCCCAACTGTTCCAAATTTATAATCGTTAACTCTGTTGGCAGCAATAACCGGTGACGATTCGGTCAAACCGTAACCTTCTATTATCAATATGCCGGCTGCTTCAAAGAATTGTCCCAACTCGCGTGCAAGTGCGGCGCCGCCTGAAATGAAGAATCGTAATCTTCCGCCGGTTTTCTCTCTAAGTTTTCCGAAGACGAGTTTATCGGCAAGTTTGTGTTTAAGCGAAAGAAAAATTGGAATAGGCTGACCGGATTTTTTCGCAACGTGAAATTCTTTTCCGATTTCAATTGCCCAGTTGAAAATTTTCTGCTTTTTCTCCGGCTGACTTTCGACGTTCCGTTTTATCTTGCTGTACATCCTTTCGAACAAGCGCGGCACTGCGGTCATTATCGTCGGTTTAATATCTTCCATGTTGCTCGCAATTTTTTCTATACTCTCAGCGTACGCAATCTGCCCGCCGCACGAGAACGCGGTGTAATATCCCGCCATTCTTTCAAAGATGTGACAAAGCGGAAGGAACGAAAGAAAAATATCCGTCTCGCCGATATCGAAAATTTCGTGGGCAGCTTTTACGTTCGACACAATATTTTTATGAGTGAGCATTACACCTTTTGGTTCGCCGGTTGTGCCGGAAGTATAAATGATTGTGCACAGTTCGTTCTCTTGACAAATCTTTGCTGTCTCTTCAAAGTAATTTGGGTGATCACTCTTAAACGCCACTCCCTTCGATTGTATATCTTGAAAATTATAAACCTCCTTTTCGCTTCCCTTGTCTTCCGGATTCATTACAACAATAAATTTTAGATTACGGCAGTTGTTTCGGATTTTCAAAATTTTATTCAGATGAAATTTATTCGATACAATAATTCCTACGGATTCAGAATTATTGAGAATGAATTCTATTGTCTCGGAAGTTGAAATTGGGTAGAGAGGAACATCAACGGCGCAAAGACTCAGAATAGCCATATCGGAATAAACCCATTCCGGACGGTTCTCGGCAATGATGGCAACTTTATCGCCACGTTTCACTCCCAGCGACGCCAACCCCAAAGCAAAAGTTTCCGTGTTGCGATACACTTCATCGTAAGTTATGCCTATCCATTTATCATTCACTTTGTTTTTTAGAACCGGTCTTTCTTTTCCTTTTCCAAAATCTTTTGTGATGATTTGAAACAACTGCGGAATTGTTTTGAAGTCTTTATAAATGGGCATGAATCTCTCCTGCAAAATTTTGAATCAATTTAGTTTGGGTCGATCTAAAAAGCAACAAAGGATTCCGAATTTATTTCTAAATAAGTTGTTATGTCTTAAAATGAGTTTAAATTAAAGAATTTTATTACAACGCAAGTATAAGTATCGCGCGGCTGAAACGATTGAAATGAAATTACTTTGACCATATCTCGCCATCAACGACCGGTGTAACACAGATCAACGGATTTTGCGGCACGTTAAATTTCCCAAAGATTTCTTCGAACAGTCTGTATTGCAAACCGTTTGATTCCAGTTTGGAAAATTTTTTGTACGACATGAATTTACCCGCTCTATTCTGCGGTGCGTCAAAATTATATGCTCTCCCGAAATCTTTCTTTGCGTTGGATTTTAGAAAAGTAATTTTCGATTCGTCACTGCCTTCCTGCTCATAAGCTTTCGCTTTGAATGCGGTAACGTAGCCGTTATCGATGATAAGATATATGTTCAGAATTGTTTCCAGTTCAATTTCCTTTTTTGAGTTCGGTCTTATTTTTCAATGCGAACAATGTTAGAAATGTTGCGAAGATGAATGCCATTTTGCAAAGCAAACTTTCTACAGCCGAAATAAAACCGGGAGAAAAAAGAGCAATAATCATTGCCGGCATAAATGTGAAAAGGTAACCAAAAAACATGAGGCGTGTTAACGCTCTGGATTTTTTCTCGGTCTCGGCGCCCCATTTTTTGTTAAGTATGATCATCGAAGCTATTATCGGTAAATAATAAAACGTAGCATATAGCGGTCCCAATGGATAATGATAACTTGCATATAGCACCGTGCATTTGGTTACGGCAAACTCATTCAATGCGAACGGATAATAGACAATGAAAAATAACGCCGGGATAAAAATTGTGTAGTGATAGTCTTTCTGGCGGTTAGCAAATTTCAACACGGTGAATAATCCTAGCGGCGGCAAAAGTGAAATATCCAAAAACGCAAAGTAGATGAAAATCTGTTTCTGTAATCCGGCAAAGCAGATCAAGAACTCGATGAATTGGTATCCGAACAAAAGCAAAATAACAGCAATGATAAGTTTGTTAACCGCATTTTTCTCTGCGAAGATAAAAAGATTGATTATTAAAACAAGTTCTATGCACGCAATAAGAAGTGAAACCATTCCATCAAGATTCATTATGTAACTCTTATTTTTAAATTCTATTTGTTGTTAAACCAATCGATATATAATTCCGGTCTTCTGTCTCTCATGAATAATCTTTTTGCATGCGACTTATCACAATCGCTCAAATCAATATCGCAGAACAAAATTTCTTCCTTGCCCAAACATGCACGTGCTATTATTTCTCCTTCGGGATTGCTTACAAACGATTCGCCGGAAAAAGTTAAACATTCTTCTTCGCCGACTCTATTGCAAAGAGCAGTAAAATAGCCATTCTGGAAAGCTGCAACTCTCATTTCTGATTCATATAAACCTTCGGGCCATTCTCCAACGGCGCCTGCTTGCGGAACGAAAACTATTTCTGCACCATTGAGCGCAAGTGTCCGCATGTATTCTGGATAATGTCTGTCGTAACAAATTGCTATTCCAATTTTACCGTGTTTTGTATTGTAAACCGGTACGCCGTTGTTGCCGGGCGTGTAATAATCTTTTTCATGGAAACATGAGTAATCCGTAATATGAATCATCCGGGTTGTACCCATGATTTTTCCGTCTGCATCAATAACCGGTGATGAATCATAAGTCTTGTTTCCATCACGTTCGTATAAATTAAGAACAATGACTACTTCCAGTTCCTTTGCCAGCTTGCAAAAAACATCGGTCGTCGATCCGGGAACAGTTTCAGAATGATCAATAAAATTCTTGTCGGAAGGTTTTTGAGGAAAGAATGGAGTGAATGCCAATTCTGCAAAGCATATTATTTTCGCGCCGGAAGATGCTGCTTCGATCACTGAATTGACGCCCTTCTGACGGTTTAATTCTAAATTGACCGATGCTTTTTGTTGTACTAATGCAATTTTCATAAATAGCATTCTGAATTATTACGGCATTGTATGAATTTCAAGAATCTCGATTATCGTTCCCCGCACCTTTATTTTTTCGGTCCAACCATTTTTTCGGGACGAACGACTTCGTCAAATTTTTCTGAAGTTAACAAACCGAGTTCCAACGCGACTTCTTTCAAAGTTTTGTTTTCTTTGTGCGCTTTCTTCGCAACCTTTGCAGCGTTATCATAACCGATTACGGGATTAAGCGACGTTACAAGCATCAGCGAGTTCTGCAAATGTTTTTTGATATTCATTTCATTTGCCACGATTCCGACGACACAATTATCGGTGAAGCTTTCACATGCATCGGCAAGTAATTTTATAGATTGCAAAATGTTAAACGCAATTACCGGCATGAAAACGTTCAGTTCAAAATTTCCGCTTGATCCGGCAAAGTTAATTGTAACATCATTGCCGAAAACTTGCGCACAAACCATTGTCATCGCTTCGGATTGAGTCGGATTAACTTTTCCCGGCATGATGGAACTTCCCGGTTCATTTTCCGGCAAAGAAATTTCTCCGATACCGCAACGAGGTCCGGAGCCTAACCAACGAATGTCGTTCGAAATTTTTAGCAATGATGCTGCAAGAGTTTTCAACGTTCCGCTCATTTCTACAAGAGCGTCTTTACCCGCCATCGCTTCAAATTTATTCGGCGCAGTTGTAAATTTCTTTCCGGTAATTTCAGAAATCTTTGCTGCTACTTTGACAGCATAATCTGGATGAGTATTCATGCCGGTACCAACCGCAGTTCCTCCCAACGGAATTTCCGTTAGTCTTTTCAAGCTGTCGCTAACTCTCGCCAGTCCGTTAGTAAGTTGCTGAGCGTAACCGGAAAACTCTTGACCTAACGTCAGAGGAGTTGCATCCATCAAGTGTGTTCTGCCGATTTTAATTATGTCTTTGAACTCATTTGCTTTTGCATCGAGAGCATCGCGGAGTTTCGTAACCATCGGAATTAAACGCCTATAAATTTCCTCGACTGCTGCAATGTGAATCGAAGAAGGGAAAGCGTCGTTTGTGGACTGAGCTTTATTTACATCGTCGTTTGGATGAATCGGTTTTTTGCTTCCGAGAACACCACCGACCATTTCAATTGCACGATTTGAAATAACTTCGTTGACATTCATATTGGTTTGCGTGCCGCTTCCAGTTTGCCAAACAACTAACGGAAAATGATCGCCAAGTTTTCCTTCAATAACTTCATCGGCAGCTTTTATAATCAAGTCCCTCTTTTCCTCAGTCAGCGTTCCCAATTCACAATTTGTAATTGCCGCTGCTTTCTTTACAATCGCCAATGCTCTTATCAGTTCAGCCGGAAATCTTTCACCGCCAATCTTAAAATTCATCAACGAACGTGCAGTCTGCGCGCCGTAATATTTGTTCACCGGTACTTTGATTTCACCCATACTGTCAGTTTCAATTCTAAATTCCATTATAAACTCCGAATATTTTTTTGGATTTGAAGTTAAATTAAGGCAAACGGCTCTTAATTTCAATTCGAGAAAAACTTCCTTAATGTTGAACTACTGACTCGCGCCGATTTGTTAACCGGAAGATGTAAGCACAAAATAACTTTGCAACTAGAGATCGAAAATATTTTCCGGTTGTTCCTTTTCTAATGCCCACTTCGGAGGATTTTGTTCGATGTATTTTCGGATGTTATACAATTCTTTTTCACTGCGAATTATTCTATCATAAAATCGTGACTGCCAGAAAAAGCCTGCGCAACTAATCTGAGCGGATTTCTTAGTAACTGCAGATTTGAATCCTCTAATAATATCAGACAGACAGTTTCTGACAATACGTAGAGACGCGTCGAACGCGTCTGGATTTGCGTTAACATTTCTTGTGCTAATTTGCGCTTCTTCTTTACCGAGACGCACGCGGTGCGTCTCTACCTCGGGACCATTTATGATTATAATCCCGTGAACATGATTCGGCATAATCACATAATAATCAAGATCAACATTTTTTCTTACATCTTTTGTTTTTAACCATTCATCTCGAACAATCTTCCCCAACTCATTCAACTCAACTTTATCGCTAACAACTTCTCCAAAACAGCAATCATGATTCTTTGTGTTGATTGTTACAAAGTACCACCACGGATTGGAATAATCCCACTCTTTTAATCTTGCCGATTCTATGCGGAATGTATTTTTGAATTTGCCCATATTCACCCCAAACCAAAAAAGCTTACAGTGTTATAGAGATCAGTTTTCACCGATGGTTTCAACACGGCGGGCACCGATGTACCGCTTGCTGTAGTATGCTTCGTTGAGCGAAGAAACGGTTACGCCAAGTTTGCGGCTTGCGTGAACAAATTGATTCTCGCCTAGATAAATTCCGACATGACCCGGGTAGGAACGTCTTGTAGTATTAAAAAATACTAAGTCGCCAAACTTTAGTTCATCTTTCGGTACTTCATCGCCCACACGATATTGCTCTCTTGCCGAGCGCGGTAGATCAAATGATAATGAATTTTCGTAAACTTGTTTTGTAAACGCGGAACAATCGATTCCTTTGCCGCCATTGCCGCCGTATTTGTAAGGCGTGTCTAAATATTTTATCACCTCAAGCAAAACTTTTTCTCGCGGTGTTAATGCAACGTTGAATGACTTCAGTTTTTCAATGTTCGCAACAAACTTTGTTTTATCTACCGGTTTTTCTTCCACCGGAGTTTCATCAAATTCGTCGGTCGTATCTGGAGTATCGTTATAAATGACAACGTCTTTCTTCGGATTTCTCGAATTGCGAACTCTTGTCGAATCGGGAGATTCAGACCGCCCCACAACTCCGTAATCTCTTTCATTTTTGTTTTTGTACCTTTGCGAACTTGAGGAAGACGAACACCCGCTGAAAGTCATTAGAACCGCAATCCCGAGTGCCGCCCTTTGTATAATGAAGCGTAATTTCATCATCCTAAGTAGGATCTCAAATTTTTGCTGCGTGATGCATGACGAAGTCTTCTAATTGCTTTTTCCTTTATTTGACGGACACGTTCGCGCGTCAAATTAAATTTCTCTCCAATCTCTTCGAGTGTGAGTGAATGCTCTTTGTTTAAGCCGAAATAAAGTTTGATAACTTCCGCTTCCCTTTCAGATAATGTTGATAGCGCGCGTTCGATTTCACTTTTCAACGATTCCGACATGAGTGTGTAGTCGGGCGACGGCTGCTCGTCGTTTTCCAAAATATCCAACAGACGGTTTTCTTCTCCAGTTGTGAACGGCGCGTCCATCGAAACGTGACGACCGGAAATTTTCAGTGTGTCGGAAACTTCACTGATGTCCATATCAAGTTCTTGCGCAAGCTCGTGTGCGTTTGGCTCGCGTTCGAATTCCTGTTCAAGATTGCTGTATGCCTTCCCGATTTTGTTTAATGCGCCGACTCTATTTAACGGCAGCCTAACAATTCTTGATTGTTCGGCAAGCGCTTGAAGTATCGATTGGCGGATCCACCACACGGCATAAGAAATAAATTTGAACCCGCGGGTTTCATCAAACCTTTTGGCTGCTTTTATCAAACCGAGATTGCCTTCGTTAATTAAATCGCCAAGCGACAATCCTTGGTTCTGATATTGCTTGGCTACCGAAACGACAAATCTCAAATTTGCTTTTACTAATTTTTCCAACGCTCGCTGATCATTTTTCTTTATTCGAATTGCAAGTTCGATTTCTTCATCCGGAGTTAGGAGATCAACTTTTCCAATTTCTTGCAGATATTTATCTAACGATTGGCTTTCACGATTAGTGAATTGTTTCGTGATCTTCAAGATTGTTTCTCCCTAGAAATTTGAAGATTAATGGAATCAACTATACCGACAATTGACGCATCAACGGGCGCCATATCTACATCCAGCGGAATAACAGCTTCACTTGCTGTGACGTAAAAAATAATTTCACCAGGCCCGGCTCCAACGGTATCCAAAGCAACTATCGGCTCGCCAAGTTTTTCCAGCTCTGCATTTATCGGCTGCACAAACTGCATTTTGTAGCCGGTCACCGCATCGTACTTTCTTGTCGCCCAAATAGTACCAATAACTTTACCGAGATACATCAGACCTCAACATGCTCATGTTGTTTTTCTTTAACTGAAATATCCAGTTTGTCAACGATCGCCATGATCACAGCATCAACCGGTTTGTTTTTTGTAAATGTAGTTTGGCGGGCGGAACTTCCTTGAGCAACCAATACAACTTCTCCAACGCCGGCACCAACGGAATCAACTGCAATGACTGTTGCTTCTTTCGGTTTGTACTCAAGGTCTATTTGTCTTACTATCAAGAATTTTGCACCGACAAGATTTTCGTCTTTGCGTGTTGACCAAACCGTCCCGATAACTTTTCCAAGTATCAATTCAACCTCACAATTCTTTTGGTGAAATAATTTTTATCCCGCTGTCTTTATATTTTGAAATCTGTGCCGTTAATATAGGTAGTTTATTGATCTTTGCTAAAGAACAAATCATTGCGTCACGTGTGGATGCAACTTTATTAAAAAATTCTGAAATGTTCAAACTATAACGGGGATGAATGCCAAGAACTTTTACCGCTCTCATCACGCCATCAACGGCATGTTTTTCTTTTTCAGTCGAAGAATGAAAATACATTTCTGAAGAATTGATAACAGTTGTAAAACAAATTCCTTTCGTCATTGCCAATTCGAGATCGGACAATTTAGAAAAATCATCATGGATTAAATGATCAACTAGAATATCGGTCTCAACTAAAAATTCAATCTTGTCAGTCATTTCTTAAAATCTTACTCTTAAAATCAGTGGAATGAAGTTTGCCTTTACTTTTCAAGAACTCATACACAACATCATCCGGCAGCGATTGAACCGATTTAATTTTCAGAAAAAGTTCGCGGTCAACTTCCGAAAAGTCATTGGAAGGATTTTCTCCGGTTTGTTTTTTATCAGTCATTTAAGAAGCTGGTCCCTTGCAGATCATTATTCACATTGAAAAAATGGGCAACGGTTTGAGCCACGTCTGCAAATGTTTTTCGAATGCCGAGATTTTTGCCCGGCATATTTTTTCTATAGTAAAGAAGCGGAACATACTCGCGCGTATGATCCGTGCTGATGTCAGTCGGATCGTTGCCGTGATCTGCGGTTAATATCAGCCGGTCTGTTTCGTCCAGCTGATTTGTTATTTCAGGCAAACGTTTATCGAAATGCTGTAGCGCTTCGTGAAAACCGGCGGGATCGTTTCGGTGCCCAAAATAAACGTCAAAATCGACAAGGTTACAAAAGATGAACGCGCCCTTTACGGTTTTGGCAAGCTCAATAATTTTTTCGATTCCTTCATTATTTGATTTTGTTTTCAGCCGGTGTTTAATTCCTTGATAGTTGAACAAATCATTCACCTTACCGACTGCAAATGTTTCGATTCCGGCATCAAGACAAAAATCCAAAATTGTTGGAGACGGTGGATCGAGCGAAAAATCTTTTCTGTTCGTTGTGCGAGTATAATTACCTTCTGTTCCGATAAACGGACGCGCGATAATTCTTCCCACTGCATCTTTCCCAACTAAAACTTTTTCTCTGGCAATCGAACAGATTTCATACAGTCTTGGTATCGGAATTATTTCTTCATGCGCGGCAATTTGAAAGACAGAATCTGCGGATGTATAAACTATCGGGAAACCGGTTCTAACGTGTTCGGCGCCAAGTTCTTTGATTATTTCCGTTCCTGACGCCGGGTAATTTCCTAAAATATTTTTTTCACCGGTCTCGCTTAGAAACTTATCGATTAGTTCCTTCGGAAATCCTTTCGGATAAAATGGGAATTCGATTTCAACTTTTAAGCCGCCCAACTCCCAATGTCCCGTCGTAGAATCTTTTCCAGCGGACACTTCCGACAGTTTGCCAAAAGACGCAAGTGGTTTCAATTGACTCTGGATTCCAGCAATCGGTTTGATGTTGCCCAATCCAAATTTTGCGAGGTTCGGCAAGTTTAGTCCGCCTACAGAATTTGCCATATTGCCGAGCGTATCGCTCTTCCCATCGTTGTATTTATGAGCATCCGGCAGTTCGCCGATGCCGACACCGTCGAGTACAATCACAAAAAAATTATTCATAGGTCTTTCGAATGTTAACTGATACTTTTGACCGTGTTGCCACCTTTTTCCAAAGCCTTCTTAAGCGCAAGTTCAGCGTTAGTCATAATTTCTTGAACATCAGTTTTATTCGTTGTTGTAGCCACGCCCATAGAAACTGTAAACGTGGTTTGTTTGGAAACTACTGCGATAGGTTTTCGTGCAATTTTGATTCTCAATTTTTCAGCCCAGAGAAAAACATCCTTCGGGGAAGTATTGAAAAAATAAATTGCGAAAGTTTTTTCACTAATGCGCCCGAATAAGTTCAGCGGCGTCATCTCGTCTCTTATGATTTGCGCAATCGTTCTCAACACTTTAGGGAAAGGATTTCCTTCAAACAAAGATTCCTGTTCTAGAAATTCATCTATCTGAATTAAAACTACCGCACCTTGAAGCTCCAATTCTTTACTGCGTACCAAATCAACGGTAAACCGTTCGATGAACGAATCATAATTTAGCGCTTTTGTCTCGACATCAACCGAGAGCAGGCTTTTAAGAATATTTATTGTGGAATAAGAATGAAGCAAGAACGCAAATATTTTTGTAGCGCTTCGGATGTAAGAGACTTCGCTGTTTGAGTAAACGTTTTTCTTCAGACTTTCAAAACATAACACTCCGTAGTTTTGTTCGTCATAAACAAGCGGAATGGCAAGAAACGATCCGTCAAAACTAACATCTTCGGTTTTGGTGAAGCGCGGTATCTCGGTAACGGAAGTGTCGTCGATTTTCACCGGAGTCGCACTTAACACGGCTCTTCCTACCAACGTTCCGGTAAGATCAATTTCCAAATTCTCACCGACATACTTAAGCGAAGTCTTGTTGATAATTTTCGTCGTCTTGAATTTTTGCTCGGAAGGATAATACGTAACAAACGTAAACGCATCCCAGTCTATTAAACTGTGAATGGAGGTTTCAATAAGCTGATGAAGGTCGGTCTCCGAATCAAATTTCTTGTCGTAATTCAAAACGTTGAGAAGCGTTTTTAATCTCTGCTCGGATTGTGTTTCGGAAAACTTCTCTTCGAAAAGTGAAATTATAACCGAGATCACGCGGACAATTCTTCCCAAACTGTAAATTTGTTCGATGCCAAAAGCGTCGTTCACTTTGGAATCAAGCGCTAAAACCCCCATGAGCGTTTTGCCGTAGAAAAGAGGAACACCGACGAAGCTTTTGATTCCTTGCGGTGCGCTGTAATAACGGATAACGTCTATCTCAGCATTGGGAGAAATATCGGTTAACAGTTCCGGTTCTTCCTTCTGAATTATCTTGCCGAGTATATCGTCTTCAAGATCAAACTTTTGCTGGGTTATCTGCTGAGAGCTGGAAATAAAACGCTCCAACGTTAACCGCTTGCGATTCTTATTATACCAAAAGAATGCCGCCGTGTGCGCTATGAAAGAATCTTTCACAACACTCAAAATTTTTTCCAGCACGAACCCAAACTGCTCGTCTTGATTGACATCTTCCGGCAATTCTTCCAGAACGATTTTTTCAAAATTCTTTTTGAAATCCGGCGGCTTGAAAAAATCTTTTCTTCCTTGATTAATAGATGATCCGAAATTCTCGGCTGTAATTACTTCGATATTTTTCGTCGGAGAAATTATTTTAAAATCCTCACCGGAATCGGTATCAAATTTTTCTGCCGGTCTTAGCGGTTCTTTTTCATCTTCAAACAAATCCGGACGAGGCACAATTTCTTCGTCCAAAGAATTTTTCGTTATAGAATCACGCAAAAAAATTATGAACGCAACATAAATCACTAGAATAAGCGAAGCGATTATACGAAGCATCAAATCTTCGGTAATAAACGGTATGACGATAAGGATGGGAATAAAAATGAAAATAAAAATTCGTTTTTTTATTTTGTCGATACTTCCCATCAGCCAACTTTTCCTTTTGAAGAGAATTAACACGAAATTGGAATTCGACCAACTTCGTATTCAATAATAAGAAAGATTTAAGAAATTTTCCTATTTAGAAGAGCGATGAAAGCAGTTTTGATACTTCTTTTTGTCCGGTTCCTTTTATGGTCGAATAGAAGAAACAGTTCTCTCCGAACAAAACTTCCGGAAATGTTTTCTTGACTTGTATTTTTGATTGGGCAAGTTCCGACTGCTTCAGTTTATCCGATTTGCTCAGCACGACTACATACGGAATATCTTGAGAACGGAGAAACTCATTCAGCGTAATATCAAGCTGCATGGGCGCATGGCGGCTATCAACCAAGTGGAAAGCCAGTTGGATTTGCTTGTTGATCGTGAAATATTTTTCAAGAAGCAGCTGCCAGGAATCCCGTTCGGATTTCGAAACCTTTGCGTATCCGAAACCGGGTAAATCGGCGATATAAAACTTCTCCTCAACTAAATAGTAATTGATGGATCTGGTTTTACCCGGCAGCGAGGAAGTCTGAGCTATTTTTGTATTGAACAGTGAATTAATGAAGGAAGATTTTCCAACGTTCGAACGTCCGCAGAGCACAACAGTCGGCAATTCACGTTTCGGAATTTCTTTTAAATCATAAACCGGCTTAACAAATTCAATCTTTTTCATATAAACAAAAAAGAGCAACCGGAACCGATTACTCTTTCCAAACTAAATTATAAACTAAGAATTAGCTCCCCTTTTTCTGCGGTGTTGTCTTAGGTGTTGCTGTTCTCGTTGTCTTCACTTTTTCTTTCTTCGGCTTAGGAGCAGTTTCCTTTTTTGTTCTTGGAGCTGCTTTCTTTGCTGCTTTTGCTTCCTTCTTTTCCTCTGCTTTTTCTACTGCTTTGCTTTCATCTGCGGTTTCAGTTGGAGTTTCGGTTTCACCTTTGGATTTTTTCGGTGATTTTGGTTTTACAATACCGCTGAAGTCAACAAGTTCGATAATTGCCAATTCCGCACCGTCGCCTTTTCTTTGGCCAAGATGAACTACTCTTGTGTATCCGCCCGGTCTATCGCCAATCTTCGCAACGATTTCGCCAAACAATTCCTTTACAATGTTTCTATCTTTAATTTGATCAGAAACATATCTTCTTGCTTGTACAGAATCCGTTTTCGCTTTTGTTATCAATGGTTCAACAAAACCTCTTAACTCTTTTGCCTTAGCAATTGTTGTAGTAATCTTTTTATGCTTTAGTAAAGAAGAAGCCAATACCCTTAAGGTTGCAAGTCGGTGACTTGATGTTCTCCCTAATTTTCTGCCTTTAACTCTGTGTCTCATTCTTCAACCTTCTGGAATAACTAATTGTTTTCTGGTTTATCTTTTAAATATTTGTCAACGTCCATACCGAATTCAAGACCGTAGTTCTCAACGATCTCAATTAGCTCGGCTAAAGATTTTCTTCCGAAATTTCTGAACTTCAGCATTTCACTTTCATCACGTTTTACCAGATCGGATAACGTTTTGATGTTCGCAGCTTTCAAGCAATTATGAGAGCGAACGCTAAGTTCGAGATCGTCAACGCTTGTCGTCAATATTTTTCTTAGTCTTTCTGATTCAGCATCTTTCTCGCTTTCAACTTTTTCTTCTTCCGGTTCAGCGTCGAAGTTGATGAACATTTGAATATGATCTTTTAGAATCTTTGCGGAATTAGAAACAGCTTCTTCCGGTGTAATAGATCCGTCTGTTTGAACTTCCAGCGTTAGTTTTTCGAAATCATTTCTCTCGCCGATACGAACGTTTTCTACATCATAGCGTACGTTTACAATCGGAGTGTAAATCGAATCAATAGGAATAGTTCCGATTGTCATTTCTGGAATCTTTTGTTCGGTAGAAGGAACGTAACCTTTGCCCAATCCAAAACGAAGTTCCATATTCAATTTTGCATCTGCATTCAAACGCGCTATATGAAGATCGGGATTCAACACTTCGATATCTGGACATGCTTTTTGAATATCGGCGGCTTTAAATTCTTTAGCTCCGGTCAAAGAGATTTCACAGCCGGTTGCTTTCTTGTTAATAATTCTCATCCGAACTTTTTTAAGGCTAAGAATGATTTCAGTAACGTCTTCAACAACACCAGGTATTGTAGAAAACTCGTGAAGTACGCCTTCAACCTTAATAGCATTAATTGCCGCACCGGTTAGAGATGAAAGCAGAACTCTTCTTAATCCATTGCCCAGTGTAACCGCAAATCCTCTTTCTAACGGTTGAATAAAGAATCTTCCGAATCTTTCATTGCTTGACGCTTCATCAAGCGTAACACCATCTGGCATCTTTATGAATGGATAGCTCATTTAGTATCCTCTTTATAATTTTTAATTACTTAGAATATAACTCTACAATTAATTGTTCGTTCGCATTTAACGGAATGTCTTCTCGTTCCGGTATGTTTAAGAAAGTACCGGAGAGAGTTGCTTTTTCTATGGACAACCAACTGTAAACGTTATCTTTGGTTCTTCTTAACGAATTGTGAATTGTATCCAGCTTCTTGCTCTTTTCACGAACAGAGATTACATCGCCTGGTGAAAGAGAAAATGAAGGAATATCCACAATACGATTATTGACAGTAAAATGTCCGTGAAGAACCAGCTGACGCGCAGATTTTCTGGAAGGAGCAAAACCAAGACGGAAAATTGTATTATCTAATCTTCGTTCCAAAAGTTTTACCAGGTTACCGCCGGTAACACCTTTTTGACGGATAGCTGTCTCAAAGTAATTATGGAACTGAACTTCCTGCAATCCGTAAATTCTTCTAACTTTTTGTTTTTCCCTGAGCTGAACGCCATATTCAGAAAATTTCGCCCTTCGCGATAAACCATGCTGACCTGGCGCATAGTTTTTCTTTTCAAGCGGACATTTTTCGGATAAGCATTTAGCTCCCTTTAAAAATAATTTCTGCTTTTCTCTTCTGCACAATTTGCAACTTGGGCCTGTGTATCTTGCCATCTAAAGTTTCTCCTGATTAAACTCTTCTACGTTTTGGTGGTCTGCATCCGTTATGCGGAATTGGTGTTTTGTCTTTGATCGACAAAATATCCAACCCTGCTGTATTCAATGCTCTAATTGCTGCTTCTCTTCCCGCACCGGGACCTTTAACTAACACATCGACTTTTCTCAAACCTAAATCGTGAGCCTCTTTTGCAGCGGCTTCTGCAGTCACCTGAGCAGCAAACGGTGTGTTCTTTCTCGATCCTTTAAAACCATTTTTGCCGGCGGATGACCAAGAAATTGTATTTCCATAAATATCTGTGATAGCTACAATAACATTGTTGAAAGAAGCTTTAATGTGGGCAACTCCAACAGCGTCAACATGAACTTTCTTTTTTGTCTTTTTAACAACTTTAGCCAAGTTTACTCCTCAATGAAATTTATAATTACTTCTTAGCCGCAACTTTCTTCTTGCCTGCTACGGTTTTACGTTTTCCTTTTCGAGTTCTTGAATTGGTTCTTGTACGTTGACCTCTTGCCGGCAGACTTCTTCTGTGGCGGAGACCGCGATACGAACCGATATCCATTAATCGTTTGATGCTCTGCTGAACTTCACTTCGCAATGCACCTTCAACTTTGTATTCGGAAGTCATTACCGAACGGATTTTTGCAATCTCTTCCTCGGTTAAGTCCGAAACTTTTTTATCGGGATTAACACCAGCCTTCGAAAGAATTTCCGTAGCGGATTTCTGGCCGATTCCATAAATGTAAGTTAAACCGACGAAAGCTTTTTTTTGTTTTGGTAAGTCTATACCTGCGATACGAGCCAAATCTATAACCTCCTAAGTTTTAACCTTGTCTTTGTTTGTGTTTAGGATTCTTGCAGATCACCCTAACAACGCCTTTTCTTTTAATGATCTTACAGTTCTCGCAAATTTTTCTAACAGATGATC
>JAMCSN010000173.1 GCA_023381535.1 Bacteroidota bacterium
TAACCTTGATCAACCAAACAGGCGCCCAATCACCAACAACAGTGGGGAACCATAAAATGAAGCCGGTTAATCCCATTACAATTGTTCCCCAAATTAAAGCCCAGTACTCGGCTTTTTCCGTATAGTCGTATGTATCAAATCTCGGTTTTTGCTTTTTCAATTTTAGATAATAAAGAATATTATCGCGGGCTTCTGTAATGTCATTAAATTTTGGAATCATATTCATTAGAACATCTCTTCCTCTCGGTGTGAAGATCAAATAGAAAATATGATATACACCGGTGACAATCATAACAACTGCTGCTGTGCGGTGAACGTTTTGACGCACGGTTTCACTTAATCCAAATGTTGTTAACAATTCTGCCCACCAGCTTTGGTGGAACTTCAACGCGAAGCCGGTTACTGCAAGTGTTATGAATGAAATTAGAAGTAGCAAATGTTGAATGACTTCATTCTTTGTAAACCTTGGAATTGTTATCTCACCTTTTTCATGACGATATTTTTTTCGTATCTCATAAATGAAAATTAACAAGTTGTGTAAGATCATTCCGCCAATAACAGAAATGATTAACCAGAAATAAATTGTTGCCACGACATCTTCAATTTTAGAAGCTCTGTTGTCTAAAGTTTTATGTGAATAACTTTTTGCAAATGTATCGGTGGCGTTGGGATGGCATTTCCTGCACGTTGTCGTAATGTTAGCCGGATTTACAGAAGATTCCGGATGATCCTTTGGTAATATTTTATGAACATTATGGCAATCGACACACATAGCAGCTTCTTTATCGCCGCGCATTACCGCCATTCCGTGATAACTGTCTTCGTATTGTTTTACTTGTTCGCCAGTAATACCGAACCGTTGAGCAATTTTCGGATTCTGATGACAAACAATACAAGTTTGCTGTTGTAACTTTTTCGCTTCCACCCGGTTATTAACTGGCTGCATTCCATGTTCACTATGGCAATCGTTGCAGACCGGAGCTTCTCTAATTCCTACTTTTGCTCTAATCCAGTGAATGGATTTTTCATATTCATCGGCGATTTGTCGATGGCACTTTCCACATGTTTCGGGAATTTCGAAACTGGAAATTGTCGACCCAGGCTGAATACGGTTTTTAATATTGTGAACGCCGTGACATGTACTGCAATTTGCCGCGTTTAATTTTCCTTGCTCTACGAGTTTGCCATGAACAGAATTGGAATAAAGAATTCCGGGGTTTTGGATACTGAGCGAGTAGTTATTATAGATTTTCGGATCGTTGTGACAGGCGCCGCATGTTTGAGCCAAGTTTTTAGGATACACTTTGCTTTTCGGATCATTAACTTTTAATATGTCGTGCGAACCGTGGCAGTTCCAACACATCGCCGCTTCATCGACACCTTCGCTGAGAGAAATTCCGTGTATGCTTTCGCGGTGTTCTTTTGCAATGGCTGAGTGGCAGAGATAACAATCGGCTTTTTGTGTTGCACCAACATTTTTTGGATGATTCGCTAGATTGTTTGAAATGTAATTATGGCAATCAGCGCATTCTAAATTTTTGTGAACCGATTGAGAAAGTTTTGTATAGCCGTTCTGTTTATGGCAGCTGATGCATTTGTTCCCCTCAACAGCTTTGGAATGATAAGGATTTGCCAGCACCATACTCGTATGACACTTTGAGCAAAATTCTTTCACCTTTAGAACATTATCTTTTGGCGGTGCAATGATTTGATGAGTGCCGTGACAAACTTTACAATCGGGGGGATTTTTGACTTTACCTTTCAAGCGATGGTGGATGTCACTTTTAACTAAGTCGGCATATTCTTCGTGACACGTTTCGCACTTAACTTTTTTATAATTTTTTTTCTCTATGTGACTTTCGTCTTTTACATCAACGTGACAATCCTGGCAACCGATAGCTCCATCATGGACGGATTTCTGAATAACATTTTCATGGCAGTCCGCACATTTGAAATCTTGCGCATTAATCTTGGCATCAAGAAAAAAAATAAAAAATAAAAAAGCTGCGACTGGGAAAATTCTTTTTGGAAACGAGGTCATTAAATCAACTCCATACTCAAAATTATTGGTACAAGAACAACATGGAATAAATGATTAACCCGATTAAAATTATTCCAATTGTAAGTGCCGTAAAACCAAAAATTCTTGCCGCTTTAGTTAAAGCCGGTGAAGGGGCTTCATTGGAAAATTTTTTTTGTAATTCTTCGCTTTGCATAACCTGTTCATATTCTCGCGGACGGTCTTCTTTCATTTCTTCAACTGGTACTTTACCCGTAAAAATTACGGTGTCCATAGGAAATTTATCGGGACGGAAATGCGTGTTGAAAAAATGTACTGTGAAAATAAATCCGACAGCCAGCAATGCTTCGTCACTATGAATAATTGTTGCAATATTTATAAACCATCCCGGGAATCCGATCACAGTGAAAAGTTCCGGGAACCACAATATCAGTCCGCTGAATCCAATAACGGCAACACCCCAGAAAACAGCAAAGTAATCAAATTTTTCCCAGTAGGTCCATCTGCCGTATTGCGGTCTTGGAGCCTTGCCAAAAAACCATTTCATCGTTTGAACGAATTCGGTTAGATCTCTTCTATTTGGTACGAGTGAATTTTCCCCTTTCAAAAAAGAAGTGATGGGTACGCCGCGTTTAATCTTTTTTCTTAATAGGTAAGTAATGTGCAGAAAGAAATAGATAAACGTAATGAGAGCAGCTGTTCTATGGATAAAACCGGTAACAACGTACCCGCCCAAAATTTTTGATAAGGTTTGAAAAACTCCAACGCCGGCAAATTTTATTACCATTCCGGTTGTTGCAAGAGAGATAAAGCTGATAATAACCAGCACATGAAGAAACCTTGAATAAGCGTCAAACCGTTCGTAATATTTTTCGTTATGATCTTGATTATTGTCGGTCATTAATCTTCTCTTTTATTTTTCAACTGTTTTGATTTTGCTTTTTTGTCTTTATAAGCTCTTGGAAGCCACAACAAAGTATGAATTCCGAAGAATGTGAAAGTCCCAACCAATAAAATTGTCATGAACCAGAAAGTGTAGAACAGGTACGGGTACTTATCTCTATTATGGTGTGTTGCGTGCGTTAAGTAACCGACAAACATTCTGTTTGAATTCTCATGGCATTTTTTACATGTCTGTACAATGTTTTGGCGGCTTAGAGTTGAGTTCGGATTTTCCGGAGGAAGAATATTATGTGAACCGTGGCAGTCAAAACATTTTG
>JAMCSN010000333.1 GCA_023381535.1 Bacteroidota bacterium
TACAACATCGTATTGGCGCCTACTAATATTCAGTTGCAGACAATCGAGAGAATTGGTCAACGCATAGTAGAGAAAAACGAAACCAATGTCAGTTTGCAGCGCATAGCTATTCGTGATTTGGAAGCTCTTCCCAAAGGAGTTGAAACCGATGTTTTCAGATCGCTGAAATATTTACCGGGTGTTCAATCTACTGGCGATGTTTCTGCGAGATATTACGTGCGAGGTGGTGCAAGCAATCAGAACTTAGTATTGATTGATGGAATAACTATTTACAACCCGTTTCATGCGCTTGGGCTTTTCAGCGTTATCGATCCCGACATGATCAACAGCATCGAGTTTTACAAAGGCGGATTCTCCGCGGAGTTCGGTGGTCGTCTTTCATCGGTTATGAAAATAGATACAAAGGACGGAAACAAAAACCGTTTCGGCGCTAAAGCAAGCGGAAGTTTTTTGACCAGCAAACTTCTTCTTGAAGGACCGATTCCTTACGGCTCGTTTATATTAACCGGAAGAAAAAGTTTTTCGAACAGTATTATCAAAAAGTTTTTGAATGAACAGCAAGTCCCAATAGATTTTTACGATTTTTCTTTCAAAGCAAATTATTCCAACCCGGATTTTATACCGGGTAGTAAATTTACTATTAACGGATTCTTCAGTGCCGATAATATTAAGAACAATGACCCCCGCATCGAGGATTACACATGGTCAAATAATGTACTCGGTTTCAGATGGTTTCAAGTGGGCGATAGTCCTTTGTTTTATGAACTTGGAATTTCCATGAGTGATTTCAAAGGCAATGTTGATCCTAAAATTAGCTCAGCGCGTGCGACCGATAACCGCGTGCAAGACATCGGACTGCAAATGGATTTTACCTACATGTTCGATAGCCGTGATGAGATTGCTGTCGGGTTCCATATAAAACAAGTTAAAACAAATCTGTTCTTGGAAAATGCAAGGGGGATACCGGTTGATCTTGGCTCATCTTCGGCTAAAATTACTCTTTACGCAAAGTACAAACTGCTTCAATGGGAATTCTTGGGTGTCGATGTTGGTACTCGCATGAATTTGACAACACTTTCTGAAAATGTTCAAGCAGCTTTTTTTGAACCGCGGGCAAGTTTTACTTTAAGACTAATGCCTCGGGTTGCAATCAAAGGCGCGTGGGGAATCTATCAACAAGAGATGACAACTATCAGCGACGAAAATGAAGTGATAAATATTTTTGAGCCGTGGATTGTAGCACCGAAATATTTGGTCCCCGCAAAAGCAATACATTACATTCTCGGTCTGGAAACCGAGCCGTTTACAAATGTATCTTTCAATGTTGAAGGTTATTACAAACTTGTCAATAATCTTCCGCTGCTTAATGACAACAAGATCCTTCCGTCTGATCCTGATTTCATTTCCGGTACCGGAGAATCTTACGGGCTGGAGGTTTATACAAGAATCAATCCTGATCCCTTTAACTTTACCGCGTCTTATACTTACGCTTTCGCATACAAAAAAGTAGAAGGGAAAACTTATTATCCCCGGTATGATGTCCGCCACACACTCAATCTTGGTTTAGAAGTTAATCTCGGCAAGGATTGGTCAGCGAGCGCAGTTTGGAGTTATAATTCGGGTCTTCCGTTCACACAGATTGTCGGTTATTACGATAAATATTATTTCCAAAATATTTTTGCACCGTGGGAACAGCTAGATCAGCGAAATCCGTATACCATCATTGGAATTCAAAATTTAGGAAGACTTCCGGATTATCACAAACTCGATTTAACACTTTCAAAGAAGTTCACGATAGAACCGTTTACGTTTTACGCAGACGTAAGCGTGATTAATGTTTACAACCGGAAAAATGTTTTCTACTTCAAACGTGATACTGGTGAAAGAGTTAATATGCTTCCGTTTCTTCCAACAGCAACTTTGAAGGTCGAATTATGAAAAAGTTTTTATCAATAATATTTGTCGTCTCGGTACTAATAACAAGCTATTCTTGTGAAGATAATTTGAATCCATACGGCGACTTCAAAGACAGGTATGTTCTTAACTGCATTATCCGCGGCGATACTACATTCCAATCTGCAACATTAACCAAAGATTATGTGGTCGATGGATTCAATCCGTTTTCCAATACTACCGACGAAAGTGTGAAAGGCGCAACTGTTCGTATATGGAGCGGCAACGATAAAGTCGCCATAATGCGTGACACAACAATTGCAAGACCCGAAGGCGATCTATACAAAACTCCTTACACTGTTTTTTATACTAATAATTTTCAGCCGGATGCAAGCATCCCGCTCTCCATTGAAGCGCTATTGCCGAATGGAAAACGTTTGACGTGTTCAACAACTGTACCGGCTCCATTGAGCATGGTTTCTTATAACAGCGACAAAGCTATTCCGTCAAGCGGCAAGGACTATGTTAGATTTTCATGGTCAACAACTCAAAAGGATCCGGTTTGGCTCCATTGAGCATGGTTTCTTATAACAGCGATAAAGCTATTCCGTCAAGCGGCAAGGACTATGTTAGATTTTCATGGTCAACTTCTCAAAAGGATCCGGTTTTTATAACACGTCTTGCCATCTATTATTTTAAACATGGGGACGGTCAGAAAACCAGAAACGTTGCAGTAGTGCCTGCCAATTATGTTCAGTACGATAATACTTGGGTCCCTAATTATCCTAAACCTACGAGTGAAATGGGCTACTCGGTTGACATGAAAACTGTTAGCAAGGCAATGGAATTGATATCCGCCGGTGACCCGAATAAATCCAATTATGAAATTCTTGCTTGCATCCTGGAAGTTCTTTCGCTGGATCCCGGGTTAAGCACTTACTATAACGCCACAGCACGCAGCAGAGATATTTATTCGGTGAAACTAGATGAAACGGATTTCACCAATATTAACGGTGGATACGGAGTGTTTGGTATTTATATGAGAACATACTGGGTTTCGTTTTTAGACCACGCATACATACAGTCATTTGGTTACGTGCCCGGTCTTAAAGAATAATAATTAATCATCCAATTGCCGAATATGAAAAAACTAAAAAAATACATTTTGATTCTTGTTGTTCCTGCGATGGTACTTTTTATTTCTTGCGAACAAAAAGTTTATACTGGAGATACAGTTCAACCCTCGGTTGCTAATGGAAAAATAATTTTGAAAACTGATCCTGCTGGTGCAACGGTTTATTTAAATGGTAAGAATATGGGTGCTAAGACTCCTGACAGTTTTCAA
>JAMCSN010000377.1 GCA_023381535.1 Bacteroidota bacterium
TCACTTTTTATCCTCTAGTTCGTTACTTTATTCAACAGTACGGTTCCAAAGAACGGTTAGAACAAATTTACGGTATGCCGCTGGAAAAATTAAAACGTACACTTCAGGATGATACAAGAAAAAGTTTGATGGCTCAAATGCTTCAGCAGAAGAAGTTCGGGCAAGTGGAGGCATCAAGAAAAGAAGTTGAAGATTTTTTTGCCACTTACAAAGACTCATTGGGAATCATACCTGAGAAATTTCACATCGCACATATATTCCTGAATCCGAAGACAGGAGAAAGAGTGAAAAAGAAAGCACATGATTTTGCCGAGTCGCTTTTGGATTCACTGAAAAAGGGTGCTGATTTTGCAACACTGGCAAAAAAATACTCGGACGATCCCGGCAGCGCTGCTCAAGGCGGCGACCTTGGCTTTGTAAAACGCGGTGTGTTTTATCCCGAATTTGAAGCCGTCGCTTTTTCATTGGCTCCCAATCAGATTTCCGGTATTGTCGAGTCGCCTGTTGGATTTCACATAATTCAACTTTTGGAACGACGCGGGGAATCAATTCATTGCCGACATATTCTCATCAAGATCAAGAGTGACGATGAGTCTGACCTTCATGCTATCGAATTTTTATCCGACATACGTGATAGTATCGTTCAAGGTAAAAATACATTTGAACATTATGCACAATTATACAGCGACGATAAAGAGAGCGCTAAGTTGGGCGGCGATCTTGGAACATTTGAAGCAAGCCAATTAGATAAATCTCTGTTGGATGTAATTTATAAATTGAAGGAAGGCGATATTAGTTTTCCAAAGCGACTTGAAATCGACAAGAACGTTTACGGTTACCACATTGTAAAACTTATTCAGAGAATTCCGGAACACCGTGCAAATCTTGATACCGATTATGCTGAAGTTAAACGTCTTGCCGATTATGCCAAGAAGCAGAAAATGTATGCCGAATGGATGAAAGAACTTAAATCTAGGATCTATTGGAAGATATATTTGTAAGACATGTTACGCAAGCAATTCTTAATCGTGCTCATAATCTTAATCGGATTTATTACATAGTAACGACATTGCCGGAACCCGATTACGGACAAGATTACGATTAAGATTATGTCGGAACGATCCTTCGGAAAAGTTCGTAACATCAGTTATTTAACTGTAAGACTGCGTAAGGTGAGTTTGTAAATAAAACATTTTTGTAAAATCTGAACAGCCCAAGTTGATTGGGAAGTGTTAAATCAAGTAACGAACTAGAGGATAAAAAGTGACTGAAAAAGCCACTCAGAAAGATGTAGAAGCCGTAGAAAAATTATCGCTGACGGTTAAGCAGATCAAAAAAGAAATCGCTAAAGTAATTGTTGGGCAAGACCAAATTGTTAATGATCTGCTGGTCAGTCTTTTGTCTCGCGGACATTGTTTGCTTATCGGCGTGCCGGGACTTGCAAAAACTCTTCTCATTAAAACGCTAGCCGAAGTGCTCGATCTCAAGTTCAACCGGATTCAATTTACTCCCGACCTAATGCCGAGTGACATCACAGGCACAGAAATAATCGACGAAGACACGGCGACTAAAAAAAGAATTTTCAGATTTATACAAGGGCCGGTTTTCGCAAACATAATTCTTGCTGATGAAATCAACCGGACACCGCCTAAAACTCAAAGCGCACTTCTTGAAGCGATGCAAGAGCATAAAGTAACTGCTGCCGGTGTAACGCGTACATTGGAAGAACCTTTTTTTGTTTTGGCAACCCAAAATCCGATTGAACAGGAAGGGACTTACCCGCTTCCTGAAGCGCAGCTTGATAGATTCATGTTTAATCTCTGGCTGGATTATCCGAACTTCAAAGAAGAAATAGAGATTATAAAAACTACGACGAGTGATTACCTGCCGAAACTCGGAAAAGTTTTGGGCGCCAATGAATTGATAGAATTCCAAGATTTGATAAAACGCGTGCCAGTTGCAGATAACGTAATTGAGTTCGCTGTAAAATTTGTAGATTCGACACGCCCGACAAATAATGCAAGTCAATTTATCAAAGAGTGGGTGAACTGGGGCGCTGGTCCGAGGGCTTCCCAGTATTTAATTCTTGCGGCAAAGACTAAAGCCGTCATGGAAGGAAGATTCACTCCGTCTATTGATGATGTGAAAGCGTTTCTTGTGCCGGTTCTGCGTCACCGCATCATTCCAAATTTTAGCGCCGAAGCCGAAGGGATTAACTCGGTGGAAATTATTAAAAAACTTATTTGAGAAAGAAAATCTATGAAACGTGTAATACTTTCTAGATTTCGAATAAAAGGTTTTAACTGAAGTTTTTTGTTTACTACCTCAATTAAATTTCATAGATTTTGTTCAACTCATGCAGCATAGATTTTTTATTAGGTCGGTCACTTAATGGAAATATTTGGCAATAAGTGTCATAAGATCATTCACGGCAATACGGTTGATGCCCTGACAAGGGAAGTCAAAGATTCTTCTGCTGATCTAATCTTTATTGACCCACCATATAACATTGGCAAAAATTTTAATGGGCATAAAGATAGATGGGAAAATGATTCAGACTACCTTGAGTGGTCGTATTCTTGGTTACAACTTTGTATTAAGAAATTAAAACCAACTGGAAGTTTGTATGTAATGACTTCTACACAATTTATGCCGTACTTTGATATTTTTTTAAGAAATAAGTTGAATGTTCTTTCTAGAATTGTTTGGTATTATGATAGTTCGGGTGTTCTCGAACCAATCTTGTTCTGTGTGAAGGATAAGAATAATTACACTTTTAATGTTGATGAAATTCTGGTTGATGCAAAAACCGGTTCGGAACGTAAGTTGATTGATTACCGAAAAGATCCGCCACAAGTTTATAATTCCAAAAAAGTACCTGGTAATGTTTGGGAATTCCCGCGTGTACGTTATAGAATGGATGAATATGAAAGTCATCCCACACAAAAACCAATCGCATTATTGGAGAGAATAATCAAAGCAAGTTCCCGACCCGGTGAGACAGTATTAGATCCTTTCGCTGGAAGTTTTACGACAGCATATGTTTCTCAACAACTAGGGCGTAAATCAATTTCTATAGAGCTTCAAGAAGACTATATCAAAATTGGGTTGAGACGATTGAATCTATCGGATGAATACAAAGGTAAAAAGCTAATCAAAGAATTAAAAACTTATGAAGAGATAAGATTAAATAAAGAGCAACTTTTACTTTTTGAGAAAAATGATAAACCATATCT
>JAMCSN010000276.1 GCA_023381535.1 Bacteroidota bacterium
TTATAAAGGAATTTATAAATGGCACAGAGCGAAGATTTAAAAGATAAAATTAAGATGGAATCAAAGGTGGCTCCTTCTAATAATGGCGGCGACGAAAGTATTGACGAAGTTCCTTTGTTCAAAAAGAAGCGCATGATTATACCTCTTTTAGTGTTGTTAACGGCAGCAGCTATCGGCGGATATTACTGGTATATGAACATGCAAGATTTTGTTTCAACCGATGATGCTTACGTAGACGCGAACAGTGTATCAATCAGTACTAAAATGCTCGGCAGAATAAATTTCCTAGGAACCGCAGAAGGCGATACTGTAAAAGCCGGACAGGTTCTTGTAAAACTTGATGACAGCGATCTCCGCGCTCAAGAAGTATCGGCAAAAGCTGGACTTGCATTGGCTCAGAACAATATTCCGCTTGCTCAAGTGAATTTGAACCGTGCACAAGATGATTTTAAACGCGGTGAAACGGAATACAAAAGCGGTGTAATTACTAAAGAGCAATACGATCATTTTCAAAATACGCTCGAAGCGGCAAAAGCTGAATACAATATTCAGCTTTCAAAAATACCTACTGCAAAAAGCCAAATCGGTTTAATTGAATCTCAATTAAGCAACGCGATAATAACCGCTCCAATGGATGGTGTTGTTGCAAAACGTTGGGTGCTTACAGGCGATGTAGTGCAGCCCGGACAACCGATATTCACAATTTATGATTTAAAAAATATTTGGGTCACCGCAAATCTTGAGGAGACAAAGCTTACACATATTCGATTGGGCGAGCCGGTGGAAATAGATGTTGATTCTTATCCTGATATGAAATTTAACGGCAAAATTATTGAAATCGGCAATTACACCGCATCGGAGTTTTCGTTGATCCCGCCAAACAATGCTTCCGGAAATTTTACAAAAGTTACACAGCGCGTACCGGTAAAAATTTCAATTAAAGATACCGCAAACGCTAATGGGCATAAGCCAGTGTTAAGACCGGGAATGTCTGTTGAAGTATCTGTGAAAGTGAAATAACAAATGTTTAACTCTAACAAAAAGTCTATCCGAGGCGCGGCTATCAGTCAGATTTCTTCGCTTCATCATGAACATACATCATATAAATGGTGGGTTCTGGCAAATGTTATGATAGGTACGTTCATGGCTGTTCTTGATGCAACGATAGTTGATGTTTCGCTTGCAAAAATTATGGCGACATTTGGAATCGGTGTTGACACGGTAAAGTGGGTGGCTACAGCATATCTTCTTGTATTTGCGATAATGCTTCCTACTTCGGGCTGGATTGCCGATCACTTCGGTTACAGAAAAACTTATGCAACTGCACTCGGTCTTTTTACACTCGGTTCGCTTCTCTGCTCATTGGCATGGAATGAATCGGCTCTTATATTCTTCAGGGTAGTTCAAGGCGCTGGCGCCGGATTAATGATGCCAGTGGGTATGGCAATAGTGATGAGAGAATTCCCACCAGAAAAACGCGGCGTCGCTCTTGGCTTCTGGACAATCGCTGCAGCCGCTTCCGTATCGCTTGGACCAACGCTCGGCGGTTACTTGATAGATAATTTTTCATGGCATTCAATTTTTGATGTGAATGTTCCGGTTGGAATAGTAGGTGTTTTTGCAACTCTGGTCATACAGAGAGAATATAAAACTGCAAAGAAAGAATCATTTGATATTGTAGGATTTATTTCGATGTCGGTTTTTCTCAGTGCTCTTCTTATCGCGTTATCGGACGGCACTTCCGAATGGAATACCGGCGGATGGACGTCACCATTTATTGTTACGTGTTTCGCCATTTCAATTATCGGGTTTGTTGTGTTTATGATAACCGAGTTGAATATTCGGCATCCGTTAATTGATCTCAGTTTGCTGAAGAATTTCAACTTCGCAATGTCGAATATTATTTTGTTCATCTTCGGAATGGGAATGTTTGGCAGCACTTTTCTTCTTCCGCTTTATTTGCAGAACGGACTTGGATACACTGCCTTTCAGGCAGGCTCTCTCTTTTTACCAATCGGTTTTTTGCAAGCATTAATGTCGCCTATAGCCGGAAACTTAGCCGACAAGATTAATCCAAAAATTCCGGCTTTTATTGGAATTGTTCTTTTGGCATTTAGTCTTTTTCTAAATCATTTTCTTTCACTGTATTCTGAAACGTCTTCAATAATGATTTCTCTTTATCTGCGAGGTTTGGCGATGGGGTGGGTATTTACACCTTTAAGCACGATTGCACTTTCCGGGATTCCGCGCGAACGCATGGCGCAGGCATCCGGGCTTTATAATGTGTTAAGGCAAATTGGCGGAAGCTTCGGTGTTGCTATTATGGGCACTCTTTTAACTAATAGAACTGTTTTTCATATTACTTCATATGGACAGGCGGTGAATCAATATTCTCCCGTTACAAAAAATATAGTTTCTGGATTGTCGAGATTTTCACAGCATGCGGTTGGTGGGACTAATGCAGTATCTACGCTGCGAGCTGATGCCTTGGTAGTATATCATTTGAGTCAACAAGCTTTTGTCTCTGCAGTTGATGACGATTTCTTTATTGCAGCGTTGATAACATTTCTATGTGTCATCCCGATTTTGTTTTTGCGTTACAAGAAGAAAAAAGGACCGGGTCAAAAAATGGTTGCTATGGAATGATTAACTGATATATAAACAACAAAAACTTTTTGGAAATACAATGAATAAAAATTTGAAATACATTCTTACAGCTTCACTCATCTTGGTTTCTTCGGTGGCATTTGCGCAAAAGGCGGAGAATAATTCTCTAACTCTTAAAGATGTTCTCAAACTTACGGTTGAAAATCATCCGTTGGTAAAACAGAAAGAAGATGAATTACGCGCTGCGCAATTTCGGGTTGAACAGCAAAAAAGTTCGTATCTGCCGAACATCGGCGCGCAAGCGTCGTACACAAGGATTGGTCCGATTCCCGCGTTCAGTTTCGGAGGACAGGATTTGGAACTCGCGCCTGCAAACAATTATAATATCGGCGTGTTCGTTCATCAAACATTGTTTGATTTCGGCAAGCGTGATTCACAAGTTGATTATGCCGCGTCGTTTCTGAATTCCGTTAAGGACAATGAAGATTTTATCAAGAACGATCTTTCCAATCAAGCGGTAAAAGTTTTCTACGGGATTCTGTTTTTGGAAAAAAGTATCGCCGTTAAGGATACACAGACAGCGGCTCTTCAAGAACATTTGAATATTACCGAACTGAAAATTAAAAACGGTACCGCTACCGACTACGATGTATTAAGCACCAAGACAAGAATGGTTGAGATCAAAAACGAGAAGCTCGAACTGCTCAACGAAATGAATAAGCTGGAACTCTATCTTAAAGAGTTGATAGGCATGGATAGAGCAAAGGAAATCAGTATCGCCGGTAATTTTGATCTCGCCAGCTTCAGCATCAACAGCGATTCGCTTCTTACTGCGGCGTACGCTCAAAGACCGGAACTGAAACTTGTTGAGGACGCGCGCAGCACTGCAAATCTTCAAAAAGAAATAGCGAGTCAATTGGATAAACCGGTTGTGAGCGCCGATCTCGGTTACGGATTCAAGAACGGCTACGAACCCAACATTAACGTGCTTAGAGGAAACTGGTTTGCCGGCGTCACACTTGGCGTGCCGATCTTCAACGGAAATCTTACTGAGAATAAAATTAACGAAGCAAATGCGTCGATAGATGCTGCGGATAAAAAGATAAATCAAGTTAAAGAATCTATTTCAACGGATGTTTACCAGGCAGTCAGTGATATGAAAACTGCGATGGAAAAATTAAATTCTGCGCAGGAACAAATTGATTACGCTAAGAAATCTTTGGAACGCGCAAAAGTTCAGTATGAGCGCGGCGCGGGTACGAATCTGGAAGTACTCGATGCCGAAACCGCTTTAACGCAAGCGCAGCTTCTCAAAGTACAATCAATGTACAAAACAATTATCAGTTATTATTCTTTGCGCAGAGCTGCGGGAGATAAGATTTATTAAACCGGAGTAGGGTTGAGCTGACCATGCTGACGCAGGCAAGCTCGACCCCATTTCTAATTAATAAAGCCAGTCAGCTTCTTAATTCCATCTAGAACATTATTGCCCAAATCGAATCTTATCACTTTTCTTTTGTTGTCAACTAGAGCGTGATAATCTCCCAATGCTTGAGCACTGATCAAAACACCAAAACTTATTGATGATTCCGTTTTGCCGGCTTCATCGGGAATTGCCGCATCTTCTTTTATGCCGGATGTAAACTGAATGAACAATCCGTTCCCCGCATCTCCTTTGTGAAGCTGCCCAGTTGAGTGAAGAAAACGCGGACCGTATCCAACGGTTGTTGCCACTTTATATTTCTTTTGAATCTTTGTCCTGAATTCTTGAAGCGCTTTAGTTGTCGCTTCATTCGGAGTAAGATATGCTTGGATGCAAACGTATCTTAGCGGTTGAACTTTGTCGGCTGCTTTTTTTAAAAACGAATTAATTGCATCGGTAACATTAGAGTAATTAACTTTTCCGTAAACAGTAATTTCATTTTCCTTCACAACCGGATCAAGCGAAGGAAGTTTCCCTTCTTCTTTGTATGCTTTGAGCATTTCGCGCGCGAGAACTTTTGCAGCTTCAACGTTCGGCTGATCGAACGGCTGAATTTTAATTTTCCAGCTTGCGATGGCTGTTGCCAATTCCCACCGCATGTATTCTGCGCCGAGATCGTAAAGATCATTCCAAATTATTTCAACGACCGGAAATTTTGCAGCTTTTAGTTTTTCAACTTTGCTGTCGAAAGTGGAATCGTTTTTCAATTTGATGTAAACAAACACTCTGTCGTTGGAATAAAATTCGGGTAATTCCACCGATTCGCTTTCAACGGGAAGAATTCCTTTGCCGATCTTGCCGGTGCTTTCCGCGATTAACTGTTCGACCCATGCGCCGAACGGATTGATTTGCGGCGATATGACGAAAGTAACCTTGTCAACGTGATCGTTTGCAAGCGTTCCCATAATTGCGCCGAGGATTCCGCTTGTGCTGTTTTCGTTTTTGCTTTCAACTCCGGACGATTCCGCACGGGCGAGAATTTTTGCGGCGTCTATTCCAACAAGTGCCGCGGGAACGATTCCGAACAACGAAAGGGCAGAGTACCGTCCGCCGATGTTGGGATCATTCAAAAATATTTTTCTGAATTTTAGATCTTCTGCCATCTGCTGAAGTCCGCTGCCGGAATCGGTTATCGCAATAAAATGCTTCGCAACTTTTTCCGCGCCGAGTTTACTTAAAACAAAATTGTAGAAATATTTCATGAAGGAAATAGTTTCAACAGTTCCGCCCGATTTGGTTGAAACAATGTAAAGTGTTTTTGCCGGATCGAATTTCTTTGTCATGTTCAGAACAGCGTTTGGGTCGGTGCTATCAAGAACGCTGAGTTTAAGATAACCGTCTTTGTAACCGAAAATATTTTGAAAAACTTCAGGGGCTAAACTTGAGCCGCCCATTCCGAGCAGAAGTGCATATTCAAATTTTTCGTTTTTTATTTCTTCTACAAATTTATTTATCTCCGTCAATGCCGCTTTAGAATGTTCCGGACTGTGAAGCCAGCCGAGACGGTTCGTAATTTCATTTGGACTGTCGCTCCAAACCGTGTAATCTTTATTCCAAATACGCTCAACTATTTTTTGATCAGTGAGTTCGTTTAATGTAGCATCGATTGACGATTCATAACCGGCTGCGGTAAAACTGAAATTATCCTTGTTGCTTAACATTGGTTCTCCATTGATAAAAATTTGAATTTGCCTGGTAAAGTTAATCTAAAATCAGAAAAGTTGTTTACTTGTTGTTCAAGAGGGAAGCGGCGCTCTCGTCAACATACCACTCAAGTGTTCCGCTAGTTGGTTCAATGTATGCGGCCGGATATTCTAAATAATTATTTTGTCTTCCAATTATTTCGCGCAGCACAGAAGATTTGTTCTCGCCGGTAACGAGAAAAATTATTTTTTCAGAGTTGTTGATCAACCGTCTGGTTGCGGTGATTCGTTTTTGTTTCGTTACCGGATGTTCAGCAACAGCAAACAATTCCTGCGCTGAAAGCAATTGCAGACTATTTGGGAAAATCGATGCAGTGTGCCCGTCGTCGCCCAAACCCAACATTGTCAGCTCAAATTTTGCGTTGGTAATATCGTCGTAGAACAGCTTTAGAAATTGTTCTTGATATCTCAGCGTTTCATCTATCGGATTATTCTCGCCGAATATTCTGTAAACATTTTCCGGCGGAATGTTAATTCTATCCAGGAAGAACTTCTTCGTCATTCCGTAATTGCTTTCGGGATCATCGGGCGGAACGCATCTTTCGTCACCCCAGAAAAATCTTACATTTTTCCAATTGATTTTATTCGCGTAAATATCTGCAAGGGTCTGAAAAATTATTTCCGGTGTTTTGCCGCCGGAAAGCGCAACGTTGAAAAACTTCTTCCGCTCTCTGTACCTCTCGGATAGGAAAAAGAATTCCTCGCAAAACTTTATCGCAAGTTCTTCTTTCGATGAAAATATTTTTACGCTTTCATACATTTATTTTTCCAATCATTCAGAACTCAAAACTTAAAACGCATCATTGTTTTTCACAGTTCGCAATAAAGTCCATCATCTACCAAATTCTTGCACGGGTAACGCCATGTGTATCCTTCACCTTCAATTAAACTGTCTGCTACTTCCGGTCCCCACGTGCCGGCGGGATAGCCGTAAATTGGAATCTCGTGATCGTTCTTCCACGCGTCGAGAATCGGAGAAATAAATTTCCACGCGGCTTCAACTGCATCGCCGCGCGAATACAATGTTGAATCGCCGAGCATACAGTCATGCAAGAGTCGCGCGTAAGCATCTGGAATTTTCTCGTTTGACAAATCCGAATAGTGAAAATCCATATTCACTGTCTGAACGTCAAAACCTTGTCCGGGAACTTTCATTCCGAATTTCAAAAGTATTCCTTCATCGGGCTGAATACGGATAACTAACTGGTTAGCAGAATTATTATTCTTTGACGTGCTGAACAAATAATGCGGAGTCGGTTTGAAGTGAATTACAACTTCTGAAACTCTGGTGGGCAAACGTTTACCGGTGCGGATGTAAAACGGCACTCCACCCCAGCGCCAGTTATCGACAAATAATTTTATCGCTGCAAAAGTTTCTGTCCGAGAGTTTGGATCGACGCCTACTTCTTCTCGGTAACCAAACATTTTTTCGCCGCGGAATTTTGACGCCATGTACTGACCGCGAATAGCATTGTTTACAATGTCTCCTTCTTTCATCGGGCGCAGCGATTGGAAAACTTTTAACGTTTCGTTGCGGATCGCGTTTGAGTCGAATGAAGTCGGCGGCTCCATTGCAATCATGCCGAGAACTTGGAGCAAATGATTCTGCACCATGTCTCGCAGCGCGCCCGATCCTTCGTAATAACCGCCTCGCATTTCAACACCGATACTTTCGGATGCGGTAATTTCAACATGATGAACATAATTTCTATTCCACAACGGTTCAAAAATTCCGTTTGAGAATCTTGTTACCAAAACATTCTGAACCGTTTCTTTACCAAGATAATGATCGATGCGGTAAATTTGATCTTCGTGCCAGTCTTTCAACAAAGATTTGTTTAACCCAAGCGCAGATTGAAGGTCGTAACCAAAAGGTTTTTCTACGATTAATCTTCGCCATCCTTTCGTTTGATCGTTGAGATGATGTGCGGCAAGAAATTGAGGAATGACCGGATAAAGATTCGGCGGAGTGGATAAATAAAAAATAAAATTGAATCCGGTGTTCAATTGTTCGTGAATTTGCTGGAGGCGCTCGTGAATTTTTGAATACTCCATGTGGGAAGAAATCTCGATCGATTGGTAGAATAACTTTCCGAGAAATCCTTTTAGCGTTGTCTCATCGGTTGCCTCGCCGAATGTTTTGATCCCTTCTTCCATCTTAGTGCGGAAATCTGCGTCGTTCATTTTTGTTCTGGAAACTCCAAGCACTGCAAAATTTTCCGGCAGAAGATTTTGTTTTTCCAGTTCGTATAGTTCCGGAATCAATTTTCTTTTGGTTAGATCACCGGAAGCGCCAAAAATCACTAAGACCAAGTTGTCCGGTCTTTTCATTTTATCTCCAACAAAACGTTTTGATGTTCAATTCTAATTTAAATAAATATAAATGTGAAAACATGAACCTTTAGTACTACATCATTGTATAACAGAGGATGAATCGATAAAATTCACTTTTGAAGTTTGTAAATTGAATCACAAAAAAATAAAATCTTAGAGGAAACAATGAAAATCAGAAAATTAGGAGCGAAAGGTTTGGAAGTCTCGGCATTGGGTTTGGGATGCATGGGCATGTCGGATTTCTACGGATCTGCAGACGATTCCGAATCGATCAAAACAATTCACCGTGCGATAGAACTCGGAATTAATTTTTTAGACACTGCCGACATGTACGGTCCGTTCAAGAATGAAGAGCTCGTTGGCAAAGCAATAAAAGGGAAGCGCGACAAATTAAAAATTGCAACGAAGTTTGGAATAGTTAGAACAAACGATCCGAACGTTCGCGGCATCAACGGAAAACCGGAATATGTTAAAGCAGCATGCGATGCTTCTCTCAAACGGCTTGGCATAGATTACATCGATCTGTATTATCAGCACAGAGTTGATCCTGCCACACCGATTGAAGACACCGTCGGTGCAATGGCCGATTTAGTAAGGGCGGGGAAGGTTAGATTCATTGGTTTATCCGAAGCGGGACCAAAGACGATTAGAAGAGCGTCTCAAGTTCATCCGATCACAGCATTGCAAACGGAATATTCTTTGTGGACGCGCGACCCGGAAGATGAAATTCTTTCAACCATCCGCGAACTTGGAATTGGTTTGGTTGCTTACAGTCCGCTTGGTAGAGGATTCCTTACGGGACGTTTTAAAACTGTAGATGATTTTGAACCGAACGATTACAGAAAATTTTCTCCACGATTTCAAGGCGACAACTTTGCAAAAAATTTACAGCTCGTTGAAAAAGTAAAAGAGCTTGCGTCAAAAAGAGGAATTACGCCGGGACAGCTGGCGCTTGCGTGGGTGATGGCTCAAGGCAATGATATAGTCCCGATTCCGGGAACAACAAAAGCAAAACACCTTGATGAAAATATTTCTGCAGCGGAAATAAATTTATCGACGGACGAACTCGCGCAGATTGATTCTATTATGCCGAAAGGTTCCGTGAGCGGATTGAGATACCCCGAATCGATGATGAAATTGGTAAACGCGTAACGGTTTTATTTTTGCGGGCGCTGATAGATTTAAAAGTGCCCGCTTAATTTTTCAACTCCATAAAATTCACCGGCAGATTCACAACAATTATTCTAGCTTAAACTCGATTGTTTTATTCAAGTATTTTGATTCACTTTTCTCAAATTGAACTTCTACATTCTCAACTTTGCTGTCACGATAAACTTCAAACGAATGAGCTGTGCCGCTTAAACCTTGAACGTTAACTGAATAAATATTTCCTTCAAGTTTGTCAGATATAATTCTGAAGCCTTGCGACTTATCATTCGGCTTTGGCAAAATCACATCCGGTAAAACTGAGATTCCTAATTTGTGATGCACAATTATTTCCGCCGATTTCTCAAGCGTGAACTGAATATTAATAACCGAACGTTCCAATTTCTCAAAGTTTACCGGTTTGCCGTTCAGCGAGACATTTTTGAATTCAGTTCCAAGAGGAAATGCCGGTGAAAATTTTATTTTGAGCGGACAACTTTTGTCTGCTGTGAAATTGTAAACCGTTTTCGCGCCGTTGCGTTTCATTGTCATGTCAACATTCTGAGAGCCGATTTTAATTCTTTCTACTTTTACCGAATTCCAATTTGCGGGAAAGCGCGGCGCAAGTTCCAGTTTATGATTGAGCGCATCAACTTTAAAACCCAGCATTCCTTCAATTGCCGGCTGCAGCACCATCGTTTCACTCCAGCATTGATGCGGGCAAACTCCCGATGGCTTGTATTCTGCGCCGTTCAAAACTTCTTCAACGAAACCAAGCTCCCAATTTTTATAAACCAGAAGATTATCCATCACATGAGTGAAACCTTGAACATCATTTCCGTATTCGAATTCTGCAAGCGCCGACCAGCCGGTGAACAATGGCCAAACACTGCCGGTATGGTATCCGCGCGGATTAAAAATGGGGCTGTCCTCGCGCAGAATTCGCACGCCCCAATCGGACGAGAAATAATTTTCCGCATACGCATCAATTACCTCTTTTGCTTTCGTGCTGTCGAGCATATCAAAATAAACCGGGACGGCAGCGAGAACCGTTTTCTCCGGATTGAATTTTCCATTCTTCAACTTCGAGAAATTTAAAAAGTTAGTCTGTGTATTCCAGAAATCGGTATCGATTATTTTTTTTACTGTTTCAAATTCGGCATTGTACTTTTTAGATTCTTCAGCCAATCCAATTTCTTTAGTCATGTAACCGGCTTCCCGCAGAGCGGAAGCCCAACACGCGGCGAGATAAACTTCCGTGTGTGCTGTGTATAATCCGCCGCCTTCGACCCAGCCGTGCCCGACATTTGTATTCTCTATCAAATGATCGCCGTCGGTATCAGTTGAATAACAAAAATCGATTGCGCGTTTGATGTGCGACCAATTTTCTTTTATGAACTTTGCGTCGCCGGTGTGATGCAAATATTCTCCGGCAAGAATTATGTAGAGAGGTGTAGAATCTGCTGCATCGTAGTGTACTGCGCCGGAAGTTGTTAACTCATGAAATATTTTTCCACTTAAGTCTTGGTAGCGATTAAAAAATTCCAGCATGGATTTCACTTTGCCGAAATCGCCGTAATCGAGTAGCGCGAGACCGCTCCAAACTCCGTCACGGCCAAAGTACCACGCATATCCCGGGCGACCGTTCACCTTGTGCCCGCCGTCCCAACCACTTGCTGTTGTCGAGTATCCGGCGACGAGCGATTTTCCAACTCCGGGAGTGTTAACAAAAAAGCGGTTGGTGCCGATGAGCGCCCACTTATAACCTTCGTTAAAATTTTTATCCTGGGTTGTAATCATCAATGAATGATCCAGGAAATCGTATGTATTTTTTTTAGCCTCAGTGAAAATTTTTTCCGGATTTTCTATGGTGTTGTTAAACACGGTCTTGGTTTTCTCGACGCCTTCATTCGTTGCCGCAATTACAAAATCGAGATTGTCGTTAGCATTCAAATCATATTGAGCAAGCGCGCAGACAAAAAATTTATCAGTTGATTTACCTTTGAATGTCGAGCCAATTTTTTCAAAATCATAAAAATGGCCGATCGATTGCTGCGACGGTTTTTTGTTTGCGCCAGTTTCAACGCAGAAGTCCCCGCTTTCATCTTTAATCATAAACGAGTTTGTGCTGGCATCCCATGCGTAATAAATTGAACCGAGAGCGTTTTCCGAATAGGGCCACATGAAGCGCATGTTGCTTTTGAATTTCAGGACAAGTTTTGCACGAACCATTCCGCGATATTCGTAATGAACAATTGCAACCGGCTTAGTCGCTGATGTCGTTATAATTTCCGTAAGATCAGCATCACTGAACTTGTAAATCCGCGTGAATGAAGCCGGACGAACTTCAATTTTCGACGGCTGATTTTTTAGCCAGTGAACAGAATCGTTTGACGAGAATTGAATGCCGGCTTCATAATCCCGAAGCGCCATAAACGGATGCGCCCAAATTTCATCAATACCGCCTTTCTCTTTGCCCATCACCAGCATTCGCTCACCGGCAACATCCCAATAGTTCTCAGTTGCCAACGGATTTTCAAGCGTCATCGAATCCGTATTTCTTATCCATTGTTTTGAAGGAGAGGGTTGGCGAGTGTTGAGTGTAGAACGTAGAATGTTAAAAGGAAGAACTTTTTGCAGCGTGTAATTCCAATAATATCTTTTTTGCTTATCAAATTTTCCGGCAAGATAATTCAAACAATTTTTTGTGAACAGTTCGAGATGCGCACGGTTATTGTTTTCAATTCCATAATAAGTGTAAGCGCCGCAAGCCAAAACTTTTCCTTTGCCGATTTTATATTCCACCACAAGTTTGGAATCTTCTTTCAAGGTTATGTAAGCCCAGTCAACTGCAACAACATTTCCATTTTGCGGAACAGAACTGCCGAAGAATCCAACTTGCCGCGTTTTCATGTCTTTCGTTGGATTGAAAATGTACGCGCCACCGTTTAGCCCATTAAAAATTGGATGCGAACGGAAAGAATGGAGACCAAGTTTTCTTCCGTAACCGTCGTCAATTGCATCTGCGTAGCTTACTTGTGGTTTAACTTTCTCAAATCCAAGCGCATTCAGGTATTTTATTGCATCGAGAGTTAGGAAAAGTCTGCCGCCATTCTCTACATAGCTTTGCAATGCGCGGACAAACTTTTCATTCGTTTCTTGATTTGATAATTCAGATGAATCTGGACGATGAATCCAAAGAATTGAGAACCGTTGAGCTGAAAGTTGAGAATTAAGAACGTCATCATAGTTGACCGTACTGACGGAGAAATCGGTTTGATTCTTTAAAAATTGGTAAGCTGCTTTGACCTCGCCGTTTCTTGTTATACCGCCATCAATGTTCAAAAATCCAATTTTGATCTGCGCATGAATCGGAATAATTGTGATTAACAAAACGGAGATTGTGAATAGGAGTTTCTTAAGCATGAAATTACTCCTCGCTTTCGGCGGAAATGTTAATCAAAATTTGTGAATCTAAAGGAGAATTTCCAAATGAAAAGAACTAGAAAAAAAATCCCCTCCGGAGAGGGGATTTGATTGCAACCCTAAGTTATTATTTTCCGCCAGCGGGAAGATTCTTTTCCAAATAAGTTGTCAGCAGTGTGTATAAGTGCAACCTGGTTCCCGGACCCTCATAAATTCCGTGCGATCGGTTTGGATAAGCCATCATTGAAAACTGTTTGTTGTTTTTTACCAGTTCATTTATCAAGCGCTCGGTATTCTGATAATGAACATTATCGTCGCCGGTTCCATGCACAACAAGCAAATTTCCTTTGAGTTGATGAGCATAAGTAATAGCCGCACTTTCTTTGTATCCTTCTGCATTAGTTGACGGTAATCCCATGTAACGTTCCGAATAAATTGTGTCGTATAAACGTTCATCGGTTACCGGCGCCACAGCCATTCCCGTAGCAAAAATATCCGGATAGCGGAACATCATGTTCAGCGTAGAAACGGCGCCGCCGCTCCAGCCCCACACTCCGATTCTTGCTGCATCAATAAAATTATATTTTTTTATCAGTGCCAACATTGCATCGGATTGATCCTTTGCCGAAAGGGTGCCAACGTTACCGTAAACAAATTTTCTGAACTCGCGTCCTCTTGGCGCGGGCGTTCCTCTGTTATCAACGCTGATGACAATGTAACCTTGCTGAGCCAACATTAAATACCACAAATATTGATTGCCGCTCCAACGATCTACAACAGTTTGCGCAGCCGGTTCGCCGTACAAATAATAAAGCACCGGATATTTTTTTGAAGGATTGAATCCGCCTGTGGCAGATGGCGGTTTAATCATCCAGCCATCTAGCGAAACTCCGTTACCGATATCGATCTTGAAAAATTCAGTGGGCAGCCGTTTGAGAGCGTTTATTTTTTCGAACAAAGATTTATTTTCAACCAACTTCCTTACGACTTTATGATCGGGGAGTGTTACCAAATCAATTACCGGCGGATTGTCGGAGGTTGAAAATGTGTGAATAGCATATTTAGCGCCTTCGGAAATTTGATAGCTGTGCGTTCCAACTTCATCAGCCGGACTGATTCTTTCGATCTTTCCTTTGCCGTCTAAAGAAACTCTGTATAGATATCTTTGCGTTGCGTTATCCGGCGACGCGATGTAATAAATCCATCCCTCATCAAAATCTATTTTTGCGATTTCGATGACATCAAAATTACCTGGCGTAATTAATTTTACATCTTTGCCGTCGCGTGAAACCGTATAGATGTGACGCCATCCGTCGCGTTCGCTGACCCACGTAAATTCTTTTCCTTCGTTGAACCAATGCATATCGTCAACAACATCAACCCAGGCTTTATCGGTATCGGTAAGAATAGATTTTACATCTCCCGATTTTATATCGCAGAGCATAACTTGAAGTGTGTCTTGCAATCTATTCAAATGCTGAATTGAAATTTCATCCGGGCTTTCAGCCCAATCCATTCTTGCGATGTAATTGTTGCGCGGATCACCGGGAACTTTCATCCAAACGGTTTGTCCGCCATCGGCACTAACCACACCGACTTTGCATGCGGAGTTTGTAGTTCCAACTTTAGGATATTGAACCGGTTTAACGAATGAGTAGAGAGAATCGGTATTGTCGATCAAAAGAAAATCTTTCACTCCCGATGCATCTAGCTGCCAGTAAGCAATGTGCTTGCTGTCGGGGCTCCAGCGGAATCCATCTCGGTCATCGAGTTCTTCTTCATAGACCCAATCGAATGTCCCGTTAATGGTCGTTGTTGAACCGTCGAATGTTAGTTGTGTGATTTTTCCATCCGATAAGTTTTCGGCATAAAGATTATGTTCGCTTACATACCCTACCATTTTGTTGTCAGGAGAAAACTTTGCGAACATCAGCGTGGAAGGTTTTGCATTACCGCCAAGCTTTAGAAGTTTATGTGTGTTGAGATTCAAAATATAATAATCTCCGCGAGTGTTGTAACGCCAAACGCGTGCTGTATTTGTAAATATCAAAAGCATTGTTTTATCCGGCGACCACTCATAACAACTGACCGGTGATCTTCCGTCATCTATGATTGATAACGGTTCTTTTGAACCTCCCGGAATTAGAAGTGAGCTTGGTACTAATATTTTTCTTTTGCCGGTTTCGGTTTCATACTTTACGATATCCGTTCCGCCGAGAGAATCTTTCGATTCCTCCAGAGTTGTATAACTTTTCCCGTTATCAATAAACCGTACCGGACCGAATCTCTCTCCTGAAAATTCATGGCTATTAAAAAGCCGGTTCAAGTTCAGAATGGATTTATCCTCGGTTTGCGCTACCAGCGGTTGGAAATAGAGGAGAATTAGAATGGAAATAAAAAACTGTTTAAGTGGTTTCATAATATGCCTTCAGCTTTTTGTTTGAAAAATACTCGCCGATTTAGACGGAGCAAGAATTCATCTGTTTCTTTAGTTGGAACAAAATATCAATTTTCTTTGGAATTAATGCAACGAAAAAAACTTTTCAGTTGGAAACTGCAAATGCAAAGTCGGCTGTAGAACCGGAATGCGAACTGAAGATGTATTTAATTCCTTTTAACTTGGAAACCCTTGCAATTGAACGTTTCATTTTCTCAATATCCATCACAAGAAACCTTCTGTTGGGCAGTGCAATCTTTCCATTTTTGATTCTGAACGCATCACCGGAGAATAAATATTTACCATCAATAATGAATCCCATCGATCCCAAAGTATGGCCTGGGAGAGCAACGCATTTTACTTTTTTATTGTCAATGATTAATGAATCGTTATCGTTAACCAATGTATAATTCTTAAAATAATTTGAATTCTTTATGAAAGGAAGAAAACTAAATCGTGGAGTTTTATTTTCAATCATTTCATTTTCTTCTTTTGGGAAATAGATTTTGGCTTTGTAAAACAATTCGCCAACGTTTTGGTGATCCGGGTCTGAATGAGTAATCAAAACGGCTTTCACATCTTCCGGCTTAATACGATTATACTCAAAACCTCTTTTGACAATGGCTTTATCAAATCCAGTATCGATGGCGATGTATCCATTATTTGTTCTAACAAGGTACATCGTTGAAATTAAGTCGTTGATTACAATAACGTCTTTTGTCAATCGTACCGTAAGTTCTTCATTGTAGTGATAGTACAGGTAATAAACCACACCGTAAACTGCGAATGCAAGAAGGAGAACTGAAACCAAGCCGAATACAATCTTTGAAATTAGCTTCTTGGGTTTATTACTCATTTCAACTTAGGTCCTTTTAAGAACTGCCTTTTGTCGGGCAACAAAAAGATTTTTTTAAATATTTCAAGTACTGCAATTCCGATGAGCGGCGCG
>JAMCSN010000208.1:0-57949 GCA_023381535.1 Bacteroidota bacterium
AGCATTTTGTAATCTTCCAACTCTCTCGGTTCAAACTTCTGCGTGTAGCGTTTCAGAACCTCAAAATAAGTTTTCTGTTCACGGGAACTCATAAAATTCAGCCGCTTTATAATTGAAACTGCTTTTGAAATTAAATAAAAAATAAAACAATAAAAAACTATATTTGAAACCGAAATCTTCGGGATTGAAAGTGCAAATTTATAAAACGCTTAAACCGCTTGTGTCGGTTGTTATACCCACGTTCAATCGCGCAAGTTATCTGCAGCGTTCAATCAATTCTGTTCTGAAACAATCTTTTACAGACTGGGAATTACTGATCGTTGATGACGGAAGCAGCGACGCTACGTTCAACGTTGTTAACGAATATATTTCCCGTTTCGAAAATATCAGATACCTGAAACATTCTAACCGCAAGCCGGCGCTTTCTACAAATGTTGGTGTTCTCGCTTCATGCGGGGAATATCTTGCCTTTATTGGAAGCGATGACGAATACAAACCCGATCATTTGAAACTTCGCGTTGAGTTTATGAAAAAAAATCCGGCGATAGATTTTATTCATGGCGGAGTTGAGATTATCGGTTCGCCGTATGTGAAAGACAAAAATGATCTAACAAAAGAAATTCATCTTTCAGAGTGTGCAATCGGCGGAACATTTTTCGGCAAGAGAAAAATTTTCTTGGAGCTCGGCGGATTCAGAAACCTTTATTACAGCGACGATTCGGACTTTTTCGAAAGAGTTCAAAAGGAATTTAAAATAGCTCAAGTGGATTTTCCGACATACATTTATTACCGCGATACTCCGGATAGTATTTGTACAACAATTGAGTAATGTGAAGTGACCATTTTAGAGTGGTGCAGATGAATATCTTGATGACGCTTTCGCAGTTGGAAGTGACCGGTGCCGAAGTTTATTCGGTTTCCGTCGCCAACAAATTGCTCGAGCTCGGTCACAATGTTTTCATAGCTTCCGATACTTTAACAACTGCATACAAAACAAAAGCTGTTTACGTCACCGCACCGTTGTCAAAAAGAACAATCCCGTACAGAATTAAAAACACAATTTGGCTTATCAAGTTCATAAAGAAAAATGATATTCATATTGTGAATGCTCATTCGAGAGCCAGCGCATGGGTTTCGCGCCTGGCATGCTTGATAGCAAGAGTTCCTCTGGTTGTTTTTATTCATGGGCGGCAGGCAACTTTTCTTTCGAGAAAATTATTCCATTGTTATGGTGATTATACTATTGCCGTTTGTGAGAAACTTGAAGAGCAGCTTTTTGAAGTATTTAAATTGCCGCGTCCTAAAATTGAAGTTCTTCGTAATGGATTTAAAATCGGTTCGCAAATTCTTTCCGATCCTCCAAAACAGAAAACTATTTCATTGATCGGTCGGCTTTCCGGTCCCAAAGGCGATCTTGCATATCGTCTGCTGGATTTCTTTTATAATAAAATGAATGGCTCGGATGAATTGAACGGAGTTAAGATTCGCGTTGTCGGCGGTCAAACTATTCCGGAAAGATTTCAAAAGTTTCAGGATAAGATTGAATTTACCGGATTCGTTCAAGGTTTGGAAGGCTTGATAAATGACTCGACCCTTGTAATCGGTTCGGGAAGGATTGCAATCGAAGCGCTCCTTCACAAAAGAAATTTGGTTGCCGTCGGAGAAGCTTGTTCAATTGGATTAATCACTCAAGAGAATATTCAGTTTGCGCTGGAAACAAATTTCGGCGATATGGATGCAACTGAAAAAGTTTTTAACTTCGAAAAAATTTACAACGATGTCCTTCATGCGTCAACATTCACGGAATTTGATTCCGCACTTTATGAAAAAATTAAGTTCGAGTGCGATGAGAACAGAATTGTCCGCCGTCTCGAATACATTTTTCAAAGCGTCATGGTGAGATATTACAAAAAGGAAATCCCGATAATTTATTATCACCGGGTCATAAAGGATTTAAGCCATGCCGGTAAACATGGGATCTACATTACCGCTGAAATGTTTGATGAACATCTGCATTATCTCAAGGCAAAGGGATTTCAGACGGTTTCATTCGCGGAAGCACTGCAGATTAAGCGTGAAAACAGAAAAGGAAAATTTGTCATCATTACTTTTGATGACGGTTACGAAGACAATTACTTGTACGCGTACCCGATTTTAAAAGAATACAGTTACTCGGCAATAATTTTTTTGGTTGCCGGTCTTCAAACAAATTCTTGGGATAAGGAGGAACCTCAAGTGCGGATGCTGGGTACAAGTCAAATTAAAGAAATGCATAAGAACGGAATTGAGTTCGGCTCTCACACACTTAGTCACTGCGACCTTACAAAAGTAAGTTTACATGAAGCCGAAGGGGAACTAAGAGAATCGAAAAAAATGTTGGAAGATAAACTTGGTTTTGAAATTAAATCTATAGCTTACCCGTACGGCAATTGCAATGATGAAATTAAAAAATTGTCGGAAGCTGCTGGATACGAATTATCTTTTGCTACGGATAAAGCGCCGATTGGACTGCACGAAGACCGTCATCAAATTAGACGGATTGCAATTTTTCCCAATACCGATGTACGCGGTCTGGCAAGAAAAGTGAAAGGCAATTATGTTTTCAGAAAAGAAAAAAATGATTCTTTGTATCTGCAAATTCCGAGATAACCTCTCGTGCGTAGTTAACCATTCTTGAAAGGATTAATCAATGTACCGTTCTACATTTTTTGTCTGCACAATTTTATTGATTACAGCCGTCACAGCAAGATCATTTGGTCAGAGTACAGAACCTGTGCAAAAAGATTCCACTTCAGCAGCCGTTGAAAAGAAAGATTCATCCAGCGTTGCAATCAAACCGGTTTATAAAATGCCGAAATGGTACGAGATGATTACAAATATTCCCGGCGATTGGTCAAAATATTTTACGCTTACCTTTAGAGAAAATAAAATTCCGTTATATCTAACTGTAGCAGCTACTACCGCTGCTACAATTGCAACCGACGATAAAGTTTGGCAAGTCATCCGAAAAAATCATGACGCAAGTTCATTTGCTAGAAAATTTGACGAGTTCTGGACTGAAGTTGGCGACGGCAGAACACAATTTGGTTTAGCTGCTCTCTTCGGCGCTTACGGTTTAATTTCCGACGATGCGCGCGCAGTTAAAACTGCAAGTCAAATTGTGCAAGCTGTGTTGGCATCCGGAACAGTTGTGCAGGTAATGAAACATGTTACAGGAAGACAAACTCCAAACACTGCTACAAGTCCAACCGGCAAATGGGTTTTCTTTCCGAACCAAATAGAATACGCGCGGCACGTGTCAACATACGATGCATTTCCGTCCGGTCATGTTACAACTACAGTTGCATCTTTAATTGTGATCGCTGAAAATTACCCTGAAGTGTGGTGGATTCGGCCCGTCGGTTACGTTGTAACAGGTTTAGTTGCATGGGGAATGGTTGGTACCGGAATTCATTGGTACAGCGATTACCCGCTTGCACTCGCACTCGGATATACATTTGGAATGATTGCCGCACACCCGGAGGGAATTCCCGCAGAGATTGCCGGCAAAAAAATAAATGTTATGCCGACTCTTGTTGACAACGGTTTTGGAATTTCGGTAGGGTACTCGTTTTAAAATTTGTATGTCGGAACATCGTTCCGACATACGCCTAATACTATGATTTAGGCTTCAGCAGGATTTTTCTTCCACGCAAAATAAATGTATGCCGAAAGAACTAATCCGACTAACGCTTGCAAATAAATCGGTGTAGTTACTAAATCTCCTTCAATCAATCCAATGTGAACCATCAAATACTTTGCACCGTAATAAAATAGTTTGGCAAGAATTATACTTACAGCCATTCCGCCAAAATAGTTATTGAATTTTTTGCTGAGAACAAAAAACAACCAGACGTTCAGACTTAGTTCCGATAAAATCAATAATGATTTAAAAATTGCCGGATGAGCAGACAAGATAAAGGAAAAAACTGGTAGTGCTGCGGCGACAATAAATGAGTTTTGTTTTGAGGTGTGCGCGATCGAAAGGATCAATAGAATTCTCATCGGTTCCAAAAGATAAAATGGAAAACCAAACATGTGAGATAGTGCAGGTAGAAACGCAATGGCAGCCAGCATGAGTAAATCGATTACAATAGTATTTGAAGATGTGCGTTTTAGCGAAAGCAAAAATTCCATACTTCACTCCGATGAATTTGTCTTGAATACAATATAATATATTGATTACTTTTGTTCACTATAAAACCTAATTACAAAAGTGCGGAGAAAGAATGGACAGAAGGGACTTCTTCAAAAAAAGTGTTCAAGCCGGATTACTAACCGGCGCTGCTGTTGCATTCCCGGGTTTTTATGGAAGATATTTTGCAAAAACTAGCCGAATAATTCCCGCTGCTTATGATCTCGTTGCGATTAAAGGCGGCGAGCCGGAAGTAATGTTTGATGAAGCGATCAAAATGTATGGCGGCATGAAAACATTTGTTAAGAAAAATCAGAAAGTCTATTTGAAACCGAACATTGGATGGGACGTAACTCCGGAGCGAGGCGGAAACACAAATCCTAAACTTGTTAAACGTGTTATCGAACATTGTTTCAATGCCGGCGCAAAAGAAGTTTACGTTGCCGATCATACATGCGACGATTGGAAAAGATGCTACGTTAACAGCGGAATAGAAAAAGTTGTAAAAGATTCCGGCGCTCAAATGGTTCCCGCCGATACCGAAAGTTATTATCAAGAAATTTCCGTCAGCTCCGGTAAAGTTTTAAAAAATGCTAAAGTGCATGAACTCGTTCTCGATAGTGACGTATTCATCAACATGCCGATTCTAAAAAATCATGGTGGTGCTCGTTTAACCGTATCGTTGAAAAATATGATGGGAGTTGTGTGGGATAGACGCTTTTGGCACCGTACCGATTTACAGCAATGCATTGCCGATTATGCAACTTACAATAAGAGACCTGTACTAAACATAGTTGATGCATATTATGTGATGAAAAGAAACGGTCCGCGCGGCGTTTCTACCGATGATGTGGTTTTGATGAAGTCTCAAATACTTTCAACAGATATGGTTGCTGCCGACGCTGCTTCAGCAAAATTATTCGGAATTGAACCTGACGACGTTCCGCACATAACCTATGCAGACGCAATGGGAGTTGGCAAGAAGAACTTGAGCTCACTTAACATCAAACGGATTATCTTGTAATGAAATGAATACTCCAATTCTCCGGAAAGTTAGAATTGTTGTTTCATTAGTTTTTTTAATTGCAACAACTTTTCTTCTAATAGATTTTTACGGTTACATCACAGCACTTTTTAAGAATGATATTCTTTACCTTCAGTTCGTCCCTTCACTTCTGAAATTCATTACAATTTTATCGATAAGTACTTCCGGGTTTTTAATCGTCATTCTGCTCACGGTTTTGTTCGGCAGAATATACTGCTCAACAATTTGTCCGTTGGGAATACTGCAAGACATTGTAAATTATTTTGCGAGAAAGTTTAGAAAGAAAAACCGATTTGAGTTTTTGAAAGAGCAAAAAATTCTCCGCCTTTCATTGCTGATTCTTTCTGCTATCGTTTTTGTTTTCGGCAGTTCTGTTGTGATTAACCTTTTGGATCCATACAGCATATACGGAAGAATAGCCGGAAATTTTTTCAAACCGGTTCTTGTTGGCGTAAATAATCTTGTCTCTAAAACTTTGGAAATATTTAAAGTTTATTCGGTTTACTATTATGATATAAAAGCGTTCAACGCAATTCCCTTTATTATAACCGCCGCGTTCTTTGTGCTTGTTGTCGTTATGGCTTGGATGAAAGGAAGATTGTACTGCAACACCGTTTGTCCAGTTGGAACTTTGCTTGGCTATATTTCAAGGATCTCGGTTTTCAAAATTTTGATTAAAGATGAAGACTGCATAAGCTGCAGTTTGTGTACGCAGGAGTGTAAGTCCGGCTGCATTGACAGCGACAACAAAACAGTGGATATGTCCCGCTGCGTAATGTGTTTCGATTGCTTAAGCTTATGCCCGACAGATGGAATTACATTCAGCTATTCGTACAAGAAAAGAAGCAACGAGAATATTCCGGTTGAACAATCCAAGCGTGACTTCTTTACCAAGACGTTACTATATTTTATTTCAGTGACAGCGATCGGTGCGCAGGTTCAGAAAAAAATTATTGTAACCAAGCCAAGCACGAAAGCAATTTTCAAACAGAGCGCTGTATCGCCGCCCGGTTCAATTAGTGTTGAAAGATTTAACAGCAAGTGTACAGCATGCAACCTGTGTGTTGTTTCTTGTCCAACGCAAGTTTTGCAGCCCTCGTTTCTTGAATACGGATTTTTAGGAATCATGCAGCCGTGGATGGATAACGCCGTCGGCTTCTGCAACTTTGAATGCACCATTTGCGCCGATGTCTGTCCGACCGGCGCCATATTACCGATCCCGTTGGAAAAGAAAAAGTTAACGCAGATCGGCAAAGCCAAATTTGTGAAAGATAATTGCGTCGTTAACACTCAAAAAACTGATTGCGGCGCGTGCTCTGAACACTGCCCGACAAAAGCCGTTCACATGATTCCGTTCGAAGGCAAACTTCTAATTCCGGAGACGCGCGATGATTACTGCATCGGCTGCGGCGCATGTGAGTTTGCCTGCCCGACATTCCCATACAAGTCGATTTACGTTGACGGCAACCGCACGCATCAGTCAGCAAAGAAAAATGTTGAAGAGAAAAAATTAGAGAAGGTAAATCTCAAAGAAGATTTTCCTTTTTAATTCGTAGGGGCTTGATTAATCAAGCCCCTACGAAAAGGAAAATTATTTCATAATTTCTTTCAACTGCTTATCATCAACTTTCAGCAAACCATTTGGAATTAATCTCGGCGTTAATGTCTTCCAATTTTTGTCTTTCGCAAAAATCTCTTTGAACATCGGCAAAGCTTCTTTTAGCCGTCCGTTATTGGCAAGGGTAACGGCGGTCCAATATTTCATTTCAAGATTATCGGGAAACATTTTCATCGCTGCGGAATATTCTTCCATAGCTTTTGCCATGTTGTTTTTCTCGGTTTGCAGATCGCCGTTGTTCATGTGTTCATAAGCACGGTGAACTTTGAGCAGTCGTTTCAATTCAATAAGCGGGTTGGGACTATCGTCCACACGAAGATCAACCAATTTGTCTTCCCAAACTTTTCCCGTGGACTTGCCGCGGAACACCAGCATTGCAGCCGATTGTTTGCCGCGTATATCCCCGCCGGCTTTCTGCGCGGCTTCAAGCGCAGCCAACATTCTTTCCGCTAACGGACCTTTGGAATTTTTGAACGCTTCCGCCATTGCCGGCCAGACTTTGTCTGTTGACATTAAATTTGCCTGAACTGAAAATCCATCGCCGACAATGTTGCCCGCCGGTTGAATACATTTTGATCCGGTGTAAGATGCAGCGCGTCCTTTTGAATCGAGAACGGCAAGCTGGCGGAAATCTCTTCCGTCATCGCTCTTAATCAATTCATCAACAACTTCTTGCGGACTCATTCCTTTCTTCAGAAGTTCCAATCCGCGCGGGCCAAATGATGCGTTAACGAATGATTGAGTCGCAATAACGCCGACACCGGCTTCTCCCCACGTCACTGACGTTCCAACTGAAAACCAATGCGACTGAACTGCAACGCCCATATTGCCGGTTTGAGGATCGAACGCAACGATTGAATAAGTGTGTGCGAGTGGCGAATCAAGTTTATACTCCTGAGCTAGAAGAATTGAGAATTGACCCGCTTCGACTCGCTGAATGTGCATGCAGCGAGGCGAGGAATTGAGAATTGCGAATAAAAGAATGAAAAAATATCTAAACAAAATTTTTGTTTTCATTTCTGTCCCTTTCCAGATATTGCAAGTGAAATTAAAAATAATCTCATTTAACTGACAGCTAAAAGCTAACTGCCGGTCAGTTTGCTTATGAATTACAATGCGCTTATTTTCACGACCCATAATCAGAAAAACTCAGTCCAAGGAGATAAAATGAAGTTAACCAAGATGTTATTCTTTTTGCTGTTTGCCGCAACTATAATTAATGCTCAAACAAAGACGACAGCGAAAGACAAACAACAAAATGAAGCCGCAAAAAAATCTGCGATATCAATAACTACTCAAGATGACACAGTTAGTTACGCTATTGGTCAGAGCTTAAGCCATAATTTGAAAGATCCGTCGATGAATATAAATTTTGGCGTACTTATCGAAGGATTACAGGACGGGCTTACCGGTCAAACCAAGATCAGTGAAGCTCAAATGAAAAACGCCATGAATGCGTTCAATCAAAAAATGATGGCTAAACGATCTGCCGATTTGAATGCGGTGAAAGAAAAAAACAAAAAAGCTGGCGAAGAATTTTTAGCCGAGAACAAAAAGAAACCCGGCGTTGTAACTCTTCCCGACGGACTTCAATATAAAATATTGGTAACCGGAACCGGCAATTCTCCAAAGGCAACCGACAAAGTAAAAGTTAATTATAAAGGCAGTTTGATCGACGGCAGAGTTTTCGATAGCTCCTATGAAAGAAATGAACCGGCGTCTTTTCCGCTCAATCAAGTTATTAAAGGATGGACGGAAGCGTTACAATTGATGCATGTAGGTGATAAATGGGAATTGTACATTCCTTCTGAACTTGGATATGGAGAAAACGGAGCCGGCAATATGATTGAACCGAACTCCGTTTTAATTTTTGAGGTAGAGCTTTTGGAAATTCTTCCGAACAAATAATCAAATTTGAGGAGCGAGAGATTCGGCATTGCCGGTCTCTTGCTCTTGAATATTATCAACAGAAACTTTCACAACAACTTTCTTAACCGGTTTTGGAATATTTATAGATAAACCGGGCATGTGAACGTCAGTCGGATAAAAAATTGCAAAGTAACCTTCATCTACAAGAAGAAAATTTCCATCCCCTTTATAGAGCGCGCAATCTTTATCTGCGTTATACTCTTCGATAATAATTACTTTTTCAAATTCCGAAACACCCATTTTTTCTCTTCCGGAGGCAACGTATTGAATATCAATATATTTTTTGTGCGCTTCCCACTTTGCGGCGCTTAACGGTCTAGTATCGTAAGTCTGAACAAGCGCAAAAACATTCTCGCCGTCAATTTCATATTTACCCGGTTCAACTGAAGAGAAATCCGTATCCGCAAGGTATTGAAGTGCCTTTTGAATTTTTTCTCCAAGTGAAAAATAGAGTTTCGCGTTTTTGATTTTATCGAATACCATAATGCCTCGGGATTAGTTTTTCATTTTTAGAATATTACAGCTTAAAGAACGCGCCGACCATTATAACGTAAAAATTACTTTTAAAACTTGTGGCGCTGGAAAGACTTAGGAAAACATATCTGATATCGCCGGCAAGAATGAAACTGCCCAGCGGCAATTCTGCGCCAGCGCCCACGTGGTAACCCATGCTGTTTGACGTTTCAGCCTTGAGCGAGGAAAGACTTCCTGAATAATCTATTTTTGTATTATACCAGCCAACGCCAACCTCGCCATGAACCAACGGAAGAACATTGACAAATCCGGTAAGCATAATAGGATAACTTTTTGCTTTGATGGCTCCGCTCTGATATTCTTCCGATTTATAATAGATTGATCCTTCCACGCTTAGTCCTATAAAGTCTACGCGCAATGCGGCACCCGGCATCATAACTGAATTATCTGAATCCGAAGATTTAATAAAACCAAGCTGCGGCCCGAACGCGACACTTTGCGCGGACAGCAATGACGAAAATGAAATCAATAATGCCAAAGTGAACAACATATTCTTCTTCATAAGAACCTCGAATATTTGTGTCATAATTTATAAAAAAGAAACATCAATAGTTTCAAGCTTTGTCTATCCTACTTCAGAACATTCAGTTCTATATGAGATGGATATTTTTCAGAGAAATAAACTCTGTTAAACGCTTTCTGGAAATCACTTTCTTTCGCACTGTAAATATCAACAAACTTTTGCGGGTTGCGATCGAAGAATGGGAAAAAGCTGCTCTGAACCTGAACCATGATTTTGTGACCTTTCAGAAAAGTATGGTCGATGTCGTTAAGATTTATTTTTACTTCAGCCACTTTATTGGGAACAAACGGTTCCGGCTTCTCGTAACTGTTTCTAAATTTTCCGCGCATGATTTCATATCGAAGCAGTCGTTGATATCCGCCCATTTCAACATTGTCGGGATTGGGATCCGGATTTTTCGCGTCGTCGGGAAGAACATCTATCAACTTAACAACCCAATCGGCGTCAGTGCCGCTTGTTGAAACAAAAAGATCGGCTTTGATTGGACCGCTCACCGTTACGTCTTTATCAAGCGGTTCGGTTTCATAAACAAGAACATCGGGGCGAACGGCAGCGAAACGCTGATCGTCATCCATGTAAGGTCTCCAGTACATCTGCTGAGAATCATGAAACTTGGAAGTGTACGGGACAGGTTTGTTCGGATCGCTCAAATATTCATCATACAAATTTTTCTTTTCGGTCGGTTTCGACCATTGTAAAGATTGGTCCTTATTGAAATAAAGAGATGTCGTTTCAACATTCTTCGGCGGCCATTCATTGTAATTTACCCAAATGTCGGATCCGGTTCTAAACGTCATCGCTTCCGGTAAATTCATTTCGCCTGTTCCTTTTAAATAATAATTGAAAAAAGGAAGAAGAATATTTTTGTTGTAGTATTCGCTGGTGTTCTCGCTGAATTTAAAATCTCCGAAAGAGCTGCCCTCCGTTCTTGCCCAGCCGCCGTGCGACCAAGGCCCGATAACAATGTGAGTTTTGTTCTCTGGATTTTTTTGTTCTATCGATTGATAGATGTGAAGCGGTCCATAAAAGTCTTCGGAATCATACCAGCCGCCGACAATGAGCACGGCCGGTTTTGTATTTTTGAAATAGAGAAGATTGCATCGCGATTTCCAAAACTCATCATACGTGCCGTGTTTCAGCATCTCATTCCAAAACGGAAGTTTACCTTCAAAATATTTTTCGTTAGCATTTGACAATGGACCGAGATGTAAAAAGAAATCATACATATCCGGCGAAGCATATTGCGGTCCCGGTTTCCATTTTGTTGTTAAACTGTCGCGCGGCTGATCGAAACGTTTGAAGAAATCGAAAGACATTGTAAGTGTAAACGCGCCGTTGTGGTGCATGTCGTCGCCGACAAACCAATCTGAAATTGGAGCTTGCGGCGATACGGCTTTAAGTGCCGGGTGAGAATCGAGCAGCGACATTGCAGCATAAAAACCGGGATACGAAATTCCCCAGATGCCGACGTTGCCGTTATTGTGCTTGATATTCTTTACAAGCCAATCGATTGTGTCGTAAGTGTCGGATGATTCGTCAACATCTTTATTGCTCTTCTTGTTCGGAATATACGGACGCATGTTAACGTATTCGCCTTCACTCATAAATTTACCGCGCACATCTTGAAATGCAAAGATGAAACCTTCCTTCGCATATTCATCGCTCGGTCCCAATCGGAACGGATAATTATTTTCGCCGTAAGGCGCCACAGTGTATGGCGTGCGAACCATAAGTATCGGGTAAGTTTTGGTGGTGTCTTTCGGCGAGTACACCGATGTAAATAATTTAACACCGTCCCGCATTTCAATACGGTAATCTTTTTTTATGTAATGTTCTTTTATCCAATCAACATCCTGCGCAAAGTTGAAGGATAGTGATAATAGGAAGAGAACAAGTAAGAATTTTTTCATTGTGAGCCCTTTCTAAAATATTTTATCTATTAATACAACTGCTTCCGCTAAATTTTCTTTCTTGCCAAGATCGATGAAAATTGAATTCGTGTGATCAAAATAAGTTATTCGGTTTTCAGATGCGACGGATAAATATAAATCCACGAGTGAGAAAACTTTATCATCAGGCAACAAATCAAATATTGCCGGAGAAACGATTTGAATGCCGCTAAATGCAAACGGTTCCAAAGCTTCACTGTCGTGTCGTACGATTTTAGACTCGCCGGTTTTCACATTTGTCCAGCCGCAAAGATTTTTTTCTTTGTCGAACAAAAAGTAACGTGATGACTTCCGGTTTTGCACCGCTAATGTTGCAACAGCATTGTTGCCTAAATGAGATTCATATAGTTTTGCCAAATCAAAATCAGTAAGTACATCAACGTTGTGGATCAGAAATGGTTTACTGTCGTTAAAGAACCAAGATACGTTTTTCAATCCGCCACCGGTGTCGAGGAGTAAATTGCTCTCATCGGAAATGGAAATCCGTACGCCGAAGTTTTTTTTCGTTTCAAGGTAATCAGTAATTTGGTTGGCAAAATGATGAACGTTAACGATGATCTGATCGAATCCGAATTTTAAAAGTCGTGTGATTGTTAACTCGAGAAGTGTTTTTTCATTTATCTCGACAAGGGCTTTTGGCTTTGAGTTGGTGAGCGGCTGTAATCGTGTGCCGAGACCGGCTGCAAGAACGAGTGCTTTCATTGGTTAACCGTTACAAGCAAATGCTAAGAGGAAAAGTTGCAAAGGGGCAAAGAAACAAAGTCTCATCTGCTACACTTTCAATTTAGTTATTAAACTGCTGAGCATTCTTTCAATTTCTTTGCTTAACTCGAAAATCCTATAAAAATCTTCCTGAGAAATAAAATTTAGATTCTTCGCAATTTCGATTTGGGTTTGTAGTTCAAAAGTTGAACCGATAGCGATTTGAAGAAATCTAATATATTCTTTGCGTGTATGTCGTCCGAATCCTTCCGAGATATTACTTGGAATCGAAATCGCGGCTCTTCTCAATTGATTTGTTAACGAAAATTGTTCTTCCTTTGGAAAAGCATTGGTCATTTTGTAAATCTCTGTTACAAATGAAATCGATTTTTGCCAGACTATAAGGTCACGGAAAGTTTTGATTACAGTTACTTTGTTCCTTAGTGCCTCAGTCACTTAATCCCTCTTTTTTCAAATTAGTATGAGAAACAACGATGGTTAAGTCTTCTCTATGTGCCAAGTGTTCTCCTAACCTCTCCGCACAATAAACTGAGCGGTGCTGTCCGCCCGTGCAGCCGAAGTTAACCATCAAGTCGGTGAAACCACGTGACAAATATTTTTTAACGGATTCATCAACCAGCGAGAAAACATTCTGCAAAAACTTTTGTGTTTCATGTTGAGAGTTCAGAAAGTCCGCAACGGGTTTGTCTTTGCCGGTTAACGATTTGTATTCGTCGTAACGACCCGGGTTGTGAATAGCGCGGCAATCGAAAACAAATCCGCCGCCGTTGCCGGAAAGATCAACTAGAATTTTTTCCCGGTATGAAAAGCTATTAATCCGGACAGTTAATTTGCTCGAGTTAAAAACGCTGGCGTCAAAGTTTTTCAGTTCCGTGGAATGAATAATTTGGTTGAGCGAATTGAGAAGTTCCGGCATTTTTATTTTCAGCGGATGATTTTGCAAGAGCCATTCCAAATTTCTTACCGCATACGGAATACTTTTTAAAAAATGTGATTTGCCTTCGAAGTAACCGCGATAACCGTAAGCGCCGAACATCTGAAGCAGCCGGATCAGAACATAACCGTAATAGTATTTTAAAAACTCACTTCTATCAATCGTTTTTAATTTCTTTACAGACTTTATGTAGTGGTTAAGAAATTCTTCTCGAAGTTTCGGAGGAATGTTTGCCTTGGAATCCAGCAAGAACGAAGCGATGTCGTATTGAAGCGCGCCTTTGCGCCCGCCTTGGTAGTCAATAAAAAACGGCTCGCCGTTAAAGAGCATCACATTACGTGAATTGAAATCACGGTACATGAAATAGTTGCAATCCGCGTGAAGCAAAAATTTAACCAGCGTATCGAAATCATCTTCAAGCTTTTGTTCGTCGAAAGAAATTTTGGCGAGCTTAAGAAAATAGTATTTGAAATAATTCAAATCCCACATTATTGATTGCTTATCAAACTTTGCGCGGGGATAGCATTTGGAATAATCCAATTTCTTTGACGCGGTTATTTGAAATCGCGGGAGTTGTTCAATAATCTTTCGATAGGCATCTTTAGTTTCGTCGTTGAATCGTTCCTCTTGATGACTTTCAAGAAATGAAAAAAGTGTCTGATCGCCTAAATCTTCAAGCAAATAAATATTGGATTTTAAATCTGTGGAATAAATTTTCGGAACGTTGAGTTTGTTCTTCTGAAAATGTTTTGTCAGATATACAAAAGCGCGGTTCTCACGAACGTCAGCGTTATAAACGCCGATTGCGGTTTTGCTGCTGCCGGTAATTCGAAAATATTTTCGCGCCGAAGCAGACGCCGGAAGTTGAGAGAAAGAATTAACTTTCTCTCCCGACCAGCTCTCAAAAAGTAATTTTAGTTTTTCGTCATTTGCCATAAAGAATCGTTATTCGGTTACTTTTGGTTTCTCAAAATACCATTCAATTCCTGTACACGTTGTACAAATCAAAGCAGACGCGTCTCTATTCGCCCAATCCAAACCAAAGAATGTCATGCCGGGAGTGTTCAAGGGAACATCTCTAATTTGAAATTTGTCGCTTCCGCAGTGTGTGCAAATGATTTTTTTGTCCAGAATCTTGTAGGATGAGACAAAAGGCTCTTTCGTTTTTTTGTCAAATAAAGACATTTTTTCTCCTTCATCATCTTTTTGAAACCAAGTAAAGCCATTTCTCTATCTGCCTTCTGTGGCGGAGGATGTGGACAATAGCATGCTCGAACATCATCTCTATGTCATACAATCCCCATTTTGTTTCTTGCCGTGTTGCAAGAATTTCTTTTTCCGTCATCTTCAATCTATCGCTGACAATGTCTGAGGTAAAGTTGATAACTTTTTCCAGCTCTTCAATTGCATGGACGACATTGTAAACGTGATAATCGTTATTGACCACCGGCTTTTTTAGAAAAATACAAATTTGATCTGCATAACCGTAACCGGCTCGAACAACATGTTTCATAACAGATTGAATTGAGCGGCAGTCTTCGTCTGTAGTTAATGGGTCGTAAATTTTTATGAACTCCTCTTGCGAAATTGTGCTGAGCAAATTTCTAAGTTCCAGTGAAACTCTTTCGTACTCATCCATCAATGCGCCGATTGCGCCAGGTCGGAAAAGTTTAATCATTTATGTCCTTGTTTGTATGTTGCTTGATATGAGATACTATTCCCTTGCCTATGATTTCTTTCGCAGTTCTAATTTGTACCTCATTTAATTGTCTTTCATATGAGACTCTTTCTATCCATTGACCCTCATATGTTCGTAAACCAAATTCAATAGTTTTTGTTGGCAACTCGGTGTTAGAAAGGTGACAGACAATAATAAAATCATATTCCTCAAAAATTACCGTGATGTCTAAGTCTATTGTAAATTGCGAATACTTGGCTTTAAACTTGGTAAGATTAAGGTTAGCTATAAATTCAACGACATCAGAATCCCTGAGCGAAGAAAGGTCGGTCTCAATAACTGAACTTTCGAATGAAATCAACCTCTCCCTAGCATTGTGATTCTGAAAATTATTGTAATATAGTTTGTATGAACGATTAATAATTCCAAATAAGTCTTGAATTTTATTTATAAGATCAGACATCCCGCTAATAATTGGCATTATAGATTTATGTAATGTTTCTACTCTGACAGCATGATTGTTGAATTTTTCAAACTTGTCTTTTCTTCCTTCAATTTCTTTTTTTAACAATAAAATTTCTTTCTCGAAGTCATCAGGATCCTCGATACTTTCTCCTCGTACGCCTTTGAGATATACTTCCATAGAATTTATTAGAGTTTCGGCAACATACTCAACAAATTTTTTCACATCTCCAGAGTCAGCTTGGCTTAGTGCGAGGTAGTAGTTGTTCTTGTCTTTGATTTTTATGATTGCAGGGGGAAAATTGTTCTGCATAAAAATTAGATTCATTAATAATCTCGCCAACCTACCATTACCGTCATCAAACGGATGTATTTCAGAGAATCTGTGATGAAAGATCGCTGCAAGTACAACAGGATGTGTTTCTTTTTTTTCTTTGGAATCACGATACCAATTCATTAATTCATGCATCTTCGCTGGAGTTTCTTCCGGCGACGCGAAATAATGAATTTCTCCTGTTGCAGTTTTTACATGATTAGGCTGAGTTTTATAAGCTCCAAGTGTTACTGTCTTTTTTGTAAACTTTCCGTTCTGTGTTACAGCGTCTGTTTCATAAGATTCCACGAGAATAACTTTATGTAGTTCTCGAATTACTGCCTCAGTTAATTCTTCTTTGTTTCTCACAAAGTTGACCAGAAAGTTGATCGCCTCATTATGTCCACGAATATCCAAATAATCTTTTAACGGTTTTCCGTGTGCTGTAATTCCGTGCATAAGAAAAGCATATGTCTCGCCATAGTTCAGAGTATTTCCTTCAATTGCATTCGAATTGTAATTCCAATCGAGACGATATTTTTGAAGAATTCTGTCTTCAACTTCTTTTGGGAGAGGATGGAATTTGTCGATTTCAGATTTTAGTCCGTCTATCTTTTTGATAAGATCGACCACGCTAGATTGCAAATCCTTATTCATTTTATTTCCCCTTTATTCCTTCTCAAAATTATACTCCCTCATCATAATTCAGAATTGGACGCAGCCACTTTTCCGCTTCCTTCAAACTGATACCTTTACGTTTTCGGTAGTCATCAACTTGATCTTTGCCGATTTTTCCAACAGTAAAATATTTTGATTCGGGATTAGCAAAATACAATCCGCACACTGATGCTGCGGGATACATCGCCAAACTTTCGGTTAACTTTATTGAAGTATGTTTTTCTGCATCCAGCAATTTCCAGATAGTCAGTTTCTCCGTGTGATCGGGTTGAGCGGGATAACCGGGCGCGGGACGGATACCGTGATATTTTTCATCGATCAATTCTTTATTGGATAGAGTTTCATTTGTTGAGTAACCCCAAAGTTCTTTTCTTACTTTTGAGTGAAGTAGTTCCGCAAACGCTTCTGCGAGCCGGTCTGCAACCGCTTTTGTCATAATTGCGTTGTAATCGTCATGATCTCTTTCAAACTTTTCAACAATCTTTTCAATTCCAATTCCAGCAGTTACGGCAAACATTCCGATATAATCTTTCGCACCGGAATCTTTCGGCGCAATGAAATCAGATAATGCAAGATTCGGTATTTCTCCCGACTTAACTGACTGCTGTCTTATTGTGTGAAGAGTTTCAAGAATTCCAGATCGCGATTCATCGGAATAAATTTCGATATCTTCTTCCAACGAATTAGCCGGGAACAAGCCGACAATTCCGTTTGCAGTTAAACTCCTTCCGGAAATTATTCGATCCAACAACTTATTGGCATCGTCAAAAATTTTCTTCGCCTCTTTGCCGTAGTCTTTATTCTCAAATATGTCCGGGTAACGCCCCTTCAATTCCCATGTTAAGAAGAATGGTGTCCAGTCAATGAAATTTCTGATTTCAGTGAGAGAATAATTTTGATAAAGTGTAACGCCAAGCTTAGCCGGTTTTGTAATCGGAATTTTTCCCCAATCAAGTTTCAACTTGTTTGTTTTGGCTTTTTCAAATGACAAGTACTCCCGCGTTTCATGTCTCCGGGAATGATCTTCACGAAGTTTGGAATATTCTCGTTTAACTCCTTCCGAAAATTTTTCCCGTGTTTCTTTGTTGAGCAAATTGCTAACCACATTTACGCTTTTGGATGCATCGAGAACATGGATTGTCGTTTGAGAATATTCCGGCTCAATTTTGACTGCAGTGTGGACACGCGATGTTGTTGCGCCGCCGATGAGAAGGGGAAAGTCGAGTTTCAAGCGATTCATTTCTTTGGCAACATGAACCATTTCATCTAGCGATGGTGTGATCAGTCCGCTCAACCCGATTATATCAACATTTTTTTCGACTGCCGTCGAGAGGATTTTGTCGGTCGGCACCATCACGCCGAGATCGATTATATCATAATTGTTACAGCCAAGCACAACACCGACAATATTTTTTCCGATATCGTGAACGTCGCCTTTTACTGTTGCCAACAAAATTGTTCCAGCCCCACCCCGGCCCTCCCCCAAGGGGAGGGCTGAAGTTTCACCTAAATCTTCCCCGGAGGGAAGGACTTTTAAATCTTCTCTTTCTTTTAGTTTAGTAAGAATTTTTTCTAAAACTTTTTCAACTTCATTTATCACTTCATCATTTGTGAACCGTATAACTTCGAAACCATGTTCGTTCAGCCATTGAGTTCTAATTTCATCCGATTCTTTATTCTCCGGCAATTGGTGAATCAGTCCGTCAATTTCAACCACTAACATTTTAGAAAGACAAACAAAATCGACAATGTATTTACCAATGATATGTTGTCTGCGGAATTTATAATTTTCAAGTTGTTTGGATTTCAAGAACTCCCAAATAATTGATTCTGCATTTGTCGACTCTTTGCGATGTGCAAGAGCAAACTCTTTCAACTTTCCATACAGAGTTGGGTCGGCTGTTTGCCATCCGAACTGGTTGTTTTTAAAAGCCCCTTCCCTTAGGGAAGGGGTTTGGGGATGGGCGATAAAGGGTTCGAGATATGCCACCGCTTTCTTCATCACTCGGGCGCTCTTTACGACTTGAGGCAAAAACATTTTGCCGGAACCAAATAAGTCACCGACAATATTCATCGCGTCCATTAGCGGTCCCTCAATTACATCAAGCGGCTTCGGATATTTCTTTCTCGCTTCTTCAATATCCAACTCGACGTATTCAACAATACCTTTAACAAGCGCGTGCTTCAATCTTTCTTCAACCGGTTCTTTTCTCCATTCATCCTCAAGCTTTGCGCCTTTGACATCTTGAGTCAAAGTATTCGCGAATTCAACCAGTCGCTCCGTTGCATCCGGTCTTCTGTTCAACAAAACGTCTTCAACTCTTTCCAAAAGATCTTTCGGAATTTCTTCATAGACGGCAAGCTGACCGGCGTTGACAATTCCCATATCCATTCCGGCTTCGATCGCGTGAAAAAGAAAAGCCGAGTGCATTGCTTCGCGCACTTTATCGTTTCCACGGAATGAAAATGAAATGTTGCTTACGCCGCCGCTGACTTTTGCAAGCGGAAGATTTTTCTTAATCCATTTTACCGCTTCGATATAGTTTAGCGCATACTGATTGTGTTCTTCGATACCGGTTGCAATTGCAAAAATATTCGGGTCGAGAATTATGTCCTGCGGCTGGAATCCGACTTCTTCGGTAAGAATTTTATAAGCGCGCCGGCAAATTTTTATTTTTTTTTCGAGTGTATCGGCTTGCCCTTCTTCATCAAACGCCATAACGATTGCCGCGGCGCCGTAACGTAATATTTTTCTTGCGTGCTCTTTGAAAACCTCTTCGCCTTCTTTCATCGAGATAGAATTAACAATTCCTTTGCCTTGCAAACATTTCAATCCGGCTTCAATCACCGTCCATTTGGAAGAGTCAAGCATAATGGGAACGCGCGCGATATCCGGCTCGGTGGAAAGCAGATTGAGAAACTTGGTCATCGTTTCTTCGGAGTTGATAAGCCCTTCATCCATATTGATGTCGAGAACTTGAGCGCCGTTCTCAACTTGGTCCCGCGCTACGGAGAGAGCTTCTTCAAATTTATTTTCTTTGATGAGCCGTGCAAATTTTTTCGATCCGGTTACGTTGGTGCGTTCGCCGATGTTCACAAAATTTGTGTCGGGACGAAAGGTAAGCGGTTCCAATCCGCTCAGACGGAGATAGGGCTCAACCTTCGAAATTTTTCTCGGAGGAAATTTCTTTGCGACTTCAGCAAAAGCTTTTATATGATCCGGCGTTGTGCCGCAGCATCCGCCGACAACATTGAAATATCCTTCGCGTGCGTATTCTTCCAAAACTTTTGCCATCGAAGCCGGTGATTCGTCGTATCCGCCGAATTCGTTCGGCAGCCCGGCGTTCGGATATAAACTGATGAAAACGTTTGCGATGTTCGATAATTCCGAAATGAATGAGCGCATTTGTGTTGGACCGAGCGAACAATTTAAACCGACGCTCAATAAATTTTTTGTGTGCGCAATTGAAATCCAAAATGCTTCCGTGTTTTGCCCGGAAAGTGTTCTGCCGCTCATGTCCACGATTGTGCCCGAGATCATTATTGGAATTTGATTGTTCGTTTCGTCGCACAGTTCCATGATTCCGTAGAGCGCGGCTTTCGCGTTCAACGTGTCGAAAATAGTTTCGATAAGAAGAATGTCTGCGCCGCCGTCAATCAATCCGCGCGCTTCTTCTTTGTATGAATCCTTCACTTGATCAAAAGTAACTGCGCGGTAACCGGGATCGCCGACATTTGGCGAAAGCGATAATGTTTTGTTCGTGGGACCGAAAGCGCCGGCAACGAAACGCGGTTTATCCGGATTTTTTTTTGTGAATTCTTGAGCGGCTTCCTTTGCAATGCGCGCCGCTTCAAAATTAATTTCATAAACCAAATGTTCGGTTTTGTAATCGGCTTGCGAAATTGACGTTCCGTTGAAAGTATTCGTTTCAATTATATCGGCTCCGGCTTCCAAATATGCTTCGTGAATACTTTTGATGATTTCCGGCTGCGTTAAAACCAGCAAATCATTGTTGCCTTTCAGATCAACCGGATGATCTTTAAATCTGTTTCCTCTAAACTGTTCTTCGGTTAGTTTATGGCGCTGAATCATCGTTCCCATCGCGCCGTCGAGCACCAAAATTCTTTCGGATAATATTTTTCTTAGTTTATTCAACATCTATTGTTAACCTTACCAGTCTTTTGTAGTTATAGGCGAATATACTTAAATTGATATCGAATTAAAATTTAGGGTTGGTGGAAAAATGATTGTTGTAACCGGCGGCGCGGGGTTTATCGGCAGCGCTCTTGTGTGGAAGCTGAATAAAATGGGGGAAGATAAAATCATTATTGTTGATGAGCTTGGTAAGGATGAAAAATGGAAGAACCTGAACGGACTTCGCTTCGAAGATTTTTATCACAAAGACGATTTCATGGGATTGGTTCTTCAACGGCAGATTCAATTTAAAATTACCGCAATCATTCACCTCGGCGCATGTTCTTCAACAACTGAAAAAGATGCCGATTACCTGATGGATAATAATTTTCATTACTCGCAAGAACTTGCAAAGTACAGTTTGGAAAAAGGAGTCCGCTTCATTTATGCTTCTTCGGCAGCAACTTATGGCGACGGTTCGAACGGTTACGAAGACGACGAAAACAAAATGGAAAATTTGCGTCCGCTTAATATGTACGGCTACTCAAAATATTTGTTCGATACATGGATTAAGAGAAACGGTTTAATGAATCATGTTGCCGGACTGAAATATTTTAACGTTTACGGTCCGAACGAATATCATAAAGGGGATATGCGCAGCGTTGTGCACAAAGCATTCGAACAAGTCCGCGATACCGGCAAGGTTAGACTTTTCAAATCTTATCACCCAGATTACAAAGACGGCGAACAGAAACGCGATTTCATTTACGTGAAGGACGCAGTTGACATGAGTCTTTTCTTCCTTGAACATCAGGACAAAAACGGAATTTATAATATTGGAACCGGTCGCGCGCAAACTTGGATTGATTTGGTAACGGCTCTCTTCGATGCGGTCGGCAAACCGGTCAACATAGAATTCATAGACATGCCGGAAGACATTCGCGAAAAGTACCAGTACTTTACCGAAGCAAATCTGAACAAATTGAAAAACGCCGGTTACAGCAAACCGATAATGAATGTCCGTGACGGCGTAACGGATTACGTTAAAAATTATCTTTTAAAAGATTTTTACTTTGGGATGAAAAATGAGCAGCAGCACACAGCTTGAAACTACCAAAGCGCGAAGCGAATTCAGAAAACGAATTTACTTTTTCACTTTGAAGCTGATTGAGTTTATCGATTCGCTTCCGAAAGACAACGTGACGCAGCGTATCAGCGATGAACTGTTCGGCAGCGGAACAAGCGTGATAAGCAATTACATCGAAGCGACGGCTGCATCGACCAAAAAAGATTTGGCAAACCATACAATCTCCTCATTGAAATTTGCGAATGAATCGAAGTTGTGGCTTGCGCTGCTGCGCGATAGCAAACGCGCTCGCGCAGAAAAAGTAAAATGGTTTTTAGACGAACTCGACGACATTTCCACCTCGTTAGCAAATTCAATCAACCAGCCGAAGTAATATGCAGCTCGCCACACTTTGTTACGTGATGAAAGATGATAAAACGTTGATGTTGTTCCGCAACAAAAAGAAGAACGACGTTCACGAAGGAAAATGGAACGGACTCGGCGGAAAATTTGAGCAAGGCGAAACCCCGGAAGAATGTGTTATCCGTGAGATAAAGGAAGAGAGCGGTTTGCTGATTAAGAATCCGTCGCTGCGCGGGTTCATAACATTTCCAATGTTCGACGGGAAGAAAGACTGGTACGTTTTTCTTTATGTCGCGCGAAATTTCAAAGGCAAACTTTTAAATTCACATGAAGGCACTTTGGAATGGATTCCCAACGAGAAACTTCTTGATTTGAATTTATGGGAAGGGGACAGAATTTTTATTCCGTGGCTCTTTCAAGACAAATTTTTTTCCGCGAAGTTTGATTATGCAAATGGTAAATTTGTTAAGCACTCGGTTGAGTTTTATCAATTTTGAGTGAGGCATACCATGAAAAGGTTTAGACGAAACATGTCCGATGATTCGGATTTAATCGAGAGATTAAATCGTGACCGGATCGGCGCGGAGACCGTTCTTAATCAAAGGTTTGTTCTCTTCTTGGTTGTATTCGCTGTAGTAATTGTTATCGCTTTGAACTCGCAGAAAAAAATATTTTTCTTGTCACTGCTTTTTGTCGGATTGATTATTTGCTGGGTTCTCGCCTACATAGTCATAATCGCTGCAAGAAAAGTCGGTTACCTGGTCAAGCAAATTCATGTAAATGATCCGGAGTCGAAAATAGTTGATCGGAAAGGCGGCGGGCGAAGCGTAAGATTCCTGCTCGGTTATTTCATTCCCATTTTTTGTTCCGCACTTTTAACCATTGCTTTCTTAACCGGTGCGTTTGGATTTATGGATGCGTATTTGTTGCCTACTAGCATCGGCACAACTGCAGTGGAAAACAAAGCAAAGGAAATCGGTTCAGAAATTAAAAAGCAGCTTGAACCGCAGAAAGATGAAACCCAGAGTCATTTCAAAAGCGTTGACAGCGTGATAATGCTTTCCAAACCTCTGCCCGAAAAGAAAACAACTGCGCAAACAAATGCGTTTCAAAGTTCTAAGCCAACTTCACATGCGAATAAATACTCGCCCAACTTCAAAAGCATCGATAGCGTAATCGCTCTCGGCAATCCTCCAGCAAAACAAAAGTTTAAACCCTCGCCTTATGTGCCGAGAAAACAGGCAATAGAGGAAAGCATCAAACCGGATCCGCATTTCAAAAGTATTGACAGTGTTACTGTTAATGTGAAGTCGGGACAAACAGGTAAGAAGACAAAAGAATTAAATATCGATACGAACAAAGCCAAGACAAAAAAGAAGATTGCACCTTCACCTCATTTCGAAAACATCGACAGCGTTATCACGAAACCGAAATGATGTTTGTCGGTTAGCTCATTCTGTCGGCAGTCGTTTCAAAATCTTCGTTCCAAGAAACTGAGAATCAAATCATTAACACATCCCGGGTTTTCTAAAACCGACATGTGTCCCGCTTGAGGAATGACTGCAAACTCCGAGTGCGGAATTTTTTCTGAAAGAGTTCTCATTAAAGGGGGCGGACTAAGTTTATCGAATGAACCGCTGAGAACCAAAGTTGGAATTTTTATGTGAGGAAGAAACGGTGTTGTATCGGTTCTGCTGACTAAGGCAATCAATGCGCCTTTCACACCGGTGGGATCGTTCTTGTGTGTTTTGAACAAAGTGTTGAGAAAAAGTTTTTCGTTCTCTTTTACTGTGTCTTCGGCAAAACAATTTGTTACGAACGGATCAACAAACTTTATTAATCCTTCCGTGTTGATCTGATCGATACCGGCGGCACGTTTTAATTTTGCCGCGTTATCGTCGGCTTCGGATTTTGTGCCGCACAAAATTAATCCGCCGAATTTGTCTTGCCGCTTTTCAACCGCGCGCAAAACGATATAACCGCCCATTGAATGCCCGCATACAATCGGTTTGGGCAGTGCCAGTTCATTTATGACAGAAAACAAATCGTCAACGTACGCTTCCATTGTGTACTGCCCGTCGCCCACATAACTTTCTCCGAGTCCTCTCACGTCGTACGCGACACAATAATATTTATCTTTCAAAGCTTCGATTTGAAATTCCCAAATTGAATGATCGAACGGAAAACCATGCACAAATACAACCGGCTGATTGTAGCTTTCCCCGAACGTGTGAACTGACAAGCTGTTGATAGTTTGTTTCATTTTAGTCCCGGTTTAAGAGAGCGGTTTTTGATATTGAAAATAATAATTCTCTTTGTGTAAAACGAAAAGGAAGGTGGGAAAGTTCTCAACGATGCCGGATACGAAAAGCGCATTTAGAAGTAATACAAATATTTTATTTTGAAGACGGCAACACGGTCAGTCAGATCAAGCGTTCCCATCGGGTTGTTTCTATCATGTACTTCATTCAATGCAAAATAGATCCAGCTCTTCGGCGAAAATTGGTATGCGAAAAGCGCACCGATGAAAATTCTTTCCATCCGGCCAGTAGAGCGAACAAAAACATTATCGACATAAACCGTTGCACTCATATCATTAATTGGCGTTAACGTGAAATAGGGGCGAGTGTTGTAAATTATATCTTCAATGACGCCGCCCGGTTTTCCTTCAATCCAAATATTGAAAGATGTTCCCACTTGAAGAATGTTCAAAGCTTTCCATGAAAACTGTCCGCCGAATGATCCGAATGAACCGAGATAATTTCTGTAGAAATTGTAAGTCTTTGCATAACTGCCGTAAAAATTTGCATTCCATTTTGCCTGGTTGATCCGTATGCTGTGATCTATTTCGTATGAATCGTACGGAATGCTGGAATCTTTAGAGCGACCGGCAATCATGTCTATTTCAAATCCCCAATTGCTTTTGAACTGCATGTTGTAAACGAGTACCGCGGCGTGATCGGTGTATCCTTCAACTTTTTTATAATTGAACGAAGCGCCGCCGAAAATTAATATTTGCGAAACTGGTCCGTCTTTCGGATACCAAATTGGTCCGGTAATTCCTGTTAACTCTGCTGTTCCGATCCAAGGGACATATCCGACTTGATTAATATCGAAATTGCTGCCGACATATCTTGACCGGACAAACGTAACCCACGAGGTTCCAAAACGTGTGAAGCCGGCTGATGCCGCAAAATCGCCTTCGGAATTTTTTATTGAACGCGCAATTTGGTATGCAAGCTGCCAATCGGATTTGCGCAGCGCGCCGTCGATATCAAGTACGCCGTAAGTATTATTGCCTGCCTGTTTTCCAACGAACAAAACTCCGAGCGAAGAATTTTCCATGATTTGTCTTTTCACTCTCCCGGAGACAAACACTGCAGAAGGTTCCGTAGCTTGTGATCCGTCGTAATTCGTGAAATCTTTTTCACCGGTTCGAGCGACAAATCCGCCATACTCCCAATCGTTAAATCTGCCGAAAGCTTTTGCGCCGAATGAAAGCGGCACTTCGGAACCATCGGGTAATTTTCTTCCGATTCTGCGCGAGTAGAAAAGATTGAGCGGACTGTAAAAACCAGTGCTGTGCTGTTTGCCCGAAGGCATAAAAATTTCATTGCCTTGAATAAAAAACGGGCGGCGTTCGCCATAAAATGTTTCGTAACGTGAAATGTTAAACGTGTAAGGATCGGCTTCGATCTGCGCAAAATCCGGATTTGCAGTTGCCTGAAAAGTCAATTGCGGAGAAGGATTGTAAAAAATATCCAGACCGGCGTGAGGATCAACTTTGTATTTGTTGTTACCAAGATAATTTATCATGCCGAAGACAACCGGATATAATTCAAGATTCAAACCTTTGATTGAAGGATGAAAATCCTCGAATACAAGTTTACCGAATTTCGAAATTCGCTGACCTTCGTTCTGTTCGTACTTGCACCAATACAAATCTTCGGAATTGATCGGGCGCCAGCGGTCGAAGTCCAGACCCCAGTCGTTCAATTTTTCGTCGTACTGAATTGATTTGTAAGGAATTTCCATTTCGATGACAAATCCCCAATCATAAATTTTTGCTGCGGAGAACCAGATGCCATCCCAGCTGTAATCGCGGTTGCGGGCATCATCCAACAAACGGCAGTCGGCACGCGCACCGGCGGCGTTAACGGCAAATTTGTAAGCTGTTCTATTATCGTTAAACGTATCGAGCATAATAGAAACAATGTCGCCGCCTCCGTTGTCAAGATTTCCTGTGTTCTGCTGAATATTTTCTTTTTCATCGTAACAAACAATTAAGCAGTAAAGCGCGGTTTCAGTGGTTAGAACTTTGGCGTAAGTTTTTCTTGAAGGCGGTTTGCCGTAAAACGGCTGCAGCTGAAAAAAATCTGTTGCTGAATCTGCTTGTGCCCACGCACCGTCTATCACGCCGTCAATCTTTATAGGAGTATCTATTTTTTTTAACTTTAAAATTTTTTCACTATTGCCCGCAAAGAGAAGAATTGGAAAGAGGATAAAGACAGTAAGAAAATTTCTCATCAGATCAGCCCTGGAATTGTTTGCAAATTTAGACGGTAAACGGTTCGCAAAAGTTACAGAACAAATGAATTTGTAAAAAGATTAAGAGAATTGATTTTAGCCGCTATTGTTAGTAAGTTTTTCTGCGCTGGAGCGGTTATGAATCGATTCACACAACATAATTTTCAAATTTTAATTGCCTCGCTTTTTTTCTTTTGTCCCATTGGCACAAAAGCTACGGCGTGCGTTTTTCGAGATCAGACAAACACCCAATTCTCACAAGAAGAAAATTTCCGGAAAGGAATTGAAGCCTTAAAAGCCAAAGACACATTGAGCGCAGAAAAATATTTTAAGGAATCGATACGCGTTAACGGCGATGCAGCTTCTCACGTTGAACTCGCAAAAATTTATCTTCACCGGAACTCTTACAATTCGCGCAACCTTGCATACGAAAATTTGCAAACTGCGGTTCTAATGGAACCGAATAACATCGAGTACAAATATCTTTATGCGGATATCTGCCAATCCTTTGCAAAATTTACCGCGTATGATCAGTACAAACAAATTACCGAACTGGACAGTAATCAGACCGAAGCATGGATCAGTTTGGGGAAGATGAAGGACGAAGATTATTCCGAGTACAATAATTCTTCAAGAGTTCTGGGAGACGATTTTCTCGCGCCGCTTCAGGAATATGCTGATAAAGATTTTTTAGAAGCGGAGAAATATTACAAGCGTGCGCTTAAAATCGATTATGCCAATTACAATGCGTCGCTCAAACTGAGTCTGCTTTACGAAAAAGCCGGGCAGCCGCAAAAAGGCATTCCGCTATTAAAACGTTTGGAGAAGTTGAACAAAGCCGACAAAGAAATTTTTCTCTGCATGGGTTTGCTTTACTACAAAACTTCGAAGATGAAAGAAAGTTTCGAAGCATACAAAAAAGCTTTGACGAAGATGAACGAAGATGAGAGAAAGGATTTCACTTTCAATTCGGTGAAAATGCTTCTTAAACCGGTCATGACCGACGAGATTGATAGGCTGAGCGATTACGAATTAAACCAGGTTATAGATCAATTCTGGAAAATTTCGGATCCGCTATTTCTCACCAATTACAACGAGCGCCTGCTCGAACATTATTCGCGCGTGGCTTATGCAAATTTATTTTTCAGTGTTCCGAAAATGGGAATCGTCGGATGGAAATCCGACCGTGGCGAAATTGTTCTTCGTTACGGCGAACCGGAAAAACTTACACGCATCCGTCCGCAGATGGGAGGTCTTGCTGTCGGACTCAAAACAGAAATTTGGAATTATCCCGACATGACTTTTGCATTCACCGATCTTGCATCGTCCGGAAATTTTCAATTCAGCGTTCCGGGTAATGAAACCGATAAAGTTCGTTCGCAATACGCCGGCGACACACAATTCTACGCGGAGTATTTGCGCAAAGCACGATTCGAATATTACACTCCTAAGTTTGAGGGACCGAAGTTTGATGTTGATTACGATCTCGCTCAATTCAAAAGCAGTGAACGAAGAAATCATACCGATCTTTATGTCAGCTATGGTTTAACTACGGTGGATAGTTTACTCAACGCGGGGAAGCTCGATGTAAGCCACACTGCGGCGTTTTATTTCTTCAACGATTTATCTGAAGAAGAGATAAACAAAAAAATAAAAGTTGATTTGTTGGAACAGGAAAGCATAGTTAAAATTCCCGGCGGCAAACCGCTTTATACAAATGTTCTGGATGTAACTTCGGTAGCGGATTCCGGTTACTATTCTTTCGAACTTCTAAGAGACAGAGACAAAGGCGTTGCGGTAAAACGCGCAAATCTCCGCATCAAGAAATTCAGCAACATACGTCTGGATATGAGCGACATCATCCTTGCATCGGACGTGCAGACGGACAAACCGGAAAAGTTCTGTGTCAACCGTGACGGCGTGAATATTCGAGTTAACCCGTTAAAGAAATTTTCGAATGGGGAACCGCTGTTTATCTATTATGAAGTTTACAACCTGAAGAAAAGTTCTTCCGGTCTAACGAACTTTACGCAGAATGTCGAGATAAGGGACTACGATTCTGTGAACAAATCCAGATTTGAAAAAACGCTTGACGATATGCTGAGTATTTTCGGAAAGAAGCGCGAAGAGAAAATTACACTGACTTCAAATTATCAAACCGAGGAGATAAATCCCAAGCAGTATTTCCAGCTTGGTTTATCCAAAGTAAAAACGGGAAAGTATTTGATCACGATAAAAATTAAAGATCAGGTAAGCGGCGCAGAGACAAGCGCATCAACTGTGATTGATTGGGTTAACTAATGCGATTATTTATAAACTATTTTTCTTATCAATTATCAACAGCGGGTGATAGGCGTGCCGGGGAAAATACTTTTCGATTTTCGATATCAACCCTAAAAATATACTGTACAATTTTATTCCGTTTTCATTCAGCAGCGTGTACGTCTCAAGTTTGCCGTACTTTTCAAGCCAGTCATAATCATGCGCGTAGAAATACACTTTTCGTTTGCTGTTAGGGTTGATTCTCTTTTCCGACCAATTCCATAATTGCAAAGGGAGTGTTAGAATATTCACCAGCATTGCGTGCTTGCCCGCATTGTAAATCACATAACATTTTTTTTGTGATACTCTTCTTATCTCTTCAATTGCGCGCGACTGTTTGTCTTTGTCTATGTGATAAATAGTATGCAAGGAAATTGTATCCGTAACCGAATTATCTTTTAAAGGTATGTTTGTTATGTCGCCCAGGACAAATAATCCGTCCGGTCTATTCTGCTTGGCTTCCTTAACGGCTGTGATGCTGAAATCTATGCAGATTTGTTTCTTAGCTTTTGAATTGAACGGCACCGCGCCGCATGCTACATCCAGCAATGAATCTGGTTCGCCGATCATTTCTCTTAGCCGCTCGTTAACCGCCTTCTTGTATTTTGCGCCTTTGTCGGATGTGAATGTGAGAGTATCCACATACTTGCCCTTCTGTTTCTTCCACCCGATTTTATCGTAGTAATCTTTTACGCTATCCAAATTGTCCTCTAAACATTTTTAGAATAAGTTGAACGAAATCCCAATGGCTTATTAATATTTTAAGAATTCAAAAACAAGTGTATGTTGATTAGGCGTTGATACAGGGCGAGCTGTGGATAGTAATTTATAATTCTCTTTACTCTAATTTTATTCGTCTCTTTCGTGCAGAATATTTCTGTTTTGGTTCCTTCACTTGAAAACCAATTTGTGATTTCAATTTATCAAAGTGTTTATTTCTTCAACCTTTTGATAGATGAACTCTCGAGCAAAGATTTCATTTGAGAGATTGCTATTTCATTCAATCTAATTATCCTTTCAGATTGGAGAAGCCCTTGTCTAATCATTACTGCATTGATACTTTCAAGATTGCTTAGCACTACAAGCTGCTCAAGTTTTGCATAGTCTCTAACATTTCCTTTTTTATCCGGATTATTATCTCTCCATTCTTTTGCCGTAATTCCGAACAAAGCTACATTCAATAAATCGGCTTCATTTGCATAAACAAAATTAGACTGTTGCATTGTAACCTTTGAGGGAATAAGTTTTTCTTTTACCGCATCAGTATGAATTTTATAATTTACTTTGGCAAGAGTACGCTGAAGATTCCAATCGAGGGATAGAGTTTTCGCTTCTTCTTCTTTTAGTCGCTGGAATTCTTTGATGAGATAGATTTTAAATTCAGCGCTTATCCACATGCCGAATTCAAACGCAATATCCTTGTATGCATAAGTACCGCCATATCTTCCGGCAGATGCTTTTAAGCCAATAGCATTTGTTTTTGCGATCCATTCTTTGACACTAATCTTATAATTGTTCAAACCAACCTGACTTTTAATTATGGCGAATTCGCCATAATTAAAATTAGGATTATAGATGCTTTCCCACACACCGAGAAATTCAACGGTATTTCTGTTTCTAAGCCAATCTGAAATGAAAAAATCGCCGTCTTTAGCTTTCAACATATCAGTCAATGAGATATAATCTTTTTGATTTGCTTGAATAATTGAAATTTCAATTCCTTTGACGGTGATGGCTTTATTTTTTGTCATAATTGTTACTCTAAAAAGTCAAATCCAAAGTAATATTTTATTACTAACAAAAACGCAACACCGATGTGACAAGACCGCAGCTTCATCTTGGTCGCTGTTGCCTGTCCCGACGCTCTTAGTCGGAAAGAGGAGGGTTATAAAGCGTTTATACATCATTGCTCATTGTAGTATAAAAAGTGCCTACAGAATCATGTAAATCATTATTCTTTATTAACTCAGAGATAAATTTAACTTGTTTATGTGGAATAATAAGTAGTTCATCATTCATAGAGACATACGGAGTCATCCACGGATTTAGATATTCAACAACATATTTCTTTTTCGTTTCAATACATTCGTTATAATATTGTTCAATGAGTAATTTATAATCGTTAAAATTTTCGTAAATAATCTTGCGCACATGTTTATGAATATTATAAACTCGATTGAAAAAAATACTAACAAATGGTTTTATATTAATATTCTCGTCCATCTTCTTAATTTCTTCTTTTACTTTACCCCATCCATCATATCCCAACAAAAAGTCACGTTCAAGTCTTGGATAAACAGTGTTTGCAATTTCCATTGTTTCTTTATTGGTAACCTGTTGTGCGTAATATATACTCTTTATTGGTAAACCAAAGTGTTGAATAAAATTTCTTAGTTTAACAAAAAATCGGTACTCAAAATATTTATCATATTCTTCATTTAACAACTTATTGTACTCCGCTATTTTTTCACTTTTTGTCCCATATATTCGTGACATTTTATGTCTCAAATGGTCTTCATAGGTTTTGTATGAAGATAAATAATTTGCCAATTTTTGGTTGATGAATAGAACTGGGGTAGCCTCAGCATTAACATAATTCAAATTCTTAAATCTATAGTTTTCTGCAACTTCAAAAAGGTAACTCCAAAAATCTGAAAAATTATGCTTGAGTAATTCAAAGAGCTCTTCTGCTTGATGAATAAATAATATTTGCTGTTGTGCTCTTATGAATTTAGAGAATTCTTCTTCACTTAAATTGCGGACATCTTTTAATCCAACATTACAATAAACTTGAATTTTCATATAAGCTTTATAGCGGTTTAGAATTTACTTTAAAGAGCAACGTGGGTTTGTTAACCTGCCTTTATTCTTATGATGATGAAACAGTTATAATTGCTTGAACGAAATCATTTTCTTTCACAATAAAAATGTTTGCCCCTTTTTCTCTATTATATTTTATAGCAGATTCTATTTTTGTTCCGAATCTGCTGTATTTATAGTCTTCACTTCCTTGACTCCCAACAACCAAATAATCTGTTTGCATATTTAAGCCTTTCTGACAAAGACCACCAAGTTCAACAACCTTTGATTGAGCTTTGGAACGTGAACCATAAACAAGTTCACCGGTAAATAAGAAATTCTTGTTTCTAAAGATGATTGTTGGATTATCTACAAATATTCCTTCTACTGTTGGTTTCGCATTTGGAGAAGCAGCTATTGTCTCAAGAAATTCAAGTAGGTTTTTCCTTTCATCAGTGGTCACAATTCCATCAGATAAAATATTATTGAACAAATTCCTTAAATCAACCAAAGGATAGTCAACCAAATATTCATCATTCTTTTGCAACCAATTTTTAATTAAATCAATTTCCGAATCAGAAATTTGGCCGTCATAAATAACAGCTGACGAGATACCTTGCAACTCTTGAATTGACTTCTTAATTAATTTGGGAATATTATAATGATGAATAGTTGATAAATCACTTTTAATTAAATTTGCAACAAGTTTTTCCGTAAGCTTAATTTTCTTAATCATTTTTAGTCACCCACTATTATTTAATCCGCCAACAGACTTCACGACGGCTGTTGTTTATTTACCAGCAACTATTTTGCAATCATCAAGAAATGGAAATGTTCTCTTTTATATTTAAAGCCTTACGACTTGTAATTCACGAGTGTTCACAGAAAAGGAAATTTAGAATTTGTTACCCCATTGCGGGCTCAACTTTGTTTCGAGTACAACTTAAAATAAAATTTGGTGGCAGTCAAATGATGAGATGAATACTTAGGGTTTTACTTAGGGTTTTTTAGGTGGTCGCAATTTGCGACTACCTAAATTTGTCATTTGGCTGTCATGGAGTGGGAGTCAGTCTGAGAACTGGTATCTGTCACTCTAAACTCGTTTCAGAGTCCCAGTTAAAAGGATTTGATTCCGAAACAAGTTTGGAATGACGGTATGCGGATAGGCTCATGGTCCATGACAGCCGGTAGCTTTTCTAAACACGCTTCACAATTAATATTGTCATATCGTCGTGCTGAGGGAAGTTATCGACGAAACGTTTTACGTCTTTCAAAATCAAGTTAATCAAATCGCGCGAAGAAAGATTTCTGTTCTTTTCGATCAATTGTATAAGCCGTTCTTCACCGTATTGTTCATGTCGTTCGTTCATCGCTTCGGTAAATCCGTCTGTGTAGAGAACAAACACATCGCCGTTGGCAAGAGAAATTTCTTCTTCGTTCAGAGTTGAAGTGAAAATGCTTCCTTCTTCGAGACCAAGCGCCATTCCTTTGCTAAGCAGCAATTTTGTTTTTCCGCCGGTTTCACTGCAGAGAATGCCGGGGTTATGTCCCGCGCGCGAGTAAAGGATTGTATGTTTCTTTGTATCAAGAATCGCATAGAACATGCTTACGAAAGAATTTTTTTCTATCGTCTTGTAGAGAAGCCGGTTAACTTTTGCAAGAACGTTTCTCGGCGATACATCTTCTTCGGCGTGCGCTTGCAGAATTCCTTTTGTAAGCGTCATATAAATTGCTGCGCCGACGCCTTTGCCGGAAACGTCACCTATTGCAATTCCGATTTTATCGCCGCTCAGTTTTACGTAATCAAAATAATCTCCGCCGGCTTCAACCGCGGGAATACTTATGCTCGCAAGATCGTAACCGGGAATTTTCGGTTCTTCTTTCGGCAGCAAACTCAACTGCACTTTTGCTGCGATCTCCAATTCTTTCTTCAATCTTTCTCTTTCGGAAATTCTTTGAATGTGAGAAGGCAACCCATAATTCTCAAGTACGAATTCTTCTTTCCGTATCCGGCTTATAATATAGATTGCCGGCGCAATAAGAACCGCAAGCACTACGACGGCAAAATTCCAACTGTAGAATTGATTGTTCGTTGCCAAAATTGAAAAACCTTTCGGTATGATGGATGAATAAAACAGCGCGCTTGCAATTAGAAGCAGATCGAACTGGAAGTAGAGATAAGCAAGAAAACAGCCGAACATGAAGTACGAAAGTAAATTTATACCGAAGTTATTCAAAGACGGCGGCGTAGCTGCAATCGCGAAACCGAGAACGGTTACAATTCCGGTTAATAGAATCGAAACCCATTTCTTTTGCCATCTATGATATGAAATGTTGACGATAAGAAATGTAAGTGTGATACTTGTAAGCATTGCTTCGGTGACGCCGCTTAAAAGAGTTGAAGCGGAAGGAATCCACGATGCAAATATTTCTTGAAACGATGTCGGCGAAATAAACATCGAACTGTTCGGCGTATTCAAAAATATTGAGCTAATCAGCACTGTCAAAGAAATTGCGGCGCCGATAACCAAACCTTTTATCAGCGAAACACCGGAATCGGTTGTAAAGAAATGTCCCTTCACAAAAGCATCAACACCTTTCAGTTTTTCCGGCCAGAGCGACCGAGCGTAAGATTCGCCGACTGTCCAGCTTGCAAATACAAGCAGCGCGAGAAAGAAACAAATTATAACTCCGTTGATGAGAAGTAAAATTACTTTCATGTATGTGAACGACAAATTACCAAGCTGAGACCCTTGCCCAAGCTGAGGCCATCCGTTAAACACATTGAGGAATGCGATCACAAAAAAGAGAATGAACAAATTTCTGCCAACGCTCATCCAAATTTCGCCCTGGTGATATTTCTTAAGAAAAAGGTAAGCGGCGATTACAATTAACAGAATTATAAAGATTACCGATGTCGTTCCGTAAATTGCCTCGGTGGAACTGAAGTATTCGCGGTCTGCTTGCGGAACTTCGAAGTAATAATGAAAATAACCGACGCGGTTTCCCTGTACATTTCCGGTAATGATCAGGTTGGCGCCCAGTTTCGGTTCGGATTTTTCCCAGCGGAAAGAAAAATCAGTTCTGTGCCGGTAACTTTCTTCTTTCGATTCAACCAAATTGAAACCGTGAAATTCGTCGCCGAGAATATTCGTAACGTAAGAATTTATTAAATCGGTTGCTTCGGCTTTGCTGAGAGAAGCACTGCTTGCCGTATCGGGTATGTTTCGTTCAAAACCGAAAATGTGTCCGTCGCTTGCAACATCTACAAAGTATGAGGTTTGCGCCATCTGTCTTGGCAAATCCTGATGAAACATTACAACCCAGCTAAGTGTTGAGCGCTTTGAGTCTTTTATGTATTCGGCAAATTCTTTGTCGCCGAGTTTTTTCAAAATATATCTGTTTTCGATTGGTGAGTTGTCTAAGAAAGCTTCGCTCTTAAAGCCGTTTAAGTTGAAATTCTCTTTTGCCAAAAATTTTCTTGCCAGATCAATCGCTTCTCCGCGAGTAGTTTTCATTTCCATAGTGGTAAAAACGCTGTAAGGATAGAAAACAATGATGAGAATGAAAATAATCGCGCCCGCAATCAGCCAGTAACGGTGGTCCTTAAAAGAGTTTTTCATTGTAGAATTTCCGTTCAGTTTTCAATCATAAGACGGGCTAAAAATAGAAAGGTTTGTCTCTATTCGCAATTTATGAGTGCAAAAGAGTTTCTGTGCCCGATTAACAAATCAATGTTGAATCGGTTTCTATTAAGGGGGCTTCAAAATCCTTTCACTAAGTTATTTCCGAAAAGACTCCTTACGGAGGATACCAAAAAAATAATCTGTGTGAACCTTGGCCTTGCCGTCAGATCGTTTTTCCCGTGTTTATCTGCGCTCTATTCATTCCTAAAATAGTTTTTAGAAGCCCCCTTAAGAAATCTCGAAATATATTATATTGCACGCCACATTCGAAAACTTTCTATTCTATAGTATGAAGGAACCTGAAGTAAACATAGATTTAGCTTTAGAACACGGGCTAACCCAAGAAGAATACGGCTGGATTTGCGAGCGACTCGGCAGAACACCAACCTTTACGGAATTAGGTATTTTCAGCGTGATGTGGAGCGAACACTGCAGCTATAAAAACTCGATTGCTTTGCTAAAAACTTTACCGAGAAGCGGCGGAAGATTGCTCGTGAGCGCCGGTGAAGAAAATGCCGGACTGGTTGATATCGGAGAAGGACTTGCGATTGCGTTTAAGATTGAGAGCCATAACCATCCATCTGCGGTAGAACCGTACCAGGGTGCGGCAACGGGCGTTGGCGGAATTTTGCGCGACATTTTTACAATGGGCGCGCGACCGATTGCATGTTTGAACTCGCTCCGGTTTGGTCCGTTGACCGATCCGCGTACGCGTTATTTGTTTGAAGGTGTTGTGAAAGGCATCGGAGATTATGGAAATTGTTTCGGCGTGCCAACTGTTGCCGGAGAAGTTTTCTTCGACGAATCCTACAAAGGCAATCCTCTTGTGAACGCAATGGCAATCGGAATTGTTGATGCGAACGGTTCTATATCTGCAGTTGCAAAAGGTAAAGGTAATCCGGTTATGATAGTGGGCTCGTCAACGGGACGCGATGGAATTCACGGTGCTACGTTTGCGTCGGAAGAAATTTCTGAGAAGTCGGAGTCGAAACGTCCGTCGGTTCAAGTCGGCGATCCATTCACGGAAAAACTCTTGCTCGAAGCGACTCTCGAAATCATAAAGCATGATTTAGTTGTTGGAATTCAGGACATGGGCGCTGCGGGAATTTCATGTTCGACTTCCGAGATGAGCGCTAAAGGTGAATCCGGAATGAAGATCGATCTGAACAAAGTTCCGCTGCGCGAAGACGGAATGAGCGCTTACGAAATAATGCTTTCGGAAAGCCAGGAGAGAATGCTTGTTGTAGCCAAGAAAGGTTATGAAGATAAAGTAAAAGAAATTTTTGAGAAGTGGGATTTAAATTGTGAAATCATCGGCGAAGTAACAGACGAAGAAAAATTGGTAATCAATTACCATGGTGAAAAGAAAGCGGAGATTCCTCCGGTTGAGTTGGCTCTCGGCGGCAATGTTCCGGTTTATATCCGCGACACCGAGGAACCGAAATACTTGAGCGAGAAACAGAAATTCAATTTGCAATCTTTACCTGAACCGGATTCCATTTCGGAAGTTTTCGAAAAAATATTTTCTTCGCCAAACATTGCATCCAAACGATGGGTTTATCAGCAGTACGATTCTTCCGTTAGAACTAATACAGTTGTCGGTCCAGGCAGCGCAGATGCGGCGGTTATCTATATTAAAGATACCGACAAAGCAATCGCCGCGAAGACGGACTGCAACGGAAGATACGTTTACCTCAATCCGAAAGAAGGAACAAAAATCGCTGTTGCAGAAGCGGCGCGTAATGTTGTTTGCACCGGCGCGGTTCCGCTTGCAATTACAAATTGTTTGAACTTCGGAAATCCGTACAAACCGGAAATGTACTGGACCTTCAAAAAAGCAATTGAAGGAATGGGAGAAGCGTGCAGATTCTTCAACACTCCCGTTACAGGCGGAAACGTTAGCTTCTATAATGAGAGTCCCGACACCGCGGTTTACCCGACACCGGTTATCGGAATGGTAGGACTCATCGAAAAAATTGCCAACATTACGACTGCGGAATTTAAACGCGACGGTGATTTGGTTTATCTGTTAGGCGAAGATTACGAAGAAGTTGGCGGCAGCGAATTTTTGAAAGTGGTTCATGATATGGTAACCGGGGAGATTCCGAAAATAGATTTGCAGACTGAAAAAGATTTGCAGCATTTGGTACTAACGCTGATTGATAACGGTTTAGTCCGTTCAGTGCATGATGTTTCCGACGGCGGAATTATATGCGCGCTGGCGGAATGCTGCATTATAAAAGATGAAAAACCAATTGGCGCGAAAGTAAAAATTCCGATTAAGACAAGAGAAGATTTTTCATTCTTCTCCGAGAGCCAATCGCGCATAATAGTTTCCGTCGATCCGGAGATGAAAGAAAGATTTGAAGAGACTGCTTCTAAAAGTTTTACGCCGTTCACACTCATGGGCGAAACCGGCGGAAAGGATTTGTGCATAAACGATCAATACGATTTCTCTCTGAATCATTTAATAGATTTATATTACACTTCAATCCCGAAGAGAATGGTCCACACAAAAGGCTGATGGATGACGCGATTTAAAATTCTAAAAAAAATCGGTACGTTCATATCATTATCAAACTTTCAAAAAGTTGTGGATTTCCTAAAGCATTATGTCCTCGGTGTTTTCAAAAGGATGGACGAGCACAACTTATTTCTCGCCGGCGCTGGAATTTCTTTTTCACTTTTCATCGGAATTATTCCGTTCATTCTTCTCATGTTTTCACTTCTTGGAAATGTTTTTGACCAAGCGACAATTGAAATGCAGATGCACGGATTTATCGATCAAATAATTCCGTATCCGTCATACGCCAACTACGTGAAAAAAATTATCAGCACACGTTTGCCGGAAGTGATTCAATACAAAACTACCGCCGGTTACGTTGGCGCTTTAGGTTTGCTCATTACTTCCACGTGGATCTTCAGCAGCATCAGAACTATCTTGAATCAAATCTACAGTGTTAAAATTCAGCGCGGAATAATTTACGGTCTGTTGCGCGACATCTTGATGGTAATTCTGATGTTGATTCTTGTTACTGTCGCAACATTTATCGCGCCGTCAATCAATATTATTTATGAGTTATTTAAAAATTCCGACTTTGTTTTGGTCTATACCCATAGTCCGCTCTGGAAGTTTTTTGTTTATCTGCTCTCATTTATTCTATTGTTCGGAATGTTTTTCGCGCTCTACTATTTGATACCATACGAGCAATTGGGAAAACGGGTCGCAGCAATCAGCGCGTTTTGGAGTACTGTGTTTTGGGAAATTGCGCGCTTTATTTTCGGATACTACGTGAACCACATTTTGAGCACGAGCTCTTTCTACGGTGCATTTGTTTTGATTATTGCAATTATGTTCTGGGTGTTTTACTCTTCATGTTTGTTTATCGTTGGGGCAGAAATAGGACAGCTGTACCGCGAACGTCACCAGTCCGATTGGAACAGCGCTGAATGATCATATCCGGTTTGAAGAAAGAGAATGGTTCGAAAGAATTCAGGAAACATTTAGCACCGATGAGTTGAATAAGATAGAGGAAAAATTAACGGGTGCGTCACATTAATTTTAGGAGTACCAATGGTGTTAAGAAATAACTTTTTGCGCAAATTGACCAACGAGCTTTTATTCTTCATCTCAATTGTAATGTTCATCACGCTTTTGTTTAATGCTGATGCAGGCGCTCAAACAAAATCCACACAGAAAAACAATTCCCAGATAACCGATCAGGAACAGAAAGAAATTAATAAAGCTAAAAAACTCCATGTGAAAGTCCGCACTAAACGTGTTGCGTTTTATACCAATACAGGCACTCTTCCTTCGAGAAGAACTCTCACCGAGAAAAAAATTTTTGATAGAAACGGCAACAAGAAAGAACAAATCCGTTATACAAGCTTGGGCGAGATTGAAGTTAAATATGTTTATCAATATGACTCCAAAGGGAATGTGGTGTCGCTAGAAAATTTTGACGGCAGCGGAAACGTGGTTACCAGGAGAGTTTCCAAGTACGATAAGAACGGTAATGAAATTCAAAGGACGGTTTATGATAACCAGCATCACGGAGCCAATGAAGCGTACTTCACATACGACAAGAATAATAATCTCATCGAAACGAAAAATTATTCCGCTAAAGGCGAACTGCTTGCAGACATCACAATGAAATACCAAAATGATCTTCCCGTAAATGCAGTTACAAAGGACGGGAAGGGAAATGTCAAAGAAGAAATTAATTCGTCATACGATTCTGCCGGCAGACTGATTATGGAAAGAAGAATATCGCAAGGGAAAGGTTACGACATAAACTATAAATATGATGGTAACGGCAACCTGGTTGAGATGACTAATCCTCAGTACCATAGATTTTATGATTACGACAAAAACAATAATCTGATTGAAGACAAAATGTTTATGGTAAACGGACCACGGCAATTCAGGGTCAGGTTCACCTATTTGCCGAACGGACTTCAGAAAGAAGAAATCCGTTACGCTAATAACGACAAACCGGCGTTCTACGGCGAATACAAGTATGAGTATTACAAGTAAATTTTATGATAAAATTTCTTCCGCTTGGCGGCGCGGATGAAATTGGCGCCAGCTGCTTTTACCTGAACATTGACAACACAGGCATTCTGCTCGATTGCGGAATTCATCCGAGAAATTTTGGATTGGATGCGCTGCCGAAATTTGAGCATCTGGAAAATCTTCCTCTCGATTTTGTTTTCATTAGTCACGCTCATCAAGATCATATAGGCTCGCTTCCGTTTTTAATTCAACGCTTTCCCCACGTTATAATCTATTCAACGGTTCAGACAAAAGAAATTTCGGAACTAACTTTGCACAATGCCGCTAACATTTTGGCGGCAAGACAAATCGAAGGAACCGATTTCAAAGTGTACACGCATGAAGAAATTGATCTGCTTGTGAGGAGTATCCGCGGAATAAACTATGAAGAAAAAGTAGAACTGAGAGGATTAAGACATTCTTCATCGGCGCCAATCCAATTTACTTTCCGCGATGCGGGGCATATACTTGGTTCGGCTGCAATTCTCATAGAATACAGCGAAGAAAAAATATTTTACACCGGCGATATTAATCTGGGTGACCAATCAATAATGATTGGTGCTGACATGAAAGGTATTCGGAACATTGATACGCTGATTCTGGAATCAACTTACGGCGGCACCGATTCGGAAAAACTTGGAACTTGGAAAAGTGAAGAAGCAAGATTTGCTAAAGCTGCTAACCGCATTTTGCACAAAGACGGTTCGATTTTGATTCCTGTCTTTGCACTTGGAAAAACTCAAGAACTGCTCACGTCGATTCATGTGATGATGAAAAGCGGCAAACTTACCGAAACAAATATCTACACAGGCGGAATCTCACGCGACATTTCCAGAGTTTACGATTACAACCGGTATCTTGTTAGGCGGTCTGATCCGAATCTCGAACTGAAAGAAATTCCTCAACTTGATTTGCTTGATGTAGAAGATTACAGCACGTTCAAAAAAAATCCCGGTATTGTGCTTGCATCAAGCGGTATGATACTCCCGGGTACAACGTCGTACAGACTTTTGGATTTTTGGTTGAGGCAAGATTCGTTCGCCATTTTTGGTGTGGGTTACATGGATCCCGAAACTCCCGGATTTAGAGTTGTAAACTCAAAACGCGGCGATACGATTCAACTGTCGGAGTTCAGTTCGTCATTCAAAGTTAATTGCATGATTCAGAAATTTTATTTTTCGTCTCACTCGAAAAGGGAAGAACTTCTTGGCGTGGTTGATAAGACGAAACCGGAAAAAGTTATTCTGATACATGGCGAGCATCATGCGAAAGACTGGCTTGGTTTTAACATCCTAAGAAATTTCCCACAAACGCATTTATATTCAGCCGAATTGTTGAAAGAGATTGTAATCAATTGAATTAAATCAAGACTTCGTATCCGCATCAACACTTTCTTTAATTTCAAGTTTGAGCCCGAATTTTTATATTGCTTAAAAATAAAGATGGGTTATGAACGGAATTAAGTACGCCGGTTTTTGGAAGAGATTTGTCGCCTACATTATCGATCAACTTATATTGAGTCTGGCAAGAACAATTTTGTTTGTCCCGATTTGGTTTTTCATTTTCATGAGATTTTTTACCGGCGGCGGTTTCAACCGGTTCGATAATTATACAACCGTCTCACGCTTCCAACATCAAGATGAATCATACATCGCTTTTTTTGCCGCATGGATGCTGATCATTCTAATTTTTGCAATCCTTAATATCATTATCGAATGGCTCTATTACTCGCTTATGGAATCATCGGCACGTCAAGCAACGTTCGGAAAAATAATTCTTTCAATAAAAGTTACCGATCTGAATGGTAATCGGATTTCATTCGGAAAGGCAACAGGAAGATATTTCGGAAAAATTTTGTCCGGAATCGTTCTGTGCATCGGATACATCATGGCTGGATTCACCGAAAAGAAACAAGCTCTTCATGATATACTTGCCGGATGTTTGGTTGTGGAAAGTATTTCTGCTTACTATTTTGAACCAAGAACAAAATAAATTTCCTTTTCTCGCATCAACAAATTTGCGAGGTGTAAAATGAAAGCAAAATTGTTTTTTACAACCATTCTTTTATTTTTGGTTTTGATTTTCAATTCATGTTCGAGAACCGACCTTGTCGGTCCGGAAAAAATTTCGAACGATAATAACCAAACAATTTTAGACAGTCTTCGTATTTTTTCTCCGCAGGCAGGCATAACATGGCAACCGGGCACGGTTCAGAAAATCACATGGTCGTTTCCGGATGTTGTAAAGAAAGTTCAGATCAGATTATACAAAAAGCAAGAACTGCGAAGCATTCTGGCAATTGCTTATAAAAATACCGGGTCGTTCGAATGGCAAATTCCGGCAGAAATATTGAATTCCAATCATTACAGAATTCAGGTATTCGATGTTGACGCGCCGATACTTACCAAGCTCAGCGAGTATTTCTTTATAGTTCAAAGTAAACAAGGGACTTTCTAATACAATAGGAGAGATATATGAGAGCGTTCAAACTATTTGCAATAGTTCTGGTATTTGTATTTGCTGTGAGCACAATTAATGCTCAGATAAAATCTTCCAAGTCGAAGACAAAATCAAAAACGGTTTCTGAAGAAGCTCGGGTATCGGCTCCACTTCCGCCGGCAAAAGATGGTGTCTTCATTCAGCTTTCAAGCGGCGCTGAAAATCCGCAAGCAGTTTTAATGGCATTAACCATTGCACTTAAGATGGCTGACGATCATGACGTTTATGTGTTCGCCGATTACAAAGGACCTGAAGTTTTTCTGACCAGTTCTCGGACATTGGAAATGAAACACTTTGAAGCGTCAAAAGTTTTGATTAAGAAGTTGCTGGATAAAGGAGTTACGTTTGGCGTTTGCCAAACATGCCTTGAGATAATGAACAATACGGAATTTGATCTTATGAAAGGAATTAAGCTTGCCAACAAAGCCGACTTCTTCAAATTTACTTCGGGAAGAATATTGACGCTGTCTTTCTAGTTTCGGAAATTTTTTTATGAAACAAAAAAAGGTCCGGCTCGCAAGAGCTGGACCTTTTGTTTTATCAAGTTTGCGGAAAAGGATTGTTACTCTTTATCGGAGTTTAGTTCTTTAAAGATACCCAAAACTTTTGATGCAAAAATTATTATAAACAACAGCATTGTTCCCAACAAAATTGCAGTTTCCATTTTGGACCTCCTATGGCACCCGTTTAATCTATAACAACTTTTCGCAATATAAAGTGCCAAAAAGAACGCACCGTTTTCCTGTGTGAACCCAGCGTTGAGTAACAGCAATCAAGATTTATTATTACGCATCGCGGTGAACGGTGTCGGGAGAAAAAGCCGGCAAGCAGACCGCAATATATTCAGCTCCATCGTTGCCGGGAGAACTGTAACGTACCCACTCGCCGCGAGAAATCATAATGGCTTGACCTGCGCTAATTTCATAAACTTCATTCTGTGTTTCAACTCGCAGTTGACCGCGAAGAACAACCGTGTATTCATCGAACTCAGGTGTTTGCCCAGGTTCGCTCCAGCCGGTAGGACTTATCATGTGTGCTATACTGATTAAAGCGGATTGCGACGCCACTCGACCAAAAAATTCTTCTATTCTTTTCGGTGGTAAGCCTGCTGCTTCGATCAGAAAAGGTTTTCCAATTACTTTTGCCATGTGCTGTGTACTCTTGTTGTTTAATAGACGATTAACGTTTTGAACCGGTTAGTCAGTTCAAACAATACAAACAAAAATAATTATGTTACGATTGGTTTTCTGGCTGGGTGGACTAAATCTTTTCTATGGTTATTTCAAGAAGAGAATTCTTCATTATCATTTAAAACAAAAAATCCGGCAAAGCCGGATTCATTGTTTTGGTAGCGGGGCTAGTCCGCCAATGGCGGATTGAACCTATAACCTTCGGGTCATTTTAAAACTTCTTTCAGGTATTGTCGACCAATTCCACTTTTCAACCATTTTTCTCTTTTCAATGCTTCTGATTTAATACCAAACTCTTCACGAAAGATAACTTTCCAGTTGGTCCCTCTTTTCGTCCAAAAAGACAAAATTTTGTTGTTGTGCTCGAAGATCCTTTTATCTAAATCTTCCGTCATTCCGGTATATCGAAATCCTTCCTGGCTTTGAATAATGTAAACAGAATATTTCTTCATGTTCACTTTTGACTAGTAATTACTTTTTAAAATAAAAAAGCCTGGTCTCAAAAGAAACCAGGCTTTATCTGGTAGCGGGGACAGGACTTGAACCTGTAACCTTCGGGTTATGAGCCCGACGAGCTACCAATTGCTCCACCCCGCGATGTAATTTCACTATTGTTAAGAACCTTCGGGTTATGAGTCTGTCGATGAAAATCATCGCCGAGACAAGCCCGACTCGCTAGTAATTGCTACACTTTATCCCGTCAACGAAATGCAAATTTTGTTGACGGACCCGCGATGTAATTTCATTATTGTAAGAACCTTCGGGTTATGAGTCTGTCGATGAAAATCATCGCCGAGACAAGCCCGACTCGCTAGTAATTGCTCCACTTTATCCCGTCAACGAAATGCAAATTTTGTTGACGGACCCGCAATATAAAATTTATTTTCGTAGAACAATCTTTCAAACTTGCGGGCAAAATATATCTATCCATCACGGCAATGTCAAATTAGCCTGTTCAATCAGAGATGAATCTTGCAAACTCAATCTGAATTACTTGCTACTTAATTAGTCATTCACAATATTCGCATCAACTTATTGAACACAGTATGCTCAAATCTCTGTTAATAAAAGATTACGCGCTTATCGAAAATATTGAAGTTGTGTTCGAGAAAGGTCTGAATATAATTACAGGCGAAACCGGTGCCGGTAAATCAATTTTGATAGATGCGATGGGATTGCTTTTAGGTGAAAGAGCATCAACGGAAGTTGTGCGCAAAGGCGCCGATAAATCTGTAGTTGAAGGCATCTTTGAAATTACCGGCATTAAAAAAGTTCAGAATATTTTAGTCCAGAACGAAATTGAAAATAATGCTGAGCTTATTGTACGCCGCGAAGTTTCTCTGAAAGGAACAAACAGATGTTTTTTGAATGACACGCCGGTAACTTTGAACCTGATCAAAGAAGTTGGCGATCTGTTGGTTGATCTACACGGACAGCACGAACACCAATCATTGCTGCGCAATGAAACTCACATTGAGATGCTGGATGAATTTGCCAACATGGATAAACCTTTGGCGGAATATCGAAAGTATTATGATGAACTTGCAAAACTTCTGAGAGAGCAAAGGGAACTGAGAGAAAAAGAAAATCTTTTAAAAGAAAAACGCGAACTCTACGAATTTCAAATTAAAGAGATCGACACGGTTTCCCCTCAAGAAGATGAAGAACTGAAATTGGAAGACGAGCTGAAAATTTTACAAAATTCAGAACGGCTCTTATCTCTTTCAAATGAAATTTATAACATTGTTTACGATAGCGAAAACTCGATACGTGACCGGCTGGCGGAAGTGAAAAACAAACTTTCCGAACTTTCTCAAATCGATAAATCATTTTCTGAGAGTGTGAACGAAAGCGAATCGGCGTTGGCTTTGCTCAACGAAATTTCTTCTCAAGTCAGAACTTACAAGGACAGAATTGATTTGGATCCGAAAAATCTTGAGCAGATCCGGGAAAGACTTGGAGCGCTAACTCTACTTAAAAAAAAGTTCGGCGGTTCACTGAAAGCCGTAATTGAGCATCGCAAAAAAATAGGCGAAGAATATGAACTGGCGGAAAATTTTTCCGGCAAGTTGAACGAACTGAATAATAAAGTCGATCAATCAAGAAGAAACTGCGGCGACCTTGCCAAAAAACTTTCGGCAGAAAGAAAATCTGTTTCAAAGAAAATTAAAAAAGAAATTGAGGAAGCTTTAAAGTCGCTTGGAATTTCCGATCCCAACTTTCAAGTCAAGATTGAAAACGAAACGGCAGACAACGGGACGGAAAATTTCATAATTGCCGATTCGAAAAAATTCAAATATGATTCCAATGGTTTCGACAAAATAGAATTTTTTGTTTCGACAAATCTTGGTGAAGATCCTAAACCGTTAGTTAAAGTTGCGTCGGGTGGCGAAGTTTCCAGAATAATGCTTGCGCTAAAATCCATACTTGCAAAGTCGGACAAACTTCCGATTCTTATTTTCGACGAAATCGACACCGGCGTCAGCGGTCGTATCGCTCAAAAAGTAGGACAATCATTGAAATCTCTTTCGGAGTATCACCAAATTATTGCAATAACCCACCTGCCTCAAATAGCGGGATTGGCGCATCTGCACTTTGCCGTGGAAAAGAAAAAGTTAGGCGAACGTGTTGTTAGCTCTATACGAAAACTGAATGATCGTGAACGGATTGAAGAAGTTGCCAAATTGATGAGCGGCGAAAAAATTACCGAGACAGCCTTAAACGGTGCACGCGAACTAATGGGATTGGCTAAAAACTGAGTTTGCTTGCCAGCACATAAATGATTTTGAACCACTATTTCCTTTACCTAAAGAGTTTTGTTCACTAAATTCCTATTAGACATTAATTCAAAAAGGAGGAGGGTATGCACAAACGGATTTTTTCTGTTTTAGTAATATTGGGGTTGATCTGCTCTACTTCGGTTAAAGCTCAAAGTTTGCAGGAAACATTATCCAGCCTGTCCAGTTCGGTTGGCTCTGCATATGTTAAACCTGTAATATCTGCATTCGGTTCAAACTTGAATTCCGGATGGGTCTCACAAGTTCCATCTGCAACAAAACTTGGACTTCATCTTGATCTAAAAATTGTTGCGATGGGCTCGTTCTTTTCGAGTGATGTAAAAAATTTTGCTGCGCAAGGCGGATTCTATTTTTCCGGAACTCAAGTAGATCAGATTCTGCAGAATTCCAACCTTACACCCGCAACAATGGGTTCGGCTAATTATAATGATTTAAAACAGGCGATGATCGCGAAACAGTTCAGCGTTACATTTTCCGGTCCAACAATCATTGGCAAAAAAAGTGATCATTTGAAGATTGTGTTCCCGGGCCAAACCGTTTCTTCGGCAACTGGTAATTATACTGTTCAACAATATTCACTTGATGTACCTCAGGTGTATGGATATCTTGATGAATTGTTTGGCTTCCCGACGGCAGCTATACAATTGACGGCAGGCACCGTATTCGGAACCAACGTGGCAATAAGATATTTTCCTGATACTGATATTAAGGATCTGGGAAAGTTCAGTTTCTTTGGAGCCGGATTTATTCACAACATCGGCGTATGGTTCCCAAATCCGATACCGCTTGATATTGGCGTAGGGTTCTTTACTCAAAAAATGAAAGTTGGCAATATCTTTGAAAGCACCGCTACTCAATATGGAATTTATGCAAGTAAAACTTTTGGATTTATTGTTTCGATTACGCCTTATGTCGGGTTAACGATGGAAAGTTCTAAGACTACGGTTTCTTATAATTATCAGTCCAATCAAGTTGTCGGCGGAGTTCCTGTTCCACCGGTCAAGATTTCGTTCGATATGGATGGAGACAATTCCAGCTCCGCTGTTATTGGTTTCAATCTGCATCTTGCGGTTGTTAACATAAATGCAGATTACAAGTTTGCGAAGACAAGCACTGCAAGCGCAGGTGTTTCATTCGGATTTTAATCTTCACCGCGTTTTATCCTGGAAAATCCCGCCACGGCGGGATTTTCTTTTTTATCTTTGTCCAAAGATTTTACAAAGTTGAGTTTTGAAAGACACCGCGATTTATATTCACATTCCGTTCTGCGATCACAAATGCATTTATTGTGATTTCTATTCCATTATTTCGTATGAAAATGTTTCTTCCTATTTAACTTCTTTGAAGAAGGAAATTGATTTCTACTCGCATCTGTATTTGCTGGATAGAAAAATTATCTCAATTTACTTTGGCGGCGGAACACCGTCTTTCATGGAGCCACAATATATTTCGGAAATTATTGATCATGTTAGAAAAAATTTTCATGTTGCCGATGACGCCGAAATAACTATGGAGACTAATCCCGGTACGGTTGATAAACAAAAACTTGCCGAGTTTAGAAACACGGGCATCAACCGGATTAGCATTGGTATTCAATCGTTTGATGAGGACGAATTGAAATTCTTAACGCGCATTCACGATGTGGAAACAGCAATCAGAACGGTCAATGATGCGGCAGAAACCGATTTCGAAAACGTTAGTCTCGATTTGATTTTCAACTTGCCCGGACAAACAAAAGAAAAATGGAAACGAAATCTTGAACAAGCGATCAAACTTCCCATCAGACATTTATCAGCATACAGTTTAATTTTAGAGCGTGGAACGATCCTTAACAAAATGGTTCTCGACGGAAAAGTGAAAATGCAGGATGAATATTATGATGCCGATCTTTACGAATTCACAATTGAGTTTCTTGAGCGAAACGGATTCATTCAGTATGAAGTTTCGAACTTTGCGCGCGACGGATTTGAATGCATCCACAACAATGCATACTGGCGTTACAAAGATTACCTGAGCTTCGGCACTTCGGCACATTCATTTGTCAACCGTAAGCGTTGGTGGAATTTTTCCTCGCTCACATTTTACAACAAGTCGGTTGATTCCAAAGGTCACGCTAAGATTGGGGAAGAAAATTTATCGCCAAAAGAAATGCTTGATGAATACGTTATGCTGGCATTACGCAGCAAAGGTCTGGATTTAGTTGAACTGGAAAATATTTTCGGAAACAAGTGGTTGGGACGAAATCAAAAGTTGTTGGACCAGCTAATCACGGAAAATTTTTTAGTAGAAAAAGAAATGTTTCTTTCATTCACGCCCAAAGGTTACGCAATCTGTGACGAGATTCTCGCAAAGTTTAGCTGACAAACATCGCTTAGAATGTCTATCAATTATTGACTTGAATTTCACCGATACTTTTCTAAATTGATTCCTAAGTTTACGGGGATACTCCGGTGGGTTCAAATATATTTGTTAAGAAGAAATTTCTGGTTCTGATTCATATCTTCATTTTCATTTCTGTAGTTTTTCCTCAAAAGAAAATCGGTGAGTTTCGGTTAACTTCCAGCGCGTCAAGTTACTCCAAATTTAACATCAATCAAATATCCACATTCCTTTATAACGACGGAAGTGCTGACGTAAATAATTACGGAAATTCTGGGTTTGTCTATCCGAAAGGATCGATGAGATGGGCTGTCTATGAATCCGGGTTTCTTTGGGGCGGAAAAGTTAACGGGCAAATTAGAACCGGTGGTTCATCATATAGAACCGGATTGAAACCCGGAAAAATTTTGGACAACGGTACTGCCGAAGATCCAAACTCGCCTGATGTCAGAGTCTTCAGAGTTCGCAGAGATTACGCAAATGCGGATTTAAGCATGGAAACTGCTGACGAAGGAAAATCGCCGCAAGAAATTTATGACCAGTATAAAAAAGATTGGAACGAATGGCCGGTTAGCAAAGGAGCCCCGTTTGAAGATGTTGACGGCGACGGTAAATATGATCCAACCGTAGATCATCCTGGAGTGCCGGGCGCAGATCAAACACTTTGGTTTGTTGCCAACGATCTTGATTCCAACCAAACAAAATATTTGTACGGCGCACTTCCATTCGGCATTGAAATGCAGACAACAATTTGGGGTTACGCAGGATCAGCACCAATAGGGAACATTATTTTCAAAAGATATTTATTGATCAATAAAAGCAAAAATGATTTTAAGGAAATGTACATTGGCATTTGGTCAGATCCCGATTTAGGAGATGCCGGTGATGATTACGTTGGATGTGACACAACGCTTGACCTTGGATATGTTTATAACGCCAGATCCAAGGATGCAGTTTATAATCCGCTCAATCCACCTTCAGTTGGGTTTTGTTTGTTGGAGGGACCGATTATTGAAGGAAATTCGAATGATGTAGCTCAATTTATGAACAGAGGAATCAAGGGAAAAAGAAATCTGCCAATGACTGCATTCTGTAACATATACAAAAGCGGGCCGGGTGTCTGGCATGAACCATTTCAAGGTGATTATCAAGGAGGGACGATTTTTCTATACAACTTATTGCAAGGACTTTTAGGTGACGGTACGCCGCATCCAGTTCCAAAAGATTTGGGTGGTGGAACTACTAAGTTTCCGTATTCGGGTGACCCAGTGAAAGGAACCGGATTTTTAGGAAGTAGCGTGGCGTTTCCCGAAGCTCCTTACTGGAGTCTACCAAGTGACAAAAAACTAATGGTTTGTTCAGGTCCGTTTAACATGGCGCCGGGTGACACTCAAGAAATAATATTTGCACAAGTTGCGGGCGGTGCTGTTGATGGAATAGATTATCTAAGTGCAATCATGTATATGAAAACTTATGCTGCTTTTGTAAGAACAATATTTAATGACGATGGAAAACCTTTTATTTGTTATGCTGTGCCGAATGTTTCGGCAACAGCTTTGGATAATCAAATTGTTCTTAACTGGGGAAAAGATACAAATCGCACTAAACAGATTGAAAATGGAAATTATTTTTACGGATTTCAGGGTTATAATGTTTATCAGTTTCCATTAATCACGTCGAAATTTTCAGAAGGAAAATTGATTGCAACTTTTGATAAGATTGACGGCATAGGAAAAATATTGGATTACTTGTACGATCCGGTTGGCGGCACACTTCTGCAAAGAGTCAGCAAGTTCGGTTCAGATTCCGGCGTGCAAAGATTTTTTTCAATCACGAAAGATTATCTTCGCAACGAACCGCTTGCAAACGGCAACGATTACTGTTTCGGGGTAACGCAGTATAGTTACACAGATAAAGCAGTAACTCCGAGAACCCAAGAGAGCGGATTCAAAATGATACGAATAAAACCACAAGCGCCTCCGCCAGGTGTTCGGTATACTTACAACTATGGCGATTCGATTCCGACATCTCACGTCTCCGGTTCTTCTGCCGCCGAGGTGAATGCGTTTGTTGTCGATCCGACAAAATTAAACGGGCACAACTACGAAGTAACATTCAAAAATGTAAGCAACAAAATCTTATTTTCACTTTTTGATATTGACGCAAATCAAACCGTCGTAGATAACCAAACCAATCTACATGGTGATAACGATTACTCGGTAACCGACGGATTCATATTGAAAGTGAAAAACAGTTCATCGAATCACTTGACTGAAAGGGATGTTTATCAGTTCAAGACTTTTGCGCCGGTTTACAGTCAAAAACTTGCACAAAGTGACGTGGAATCGATCAACGTATTTCCGAATCCCTACTACGGCGCAAATAGAATGGAAACGAACAAGTACGAGAAAATTGTTACGTTTACTCATTTGCCGCAGAGAGCAACAATAAGAATTTTTAATTTAGCCGGACAACTTGTGCGCACGCTGGAAAAAAATTCGCCGGATGAATTTTTAAGATGGGATCTTCTGAATGAATTACGATACCAAGCGCCGAGCGGATTATATATTGTTTACATTGAATTGCCGGATATCGGAAAGACAAAGATTCTAAAACTTGCCATTGTTCAGGAACAGACGGTCGTCGATTGGTTTTAATGTTGAATCTAGCCCACGTTGATATCTTCGCGTAATCCCGTTAAAAGGATTTCGGCTCGAATATATCAATTGAATGCTGTTGCATTTGGAACAGAAACCTATAAATTGATACCAAGCTTCAGGAGGAGTATGAAGTTTGTTACGGTCTTATTCAAACCAAAAAAATGATTCTGATGAAGTAATTGAACCCGCAAAAATTTACATTTGTTTTGAAAATATAAATCGTTGGGAAATCCAGCTATGAAAGAGAAAAACAATTTATTAGCGCCGTTATCAATCCTTGCCGGTGCAATCGTTTTGTCTGTTATAATCTTTTCGCTTGTTTGGAAATCCGCCAAGAGCGCAGATCAGACCATTACAGTTACCGGTTCGGCTAAGAGACAAATTGTTTCAGATTTCGGAATTCAGCACGTTACGTTACAGGCAACAGCGCCTGATAGAAAAACTGCTTACCAAACACTTGTGCAGCAATCGCCGATTGCCTTGAAGTACTTGGAGAAAAAAGGTTTTACGAAAGATCAGATAGAAGTATTCGGAATAAACGGTTATCCGGTTTATCAAGTTGCAGTCAATGGAGTGGTTACTCAAAACGTTTCGCACTACGTTTACAGTCAAAGGATTGATATCAGCTCACCGGATGTTAAGAAAATAAAAGAGCTTTCACTTTCAATGAGTTCTTTAGTTGAGCAAGGATTAAACATTAACGTTGAACAACCGGAATACCTTTACACGAAGATTGATGATTTGAAAATTGAGATACAAGCCGAAGCAGCAAGAAATGCTATGGATCGTGCGGCAAAAATTGCGGCTTCTACCGGACGAACTCTTGGTCCGCTTCGAAGCGCGCGCATGGGCGTCATTCAAATTACTCCTAGAAACTCCAATACGGTTTCTGATTACGGAATCAATGATATGACTTCGATCGAAAAGGATGTGACAGCCGTCGTCAGTGCTTCGTTCAAGATAGACTAAAAATTACGTTACGCAGAAACTTTGCATGAACTCTTTCAGTTAGAATAAAGAGTTCGTAATTCCTCCAAAACAAATCCTGTGTAAGAAAAACTTAACGAATTTTATTTAGATAACTATATGAGGTAAAATATATGCAAGAAAAAAATGTTGCTATACTTGGATGCGGAAACATTGGGAGCGCTATCGCAAATGGATTGGTGAAATCGAAAATGTATCAAGCGAAACAATTATACGTAACCCGCCGGTCCGAAGATTCATTAAAGAAATTTTCGGAAAGAGGTTTCAATACAACAACTAATAATATTGATGCGGTCAAGAACTCCGATATTATAATTCTTGCTGTTACGCCGAGACAGTTAGACGGCGTGATAGATGAAATCCGAAACGTTCTGGATGAAAAACGCCACGTTGTGCTTTCGGTTGTTTCGGGAGCGTCCATCAAACAAATTAAATCACATATTCAAAAGAAAATTCCGGTTGTTAGAGTGATGCCGAATACTGCAATTGCAATTCAGGAATCGATGACGTGCATAAGTGCGGATGAACATGATAAGGAAGCGCTCGAAGTATCGAAAAATATTTTTGATAAGCTCGGAAAATATGTTGTGATACATGAAGAGCTGATGGTTCCGGCTACAGCATTATGCGCATGTGGAATCGCATTCTTTTTCAGAGCAATCCGTGCGGCTTCGCAGGGCGGAATTGAAATCGGTTTTCATGCAGAAGATGCTTTGTTCATGGCGGCTCAAACCGCTAAAGGTGCAGCAGCCATGATTATTGAGGGCAGCGCTCATCCAGAAGGAGAAGTTGACAAAGTTACCACGCCGCGCGGCTGCACAATTACCGGATTGAACCAAATGGAACATTCCGGATTCAGTTCTTCAATGATAAAAGGCATTGTCGCTTCTGCGGAGAAAGCAAAACATCTTTATTCGGTTGATGAGTAAAGTTATTGTTAATTCTTTTGAGTAAACCACTCTATGTTTGCTTATTCAGTATAATCTTTATACTTTTGAGACACCATTTCGCCCCTTGAGGGCGATTTTTATTTGTGGAATATGGAAAAACAGCAGATTTATAGCAGAATCGAAGAAATTGTAAAAGCTCACGGCTTTGTCTTGATTGATCTTGCCTTCCGCGGCGATCACCATCTTAGAATTGTTGAAGTGTATCTCGATGGAGAAAAAGGCGTTACAACCGATGACTGTGTAGACGTTAGCCGGTCGATTAATGAATTGATACAAGCCGAGAACCTTATCGAAGGCAATTACCGGCTGGATGTTTCTTCGCCGGGCGTGGATAGACCACTGAAGTTTCTCATTCAATATGGAAAACATGTTAATAGAAAGTTTGAAATTGAATACAATGACGGTGAAGAAGTTAAAAAGCTGATCGGAAAATTGATCCGGGTTGAAGGCGACAATCTTTTTTTCACGGAGAAAAATTCCGAATACAAAATAAATTTTTCCAATATCGTCAAAGCAAAAGTTTTAATTAGTTTATGATCACAAAGGAGTAGTAAATGAACACCGAAATAGTAGAATCCTTTGCTCAAATGGTTCGCGAGAAAAGTCTTGATAAAGATGTTCTTGCAGGCATCATTGAAGAAATATTTGGTCTGATGGTAAAAAAGAAATACGGACAGGATGCCAAATACGATGTAGTTGTTAACATGGATAAGGGCGACATCGAAATATTTCTTGAGCGAGTCATTGTTGACGAAGTGAAAGATCCCAGTTTCGAAATCAGCATTGATGATGTTAATGCTAAAGGTAACCCCGACGATCTTGAGGTGGGCGAGGATTTCGTTGAAAAAATAGAACTGGCAGAATTTGGAAGACGGCTCATAAATCTTGCCCGACAGAGTTTAAACCAAAAGATCCGCGAAATTGAAAAAGAATTGGTTTACAACGAATACAGTGAAATGCTTGGTGAAATTGTTGTTGGAGATATCTACCAGGTAAGACGGAACGATGTTCTGGTTAACCACAACAAGAACGAGTTGCTGCTTCCCAGAATCGAACAGATACCGCGAGAGAAATACAGAAAAGGCGATACCGTTCGTGCGGTAATTAAAGAAGTGAAGAAGACTCAAAACGGTCCGGTGATAATAATTTCTCGTGGCGATAATCTTTTCTTAAGAAGATTGTTCGAAATTGAAATTCCGGAAATTTATGACGGCGTAATCGAGATCAAAGGAATTGCGCGCGAACCCGGCGAAAGAGCAAAAGTTGCCGTTGAATCATCCGATGCAAGAATAGATGCTGTTGGCGCATGCGTTGGTATGAAAGGTGTCCGTATTCACGCAATTGTACGTGAGTTGAACAACGAAAACATCGATGTTATAAACTATTCCGATGATCCTGTTGTGTTCATACAAAGATGTTTGGCGCCAGCTAAACTCAAACAAATCGATATCGATGAAGAGGGAAAGAAATGTGTAGTAACTGCCGATAGCGATCAAGTATCGCTGATTGTCGGACGAAACGGCGTTAACATTCGTCTTGCAATGAAATTGAGCGGCTACGAAATCGAAGTTATCAGACAAGAAAAACCGTTCGAAGAATACGAGGAAGACATAGAGTTAACAGAACTTCGCGAAGAGTTAGGCACCGAAATAGTTGATATTCTTATTAACAACCGTCTTGATTCTGCACTGGAAGTACTTGGCGCCGGTGTTGATAAGCTGAAAGAAATTGAAGGGCTTGATGAAGAAAAAGCAAAACAGATAATTGAGATTCTCGAAAATCAATTTGAAGAAGAAGAGTAAACTAAACATATAAACGGGTAACCTAACAATGCCGGATACACCTAAATCTCAAAAAGTACGACTCTACAAATTTGCAACCGAGTATAATCTTTCTACGGAAAGCCTGACCGAATTTCTGCAGAAGAAAGGATACGATGTTAAGTCTCACATGACGATCCTTTCCGATGAAATGCTCTCTGATATAAAATCTCATTTCAAAAAAGATATTGAGAAAGCCGAGAAGCATTACAAAAAGATATCCGACTTCCAGAAGAAGCGCGGCGATCAAGCCGAAGCTGAGCATGAAGCGGCTGCGCACGAACAAGCAATTGCAGAATCTCAAGCCGAGCTTGCAGCTGAAACACCAGTTCAAGTTCAAGCTGAAGCTGGGCAAACCGTTACTGCCGAAGAAGAAGTTCAAGTTGAGACTCCTATTGAAGGCGAACAACCGGCAGAAATTGTAACCGATCAGGTCGAAGAAAAAGAATCATTCAAAACGAAAAGTGAAATTGAATTAACCGGCAAGAAGAAAGGTCTTACCATTGTAGGTAAGATTGATCTTGTTCAAAAGAAGAAAGAAGAAGTGAAAACACCGGAGAGCGTAGCGAAAGGTGAAATAAAAACGGCTGCCGAAGAAGAATCCGGTGAAAAGAAAAAGAAGAAAAAGAAAGTTCTGAAGACTAAGAAAAAAGTTAAAGGTCCGGAGGATGGTCCCGAAGAAGTTATCGTTGCCAAAAAGAAACGCAAGATCAAACGGCTGGAAATTGACATTCGCGAAGTAGAAGACGCGATCAAAAGAACTTTACTGAGCATGGATGAATCCGCTGTTGGCGAGCGTGCATCGGTTCGTAAGAGGAAGAGAAAAGAGAAACAGGATATTCAAGATAAAATTGATGAACAAAGAGAACTTGAAAGAACCAAAATCAAAGTCAGCGAGTATATTGCCGTTAACGAACTTGCTAATTTGATGAAAGTCCCGGTCAGTGATGTAATTCAAAAATGTATTTCGTTGGGACTGATGGTGTCCATTAATCAGCGTCTCGACGTTGAAACGATTACGTTAGTTGCCGATGAATTTGGTTTCGAAATTGAATTGGAAGAAGAATATCAAGCGGATGTTGACGCAGATATTCCGGATGCTGTAGAAACATTGAAACCTCGCCCGCCGGTCGTTACAATCATGGGTCACGTTGATCACGGTAAGACATCGTTGCTGGATTACATTCGCCGTGCTAATGTTGTTGCCGGTGAATCGGGCGGTATAACTCAGCACATTGGTGCGTATAAAGTTATTCTTGACGACGGCAAGCAAATTACATTTCTCGATACACCCGGTCACGAAGCATTCACAGCTATGCGCGCCCGCGGTGCACGTGTTACCGATATCGTTGTATTGATTGTTGCCGCGGACGATGCCGTGATGCCGCAAACGGTTGAAGCGATCAACCACGCTTTAGCCGCAAACGTGCCGATCATAATCGCGGTAAATAAAATTGATAAACCTAACGCGAACATCGAACGGATAAAGCAGCAGCTCGCCGAAAGAAATATTTTAGTGGAAGATTGGGGTGGAAAATACCAGAGCGTTGAAGTCTCTGCAAAGACCGGAAAAAATGTTGATCTGCTCTTAGAAAAAATTGCGCTCGAAGCTGAACTGCTGGAACTCAAAGCAAATCCGGATAGAATTGCGCGCGGAACAATTATTGAATCGCAGCTCGATAAAGGCAAAGGAGTTACCGCTACCGTTCTTGTTCAAAAAGGAACTTTGAAGGTTGGTGATCCGTTTATTGCCGGCGTTGTGCACGGACGCGTACGTGCAATGTTTGACGAACGAGGTAAAAAAGTTTTTGAAGCTCGTCCGTCCACTCCGGTTCTTGTTCTTGGATTTGAATCCGCGCCGCAAGCGGGAGATAATTTTACTGTTGCCGAATCCGAGCGCGATGCGCGTGAAATCAGTTTGAAACGAATGCAGATTAAACGTGAACAAGACAATCGTCTGGTCCGCCACATTACTCTGGATGAAATTGCAAGCCAGATTAGTCACGGCGGTTTCAAGGAATTGCCGGTTATTGTAAAAGGCGATGTTGACGGTTCCATCGAAGCGTTATCCGATTCGTTGATGAAACTGACGACTCAAGAAGTTTCCGTAAAAGTAATTCATAAAGGTGTCGGCGCCATTTCCGAAGGTGATGTTCTGCTCGCTGCTGCATCCAGAGCGATCATCGTCGGATTTCACGTGCGGCCGAATACCAACGCGAGAAAGTTAGCCGAACAGGAAAAAGTTGATATCCGTCTTTACAATATTATTTACGATGCAATCAACGAAATTAAATCCGCGCTTGAAGGAATGCTTTCGCCGGTTGTATCCGAAGAAGTTGTTGCAACTATCGAAGTTCGCGAAGTCTTCAAGGTTCCGAAGGTCGGAACAATTGCCGGCTGCTATGTTCAAGACGGAAAAATTACCAGAGGCAACAAAGTGCGATTGTTTAGAGACGGCATTGCTGCTTACGAAGGCGAGCTTGGTTCGCTTAAACGTTTCAAAGATGATGTGCGCGAAGTTGAAAAAGGTTACGAATGCGGTTTGAGCATCTCCAACTTCAATGATATTAAAGTCGGCGATATTGTAGAAGCGTATAAATTAATCGAAACAAAGAAGAAGCTGGATTAGTAATGATTCATAGATTGGATAGAG
>JAMCSN010000208.1:58020-59245 GCA_023381535.1 Bacteroidota bacterium
CACAAAAGTTTATCTCTCGGTTTATGAAAAAGATAAGCGGAACGATGTTTTGAAAAGGGTCAACGAAATTAAAGGAATGATTCGTTCGGAGCTCGCTTCGAGAATTAAAATGAGATTTGTTCCTGAGCTTCACTTTTTTATTGATGATACTTTGGACTATGTAGAAAAGATAGAAGGATTGTTCAAGAAGATTCATTCTGAAGATAAAACGAATGATAGCGATAACGAAAACAATAACGCCTGATTACGAACCGGACTTTGCGAAGGGTGAACTAATATTGCTGGACAAGCCGATTCGTAAAAGTTCTTTCGATTTGGTTTACAAGGTAAGGAAAGCGGTCGAAGTTCAGAAAGTCGGTCATGCCGGCACTTTGGATCCGCAAGCAACGGGATTGGTTTTAGTTTGTACCGGAAGAATGACGAAAGAAATTTCGAATCTTCAATCGCTTGAGAAAACTTACACCGGAATTATTTCTCTGGGCAAAACAACTCCGTCGCTCGATGCCGAGACTGAGTTCAATTCCGAGAATAGTTTTGAACAAGTAACTGAAAAAGAAATTTTTGAAACGCGGGATTTATTTCTTGGCAAGATTACTCAAATTCCGCCGATGTACTCTGCTCTCAAGAGTAACGGAAAAGCGCTTTACCGTTACGCACGGAAAGGAGTGGAGGTCGAGAGAAATCCGCGGGAAGTTTTTGTCTCTCGGTTCGAAATAAAAAATATTGATCTTCCCGATATCGAATTCAAAATAAGTTGTTCGAAAGGAACTTACATAAGAGTGATAGCAAACGATTTCGGCAAAAAGTTAGGATGCGGCGCGTACTTGAAAAAATTGAGAAGGACGCAAATCGGCAGTTTCTGTGTGGATGATGCTTTCACGATTGACGAGTTCAGAGAATTTGTAAATAATTGTTCACCGGTTGTTCATTCTGTCTAGTATTATATGAAAATATTCAGCAGCGATTCTGAAATAACAAAAGTAAATAAACCTGTTGTTACCGTCGGTTCATTTGACGGATTGCACATAGGGCACTTTGAAATTTTGAACAAGGTAAAGAAATGCGCCGAGGAAATTAACGGCAGCAGTTTTGTCGTTACGTTCGATCCTCATCCGCGTTCGGTAGTTTCAAAACATTTTGATTTGAAAATTCTTACATCGTTGGCTGAGAAAAAAGAAATCCTTGAAGCCGGCGGAATTGAAAACTTGGCAGTGATAAACTTTAC
>JAMCSN010000361.1 GCA_023381535.1 Bacteroidota bacterium
ATTCTACCGCGGCGAATATTTTTCAAGTCCATAACAAATTTCAGTTTCTCCGCATCGATGCCGGCTTCGTCAAAAATGTATCCGCTCGAATCGGAAAGTGTTAGAACTTTACCGCCGAGCTGCAAAATCTTTTCAACGGTATATTGCGCAACGTTACCGCTGCCGGATACGAGACATTTTTTACCTTCCAAAGTCTGTTTGCGCGTGCCTAACATTTCAGCCGCAAAGTAAACAGAGCCGTAACCGGTTGCTTCAGGACGAACAAGCGAGCCGCCCCAATTCAATCCTTTGCCGGTTAGTACGCCGGTAAATTCATTTCGTAATTTTTTGTATTGACCGAATAGGAATCCAATTTCGCGACCACCGACACCGATATCTCCTGCCGGTACGTCTGTGTTCGAACCGATGTGACGGAATAACTCACTCATAAAACTTTGGCAGAATCTCATAACTTCACCGTCGCTTTTTCCTTTAGGGTCGAAATCCGATCCGCCTTTTCCGCCGCCCATCGGAAGTGTGGTTAAACTGTTTTTAAATACTTGTTCAAAAGCTAAAAATTTTAAAATACCGAGATTAACCGATGGGTGAAATCGTAGTCCGCCTTTATACGGTCCGATTGCACTGTTCATTTCAATTCTAAAACCGCGATTGATCTGAACGTCACCTTGGTCATCGACCCACGGCACTCTAAACAACATAGTGCGTTCCGGTTCAACAATTCTTTCCAGCACCTTTTCTTTACGATACTCCGGATGTCTTTCAAGAACTAAAACTAATGATGTGATAACTTCAAAAACCGCTTGATGGAATTCGGGTTCGCTAGGATTCTTGGCTTTCACCTGCGCCATAAAGTCTTTAACAAAATCTGACATAACTTCTCCGCTGTTGGTTTGTGATAATTTGATTTGGTATTAGTAAGACAGGCCTGCATAACTTCTGTGAATTCGCGAAGACTAAGTTGCTATCTATTGTATATCTTCGGTTATCTGCTTGATTGGCAAGTGAAAGGAGAGGAACATGAGAAGAATTATTACTACAGGAATAGTTGGTTCTTGGTATCATTAAACGACAACTGACTTCCATATGGTGAGAGAAAATTAACAGCATTGCCCGACTTGTGCAATAGAAAAATCAAGTTTTAATCAGCTTAAACTCTAAAAGACACTAAACAAATTCTTTATGTGATAACGGAATTAGTTCTTAGAGAAAATTTCTGTCGGAACTTTTTTCCGTTCACCTTCAGCAGTCCCGGCATTGGAATTATTGAAAATTGTGTGCGAATCGTTGGCATACCACCAATTTAAGGGCATCTTCAATTTATATGATACTTCCTTTCCCCTTCCGCCATCAAGATATTTCCGGTGATCAGTTATGAATTCAAAATGCGAGATTGAAAAAAGTTTTCCCATTGGGGTTATTTTGGGAAGTATTGCATCAGAATTCTTCGCGAACACTAATAATAGAATAGAAGAAAATAGAATTTTCATATCGAGGAGGAATGATTTATTCTCCTCGTAAAAAAGATCCATGCCGATTAAGTTGTCCATACCTAACTTGCGGTCGCCAATAATTTGCCACGTGCCGGCTATGCCGGGTTTAGATTTGATCTTTTCACGAATCGTGTTTTGTTCGGCAAATTTATTTTTAATTATCACCAAATCTTCAAGCATGAAAGGACGGGGACCGATAAAACTCATCTGACCCAAAAGAACATTATAAATTTGCGGAAGTTCATCAAGCCCGGTTCGTCGCAGCCATTTTGCAAACGGCGTAAGCTCATTCGATAAATCCGGCAGCACAAAAATATCTTGCGGTTTTTGATGTTTTAGTTTATCAGCGCTATGTTTTTTAATCGTTCGGAATTTGAAAATTGTAAAATGCTTAAGGTTGAATGCCAGACTTCTTTTCTGAAAGAAGAATGGATTTTCTTTTAATTCTATTGTGAGAATAATTGAAAACAGAATTTGAAACGGCAAGCTGAGAACTACCAGCAGAGTTGCGAACGAGAAATCAAAAAGCTGCTTGAAGATATGATGCAATTATATATTCTCAGTTAACTTTACCGAACAACTTAAGAAAAAAATTTACATCATCAACTAAAAAATTAGCGTCCAGAGGAAATAATCGAGAATCAAGATAAGCGCAGAACTGATTACGAATGATCTGATTGTTGATGCGCCGACACCTTCTGCACCGCCCTCAGTTCTAAAACCAATGTGACAGCCCAGCAATGATGTAACGCCGCCGAAGATCATACCTTTGATCAAACCAAAAACAAAATCGCTGATTAAAAAGTATCGGCGGGCGGATTCAAAAAAAACATTGAACGAGACATCGAGGAAAAAATTTGAAATGAAATATGCGCCCATGATTGCAATTGAATTTGCAATTACAACCAGAATCGGCATCATTATAATAGATGCGAAAAAACGCGGCGTGGCAAGAAACGAAACCGGACTAATTCCCATAGATTCAAGCGCATCAATTTGTTCGGTCACTTTCATAGACCCCAACTCTGCCGCGATAGAAGCGCCGACTCTTCCGGCAATAACAATTGCGGTCAACACCGGACCAAGTTCTGTTATAATCGCTCTGCTTGTTGTTGCGCCGAGAAATGAAAGCGGCGCAATTCCTTTTAGTTGATATGCCGCCTGCCAGGACGCCACAGCGCCGGTGAAGGTTGCAATGATGAATACCAACGGAATGGAATCAACCCCGATGTGTTCCATCTGGTAGAGTGTATTTCTTGGATTCTTAAATATTTTTGGCGTGGATCTTAAAATTTCTACAAACAGCCGAACAACCTGTCCGAACTCTTCAAAGAAATTAAGAGTTTTTCTGCCGATCAATTGTAAAATTCTGCTAATCACTTTCCGCGTATAATAGTCTGAATCAAAACTAAGAAACTTGTTTCAATTATGAAATTATTTCTTCCAAACAACGCGGCTAATATTCAAATTTCTTTTGACAGGCAAGCGCATTCCTCAATTGGCAATTCCCTCTCATTTTTAATATATTGAATTGTAGTTGTTGCTGTTCTACGAAAAACATTTTCGAGAAAAACTTTTCTCAACTGCGCTTGCCTACCCGCTACGACGAGTCGGAGACGAGGCGAGCCTGCAGGCAGGCTTTGAACTTAGATTTATTGCATATCGTTATTTAATTATTGATCAATCTAAACGAACGCATGGTGTAAAAATGA
>JAMCSN010000063.1 GCA_023381535.1 Bacteroidota bacterium
CGGTTAAATAAAATATAATTCCGCCGTTAGCCGGTTTCTTTGGAAAATATTATGTGTTCGTTTCCGCAATCCAAAGCAATCTTACTTGGCTTGCAATTGTTGGTGTGCTTTCCAGTGTGATAAGTGTTTACTTCTACATCCGCGTTGTTGTCGTTATGTATTTCAAAGATTCGGTTGAGGATTTCAAAATTACTATCTCATCGTTCAGTCTCGCTGCGGTTGTGATTGCCGCTTTGTTCGTTCTCGTGTTCGGAATTGTTCCCGATACATTGATGAACGTGATAACATCGGTTATTCACTAATTGACAACTACTAACCAGCCTTTTAGTTGGAATTCTTTACGAAAGAAGGTTGAAGCTTTTCGATCCACAATTCTTCAAGCACTTTCAAGTCATCTGTAAAGTCGTATGCCGGATCATCTTTCGGTTCAAGCTTGTCTAAAATTTCAAATGCGAAATTATTCTCACCGTACGTTTTATAATCTGCTTGAAGATCAGTATTCATGTGAGTACCGCTATTCAGTTGGAACTTGTAGCTGTTAAATTTGCCCGTCAAGTTTTTACTGTTACCGATTAGGATTTTCCCATTAACCAAATTCTTGATTTGGTAAACGCCCATTGGCTGCAGAGTCTGTTTATAATTCTTCTTAGCTTCTTTTTTATCGATCATTGTTCCTTCTCAACTTTCCTCAAAAATTGTTATGCAAAATTTATAAAATATTATTCAGTACGACCAATTTTATAATTCGCACTCACTGCGAACTTATATTTCTCCAAATTCTTTCTTATTTTGTAATCAGAAAATCCGCAAGAATAAACTATGATACCACTATACACTTCCCAGCAAGTACGCGAAGCAGACAGCTTCGCAATAAATACTCTCGGCATTCCGAGCATTGTGCTGATGGAGAATGCGGCGAGAAGTTTGTACGCAGCTATAACAGAAAGTTGCGATCAAAAAATCGAAAATAAAAATGTGGCAATAGTCTGCGGCAAAGGGAATAACGGGGGAGACGGTTTTGCGCTCGCGCGGCATTTCATTGTAAACGAGTTTACGGTAAAAATAATTTCGCTCGGCGCCGAAGAAGAATTCAAAGGTGATGCACTTACAAATTTCAGAATAACAAAAAACATTATCGCCGAATACCCCTCATCAAAAATTTTAATTTATGAAAGCGTCAAAGATCTTTCTGCGTTCGATGACTGTTCGTTGGTTATAGATGCTATGCTTGGAACCGGCAGCCGCGGAGAACTTGCTGAACCTTACAAAGAAATAGTTGCAAAATTAAATCTGCTGAATGCGTTTAAAGTTGCAGTCGATCTTCCAACTGGGCTCGATTTAGAGAACGCATCGGGAGATGTTGTATTCAATGCCGACATCACGGTAACGCTTTCAGAATTTAAGACCGGATTGTTTTACGGCAAAGGATACATTAATTGCGGAAAGATCATCAAAGGATCGATTGGAATCGGCAACGAATACTACGCAAAACAAACTGCAACGGATTATTTAATTGAACCGGAAGATGCGTACTATGGATTGCCATCAAAGAATCTTGATCAGCATAAATATTCAGCCGGAAAAGTTTTTGTAATCGCCGGAAGCGGAAAACTTCCGGGTGCATCGTTCCTCACTACGAATTCCGTTCTAAGAACGGGCGCGGGCTCGTCAATCCTCGCGTTCCCAAAATCGATCAAAACATTGGCACAAAGAAAATTGGCAAGTGCCGTTGTGCGCGCTTACGATGACGAGGGTAAAGAATTTTTGAGCGATACCAATGTTAAAGAACTTGATGAAAAAATTAATTGGGCAAACGTTATTGCAATGGGTCCCGGTCTTGGCAGAGAAGAAGCGACTCAAAATGCCGTAAGGGAAATCTTGCGAACCCACAAAACCAAAAAGTTTGTCATTGATGCTGATGCTGTAACGGCGCTCGGCAACGAAGAATTTAAGAAGCTCAGTTTAAAAGGAAAGGTTCTTACGCCGCATCATAAAGAATTTGCCGACATGATCGGGATGAACCTCGACGAACTGGGAAGGAATTTATTGATTACCGGAAAGAACTTTTCTACCGAGAACGGTTGTTATGTAGTATTGAAAGGCGCACCGACAATTATTTTCAATCCGGCGGGAGAAGCATTTATAAATACCGTTGGAAATCCCGGACTCGCGAAGTTTGGTTCCGGAGATGTGCTGACCGGAATGATCGCCGGGTTCCTTGCCCAGACGGAAGAAATTGAAGAGGCGTTAATCAGCGCAGTTTACATTCACAGTTTAGCCGCCGATTTGCTGCTCGAAGAAAAAACCGAGTATGGTTATACAGCGGAAGATTTAATTCAAGAGATACCTAATGCAATCAAATTCATTCTCAAGTCGTTTATATAAGTTACTTGCCGAGCGAACCAAAACTTTTGTTTATTTTCCTTTGGCTCTCTATTGGTTGACGATTTTCATACTCACCACCATCCCCACTGATGCGATACCGCAGTTTTTTAACGCTCAGGATAAAATAGAACACTTCAGCGCATATTTCTTATTGGCAGTACTTCTGAACCTTACACTTTATTTTCAAAAACAATTCAAATTAATTTCCGATAAATCGTTTTTGTTTGCATCGCTTTTTGTAGCCGGTTACGGTGCAATCGATGAACTGCATCAGATATTTATTCCCGGTCGAACTTGCGATTTTTTTGATTGGACAGCTGATGCTACAGGCGGAATCATTGGCGTTTGGATCGTTTACATTTTTTTACGGAAAGTTGCCACATCTGTTGCTCAAGAAACGGTCTCATGAAATGATCAACTCGGGGATTCATTTCATGCATATTTTTCTAAAATAATTCTGTCTATATTTACTGCCGGGGAGTAAAATCAATCAGATAAGCCGCTAATGAAAAAGAACTTTGCAATTGAAGTTGAGAATTTGGTTTTTAATTATTCGGCTAACGGAAGCGATTCGCCGTTCGAACTCAATGTTTCTCGCTGGGAAGTTGAGAAAGGTGATTTCGTTAGCATTCTGGGACCAAACGGGTGCGGCAAATCGACATTGTTGAGAATTCTCTGCGGACTTTCAGAGCTTAAAAATGGAGCTGTTAAAATCAACGATGAAAATTTAATTTCCTTATCACGCAAAGAACTTGCAAAAAAAATCTCATTCGTTCCTCAAAGCAGTTTTTCAATCTATCCTTTTTC
>JAMCSN010000045.1 GCA_023381535.1 Bacteroidota bacterium
CGTTTGTCTTTGTAACAGTTCTCTTAGGTACCTGCGATGCACAGATTTTTTCTCAAAATTTTAATTCGAGCACAACTTTAACAGATTACTATAATTCTTCTCCATCGACAAATCAATTTAGAACAATTGATGCTACAACTGGTGCAACGGTATCAGTGTCTACTAATGCGTTAGTCATGACGAGGGGAACAAGTGGCAATGCTTATGCTGAAAGGAATGTTGATTTTAGTCCTATCCCTAGTGGAATGATATTTCAATTTTCTTTTAGTGTAAGTGGCGGAGGTGCGGCTACTAGCGCAATTCTTATTGCAGTTGGCACTGATGTGGCGAATGGAATTGCGGCACCAACTAACTCCAATATTTTTGCTCGATTTGCTATTAGTACCACTGCGACTAGTGGCGAATTTATAATCAGAGATATAAAAAACAGCACAACTGGAACTAATACTTATACAGGAACACATACGATTACTTGGGCATTGAATAATACTGGTAGTATTCAGACTTACACCGCACCGGACGGCTCATCTGAAACGATTGCTGATGGTAAAGCTGACATTTGGGTCAGTAACACGAGAGAGTTTAATGATATTTCTGTAGATAGTCCAACCCAAACGCTTGCTCGATTTAAATTTTATACTAATAACTGGGCAAACGCAACAGTCTTCACGATAGATGACATTGTAATAAATAATGAATCTGCTCTGCCAGTAGAGCTTGTTTCATTTACATCAAACGTTAACGAAAACAAAGTTACACTCAACTGGTCAACGGCGACTGAAGTAAACAATTACGGATTTGAGGTTCAGCGTGCCTCGACTAAGCTCGGCACTTCTTGGGAGAAAATTGGCTTTGTACAAGGTGCAGGTAACAGCAACTCGCCGAAGAATTATTCTTTTACAGATAAACCGACCGGAGGAAAAGAATTTCAGTACCGCCTTAAACAAATTGATTTCAATGGCGCGTTTGAGTACTCAGAAATTACTACTGCAATTCTGGAAAATGTAAGTGAGTTCAAACTCGAGCAGAACTATCCTAATCCTTTCAATCCTATGACAAGGATAAGTTACACGTTACCGGTTAGAACAAGCGTTAAACTTCGCGTGTACGATCTTCTGGCACAGGTAATTGCGGAACTGGTGAACGGTATTCAAGAAGCAGGGCGCTATGATGTGACATTTGACGGAAGCAATTTCCCTAGCGGCGCATACTTTTACAAACTTGAAGCCGGCAGCTATATTGAAGTAAAAAAACTTTTGCTGGTAAAATAAATTTTAACAGTCATTGCTTTTAAAAGTCCCGAAATTTACCGGGGCTTTTTTATTTGTATCCATCAATAAATTAAAATGTTATTTTTGTTCAAGCATTATCGATTAGAAGGTGCCCCTGACAATGAGAATAAAAATCCTAATAACTCTAATCTTGTTCAGTTTTTCTGTTTCGGCGCAGACGTCTCCTTCGGTAATGCAAATGGAAAGCAGATACTATTCAACTTATCCAATCTTAGATTTTCAAAACTCAGAACAGAATCTTACTCTGCAGAAAAAGAAAATTCCCCATTCAAAACTTTCGAAAACTGTATTCGGATTTTTGCCTTGGTGGGAATATCAGGCAGGCACTTACAAAAATATTCGGTTCGATTTGCTAACACACATTGCCGTTTTTTCGTTTGCAGCCGATAGTTTAGGAACTATCGCCAATCCGGTTAGCTGGCCGTGGATGGATATAATTAACAAAGCAAACGAAGACGGAATTAAGCTAATAGTCACAATCACAAATTTTGATACGAAATCGATTCATCGTATTCTAACCGACCTTGGTGTTCAGAGAACGCTTTTTGAAAACATCCGAAAGATTTTGATGCCCTATGGAATTAGTGGAGTGAATATTGATTTCGAAAATATTGCCGATGCTGACTTGCAATTTGCCGTTATAAATTTTCTTACGGCACTTAGAGATTACCTTGTTAAAATTAATCCGACTGTTAGTTACGAGATTTCATTTGCGACACCGGCTGTAGGATTCGGTAAATGGAATTATTCCGCACTCATGGAAAAGTGTGACTACCTTTTTATTATGGGTTATGATTTTTATGGAAGCTGGAGTACAACAACCGGTCCTTCATCGCCTCTCACCGGAACAAATTTTAATCTTACAAAATTATTGTTGGAAGATTACAGTTCCGTCGATCCGGGTAAACTGGTTTTGGGAGTTCCATACTACGGAAATTATTGGAAAACAAATTCACAAAACCCGTACGATACTGTTGCAGTGTTCGATACAACAAAGAAAAATAATAATTGGCAAAAATTTATTTACTATCGAAATTTGTTCCCTACATACGATCAAAAAGAAAAACTAGTGGACGGCATTTCTCAAACTCCCTGGCTAAGATGGAAGGACACAACATGGAATCAGATTTGGTATGACGATAGTTTGAGTCTAGCTGCAAAGTTTGATCTGGCTATTCAGAAAAACTTGAAAGGTATCGGAATCTGGGCGCTCGGATATGATGATGGGAGAAATGAATTGTGGAATTTAATCTTTAACAAATTTGGTAATCCTTCTTCGGTTCAACAAACTGCGCAAACAAGTCCCGTCGATTTTGTTTTGTATCAAAACTATCCTAATCCGTTTAATCCGAGTACGGTGATCAGCTATCAGCTTTCAGCCGCCAGCTATGTACAATTAAAAATTTATGATGCTCTTGGCAGAGAGGTAACTACTCTTGTAAACGAATATCAGCAAGCTGGCATTCATAATTCTCAATTCCTCGCCTCGCGAGATGCGAATCGAAGCGGGTCAATTAATAATTCGCAATTAGGAAGCGGTGTTTATTTTTATACGTTGACAGCCGGAAATCATGTTCAAACAAGAAAAATGGTGCTGATGAAGTAATGAATCTTTACATGCTTTTCAACATCTAATTGAAGTAATCAGGAGGTAACATGAAAAAGAATATTGGCACAACAGACCGTGTTATTCGAGTTGTTCTCGGGTTGGCAGTAATTGCTCTGGGAATTATCTACGAAAATTGGTGGGGTGCTATAGGTATAGTTCTGCTTCTCAGCGCTGCTGCTAGTCGTTGCCTGGCATACTTGCCGTTTGGAATTTCTACTTGCAAAGTAACGCCAGAAGGAAAGAAATAATTTTTGGGGATGGTTTGCACCATCCCACTTTTATAGCTGTATA
>JAMCSN010000175.1 GCA_023381535.1 Bacteroidota bacterium
CTCTTGTTAAATATAATACTACGGTTGTAACACCGGTTCTGTTATTCTGATAAGCAGAGACTTGTGATTCGGCGGCTTTGTTATAAAGCGGAATTACTTTACTGTTGTAAAGTTTGGTCAAATCAACCGCAGTATTATATTTAACAAGAGCAGTCTTCAGTTCAGAAGTCATCTCACGCTGCATATCAGATTTTTCAAATTCGATGCTGCTTATACCGGCGTGCAATTCTTCTTCCTTTGCTTTGTATTTGTTGATCGACCAAGGAGCGAACGGAAGATTTATAGAGAACATCAACGAATACATCGTTTCTGTTTTCGGGTCGAGCATCGATAGATCGCTCTTTGATGTTAAGTACATTCCTTGCGGCATTCTCATAAACATAGCCTGAACCATCAAGTCGGGAATCAATTCACGGTTGTTGGCATCAATCATCGCTTTATTCATTTCGATCATACTGCCCATTCTTTTTAAGGATGGATTATAATTACGGAGCAGTTCTTCCAATTGTAATTGTGGCGAAGAGAGAGTATCCGAAGAAAAATCTTTTACAGCATAAACGTCTTTTGAATCGAGATTACGCCCAAGAAGTTTGTTGATTTTATAAACCTCAGCTTCTTTTTGTTTTTCGAGAATCAAAAGCTGTGTTTCGTTCGAAGCGATTTCACTTTGAAGTGTTAGAACGTCAGCCTGATTGATCTTGTTCGTATAGTAAGATGATTCGACTGATTTAATTACATCGTTTATAAGAGTAATGTTATTCTTCTGCACTTCGATTTTTCTGTCAATCAACCAAAGTGTGTAGTAAGACATTTTAACCTGGGCAGTTAGATTGATCTTATAAATCTCATAATTGTTGCCTTCTACCAAAGTATTTTTTCTTTCAACTTCCGCCATAGCATTCAGCTTTCCGCCAAGAGGAAACATTTGTGAAAGCGCAATGTTGTTTGAGTTGGATTGATTAAAGACATCAAACGAGTTTGTTGGAACTTGAGAGAACTCAACCGAAAGATTTGGCGCAGGTAAAGTGTTTATAGACTCGGTTCTCTTTTCCGATGCTGTAATTTTGTACTGGAGAGATTTTAACTGCGGATTATTTTTTACAGCTTCCGAAACTAATGAATCAACCGACTGTGCTTTTATCGAAGTCATGCATAAAAAGAAAAGACTAAACGCAAAGACCGCTGAGAAAAACGCAGAGTTACGCAAAGATTTTCTCATTCGATAATTTTCCATCATGCCTATCGGCAGACAAGTTTTCACTTCTGTATTCTCCATTTTATATTTTTCCTCTACCATCATCCATTTTGCATTTTCCATATTAGTCTCCCTCCTTCATCCAATCAGCCATCTTGGAGATTTCAAGTTTTCCTTTTTTAAGAGCGCGTTCTTTCATCATTGTAAAAAGAATTGGCGTAACAACAAGGACGTGAATTGCGCTTGTTAGCAATCCGCCAATCATCGGCGCGGTTAACGGTTTCATAACATCAGCACCGGTGCCGGTAGACCACATAACAGGTATGAGTCCGACCATTGCAGTGAAAACTGTCATCAGTTTTGGTCTTAATCTTAAAACCGAACCTTCGACAGTCGCTTCATAAATATCTTGATTGGTAATTGGTCCGCGCAATCCTTTTTGATGAGCGCGTAATTTTTTATCAAGCGCTTCATGAAGATATACAACCATTATAACACCCGTTTCGGTTGCTATACCATACAAGGCGATAAATCCAACCCAAACAGCAACTGAAAAATTGTAACCGAGAATGTAAATCATATACATTCCGCCAATGAGTGCAAACGGAACTGATAACATTACAACTCCGGCTTCCACGTAATCTTTAAGAGTGAAAAAGAGAAGGAAAAAGATTACTAAAAAAACAACCGGCATAATAATCTCCAGTGTCTGCTGTGCACGGACTTTGCTTTCATACTGTCCGCTCCATGTATAAGAGTAACCGGATGGAAGTTTTAGTCCCGCTTCAATAACTTTTTTTGCATCAGTCATTACACTGCCCATATCTCTACCGCGCGTGTTCATAAAAACAATTGAGCGAAGCATTCCGTTTTCACTGCTTATCATTGGAGGACCAGTTACCATTTTTATATCGGCTAATTCAGAAAGAGGAAGATAAGTAACGGCGTTTGGATTTATGCTCGTGAGCGAAAAATCATTTTGCGTATTTGATGCTTGCGGAATAACGCTTGCTTGATTTGAACTTCCCATTGAGGAAGACATTCCGCCGGAACTGCCACTATTAGTTCCGCCACCCATTGAGTTTGATGAAGATTGAGCAGCCATTGGACTTGAAAGCGCAACCGGAACTATCAAACTTTTCAGTTCTTCAACATTATCACGGTAGTCTTTCTGATAACGCATTCTTATTGGGAAGCGCATTCTTCCGTCAATTACAATTCCAAGATTTTGTCCGCCGATTGCAGTTTCAATTATATCTTGAAGATCGCGTATGTTCACGCCATATCGTGCAGCTATTCCGCGCTTAATATTAATATCGAGATAGTAACCGTTCTGCACTCGTTCGGCTACAACATCGGCGGCACCGTTTACTTTCTTCAAAAGGTTTTCTGCTTTGATGGCGTATGCTTCGAGTGTGTCCAGATCAGGACCGAAAATTTTAAATCCAATATCTGTTCTAACTCCGGTTGAAAGCATATTTATTCGATTGATGATCGGTTGGGTCCAGCCGTTACGAACACCGGGGATTTGTAATTTGGAATCGAGTTCGGCAACAATATCCTGTTTGGTTATGCCTGGTCTCCACTCACTCTTTGGTTTCAACAAAATAATTGTTTCGATCATGCTTAACGGCGCATTGTCCGTTGCGGTTTCTGCTCGTCCGGTTTTTCCAAGAACTTGATAAACTTCGGGAACAGTCATAATAATTTTATCTTGTTCTTGTAAAATTCTATTCACTTCCGTGATTGACGCACCGGGCAAAGTTACCGGCATATAAAGAATCGAACCTTCATCAAGCGGCGGCATAAACTCGCTGCCGGTATTAAGAATCATTGGAATAGTTATTAATAGAGCGATAACATTTATTGCGATTGTAATTTTTCTGTGTTTAAGAACCCAGTGAATCACCGGTTCGTAAAGACGGATGAAAAATCTTGTGGTTGGATTTTTTTCCTCCGGTTTGAACTTACCGCGCATCAGCATTGTCATCAGA
>JAMCSN010000273.1 GCA_023381535.1 Bacteroidota bacterium
TGTAGGAAGCCCATAAAATTGAATTATTCATTTTCTTTGTGTCCCGCTGAGTGATCTGACAAAGAATTAAGCTTATTGAGCGAGTTACTGTTTATTGCTTTTATTAATCCAATGGTAATCAGGCTGAGCATCGCGGTAAGAAAAACGAAAATAGCAAATGAGTTGATAAGAACTTTTTCGACAGACATACCTCTTTGAATGAAGTAGATGATCGAAAAGAAAAAAACCAACAAGCCCAATCTCAATACTATTTTATTCATAACGGCAGCGCCTTTTTTACCAATCAAATTGCAAAGACTATACCACCACAGGATTTTGTTTGTACCGGAAAAAATTTTGAAAATGAAAGTTTTTGCGGGGATTCTAAACGGTTTCCGCGGCGTCTTTGGTCATTATTAGCCACGTGGCGATGGACTCGAATCGTTCTGCAATTGAAGATATTTCTTCGGCGGTTCTGGATTGCGGTGTGCTTCTCAAATATAACTCTTGATTCAGAATTGATTGATGAATCGCGTTACTGAAAGATATCCATCCGAGAAAGTTTGGCTCGACGCCAAGAAAATGTTTGGACGCCATCGAAAGATTCGAGAAAGAATTTTTTGCTTCTTCAGCGCTGCTGCATTTGTTAAGAACTACTAAGTCGTTTGCGCAGTTCCCTTCGTTTTTGAGAAGTTTGATTACGGCATACGCATCCATAATGGCTGTCGGTTCAGGAGAAGTTAGAAGTATGTTGAAGTTGGATTTCGAAAGCTGGTAAAGCGTAAGTTCACCGGCGCCGGCTGCAGAATCAAGAATAAAATAATCGTACTTAGCTGCAAGCCGATTCAATGCGATGAAGAAGTAATCTATCGCATCTCTATTTACGTGCGGATGGTCTTCTCTGCCTGAGTCTCCGAAAATAAAATGAAGATTCGAGGAATAACTGAAAACTAATTCTTCCAACGATTTCTTTTTTTCGAAAAATTCGGAAAGGAAACTATCCGTGGTTTTATTCAACAATATGTTCAGATTAGAAAAATTAAGATCGAAGTCGATTAGAAGAACTTTCTTACCCGACCTTGCAAGTGTGTATGCAAAGTTAGCGGCGAAGAAAGATTTACCCGTTCCCCCTTTTCCGGAACTAACGGAAATTATTTTTGAAGCGGGTAAATTATTCTCTCTTCCCGCCATGCGGGATAGTTGAATTATCCGTGATGCTTGTCCGTTCATGAGAAAAGTTTACCGGTGTAAATTAAGTTTGCAAGGTAATTCGGATTCACCGAAACAATATCATCGGGAATAGTTTGACCGTTTGTTAAAAACATGACCGGCACATTATGCGTCGTGGAAAGGTTCATGATATTGCCGAACGCAACGGCTTCATCAACCTTAGAAAAAATAACCGACTTGTAATTCAAAACTTTGAATTTCTCCGCAATATCGTTCAGCGTTCTGGTTGAACTGGTCGAGTTGACCACAAGAATTGTTTCTTCAACGCCGGCTGCATCCAAATACTTTTTGATCGACTCAAGATTCTGCTTCGCTTTTTGGCTGCGCCCAACTGTGTCTATAAAAATCAGTTCTTTGTTTTTAAACTTCTTAATCAGCTTAGGCATGTCTTCCGGTTCGTATGCCACCTCCATCTCGATATCGCTTACTTCGGAAAAAATCCTAAGTTGATCTATCGCACCGAGTCTGTACGTGTCAATCGATATCAAACCGACTTTCAGTTTGTGAATTATTTTTGAGATCACTGCAAGCTTTGCGATGCATGTTGTCTTACCGACACCCGTTGGACCAACAAGTGCAATCTTTGTCGTTTTGTTTTTCTTAACCTTGAAGCTCGTTGTCGGTATCAGAGATGCCATACTTGAAATAAGATAGTTTTCAAGATTGGAACTCTCAAGAAAATTGTATGAATCCCATAAATGCTTAGTCAGGTCCTTAACAATATTTTTATTCACTTCATGATCTTCAAGCGTGGTTGCAAGTTCATCCACGGCTTTTTCAATTTCCTTCGAAGAAGATTTTTTTTCCGAACCATCCCCTTCTCCTTCAAGATAAGAACTTTCTTCACCCCGTCCGTAAATCCTTTTCGAAAGTTTTTCCAATTCAGCTTGAAATGTTGAACCGCTAACTGAAGTTGGTGTGCTTTGCTTTGCGGGTTTAGAAGTCGGCGCTTGATCAATTCCGGCAGTAATTTCGTACATGTTTTTCATGCCGTGACGTTTTTCTCCTTCAATGATGCGCGTTCCAAGAATAATCGCATCAAGACCGAGTTCCTTTTTCATCTGCTGCGTCGCTTCTTTCAATGACGGCGCCAAATATTTTTTAACTTGCATTGTCCACCTCTAATCTGCCGATGAATTCCAGTTCAATATTTGCCGGCAGTTCCGTATATGACAGAACCGTGAGCCCGGGGAAACTGCTGTTGATTAAACGGTAAAAATATGGCCGTATCGTTGCAGAGGTAATCAAAATAGGAGGATACCCCAGCGAGTAAAATTTTTCCATGACGGCTTTTAGCTGCGAACTTAGTTCACGTAAAACGGTTGGATGCAATCCAAGAGTTACAACATTGTCTTTCTGTGATTGCAGCGACTTTGTAACCGCGGTTTCTAGCGATTCGCCCAACGCGGCGGCATGAATGATTCCGTTCTGGTCCTTATAAATATTTCCGATTGCCTCGCCGATTGTATGCCGCACATATTCCGTTAACACGTCAATGTTCTTTGTTGTTTTCGAATAATCAATTAGCGCTTCAAGTATCTGAACAAAATCTTTAATCGGTATATTTTCCCGCAGAAGATTCTGCAAAACTTTCTGAATCATTCCAAGATTAAGAACATCGGGATTGATTTCATCGATCACTGCCGGATATTCTTTTTTCAGATTCTCGAGAAGCTGTTTTACGTCCTGACGTGTAATCACTTTGTCAAAATTCTTTTTCAGTAATTCCTGAAGATGAGTAGTAAGCACGGATATCGCATCAACGACAGTGTATCCCAGCATTTCGGCTTTTTCTTTTTCTTCGTTGGTAATCCAGAAACTTTGAAGGTCGAACGCTGGATCGGTAGTAGGCAATCCGTTTAATGCTTCTTGAATCGAACCCGGATTCATCGCCAGCATACGGTCAGGATAAATTTCATAACTGGAAATTATGTTTCCTTTTATCTTGATAATGTACTGGTTCGGTGATAATTGAAGATTATCTCTCACGCGAACCGGCGGAATCAAAACTCCGTATTCAAGCGCAATCAATTTCCGTGATGAAGAAATTTTTTGGAATAAGTTTCCCCCCTGCTTCTCATCAACCAGACTTATTAAACCGTAACCGATCTCAACTTCAATGGGATCTACCTGGAGATACTGCTCAACTTTTTCTTCGATTGGTTCGGACGTTATTATTTCTTCCTGTGCAATCGCCAATGAAGCTTCGCGTTTATTCTTTTTAGAAACATACGAGCTAACGCCGAGCACGGCACTCAAAAAGACAAATGGTAATAGCGGCATTCCCGGGATTAACGCAAACATGAATGATGCGCCGGAGACAGTTCCAAGCACGCGCGGATTTGAAAGCAGCTGCGTCTTCATCTGAAAATCTAAAGAAGTTCCGGCGGCACTTCTTGTTACAACTAATCCAGCGGCAATCGAAATTACCAAAGCGGGAATTTGGGAAACCAATCCGTCGCCAATTGTTAGAATTGTATAATGTTGCAGCGCGTCTGTGAACGACATTCCTCTTTGCGCAACGCCGATTACAAATCCACCGATAATATTTACGACGTTAATAACCAATCCGGCAATTGCATCGCCTTTAACAAACTTGCTGGCACCGTCCATTGCGCCGTAGAATTCCGCTTCGCGCGAAATCTGATCTCTTCTTTTTCGCGCTTCGCTTTCGTTAATCAAACCGGTATTCAAATCGGCATCGATTGCCATTTGCTTGCCGGGCATTGCATCCAAAGTGAAACGAGCAGCAACTTCCGAAATTCTTCCCGAACCTTTTACGATAACTATGAATTGAATTACGACAAGAATAATAAATACTATAAAACCCACAACGTAATTTCCGCTGACAACAAACGAACCGAATGATTCAATAACTTTGCCGGCATAACCTTCAATTAAAATTAAGCGGGTTGAATTGATATTCAAACCAAGACGGAACAAAGTAGTTACAAGAAGTAATCCGGGGAACACAGATATATCAAGCGGCGAACTTATGTAAAGCGCAACAATCAGCACCAAAATGGAAATGGTAAGATTCGTTGCAAGAAAATAATCCAGCATGCCGGCAGGCAACGGAATCAACATCAATCCGATCAAAAAAATCAGACCGAAGCCGAGAACAATATCAGAATTTTTGCCGATGCCTTTCATTTTTTAGACGATACTCTTTCTTTTTTTCAAGTTTCTCATTTGATAGATGTAAGCAAGAATTTGTGCGACTGCCTTAAACAACTTCGACGGAATCTCGTCGCCAACGTCGCACGTTTTATAAAGCGCCCGCGCCAGTTCAACATCTTCATACAGCGGCACATTATTTTCGAGAGCAACTTTTTTGATTCGCTGCGCCAATTCATCCATTCCTTTTGCTAAAACTTTTGGTGCGCTGTCCTGGTTGGATTCGTATTTAAGTGCAACGGCAAAGTGAGTGGGGTTTGTAATAACCACATCGGCTTTCGGAACATCTTTCATCATTCTGCCTTTCGCCGCCTGGATCATCCTTTTCCGGATTTGCGATTTAACGTGCGGATCGCCTTCGGTCTGCTTCATTTCTTCTTTTACTTCCTGCTTGGTCATCATCATTTCTTTTTTGAATTTATATTTCTGAAAAAAATAATCCGTTGCGGCTATCACAAAAAAGAATAGTAAGATTTTCCAAATCATCGCGAACGCGGAATCCAGCATAAACTCAACCGTCTCTTCAATCGTAAGAGATACAAGCTGAAACGTATCTTGAATAAGTTTGGAGATTACGAGGTAAACGAACAATCCGATAATTAACAATTTTGCCAGCGACTTTAAGCTCTCAACCATAGAATTGGTTGAGAACAATATTTTTTTAACTCTGGCAATAGGATTGAACTTGTTCAAATTCGGCATGAAAACTTTGCCCGAGAACTTGAAACCGACCTGTGTTATATTGCTGACCAACGAGAAAACAACGACCGAAATAACTACCGGGGCAGATATTGTGAAAAAGAACAATGCCCATTTCAAAAAATAAGCTTGAAGGACTGTTTGATTAAGCGCATACGCATCCAGCCGTCCGAAAAGATCTTTTGAAAATTCATTCAGTTTTTCGCCGAAGAATCCTCTGGAAAAATAAATTGCCATTAGTCCCGATCCGAAAACCGCAAGCGAGTTTAGTTCCATGCTTTTTGTAACTTGACCGCGGTCGCGCGCTTCGGTAAGTTTTTTCCCGGTAGGCTGTTCGGTTTTTTCCTGTCCGTCAATCTCAGCCATATTACACGCTCATCGCTCTTATAATTTCCGAAAGCTGCGTTTCATACCCGCTTAATAAATTTTTTATTGCATAGACATAAATCGGAATAAGCATGGAAATCATTAGAAAGCCGAGACCTATTTTTGCCGGCTGTGAAATAAAAAATATCTGGATGTTTGGAATGACACGCGAAATAATTCCTTCGGCAATATGAATCAAGAAAAACGATGCGATGATTGGAGCTGCAATTTTCAGCGCAATTGTAAAAACGGCAAATGAATATCTCGCCATTAACATCATCAGCGGCTGCGTTGCGGTAAATTTTCCGATTGGAACGATTGAGAACGAGGAAACCACTGCGGTAATTAAATGATGATGACCGTTGATCAGAAAAAAAATCATCATGCTTGCGTAATAGATTAATTCTCCAACCACATTGTTCTGAATATTCTGCATCGGATTCAAAATATCCGCAAACATCAAGCCCATATCGTAACCGATTAGGTGACCGGCGTAGGAAATTCCGTAAAACACAAAATTAAGCGCGAAGCCCATCATGAATCCCGTAACCAGTTCCGCTATGGCATTGGTGAATATGGAAATCATATTCACATCAAAAACAATTTTAGTTTTATCAATCGTTAAGAATGTTATGTACGCAATGACAAGGGAAAGAGAAACCCTAACCAATACCGGAATGGAATTATGCCCAAGCACCGGCGCGGAAATCATCATCGCGAGAATCCGCAGAAAGATGAAAAGCACTAATAAAAAATCAACGATTAATATCTCTGTCATTTGGGTAAGTTCTGAAACATTGTAAACATTCTAAGTGTTATGGCAACCATCTTATCAACTATCCACGGGAGAAGCATGATTATTACAATCGCGGTAACTATCAACTTGGGCACAAAGGTCAAAGTCATTTCTTGAATAGATGTAGCCGCCTGGAAAATCGAAATAAAAATTCCCACAATTAACGACACGCCGAGAATCGGCAGAAGAATTATGAACGTTGTGTAGAATACGTCTTTTAAAATTTGGATGATCAGTTCTTCGGTCATTAGTGAAAACTCCTTATCAGCGAGCCGACAATTAAATTCCAGCCGTCAACAAGTATAAACAAAAGTATTTTGAACGGAAGCGAGATCATCATCGGCGGCATCATCATCATTCCCATAGACATAAGAATACTTGATACGATCATATCAACCATTATGAACGGAATGAAAAGAAAGAATCCCATAGTAAAGCCGGCGCGCAGCTCGCTTAGCACAAATGCCGGAATGAGAACATAGGTTGGAACATCGTTGTGTGTATTGGGACGCGCTTGTTTAGATAAGCCGATGAACAATTCCAGATCCTCATCGCGGGTATTTCTGAACATGAACTGCCGAATTGGTTCAACGCCTTTATCGTACGCTTGTTGCACCGTTAGTTTATTATCCATTAAAGGTTTTAGAGCTTCATCATTTACCTTAGACCACGTTGGAGCCATAATAAAAAAAGTAACAAACAATGCAACGCCGGCAAGCAGTTGAGACGGCGGCATCTGCTGCGTTCCAAGTGCGCTTTTTAAGAAACTGAAGACGATGATGATTCTCAAGTACGAGGTGGTCATTATAACTATTGAAGGCGCAAGAGAAAGCACCGTCATCAGCAGTAGTATCTGAAGTGTTACGGAAACATCGTTTCCGTTTTGTGCCGTACCGATGCCGAGATTTATTTTAGGAAATGGTATTGCAGTTGGACTCTGCTGACCGAGAACGTTTGATAATGCAACTAAAAAAAATATCGGCGCAACCGCAAAAAAAATCTTTCTGTTCATCGAATGCCCATATTCTGCTTTAGGATATCGATAAAATTCGGTTTTGCTTTTTGAATATCGAATCCGCCCTCGTCAATTTCTTTATAATCCAATTCTTGCAGAACGGAAATGTTGTTTTCGCTTATACCGAGAACCAAAATTTTATCTTCGATACGGACAAACGATAAATATTTTTTCGGCAGGATTATCTGGTTGTGCAAAACATCAACTTTCAGGTTGCGGAGTTTTCTTCCGGTCATTGAAACCGAGTACTTGCGCACCAACAAAAGAACTCCGAAGAGCAGCGCAAGCACAACAACCAGCGGTAGAATCGATTTTACTATATCAAGAAATGACATTAAAGAATATCCTTCAGTCTATTGTTCGGGTCAACAAGGCTTGTAATTCTTATTCCAAAGTGTTTATCTATAACAACAACTTCACCCTCGGCAATTTTTTTGTTGTTGACGAATACATCAACCGGTTCGCTGGCAAGCTTATCCAATTCTATAACATAACCGCGTTCAAGTTCAAGTATATCTTTTATCTGCATCTGTGTTCTGCCAAGTTCGATGTATATGTTCATCGGCAGGTCTTTAAGAAACAGCAATTTATCGTTGTACACTCCGCCGGTCTGTTTGGAATCATCAAATTCTTCGAACTGCGCCATAGCGCTTTCCGTTTTCTCGCTAACGGCGCCGTTGTCGTCAAGTTGATTTAGTTCGTTGTTTTCCATTATTCATCCTATAGAGATTTTATTTCTTCCAATGCTTTCTTGGTAACCTTAATAGCTTTCTTGTTGTTCGAAACGCCAACGCGTCCCATAAACAGCAGCTGGTTACCGGTTTTAATTTTTTGATCATCGCCGATTTTCGTTTCAAGACGAATGATATCGCCCTTCTCCATCTCCAACAACTCTTTTACGGAAAGTTTTGTGTTTCCAAGTTCAACTATAATCGGCAAAAGGGTTTTCGATAGATGCTGGCTCAGTATGTTGCGTGCGGTGTGTCCGTAATGTTTGATTGTGCGTATCGATGAAAGTTTCTGAGACGACAAGCGGGAAAGAATCGTGTCGAATGCAAAAGTTGCAAAGCAAATATTCATTAAAAACGATTGCTCGCCAATCAAAATTTCGAAAGAGATCAGCAGAACAGATTCACTTTGAGATGTTATCTGGGCAAAATCAATATCGGGTTCGAACCTTTCGACAACAAACTCCATGCTGTCAACTGTCTGCCATGCTTTTCTAAGGTCTTGCATAACCCGGTCAACAACTACACGTAGTACTTTCTGTTCAATCGACGTAATTACTTTTGTTTGTTTTGTACCGAGACCGTTACCACCGAGAAGCTTATCCACAAGTGAAAGCGCTAAATCATTATTCAGTTCAAGTACGCCTTTTACATCTGTGTTCTTGATTTCAAAAGTGAACAAGCATGCGGGATTGGCAACCGAAAGCACATACTCCGAGTAATAAATTTGATCTACCGACGTGACGTTAATGTTTACAATCGTCTGAAGTTTTGTAACAAGAAACGAACTGAAGCTCTCGGCAAAATTTTCAAAAATGCTTCTTAAAATTCTAAGCTGATTTTTGGAAATTCTGTTCGGAAGCCGGAAGTCGAACAGTATCGCTTCCTTCTCTACCGGTGTTTCGGCTTTCTGCTCTGTGCCGCTTTTAATGTTATTAAGCAGCGCATCAATTTCTTGTTGAGATAATATCGCAGCCATATTTATTGTAAAATATATTTACTGAAATAGATCGTATTAATTTTCACTTCGGGCATTACACTATTCAATCTCTTTATTATTTCCGTTCTCAAAGTGTCTCGGTAAGTTATGTTCGCAAGTTTTTCAAGGTCCTTACTGGTAAGAACGGAAATCACCGCATCTTTTAGAATGACGTCTTTGGCTTTCAGTTCTTTCTGATCCTGGTCGGAGACTACATCAAAACCGATTGAAGAGAGAAGAAGTTTCTTCCCATCCGTGTTGGCTGGATTAACGATTAAATCATCGACCATGTAAACGAATTTGCCAGAATTATTTTGCTTAGCGTCTGGTTTCACGGCGATGTTTTTTTCTACCGGGTGTTGAGCTGCAGAAGAATTGTTGGCTTGTATTCTCTTTACAAGAATATTAGCCGTAATAAAATAAACGGCTATCAACTGAGCAATAAAAAGCGGCATACCAAAAAGGAAAATTTTAATATTGATTCCCTTCTTCTCAATAGGCAGAGGCGGCTTTTCTTCTGTCTTGACGATTTGTTTTTCTTCTTTTTGTTCCATATGCGCATGTTTTTTCAATTGCTATGCCATGAAAAAACCTTTCAATATTGATTTTTAATCGTGCAAAGAAGAAAGGGGTGGCCAATATTCTGCAGTTGTTTTAATCCCGCCAGAAGAGTTTAGATAAAAAATGAGCTGTGGCTTTGAATGTATAAGTCGCAAAATTTATTCAACCACAGCTCTTAAAAAGAAGTATCGTTCAGCTGCTTACTATCTAATCAAGTTTGTGATTTCCTGAAGCAGCGAATCAGCAGTTGTAATAACACGTGCATTTGCCTGGAAACCTCGCTGCGAAACTATCATTCTTGTGAACTCTTCAGATAAATCTACGTTGGATTGTTCAAGCGCACCGGATTGAACTGTAGTTCCGGTTTCTTCACCAAGACTTCCGATTCTCGGTTCGCCGCTGTTTGCATAAGCCGAATACATGTTGTCTCCAACGCTTATCAATCCGTTCAGGTTGTTGAACGTTGCGACCATTATTTGAGCTAAGTTCTTTGATGAACCGTTGGAAAAGATTCCGACGATCTTTCCGTACTGGTCAATGTTCAAATTTGATAACGATGCCGATGGAGAACCGTTTTGAGAAAGTGCGCTGATGACCGAGCTCGATGATGTCTGTGTTACGCCGCCGAATCCGGTTCCAAAAGCCAAATCGATAATTGATGTTGCCGCTCCGCCGCTTGGTACAAATGTTAATTGCGGATTATTCGGAGAAATTTTTGACGGGTCTAAAGTTCCATCCGGATTAAACTCAATCGTTCCGGTTGCCGAAGCACTTTGACCGTTAATTGTTGAGGTACCCGGCACTGAAGCAGTCCATGTCCAAATGTTGTCGGCAATCTTTGTAAACTTCAACGTAACCTGGTGAGCAGTTCCCAATGAATCGTAAACCGTAACTGAACCGCTTACTATGTTAGGAATTCTGTTATTGTCGGCAGAAGCGCTAAGAGTTGTTGTGCTTGAGTTTTGTGTAATTATTGTCGGATCAAAAGTAAAATCTATGTTCGAATTTGCAACGTTAATTCTGTTTGCAACTCCGTCAAATTTTGCTTTGGAGGCTGCATCCAGCGTCCACGTTCCGGTTCCATTATCTGCGAAAACTAAACCGGTAATTCCTCCTGTCGTAAGGACAGTTCCTTTTGAATCTTCAAGTGAAAAATTCAAATCGTAAGTGTTTGCAGCGGTTTTTGTATAAGAAACCTTATACGTGAATGCGTCACCGTATTCATTATAAACTGTTATCGGGTATTGGGTGGTGCTGTCGCCGATATTAAGTGCAGCAGAATTTATGTTGCCGCGTTGAATCACCTGAACGCTTCTGGTTAGATCGCTGTTACTTTTGAGATTACCGCCCCATTTTATTTGAGTTGTGGAAACTGCCGGCAGTTTCATGTTTGTATCGATCATGAGATCTTCCAGATTATTCCCGGGAGGAATTACACCGTCTTGGCTTGCAACTTTTCCTTGAACAACTGCACCGTTCTGCGGACTTACAAGTTTTCCGCTTGCATCAAATTGAAATGCGCCTGCACGTGAAAAGAATTTTTGGCCGTTGCTTTGTAAAACAAACATACCCTGACCTTGCAACGCTAAATCCGTTGTAATGCCTGTTCTCTCAAATGTTCCTTGATTCCAGTTACGGTCTATCGAGTTCACTTTCATACCGAGACCGATCTGAAATGAGTTTGTGCCGCCGGTTGAGTCGGTTGGGTTAGTGCCGGCTTTTACAAACTGATTAAACGTGTCGCTGAACGTAACACGTGAACCTTTGAAACCGATGGTGTTAACGTTGGAAATATTGTTGCCGATAACGTCCATCATTGCTTGATGATTGCGTAAGCCTGATACGCCTGCGAAGAGAGATGTTAAGAGTGCCATAATAACCTCCTGATGTGATCCGGCTTCAGTCATTCGGCCAGATCGAGAGCGTCCTCGGAAGGTCCCGCTCTGTTTTTATGTTTTGTTAATTAAACTGCAAATACTACACTATCGATATTTGTAAAAACGTTCTCGTTCGAATTTGCAACTTCAACTGCCGTTACAACAGTTTTGTTTGGTACGTTAACTATGAAAGCGGTTTTATCCATCAAGACAAGTGAATCCTTCGAACCCTTTGCTTCCGCTTTTTGAACTGCCTCTTCAATTCTGTTAATGTCATTATCGCTTAATTGTATGTTGCGCGATTCGAGGCGCTTCATTGCATGATTGGAGAATTTTACTTTTTCCAGTTCCTGCTTAAATATTGCATCGAATTGATTGCTGGCTTCACGCCCTACTCTGCGCGAAGCGGTTGCTTCATTTCCTACAATCGGAATAAAAGGAACTGAGACACCGTTAATCTCAGCCATTAATTTCCTCCGTTGTTTGAATTTAGTATTTCAAGTATGTCGGAAATCGAATATTCGGCGCCGTCAACTAAAAGCACCGTGCCCTGGTTGCCGAAACGAACACCACCGATAAATCCTTCTTTGAAAATATCTGCCGTAATTTTTTCTCCGTTACCGTTCAATGCTTCCACTTCAAATGTGTATTTACCATCGGGTAATTTTCCACCGTTATTATCGGAAAGATCCCACGAAACTTTATTCTCTCCTGCCGTACCGGGCACGCCGTCGATAGTTCTTACCAAAGCGCCTTGGTCATTATAAATTTTTATGGAAACAGATTGTGCTGCGGCAGGAAGTGTATAACCCAATGTGATCTTTGATTGCCCCGACAATGTTAACGCATTGCCGCCGATCTTAACATCTTTACCGATTAGATTTGCAACGAGCGTGTTATTGATGGATTGGGTTAACGTGTAATTCGAGTTGATGCTGTCCTGAACCGACTTATTCAAGTTCGTTAACTGTTCCAACGATGAAAACTGGGCAAGCTGTGCGGCGTATTGAGTGCCGTCCATCGGGTTAAGCGGGTCCTGGTTCTTCAACTGCTGAATCATCAGTTTCAAAAAATCGTCTTTACCAAGAACATTTTTATTTGTATTTGTCGCTGTGCTTGCCGACGCTGTTGAAGTTACGGGATCTACCATGTTCCTACTCCTTATGCTAAAAACTCGTATGTATTATAACCCATTGATTTTCTTGATACGGGAGAAGCTGCCTTGTCAACTATTCCGTTTTTTAAGTCGCGGCTGGAAAATTTCTTCTTTGGAACAAACGTTTTTGCATTCCGCTGATCGTATTCTGTCAAACTTACGTTAACATTGTTAAGTTGAATTCCGTTCGATTGAAAATTTTGTTTAAGCTGGTCAATATTCGATTGGATAAAATGTTTTACCTGATCATTCTCTACTTCGATGTGAGCGTTAAGATTGTTCGCAACCAGGTCAACCGTCAGTTTTACTTTTCCCAAATTTTCCGGCGAAAGCTGAAAAGTTATTGTCTGCTTCTCGCCCTGCTGAATTACTTTTGAGAACTCCGGTATAATTTCGTTTGTCGTTATTGTCCTTGCCGCACTAGGCAATGTCTTTAACTCCGAAACGAATTGTGTTTTTTCGGCTCCGGCGCTCGCAGTATTTGGAAGAACGGAATTCTTGAACACATCATTTGAATTATGTTTTGTCGTATCCTTGTCATCTTGCTGATTTAACTGCGCATCGCGAACCGGCTGCTTGTCCGTCTTGGTGTCGTTAAGATCGTTTGCTTTTGTTTCGTTCAAATTTTTTGATGTCTGCTTTTCTTCTTTGATTGATACCTTTATTGCGGATTCTTTATCAAGCGTTGCCGGGTCATCAACCTGAGAATTCGGTTTCAATGAAACTTTAGCAAGTGTTTTTTCATTCAGTTCTTTCGATGCTGCAACAGAAGCTGCAAGGTCATTCAGTTGCCGAACCGCTTCATGAACGGATTTATCGCCAAGCTGATTTTGTGTATCCGGCAAATTAAAAATCAATGCCTGTTTGGAAATTTGCGGCTCGATAGAAGTTTGAGAAACTTCAGACGCATTATTTGACAATACAGACGCTGCATTCGCGATCTTGGGCGTAACTTCCAGAGGCTTTGCCGCTTGGTGCGAATATTCTATCGACAATACGTCACCGTAGGAAAAAGATTTAAGCAGAGTTGATTTTTCTTCATTCGAAAGACCCTGCAAAACATTTTCCGGTAAAACACTTTCCGCAGAAATGTCATCTGCCGGATTATAGCCAAAAAGAATTTGCTCAATTGGAATTGCTTTCTGCTCTTGAGAAGCACCGCCGACATTTGAGCCTGCCGCTGCTTTGGGAGAATTATCTACTGTATTCAAATCAAGACTGTTTTTGTCGGCTACTACCTTAGAAATATTTATTGCGGTTGATAAACCCAAACCGTTCATGTCAGCAAGATATTTTTCACCTGAAACAATAACGGGTGCTTCTTTAACCAAAATTTTAGGTTGGCTTCCCGTGAATATGCCAGCAGAATCAAGCTCGACCGGAAGTTCTATAACTTTCGCAACATCTCCGGCAGAATTTGTCTGTTGCGAAATCTCTACTTTGAAAGATGCATTCGCCTTCCCATCATTATTTATTTTAACCGAACCGTCCACGGACAATGTTTTATTTTTTTCTGATACGACTTCCGCACTGTTAGAATCACTCTTATTTGAAAAACTTTGTACCGATGCGGCTGTGCTGAGTGGATTGGATGAAATCGCATTGCTGTCGAAGAAACGTGAAAGCTTAGCGGCTCCCTGAAGATTTTCTTCCCCGGTGTTATCGCCGGACAGAGCAGAAACCGTAATTGATAATTTGTTGGTTCCGTCGTCAAAGGTAAGTGTAACCGGAGCTTTTGCTTGATCTATCTTTTCGATTTGCGCCAACCCATCAAATTGATTATTCAAAGGCGCAAGCACAAAATTAAAAAACGCTTGAAGCTGATCTTTCGACAGGACAAGTTCTTTTTTGTTTTGTTCGGTACTACTCAAAGCTGCATTTGTTTCAGTCGGCTGAGCATTCTCGGCATTTACAAAAGCAGAAGTAAACAATAAAATATCGTTAAGCTCTTTCGCAGAAACTTGAATGGTTAGTTCCGATTTATTTAACGTAGTGTCTGTAGCGTTTAAGGAATCACTCGACGGGTTCTGTGCACTATCCAGAGATTCCGGGCTGCACACATTAATTATATCCGCGAATTGAGCCAATGATGATTTTTTCGTATTCTGCTTAGAAACAGAATCAAAATTGTTCAGCTTATCTATTATCAGCGTATTGAATTTCATCAGTTAAATTTGATTATTCTAGTTGCTACTTCCGGTTTAAATTCAGTCAAAATTTCGGCCGCCTTTCTTTTCTTCATCGAAAAAATAATATCCCTCGCAATATTATCGGAGTAACCCAAAATTACTTTAGCAGCTTTCTTTGCGTCCATTTCTTCATAGAGCTTTACTGTTTTCTTTATCCAGCTCTGGTATGCAGAATCTTTCAACGTTTTTTGGAATTCTCTTGAAACAACCGCCTTCGGCGATTCTTCCTGCGGTTCTTGCAGCGCAGTAGTTTTTGGTTCAACTTTTTTTATGCCGGACGCTGCACTGTCTTTTTTCGTACTCGCTACAGTATCTTTCGGCGCGGTAGTCACAGAATCGGCTTTTGCTATTTGATTTTTGCTTTTCACCGTATCAACAGGTGCCGGCGGTTCTTTCTGTTTGGGCACGCTGGCAGAATCCGAGACCGCACTCGCAACCTCTGGCGGAGTATTTGCAGAAACCGGCGTGAAGTTAAAAGCAAATATGTTTTGATAGTAGGAATTAAGATAGATCAACGCACCGGTTACTAAAGCAAATACGAGAGCAAACGACAAAATATAAATCAGTTTTTCTTTCACGGCTGATCCCCCTTATGGTTTCTTACGGCTACTTCGTTTAGTACTTTCAATTCGTCTCTTCTATCTTCAACTAAAAAATTCTCGTACGCATTTTCTTTGAGTGTCTCAAAAGCTTTCACTTCTTTTTTCTTTTCAAGCAATTCTTTTTGTTTCTCTTCCCGTTTTTTGAGCAGTGCATTAATTGTTTTCTGAATCGAAACAATTTCTTTTTCCAGTTGAACATCGTATGATTTCATGCTCTGATAATCGGCAACCTTAGCCGGTTTCTTTATCATTGATTCAGCCATTCGATTGCGTTCATCCCTAATCTTACGAAGCTGAATTTTTTGTTCGGCAATCTGCTGGTTTAGCCGCGAGATTTCTTCTTCAATTCGTTTCTCGAAAATTTCTTTTACCTTTTGAACCGATTGAAATCTAAATTTAAATTTGCTCATCACTCACCCACCGCAACCGGCGCTTCAATTATTTGATAAAGATGTTCAACGGATTGATCGTACTTAGCGCGTTCGTACATATCTTGTTT
>JAMCSN010000247.1 GCA_023381535.1 Bacteroidota bacterium
AAGCTCATATGGAATTCCGTACAGATAAGCTTGCGGCGGCATCTTAACATGAAACGCCGTATCGAACACGCCAACCTGCGGAGTATTCGGCAAATGATTTTTTGCTGCTTGAATGCCTTTTATGTTTGGCGGATTGTGGAGCGGCGCAAGTTCGATATTATCTTTGAGCGCTTTCATTACTTGTTCGGTAATCAGCACAGAACCGGAAAATGTTTCGCCGCCATGCACAACACGATGACCGACCGCTTGAATTTCATTTCTGTCTTTGATGACACCATGATTCGGTGAAAGTAAAACCGCAATAACATATTCGATCGCGATTGAATGATCCAGTATCTCTCCGACGATTCTTATTTTCTCGCGATCAAGAGGAGAATGAGTCAGTACCGCACTTGTCATTCCGATTCGTTCTACCATTCCTTTTGCGAGAGCGATTCTGGAATCGGTATCTATGAATTGATATTTTATTGATGAACTTCCGCAATTAAGAACCAAAACTTTCATTCTGTCATCTCCTAATTAATTCGTTTTCCGTCAGCATCATATTTGAAAAATCCTTCGCCGGTTTTCTTGCCAAGCTTTCTTTCGCGAACCAACTTGCGAAGGATCGGGCAAGGTCTGTAACGCGCTTCGCCAAGTGTTGCCCACAAGGTTTCCATCCACGCGAGCACTTCATCCAGTCCCATCGCGTCCGCCATTTCGAGTGGACCGGTGTTAAAGTTGTAACCGAGTCTCATCGCAGTATCAATATCTTTCGCGCTTGCAACGCCTTCCAGCAAAATGTGCATCGCTTCATTCAGCAGCGGAACGATTGCGCGCGTAGTTACGAATCCGGGATACTCATAAACTTCAACCGCGGTCTTGCCGATTTTTGCCGCAAACTTTTTAATGATTTCAACTGTCTTATCCGAAGTTTCGAGCGCGCGTACTAATTCTACCAACGGCACTTTAGGAACCGGATTCAAAAAGTGCATACCGATAATTCTATCTCGCCGTTTTGTTACTTCGGCAATCTTCGTCAAACTCAAAGTTGATGTATTCGAAATGAAAATTGTTTCCGGCTTGGCAATTTCATCAAGCTCACGGAAAATTTTTCTTTTCAAATCGTAATTTTCGTCAACCGCTTCAATTAATAAATCACATTCGGGAATTTCATTTTTATCTACAGTCCATTTTATTCTGGTAAGGACGGATTTCATTTCGCTTTGAGTCATAGCCCAGCGGGAGATTTCCCTTTCCATCGTAGTCTTAAGACTTTCGGTTGCATGTTCAATCTGGTCCTCGTTGCGTTCGACTACCAAAACGTCGATACCGGCAGCGGCTATTGTTTGGGCAATACCTTGTCCCATAACACCGGCACCAACAATTGCAACGTATTCTATTCTTTCCAACTCTTCTATTCTTTGAACACCGCCGAGGAGATCTTCCAACTTTAATTTTTCTTCTGCCATTTTATCTTTCATGTTTGTTTTCGATTAGCCATTTCAAAAATACTCAAATTGAGAGCTAGAATCCTTAAAAAGACAAGATTCATACCAAGGAAAGATTTCAAAAAGATTAAAAATTAAAAGGTAGCAACCTTCTTTTTACTAAAACTAATAATTGAAGAAGCCGGCGTGAGAATAGTTAGTTATCAAATACTCTTTCGGAAGTAGAATGCTGAAGAATTCCCCTCGTTGGATTTCCAGGCTTACGTTTTGAAGCGCGGCAATGTCATCAAAGTCTTTTGAGATGTGATTGATCTTAAGCATGTTTACCGAACTATTCATATTTTGAAGTGAAAATTAATTTTACGATTTCATCTGCCAAACATAATAATGCTAACTGAACCAAAAGTCATACTTAATAAATTTTTTGGATACACAGAATTTCGTCCTTCGCAAGAAGAAATTATCAATTCTATCATCGAAGGTCAAAATGTTCTTGCGATTTTGCCAACCGGCGGCGGGAAATCTATTTGCTACCAAATCCCCTCTTTGATGTCCAAAACTTTCGGGATTGTGATTTCACCGTTAATCGCATTGATGAAAGATCAAGTCGATTCTATTAACTCACAGCAACCGATTGCAGCTTTCATCAACAGTACATTAGACTACCGAGATACTGAAAAAGTTTTGGAAAATTTTCGTAACGGCAAATTTAAGCTTTTGTATTTGTCCCCAGAGAAACTAAACAATCAGAGCTTCATTGAAAGAATAAAATCTCTCAACCCAGAATATGTTTTTGTGGATGAAGCACACTGCATCAGCGAATGGGGACACAACTTTCGTCCCGGCTACAGAAAGATTAAATCGTTCATCGATTATGTTGAAATAAAAAAGGTCGCGGCGTTCACGGCAACAGCAACTGCGGATGTAAGAAAAGATATAATCAATCAGCTTGGACTGGCCTCGCCAAAAATTATTGTTAGAGGATTTGAACGCGTCAATCTTCACTTACACGTTTTTCAAACTCCGCGTAAGAAAGAAAAGCTCGTAGAAATTCTTTCGATGAATCCCGGCTGCAGAATTATTTACGCTGCGACAAGAAAACTCACGGAAGAAATTGCCGAACATCTGCGCTCATATAGTATAGATGCCGTTTATTATCATGCCGGGTTAACCGCGGAATTAAGAAGACTGATTCAAGATGATTTTATAAGCGGCAGAGTTCAAACGATTGTTGCGACGAACGCTTTCGGCATGGGGATCGATAAAAGTAATATACGCTCAATCATTCATTTTAACATGCCGGGTACAATTGAGAATTATTATCAAGAGATCGGGAGAGCGGGTCGCGACGGTAATGAATCCAACATTTTTCTTCTCTATGATGAAAAAGACAAAATTATTCAGCAGTTTTTTATCAACACTTCTTTTCCCACACGTGGACAAATTGAAATAGTTTACGACGCACTTTGTAACAGAAGCAATGTTGCGCTCGGCACTCGTCCCGATGAAGCAATTCTGCTGGATAAAAATTTCTATTCGCTCGTTCAACCAAAAAAAATTTCCAATGGTATAGTCGAATCGGCCATTAGAGTTTTGGAAGAATCCGGTTACACAAAGGGAAAATCGCCCGCAGAGCACAAGCACTTTTGCAAGTTCTTGCTGGAGCCGTCGAAGCTAAGTCTTTATGTAAAATTTTTTGCGGATAATGAG
>JAMCSN010000390.1 GCA_023381535.1 Bacteroidota bacterium
ACTTCACTTTGTCCGGTAACCGGACAAAGTGAAGTGAACTCCGGCGCAGTGTGAATGATTGTATAATCTCTCTCCGGATTAGGATTTGGAAAGGTTACTAAGAGTTTTAGCTTGGGGTTCATGTTTTTTATCGTATGTTAATTAATGTATGTTACTTTCTTCATAGAGCTGATTGAAAGCCATTGATGTACTTCCCACTTTTTTTCTTTCCTAATCGTAATATGTAAAGGGAAATGTGTCGTAAAAATAATTTTCTCTTTAGAATCATTTATATCTAATCCGTAAATCGAAAAATGCTTCATTGGTTCACGTCTAAAATATTGAGCATTAATTACCAAACCCCCAGTAAGATAAAACTCAACAACAATTTGTTCATCTGGTGACAAATCCTTTTTATATTTTTCATACTGTCTCTTAAACTGATCAATTAAATAGTCTTCCTGACTAAGTTCGTTCTGTTGCATAATAGCCTCTATTATTTAACCATATTTCGGTTTTACTTTGTACACTATCGGATCCTCAACGCCAGCTTGCTGAAAACCGCGGAGACGAAAAGCGCAGCTATCACATACGCCGCACGCTTCATCTTCTTTTTGATAGCACGACCAAGTTAAATGTAACGGCGCTTTAAGTTCAATTCCTTTTTTCACTATGTCGGCTTTGGAAAAGTGAATGATCGGCGTTTCAATTTTAATTTTCGTTTCCGGCTTCGTACCGAGATCAACCATCTTCTCAAACGCTTCAAAAAATTTTGGACGGCAGTCGGGGTAACCGCTCGCGTCTTCGTAAACAGCGCCGATAAAAATTGCATTAGCGCCGATAACTTCCGCCCAGCTTACACATGCGCTCAAAATATTTGCGTTGCGGAACGGAACATACGAACTCGGAATCTCTTTGTTAGCAAGATCAGCTTTAGAAACTTCAATCGATTTATCGGTAAGCGACGAACCACCGATTTTAGTAAAGTGGCTGAAGTCAATCACTAATCGCTTCTCAACTTTGTAATGATCGGCAATCTCATGAAATGCTTTCAGTTCTCTATTTTCAGTACGCTGACCGTAATTAAAATGTATCAGTGCAAGGTTGTAAGATTTACTAGCAATCGCCGCGGTGACACAGCTATCCATTCCTCCGCTTACTGCAACGACTGCTAATTTATCTTTCTTCATGAGAGTACGCGTAAAATTCAGTCGAAAAATAGTAAAAAGAGGTGTGAGAAGTAAAACAATGAAAGTTACACTGTATCCAAGCAGTGGATCTCAGTCCTTCAGCATTCCCTCTAAATCTTTAATGATTGCTTGGCTTGAGGGAATTGATTTACTAATAAGGTTTTGTTTTATAAAATCTATTATGACACGAATTTCCTCTTGTTGATTGCTTTTCTTAAATGATGAAGCGAGCCGGTATAAAGACGCAGAATAGTTAGCTAGTATTCTTGATACCCTCGGCATATTATGAATGTTCACATCGTTAAAATCCTTCACGTTATTTTTATCCAAAAGGATTTTTGCAACTCGTTCGCGATCTATATTGTATTTGGTCTTAGCGGTCTTGAACGGTAATACTTTGTTAGCTAACCCACACAATTGGAAATTTTCATCCAAGCCGCCAAAGAAAGTTTGAATGCATCCTAACGAAAAATATAGAGGTCTCTTCCATTGATTCGTTTCAATCATATTTGCAAGCACTGCCCTACCAACGCTTAAGTAGCTTCCTCTAACTGAATTCAGATCTGGCACAAGTTTCCACTCAAAAATTGTATCCTGCGAAAGTTTAAATTCTTTCTTTACCGACGCATTGATAGGAACTTTGATGACGAGAGTATCCCACTTGAAAGGATGCAAATCCAAAATTTGTTCGTCCGGTAAACTGATCGGTGCTTTCGTTATGGCATTAGGGATTCCATCGTGAATTATTTTAACAAACCAAGGTCTTTCTAAGAACGCATAGGGAATCACTATAACATCTTTTCTGTAATCCTCGATTTGCTGTAAATATTGAATGGGGTCGTATTCCGCATCTCCGCCAACAATAAGTATTGCATCAACATCACACGATTTTAGAATATTTCTATTGTACTCAAGCAGCCATGACGGGAAACATTTTTCTTTAAATGCATCATCGAAGCATTTTTTATATTCAGAAGTATCTCCTTTTTTCAGTGCATCACTTGCGATTGACCCATACTGGGCACCAAGGAAATAATAAGCATCACCATAATCCGGTTTCAACTCAATAGCTTTTCGTAAGTTGAAAAATATCTCATCGGTGTAATTATTATTATATCCAACAAGCGGCCGCGAATCATACGCGCAATAATGCATAAACACACCAAGGTAATAGTAAACTTCCGGATCATCCGGCTTCTGCTTCTTAAGTTGATTCATTAACTTGATGGCATTTTCGTAATCACCTTTCTTGTAAGAGGCGAGCGCTTCTTGTTTCAAGTCTGCTGCCTGTCCGAAGACCATAAATGTTAAAACGCACACTACACAAATTGATAGGATGACCTTTCGCATGATGTTCCCCGTATTTTTTGCGCAGAAGAACCAAAAAGAAATTACAAACTTTCAAATAGACTTGCTATCAACAAATTATTCCTAATAAATCTTATCTAAGCTTGAAAAGAATTATTGCTGCAACAAATGAAACTACGGAACTAACTACAAACGGAACTTGTGCGCCGAAATTATCCCACAAAACTCCGGTTAGGAACGATCCGAACATAATTGCAAAGCTCGAAAGCATTGTGAGCAATCCTATCGCAGAACCGCGGAACCCATCCGGCACCAAATCGGAAACCCACGCTTTTGAAACTCCTTCCGTAGCAGCCGCGTAGATTCCGTAAAACGCAAACAGAACCCAGATGACATGAAAATTCTGATTCATCGCAAAACCAAAATAGACAACAGAAAAAATCAGCAGACCAATTATGAAAATGTTTCGCTTGCCGAATTTGTCTGCAACAAGTCCAACCGGATAGGACGAGAGCGCATAAATCAAATTATAAAACACGTAACCAAGAATAGCGGTTGTATCCGAACGCGCGATTTGTTTTGATTTCAAAATCAAAAAAACATCACTGCTGTTGACGAGAGAAAAAAGTGTGAACAACAAAAGAA
>JAMCSN010000296.1:0-283 GCA_023381535.1 Bacteroidota bacterium
TAAGTAAAATAAACGTAAAGCAATCCGCCTTCTTCGAACATTACCTCGTTTCTTTTCGTCTTACCGTGGAATGTATGTGCGGCTTTGTCGATGGAGCCGTCGTATGCTTCAACTTCAACAATTATTCCGGAAATTATTTCTCTTCCAATTCTTCGCGCGAATAACTTTCCAAGTAATTCCTTGGCAACTATATGAACATCGCGAGTGTAAAATTTTTTTTGAAGCCTGGTTTTGTGTTTCATAATTAGATTAAAAGTGGATGCTAATAAAAAATAGTTTTTAG
>JAMCSN010000296.1:293-3114 GCA_023381535.1 Bacteroidota bacterium
TTTCTTCCAACTTTTACCTTTAAAGATCCTTTATTATTTTTTTGAACCCATCTCATCACGTTAGCTGGTGGACGTTTATTCTTCAACTCATCAGTCATAAATTTCATATATGGATCAACATGATTAAAAAACATTTTATAACCGGCACAGAGATAATTCAAGCCGTATTCCTCATCCGGAGTTGAAAGAAACCGGTTTTTAGGACATTCACCATTGCAAACAAACTTTACATTACATTCTCTGCAATATTTTGGCAGCTTATCTTTTTTGTCATTTCCAAAATCCGTTTGTTGTTTGGACCGCACCATACTTAGAAGCGGATTCTCAAGAATATTCCCGAGTTTATTTTCGGGAAAAACATAATGATCGCAGGAATAGAGATCACCATTATGTTCGATTGCAAGCGCATTGCCGCATGTTTTACTGAAAATACATAAACTTGGTTCTAAACCAAGCCAGGCTTCGAGTGAGACATCAAAAGTCTGTACAAAATATTTCCCGACATCATTTCTTACCCACTGGTTAAATATCTCAATCAGAAAATTGCCATACTGAACCGGCTCTACAGACCATTGGCTGATAACAGCTTTTTGTTGATTGGGAAGAGTGAGTGACAGTCCGTTTGAATCTCTTTCAGAAATTCTTTCGACTATCGGGATAAACTGCATATACTTGCTGCCGTTCTCTTTTAGAAAGTTATAAACTTCAAGAGGATGGTAAGAATTGTTTTTTTGAACAACTGTAAGTGTATTGAATTCTACTTTGTGTTTTTTTAGGAATTCAATTCCACGCATAACTTTATTGAAAGTGGGATTGCCTCCTTTATCAACACGATATTTGTCGTGGAGTTCGCGCGGGCCATCAATAGATAAACCGATTAGGAAAGAATTTTCGGAAAAGAATTCACACCATTCATCATTCAAAAGAATTCCATTTGTCTGAAAGGCATTATTAATTCTTTTTCCACCGGCATATTTTTTTTGAAGTTCTACAACTTTTCGAAAATAATTTACACCTAATAAAGTAGGTTCGCCGCCCTGCCATGCAAAAGTTTCTTCAGGCAGATTAGTTGATTCAATTTTTTGCTTTATGAACGACTCGAGTAGATCGTCCGCCATTATCCAGTTAGCTTTGCCGGGTGTATTTCCAGAATAAAGATTTTCCTTTTCCAGGTAGAAACAATATTTGCAATTAATATTGCAAATGGGTCCTATTGGTTTCGCCATTACATGGAAAGGCGCGGTTGAATTCATACCTATATTTTCAGATTATCAATTTGCTCTTGCAGCCCGCCAGCCTTCATGTAGCTCCTTTGCAAGCTCTTTAATCAATTTTGCATTTTCAGAATATCCGGCAATATTGATATTTTCTTGACGATCTTTTTTTCTATCATAGAGTTCGGTTCCTGCAATTTCGCCGGCAACTTTTTTCTCAATATCCCAGTAATGCCATTCGACATAATGATAATTTTTTGTGGTCATTGAGTAACCCATATATCTTTTTCCGGTGGGTGAATGATTTGGGCGTCTGTGATACTGGCTAAATACCGCATGTTTCCAAGGGAGATGGGGGTTTTTCAATAAGGGGGCAAAACTTGTGCCTTGCAAATAAGAAGGTACTTTTATTCCAGATAGATCGAGCAGCGTAGGGTACATATCAACAAGCTCGGTAAGCTTATCAACTTTAATTCCGCCATTAAAGCCGGGTACTTTAATTATCATAGGCACATGAGTATCAATATCATAGTTTGTCATTTTGCCCCAGCTTCTGTGCTCTCCAAGTTTCCACCCATGATCGCCCCACAAAATAATGATTGTGTTATCATATAGTCCCATCTTTTTTAATGCTTTTATAAGTTTACCTATTTGTGCATCGGTATAACTTACGCTTGCATAGTAGCCGCGTTTTAACAGGCGTGCAGTATCTGCCTGCATTTGGTACACAGAAGGATGCCCGACATGTTCAAAGCCCCAATATCCTCCTAACTCATATAAAGAATTAATTGCCCAGACCGGTGAATTTTTTGGCAGGTAAGGGTTTGCTGCTAACGGAATATTTAGATCTTTGTATAAATCCCAATACTTTTTAGGAACTACAAATGGTAAATGCGGTCTGAAATAACCTAACCCTAAATAGAAGGGCTTGTTGTAATTTTTTATTCTCTTTAATGTCTCTATTGCAAGTTCTGTTTGTGCACCGTCATAGAATGCAGTATCGGGATTATCAGTAACTTCAAGCGCCGGACCAACGTTCCATCCATTTGCATACATATGAGGTCTTTTCTTAATACTTTCATTTCTCTGAATTGTTTGTTTTGCAATTGTTTCGGCGTCGTTATAGAATGTTTCTGCGTCGCGGTCAATCATATCTTTGGTATTGTATTTTGGAGGACGAAGATCGGGTTCGTCCCATGAAATGGAATCGGGCATATAGTTGTGAAAAATTTTGCCAATAGATACGGTATGATATCCATTCTTATGAAAATATTGCGGCATAGTAACTACATCGGGAATATTTTCTCTGAATTTATCACCAAGATCCCAAACACGGTCGGAATCGGGTCTCAGTCCGGTCATTGCACTTGCCCGTGAAGGGGCACAAACTCCCACCTGGCAATATGCTTCGGTAAATAGAATCCCTTCTTTTGCAAGCTGGTCAATGTTTGGTGTTTTGATAATTTTATTACCATAACAACCTAATTCAGGACGCAGGTCATCAACTATAATAAAGAGCACATTAGGTTTAACCGGTTCTTTTTTTACTCCCTCAAAAGGATTGCCTGTTAAGACAGTTGTGGCTGTTGCCAATAAACCAAGATTTA
>JAMCSN010000061.1:0-1469 GCA_023381535.1 Bacteroidota bacterium
ATGTAATGCGGCATAAGTCGGGAGACGAAATTTTTGTCACGGACGGCAAAGGGCAAATTTACAAAACCGAATTAACCGTGATATCGACAAAAGATCTTACATGTAGAATTTTGCAAAGGATGGAGTACCCTAATCATTTTTCTGGTATAACTTTTTGCGTTCCCCGTTTGAAAAGTCCTGAACGGTTTGAATTCGCTTTGGAAAAATCAGTTGAACTTGGAATTACAAATTTTATTGTGTTCGAATCGAAACGGACTATTGCAAAAGGAGAAAAGTTAGACCGCTGGCAAAAAGTTTTAACCTCTGCAATGAAACAGTCACTGCGTTCGTGGTTGCCGAAGATTTCTTATGCAAAAAGTCTCGATGAGATCATCAAACAAAATGGGACTAAAATTCTTTTCGACCAAAATTCCGACAAAACATTTCAATCAATTCTCAATTCTCAATTAACAATTGGCAATTGCTTTTTTATCTTCGGCCCGGAAGGAGGGTTTAATAAAGAAGAATTGAGAATTACGAATGGAGCTTACCCTGACGGGGGCTGGGAATTGCGAATTAGGTTGACTGAGAATCGTTTAAGAAGTGAGACTGCGATTGTTACTGCAGCATCAATGTTGGCTATGAATGTTTAAATCAGCTCTATAGATTTTTTAACCAGCCTTTCAAAATCTAGTTTGACCCGTTCAGCTGTTTCCATTACTTCGGCGTGTGTAAGTTTGTTCTCGGATAATCCGGCTGCCAAATTAGTGACGCATGAAATAGCGGCTACTTCCATTCCGAGCGCTGCTGCGTAAAATGCTTCGTGAACGGTTGACATGCCGACCGCATCTCCGCCGAATTTGCGAATCATTCGTATCTCAGCGGGAGTTTCGTAACTCGGTCCTTTTGTAAGCCAGTAAACACCTTCTTGCAAAGCTAACTTTTCTTCGAGTGCCGCTGCTTTTATTTTCTCGTTCAATTCTTTTGAAGGAAAGTTCAGCAGGGAATTTTTCTGATCTAAATTTGCCAAGTTGATCAATCCGGCAAGTTCTTTTTTAACGCTGATTCCATTTAGCGATGTAGCGAGCATCAAATCGCCGGGTCTTAGAATGGGACTAACACCGCCGGCGGCATTTGTTAAAATTATTTTATTGCAGTTCAGCTTTGACGCAATGAAAACGGGAAGGACGCATTGAGTAAGACTATATCCTTCATACAAATGAATTCGTCCTTGAACGATCATAAGTTTTTTATTTGCATGTGTTGAGAAGTGCAAATAACCTTGATGACCTTGAACGGTTGACTTAGGATAATTGGGAAGAGAAGAAGTTGGAATTGATTTAACAGATTTTACTTTTTGCGCAAACCCGCCGAGTCCGCTGCCGAGTATTAAACAAATTTCCGGCTCAAAAGGAATTTGCCTTGCTAAGTTCTCAACAGTATCGCGATATATGGCGTTAAGATTTTTCATTGAACGAGAATTCCGGCTA
>JAMCSN010000061.1:1509-3113 GCA_023381535.1 Bacteroidota bacterium
CAGAGCATACGTTGCCATCATAATTCCTTTTTCGCTCATCAATCCGGATTTTATGATTGTCGTTAAATCCAAGTAAGCAACAAATTCATTCAACACAACTTTTGTCCCGATCAAACTTCCAAACTGAAACGCATCGTTCCATGGAACACCGATACCAACAGCTAAGTAACGCAGCACAATTCCGAATAGTAATTGCATTGAAAGCGGCTGACCGAAATTTGCGCGGAAATAATTGTTAATGCCTACAACGTCGCCAAAACTTGTGAACAAATAATTTACCAGCGCGATCAAAGCAATAAAGGCAAGCAGCATACCTGCAACATTAAGTGCGAGAGTTAATCCATCACCGGCGCCGGTTGCAGCAGCTTCAATTACGTTTGAAGCGTTCTTCTCTACTTTTATTTTTACCGTACCGCGCGTAACGGGTTCTTCAGTTTCTGGGTAAAGAATTTTTGCAACTACCAAAGAAGCTGGTGCCGCCATAGTGCTTGCAGCAAGCAGTTGAATTGCAAATTTGATTTGCGCTTGTTGTAGCGCAATGTGATGCGCGTCTGCAAATGATTGTCCCAGCATCTGAATATAACTTGCCATAACACCGCCGGCAATCGTTGCCATTCCGCCGATCATGATGGTTAAGATTTCCGAGTTTGTCATTTTTTCAATATAAGGTCTGATAAGAAGCGGCGCTTCTGTTTGTCCCACAAAAATATTTGCGGTGTTCGAAAGCGATTCCGCTCCGCTAGTACCGAGAAGTTTTGCCATCACCCAAGCCATTCCTTTAACAACAAGCTGAAGAATGCCGAGGTAGTATAAAACCGATGTTAAGCACGAAACGAAAATGATAGTCGGTAAAACTTGAAATGCAAAAATCACTCCGAGATTTCCTTCGGCGGTATTTGAAGCCAACTTTCCAAAAACAAATTGAGCGCCTTCCATTGTAAAACCGAGCAGACTTACAATCGCTCCGCCGAGCCAATTAACAACGTCCTTAGGCCAGCCGAGAGGGAAGAACCATGCGCGCAAAGTTTCACTATGAATAATGAATATTGCGAAGATCACTTGGATAGTAACGCCGGTAGCTACAAGTTTCCAGTTGATTCGTTTTTTATTGTTCGAAAAAAGAAAAGCTATACCCAATAAAATGACTAATCCAATTATTCCCCTTAACAATGAAACTGCGAAATCCATTTTGTCCTCGGATTTATTCTGGGATGTAATGACATTTTCTGCAGCGGGCTTCGTAGCTGTCTGCAGCGCCTACAAGTACTCGTTCGGTTGAAATTACTTTTCTCTGAGTTTTATCTGCCGGGTTACCGCATACTACGCAGATCGCTAAAGTCTTAGTGATATATTCTGCAATCGCGAGAAGCTGCGGCATCGGTTCGAAAGGCACTCCGCGATAGTCTTGATCCAACCCAGCGATAATAACACGTTTACCTTGATTAGCTAATTTGTTGCAGACATCAACAAGATCGGCAGTAAAAAATTGCGCTTCATCAATTCCAACAACTTGAGCGTCGTCGCTCAACGTTAAAATTTCTTGAGCGTTCTCAACAAGTATGGAAGGCAAAGATTGTTCGCTGTGAGAGACAATGTCGCTCGAA
>JAMCSN010000210.1 GCA_023381535.1 Bacteroidota bacterium
CGTTAATGAATGTGGGATTTATAGGCATCTTTCGAATGTATGCTGTGGTTTCGAAAACAAATATTGTTGGGTGGGCGAACACGGTGATGATCATAAGCGCGATCAGTTCAATTTTTATTGCCGCCGCTTACATGATAAGAGTAAAAAGTTATAAACGAATGTTTGCTTATTCCAGCATCGAGCATATGGGAATTGTTATGCTTGGTTTATCGATGACAGGCATTGGTTACTTTGGCGCGGTATTGCATGTGATTCTTCATTCGTTTACAAAAGCAGCTTTGTTCTATCAGTTCGGTTATGTCTTTCGCATTTTGAAAAGTAAGTTCATTAAAGAAACCGGCGGTTACTTTGAAAAAAATATAAGCGGTGCTCTCGTTTTGCTGCTGGGATTTTTTATGATTACCGCGGTTCCGCCATCCGGAATGTTTGTCAGCGAGTTTATGATTTTTTCCTCGCTGTTTGCGAAAGGGTATCTCTGGATAATTGTTGTCGTTGGAATACTCTTAACGGTAATTCTTTGGTCGTTTGGAGAAAACATTTTTAAACTGCTCTTTCAAAAAACCAGCAGTGAAAAGGGAATAAATGAAACAGTTGAAAAAATTAGTCCAATGGAAGCTGCGCCTCAATTCATTCTTTTATTCTTAGTTATTTATCTTGGATTTTTTCCGCCCGCCGCAATGGTTAATTTAATTAACGAAGCCATAAAATTAATACACTAACTTTTTGGAAAAATTGTCAAATAGAAATAGATGCGAAATTACATTACGATAAAAAATAACGAGACGATTCCTTTCAGCACAATTCCTATTCTGAAATATGAAGAATTTTTAGAGACGAATGTTTCCTTTTTGAAAGATGCTCACAACCACTGCGTCAGCTATTTTGCGTTCCCTTTCCAAAACAAATTACGGTTGATCTGCTGCATCGCAAATGATTTCAAAGCAAGAATAAAACTTACATCCGCCGAGATCGAAACTAATGCTGCAAAAGTTTATCCTTCACTTACTGCTTACAATCTTAACTTCAATATGTTCGAAAGGGAAATCAGCGAGAACTTCGGCGTAAAATATAGTGATCATCCGTGGCTGAAACCCGTGAGATATTCTAGCTCGCGGTTCGATCAGTCGGCATCGATATCAAATTATCCTTTCTACAAAATTGATAGTGAAGAATTGCATGAAGTTGGTGTTGGACCGATACATGCCGGAGTTATTGAACCGGGACATTTTAGATTTATCTGCAAAGGCGAGCAAATCCAGCATTTGGAAATTCAGTTGGGTTATCAGCATCGCGGAGTTGAAAATTTATTCTTATTAAAAAATAATTTGCTGCAAAGAACATTACTTGCTGAATCAATTGCCGGCGATACAACTGTTGGGCACACAACTGCGTTTGCGAATTTGTGGGAGTCGCTGTGCGGCTACGAGCCAGCTGATGATTTACAATTTGTTAGAACTCTCGCTTTAGAGCTCGAACGCATCGCAATTCACACCGGAGATTTGAGCGCAATCTGTGCCGATATTGCTTATCAATTAGGTGCATCGGTTTTTGGAAGACTGCGTACGCCAATTATTAATTTCTTTCAAAATTGGAGCGGGAATAGATTAGCCAAGGGTTTAATCAGAGTTTTCCAAAACAATTATTCTTTCACAGACGAATTGCACGGACAGCTGCTGAAAATTCTTTCTGCGTATGAACCGGATTTTGAGGAAATGAGCGACAAGTTAATGCATAACCCGGGAAGTCTTTCAAGATTAGAAAAAACCGGCGTTGTAACTTTTGAACAAGCACACAGTATCGGCGCCGTTGGAATGACTGCAAAAGCTTCCGGACTAAACCGGGACATTAGAGCGTCGCATCCTTCTTTATATTATAGAGGCATGGATCATCAACCGGTTATAAAACATCACGGCGATGTTTATTCCCGTACTCAAATTAGACGCGAAGAAATTCGGCAGTCAGTCAAGTACATTAAAAGTTTGTTGGAAAATATTCCTGCTGTAGAATCAAACAAGCAGCTGTTATTAAATCCGAAACAAAATTCCTTTTCGATTTCATTAGTTGAAGGATGGCGCGGTGAAATTTGCCATTGTGCAATCACCGGTGAAAATGGCGAGCTGATTCATTACAAAATAAAAGATCCCTCTTTCCATAATTGGCTTGCATTGGCGCTCGCTGTTCGCAAAAACGAAATTTCCGATTTTCCGATCTGCAATAAAAGCTTCAATCTTTCTTACTGCGGGTTTGATTTATGATAAAAGCTCTTCAAATATTGCGGCATCAAGGAAAGCAGTTTATAAAAGATGTTACCAAAGTTACTCTTAACGAACCGTTTAGAGGGCGACCGGTAATTTCAAAAACTAAAGTTGATGAAACAGCGCTTGCTAAAATTTGTCCGACAAATGCAATTGCAGTAAATCCGGTTAGCATTGATTTAGGAAAATGTTCATTCTGCGGAGAATGTGCTTTTCAGTTTCCGGCTAAGGTTAAATTTACCAGCGATTACAAACTGGCAGCAAATGATAGAGACAAATTAATTATCAGAGAAGGTGATGATAAAGCGATCGAATTGAATTCTGAATTGATAAGAAAAGAAATCGTTTCGTTCTTTAGCGGATCGCTAAAATTAAGACAAGTTTCTGCCGGCGGAGATAACAGCGCGGAGTTAGAGCTCAACGCGGCAGGCAATGTGAACTTTGATATGGGAAGGTTTGGAATCAATTTTGTCGCGTCGCCAAGACATGCGGATGGAATTGTTATCACCGGACCAATTACGGAGAATATGGCCGAGCCGCTTCAAATATGTTACGATGCAATTCCCTTTCCGAAGATTGTAATTCTATGCGGCGTTGATGCAATCAGCGGCGGAGTTTTCCAGAATAGTGCCGCACTGAACAGAAAGTTTTTAGAAACACACAAGATTGATTTGTACGTTCCCGGAAATCCTCCTCATCCGTTAACCTTTATCAATGGCGTGTTGGAGCTGATTGGCAAATTGTCTCGTGTAAAAAGGTAGAGAATTAAACGAATTTTTGTAATAAATTACAGTGGGATTAAAAGAAAGAATCTTATGGGATACAAAATAATTAAATTTTGAAAAGACCATTTGGA
>JAMCSN010000342.1 GCA_023381535.1 Bacteroidota bacterium
ACTGTTTGGACCGCTGATTCTTATTACCGATATTGCGCCAACGCCAGGCGGGGTTGCAAGAGCAACTATTGTATCTTCGTTTTCAGATATTAACATAAACGCTTTCAAAAGGATTGTAAAATTAAAACAAACAGAAAGGAGTAACAAGCCAAACAAATGTTCTGCCGAGTTCGGACAAGAAGCATTTATCCCGATCTTCCATATTACGAGTTAGTTATATTACAATTCGTACTTGTTGCGGTGATGTGTGTGTTGAAACAATTTGGGAACGATCTCTCAGATCACTTTTGCATAGTAAGCGTTCCATTCCCATTTTTTGCATGAATGCCAAGCTAGTGCAATGAAGAGAACACATCTTGTAGAATTTTTATAAGTGCAACAATATCTTCTTTAAGCAAGATTTGAAGGTAAGAAGCTACAGAATTACAAGGGAGAGCAAATGAATTAGAAACAAGTTTTATACTGTGTTTTCCCCCTTTTGATTCGGTTGACTTGCTAAACGACCAAACAATGATCAGATGTAGCCGACCATTTTTAATCGATTTCGTTAACCTATCGACATCGCACAGCTTACAGTTGAGAAATTTATTCTACAGCAGAATGTCACCAACAAAATTGAATTGCGACGGCGGAACAATAATATTGCAAACACTAAGCCCATCTTCGGTTGCATGCTTCATGTTGGCTTTAATAATTTTATGATACGGAGAAAATCCTTTCAAGCGCGAACTTTTCCAGATTTCGTATAAGAGCGGATTAGAATTAACGACCTTAGCCAAGTTACTAACCATTGCAAACTTATTTTGATTCACAAGCACTCGTTTGCTTTTAGTTTTCTTATAATGAGTCGGCCGTAGAGCAATTATCTTTTTGCCATTGAATTTTCGTACTACATACTTGCCAACCTTTCCATTAATCGAAAAAAGCGGATTCTCATTTATGAAAGCCATTTCATTACTCCTTATTATTTTGTTATGATCTATTTATATACTGGGCGGGACGGAACGAGAACGAGTTGAGAACGAATTCAGAAGGGATTGCCCATCTAAATCTTCGACGGGATGATGAGGATGTTATTTCAACCGGTTTGGAAATGTTGAATACAAAGGTTTCTAATCAAGCTTCCCTACTAAAATATTTTTACAAATATAGAAGAAGAAAAGAATCTACTTCTTTGATTCAGATTCAAAAAGATATTGGTAGTATGGAAGACTTAGCAAAAATGATAACTGAATTGGATCATAATAACAAAGATGTACGAGCAATTGCAATGGGATATGAAGGACACGCGGCTTCAATTTACTGGCAAAATATAAAGAAGCTACTGCCAAGTGATTTTGATTTTGTAGGAAGAATAACTAGGACAGCAAGGGATATTGTGAATCAATGTTTCAATTATGTATATGGATTATTATACGGTGAGGTTTGGCATGCTGTAGTAAAAGCAGGTCTCGATCCATATTTCGGTTTTATTCATGGCTCACAGAGGGATGGCGGAAGTATGATATTTGACGTCATTGAAGAATTCCGTTCACCTTTTGCAGATAGAATCGTTGTAGGTATGTTTGGACGCGGATTCAAACCGGAAATAAATAATTCGGGCTTATTGAAAACTAACAGTAAAAAGTTGTTAGCAAAATCATTCTCAAAAAGATGGCACAAGAAAATTAGATGGCGTTCGTTGAATTTATCCGCAGCTCAAATTTTAGAACACCAGACTACCAGCATCTCAAAGTTGTTAACAAACCAGGGGAAATATTTTCCTTATCGAATGAAGTGGTGATGGAGCTACAAAAAGGATGATAAGAATTCGTGAGCCTACTCTAAAACAGTATTACAGTATTATTGAATAAATTATCTTTAGGTGCTTTCTACGTAATGAAGATTTACAATAACTTCGGAACTTCCGACACAAAAAATTGCTTCACCGTATCCCACGAAAGAGGGATGAGCATATCCGGCATAGGCTCTAATTCCGCATCGGCAAAGTACGTGAGTGATTTCAATATATGCAGGTTGTTATAAGGAGTAAGAGAGAATTTCTTTTGAAACAATCCGTACTGTTCCGGCAACGGGTACTGCCGGGCAACTTCGTACAAGTCAATAAAATCTCGTTTTGTCGCCCTGCTGCTGATTGCACTAATCTTCATACATGCAATATCTCTTTCGTCGGCAACATTGATTGAAATATCTGCTTCCGGCTGATATTGCTTCGTAGGATAAAGTAACGGATAGGTATATCCAAGGAAACTTACTTTAAGTCCTTTGTAGGTGATGTGAACCGTATGCTCGCTCTTTGCAATAATAGTGAGATCGTTTAATCCTTGCATACGTTGTATCAATGAATCCTCATCAAACAGCTGAGTACTGAAAAAATCGAAGTCACGTGAGAAACGATGACCATACAGAAGCGCCAAACCTGTACCCCCTGCTAGATAAAATTCGGAAAGCGGAAGTACGCCGATGAGTTCATGTATGACCTTGTGAGAAGCAGAAGGAAGGATTTCTTGATGCCACATTGAGGTATTCATTTTGGTACCCTCATTAATGTTTTAAGGCGGCGACTTCGTTAAAAGGAACGCCGAATATGATTGCCCAAAAGTTAGCAGATTTAGGAGAGAGCCTTGTTTCCACTTTAAGGGTTTCCTCAATCAGCGATTCTGTGAAATGTTCTTTCATCCATGTTATAGCTTCTTTATCGCCAAGTTCAAGTACGCGGCTAATAGTATATCGCGGATGTTCTAGCGGATCGAATGATGCAATGTTCACATCCCAAAAGAGCGTATGTAATTGCTTTGGTATTTGTGTCATAGTAGAATCTCTTGTTAACATAAGTTTCCTAAATATACATTATAAGCAATCATTCTCCTGAGAAACCTTCGAGTCAACATAATTTTTTTTAATGATTTCTCGTCCGCAAATTATTCAGCGATAGAATCAAGGGTTTTAGTGATGTAGTTGTTAATACTTTGGCCGTTCTTTATTGCTTTAATGTATATTTTCCGATGTAATTCTTTTGGTAGGCGAAGTATAAATTTTCCCGAAAAAGGTTTATCCGGTTCTTCACCACGTTCTTTACAAAACGCAAGGTAATCTTCAACCGAATCTTTGAATGCCTTTTTCAATTCGGTTACCGAGGTTCCTTGAAATGTGATAACATCTTTAGTGTCTAAAACTTCGCCATGAAAAATACCGGCATCATCGTCGAATTCGATATATGCTGTATATCCTTTGTATGTCATTATCTAACTCCAGCCTTTATTAAAACTATGATACTATAACCTAAGATGCAAACAGAGTTTTTATTTCTCATGATCTCTCAACACCGTTGATAATGAAAAATCAATGCCCTATTCTCGAAACCTCATCCTTAATTTATATCGACAAAACAAGCAAAAGAACAAACAAAGAGTTATTTTGATTTTATCTGCAAAGCATTATTAAAAAATTATGGCTGACGGGAAGAAATTTGATTTATCTCCGTGGGAAAAATACCAGGCACTGCTCAAAGAAAATTACAGCTTAAAAGCTGAGAACAAAAAATTAAAAGCACAGCTTGGTATCGACCACCACCGAACAGATCCTTCTGCTGTTGTCAATAACGAAAAACCCATTCACGTTGCTATTAAAAATTTCAAAGCAGAAGAAAAGATTAAATTGTTTATGTCGCTCTTTAAAGGCAGAGACGATGTCTATGCTAAAAGATGGCAAAACAAGGAAGGTAAATCGGGGTATTCGCCGGCTTGTTTGAATGAATGGAAACCCGGAATATGTAACAAGCCCAAAATAAAATGCGCGAATTGTGCCAATCAATTCTTTGTAGTTTTAAATGAAAAAGTTATTGAAGATCATCTCAAAGGAAACATGGTCGTTGGGCTGTATCCGATGTGTACGGATGATACTTGTTCTTTCCTTGCGATCGATTTTGACGGGGATGATTGGCAAAAAGATATTGCCGTATTGAGAAACACCTGCGGCGAATTTGATATCCCGGTTGCAATTGAACGTTCGCGTTCCGGGAACGGCGCTCATGTTTGGTTCTTTTTTGAACATCAAATATCCGCCGCTTTAGCACGGAAATTTGGAACATCGTTACTTACCTGTTCAATGAGCAAGCGGCATGAAATTAAGTTCAAATCTTATGATAGATTTTTCCCAAACCAGAATACAATGCCAAAAGGCGGCTTTGGAAATTTGATTGCCATGCCGCTACAGATGGCTGCAAGAAAAAACGGCAACAGCGTTTTTGTTGGTGAGGACTTTAAACCGTATGCAGATCAATGGGACTTTTTGAATTCAATAAAAAAATTATCGGAAGAAAGAATAGAATCGCTAATAACAACTTTAAGCCATGGAAACGAATTAGGAATATTGAGAAAGGATGATGATGAATCCGGCAGACCGTGGGAAAAAATTCCGTCTGTTCATCTTACAATAAATGATTTCCCTCGTAAAATTACTCTTGCAAAAGCCAATATGATTTACATACCGAAGGAAAATATTTCTCAAAAAGCATTAAATGTTTTGAAACGTTTAGCGGCTTTTAAGAATCCGGAATTTTACAAAGCACAAGCTATGCGTCTGCCAACTTACAACAAGCCGAGAATTATTTCTTGTTCCGATGAAACAGAAGAATATCTATGTCTGCCGAGAGGATGTGAAGAAGATGTAAAAAGTTTATTGAATGAATGTGATGTTGATTTAGAAATTGCGGATAAAACTAATCCAGGCACAACCATTAAAGTTGTGTTTAATGGAAAGTTGAGGGAAGAACAGCTTAAAGCATTCAATGAAATAATGAAGTTTGATAACGGTGTACTTTCGGCAGTAACTGCATTTGGTAAAACTATTATTGCCGCAAAGCTAATTGCCGAACGAAAAGTGAATACGCTTGTTTTGGTTCACAGACAACAATTGATGATGCAGTGGATAAATAAATTATCTGAGTTTTTAGTTGTGAAGGAAAAATTATCAGCGCAAAAGAAAAAGAAGGTGAGAAAGAAAAATCCAAACTTGATTGGAAAAATCGGGGGAGGGAAAGAAAATTTAACCAGTATTATTGATGTTGCAATCATGCAGTCTTTATACCACGAAAATGACGTTAAGGAGTTAGTCAAAGATTACGGGATGGTAATTGTTGACGAGTGTCATCACGTTCCTGCTTTCAGCTTTGAACAGATACTTAAAACTGTTAATGCAAAATATGTTTATGGATTAACCGCTACGCCGGTTAGACAGGACGGGCATCATCCTATTATCTTTATGCATTGCGGAGCTGTAAGATTCAAGGTTGACGCTAAAGCACAAGCTGATAAAAGTCCTTTTGAACATTATGTTATTCCAAGATTTACAAGTTTTAGGTTGCCGATAGATAAAGCTGAAAAAGAATTAACGATTCAAGAGTTGTATTCCGAAATATCAGTTAATGAAACCCGGAACCAGCTTATAACTGATGATGTCATTAGAAATTATGAAGCGGGGAAACAATCGCTGATTCTAACCGAAAGAACCGCTCACGTTGAATTACTTGCAAAGAAAATAAGTGAGAAAATCCCGGATGTAATTACTATTACCGGCAAACTTGGGATTAAGAAAACAAGAGAGACTTTGAAAAAAATATCCGATACACCGGCAGGTAAACAATTGACACTGGTTGCTACGGGCAAATACATCGGAGAAGGTTTTGACGAACCGCGTCTTGATACACTCTTTTTGGCAATGCCCATTTCATGGAAAGGAACCTTGCAGCAGTATGTAGGACGGCTAAATAGAATTTATGAAAAGAAAAAAGAAGTACACGTATATGACTACATTGATATCCATGTGAGAATGCTCGAGAAAATGTACAACAAACGACTTAAAGGTTATGCCTCGCTTGGATATAAAACAAAAGGGGATTTGGATATAAAGGATCCGGTAAATTTTATCTATAACAAAAGTAGTTTTTTGCCGGTTTACAGAAATGATATTGTTATCGCTCAAAGAGAAATTTTCATCGTTAGTCCTTTTATAAGTAAGAGGCGAATTGATTACATGACTCAATATTTTGAGCATGCAATAAGTAACAATGTAAAAGTTATTGTTACGACAAGACCAATTGAAGAATACAGAGAGAAAGATAAATTTGTTTTGAAACGCCTTCTCGACACATTGGAAAATTTAGGGATTCAACTATTAATCAAACCGAATATCCATCAAAAGTTTGCGGTAATCGATCAAAGGATAGTCTGGTACGGAAGCATAAATCTACTTAGCTTCGGCGACGCTGAAGAAAGTATCATGCGGCTTGAGAGTTCAAACATTGCGAATGAACTTTTGAAAAGTATCGGTAGTCGATTCAACTAATTTCATAAACTTCACCCTCCAACATTTGCGGAAGCTTCTTTAACAAATTCGGTATTAAAGGACGAATGTATTCCAGAGAGAGCCAAGAGATTATATACTCTCAACTCTATAAAGTTAACATGAGAAGTTGCCTTTCAACATAAAAGACGGCATCTTGTTTAGTTTAAGAATTATTCACCGGAATCATACTGATTTTGAATTTCATCTTCTCTTTTGCTTTGCCAGATTGCCCAAACAATTGTCCCCAAAGCAGCAATAGAAATGGCAATCCCAATTATAAACGAACCAAGCGTACTAATCTTAGGTAAAAATAAATTATACTTCAGAACTAATCCAAGTGCAAGCAGGCTAACCATATTCATCACTTTGATGAGCGGATTAATGGCGGGACCGGCTGTATCTTTCAGCGGGTCACCAACAGTATCTCCGGTTACTGCCGCTTTATGAGCGTCCGAGCCTTTGCCGCCGTAAATTCCATCTTCAATCATTTTCTTTGCGTTATCCCAAGCACCTCCGGCATTCGACATAAAAACAGCCAAGAGTTGCCCGACTAAAATCATTCCGGCTAAAAATCCTCCAAGAGCATATGGACCCAGTAGAAATCCAACTAAAATCGGCGCAAGAATTGCCAGGAAGCCTGGACCAATCAATTCCTTCTGTGCTGTTGTAGTACAGATATTTACTACACGCCCATAATCGGGATTTTTTGTTCCATCCCAAATGTGCGGATCTCTAAATTGAATGCGGCATTCATGAACAATATAAAAAGCCGCTCTTCCAACGGCACGGACAAGCATACTGCTGAATAAAAATGGAACTGCGCCGCCAATCAAAAATCCGATGAAGACAACAGGATTAGCAACAGTTAGTTTGCCGGCTTCTTCGAAATATTGTGCAACGCTCATCTGATTGATTTTGTCTTCACTTCCAACAGCAATTACGGCAATAAAACTCGCAAACAAAGAGACAGCAGCAATAACTGCCGAACCGATTGCAATTCCTTTTGTTTCGGCTTTTGTTGTATTGCCAACAGCATCAAGATCTGCCAATATTTGGCGGGAACGTTTGTAATTACCGGGATTTTCTTTTTCCATTTCAATAGGATCATAACCCATTTCACCTATTCCGTTTGCGTTGTCTGCAACAGGTCCAAACACGTCCATAGAAATTGTATTCCCTGTTAGTGTAAGCATTCCAATCCCGGTCATCGCAATTCCGTAGGCAACAAATAGAGGAGGAGTTCCAGCGTAGGTCAAAACTGAAAGAAATATTGCGATTGAAATAATAACGATTGTTGCTACTGTGCTTTCATAACCAACGGCGAATCCTTGAATGATATTTGTTGCGTGACCAGTCTGGCAAGATCTTGCAAGAGACTTAACAGGTGCGTGCCCCGTATGCGTATAATAACTTGTAACTTTGTTCAACGCTATTGCGAGGAATACACCAATCAAACATGTTAATGCCGGACGCAAATCTAAACCTTGTATTCCAAAGTTTGCAAGAAAACCTAAAGAGTTTGGATCACCATTCGGAAAACCGGCTTTTGCCATTGGATTTAACGAAAGGTAATTTGCGTCGAAATGCAAGTAGCCGAAACCGAGCAGAAAAAAACCAACTACACTTATAATAGACCCAATCCAAAATCCACGGTGAACGCTACGAAGTGCAGTGTCCGATGTGTCGTGAGGTCCTGCCTTCACAGTGTAAGTACTAACTATTGAACCCAAAACCCCAATTCCTCTTACAAGAAGGGGAAAAATAACGCCTTTGTGTCCGAAGCTAGACATCCCCAGGATCATAGCGGCAACAATAGTTACTTCATAGCTTTCAAAGATATCTGCAGCCATACCAGCACAATCCCCAACGTTATCTCCGACGTTATCAGCAATTGTGGCTGCATTTCTAGGATCGTCTTCAGGAATGTCTTTCTCAATTTTGCCAACAAGATCAGCTCCAACATCGGCAGCTTTTGTGTAAATGCCACCACCTACACGCATAAATAATGCTAAGAGAGTTCCTCCGAATCCAAATCCGAGAAGAGCTTCATAAGCCATATCTCCGAAGAGCAAAAAGATTAGAGTACCGCCTAACAATCCTAATCCGTCTGTCAACATTCCTGTTACCGTTCCGGTTCTATAACCAAGCTGCATTGCTTCGCCATAGCTTCGTGTTGCCGCCGAAGCTACCCTAAGGTTTCCAGTGGTGGCTAAACGCATTCCAACAAAACCAACCAGCCAGCTGAACACTGCACCAATTAGAAATGCACCAGATCTACCCAACCTGAAAGCATTCTCACTGCCGGAGTATGTCACAAACAAAAGAATAGTAATTATGATAATGAGCGGACCGATTTTTTTAAACTGAGCAGATAAATAGGCATTAGAACCTTCACGTATTGCGGATGCAATTTCTTGCATCTTCTTTGTACCTTTATCTGCTTTCAATACTTGCTTTGCTAAATAGGCTGCATAAAACAATCCCAAGACTGCAATTCCAAGAACTGACAATAAACTAATAATTTCCATTAAAGAATATTTGGGATCTGTAAATAGGGAAAATGGAATGAATTTCTTTGATTCAGCTAAAACCGAATTTTCTTTAACCTGGCTTGTAACTGGCATCCAAATAAAACCAGCTGCAAAGACCATCATCATAAAGATCAAGTAATTACGCTTCCTTGTTCTTGAATAGAATAATTTTTTCAATCTGTTCATAGTATTTCTTTTTTCTCCTAAGGGATAATATTTTGCTGCTTCAAATGAATTAAGAAATTAAACTCTCGGAAGCCGATCGCCACCATTTAGAATGTTCTACCTCAAGTTCCCGTCTATCGGGAAACTTGTAAAATTTCATTCCGGTTTGATCACCTAGAAAAAAGCCTTTGCGTATAGTTCTAAAGAATCCTTGAAAGTGGGGAGTCCTCGAAACTGTTTTTGTTGATTTCTTGTGAGGCGACTTTAGCTCGTTCAAGCAATCAGTAATGTGGTGAGGATTTGCATAAGGCAGATGACCTGCAAGTTTTCCTTTTTCATCTAAACTCAGTAACATGTCAACTAGAAATATTCTTGGAACACTTACATGATTTTGGGGATCGGTCATAAAGTTAACAAAAGCTGCTGGCGCTAACTCTGAAACAACCATTGGAGAAACAGGGCATAGCTCTTGGTAAAGGTTGAGACCGTTTTTTTCGGCAGCAGTTTCGTACTGACTTTCTTCAAGAGACATAATGCGGCCGTCTGCAGTTACAAGATAAAGTTTTTTGAAAGTTTGCAATTCCAAATGTTCCAAAACCCTGTAGATGGAAATGTATTTACTTCGTTTAGGACTTCCGTCGGGATGAGGAATACATCTTTGTTCAATGTCTTTCAGGTGAAAATAATGACTAACCAAATTTTCATTGATTTCAAAAAACAACACGTTGCCGCGAGTGTTCTTTTGTGTTCCTACAGCCATATAAACACCAAATGCCTCTGGGTCAAGGTGAGAAGCGATAAGAGCCTCCGACCTATAACACAACATGTAATAATGAATTTTCATAGTCACTCCTTTTTAGAATTTACTTTTCGAACTAGGGACGAAGAACTTGTGAAACGAAGGTCTTGCTCTTTCTTAAAAAAAGTAAGAAGACTTCAATTTGGGATGATAATGTATGATTTTAAAAATGGAAATTCAAACTTAATCGTTTAAGTAATGAAAATTTTTTCGTTTTCTGACTTTCTTAAGGATAACCTTACAAATTTTAGCGACTGTCTTCCCATAAGGAAAAATTGACAAATGGAATTACTTTTACTAATTTATTTGTTGGAAGTGTTACTTTAACGATAACTTTAAGCCTAAATGCGTAAATAAATTTTGTTTAATTCATCAAACTAGTAGAGAACAAAATGATTCTGGAAAAATTTCGTCTGGAAGATAAGGTTGCACTTGTGACCGGATCTAATAAAGGCATTGGACAACACTATGCATTGGCTCTTGCAGAAGCTGGTGCGGATATTATCGGCGTTTCATTCGAGAGCGATTTCAGCGAGACGGAGAAGTTAGTTTGTGCCGTTGGAAAAAAATTTACCTCTTATGTAAGTGATTTTTCCAATCGTGAATCTTTATACAGCTTTATAAAAAAAGTAAAAAACGATTCTCCTAAAATTGATATTCTTGTGAACAATGCCGGTACTATCCTCCGCAAGCCTATTGCTGAACATCCGGATGAATACTGGGATAAAGTTATTGAAGTGAATCTTTCCTCTCAGTTTATACTTACTAGAGAAATCGGAAAAGATATGGCAATGAGAGGTTATGGAAAAATCATTTTCATTGCGTCATTGCTTTCATTTCAAGGAGGAATTTTCGTCCCGGGATATTCGGCTTCAAAGGGCGGTATAAAACAGCTTACAATGGCTTTTGCAAATGAGTGGGCTTCAAAGGGAGTGACCGTGAACGCAATTGCACCGGGATACATTGCTACCGATAACACGAAACAATTGCGAGAAGACCCGGTACGAAACAAAGCAATCTTGGATAGAATTCCTGTAGGTAGGTGGGGAGAACCAACCGATTTGATGGGAACGGTTGTATTTCTTGCATCCCCTGCTTCCAATTATTTAAACGGAACTATTATTACTGTTGATGGCGGCTGGATGGGTAGGTAAAACGCAGTAATACTAACGGGCTTAATAAATTTTTTTTCTGAATTTTTTTATGTCGGAGAATATAATGAATCAAAACAATCTGCTGGATCTATCTATTCAAAAAAACTCTGTATCAAACAAACTAAACACTGTAGAAATTACAAAATCGTTTGGGTTACAAGTTTACCCGTTGTCAGTTAACACGATAGATGATGGTGTAGTCTTCATAGCAAAAATAGAAGCCGAGAAATTTCTTTTTATTCTTTTGAATCGTAATTCCGCAAATTCCTTATGGAACAAATTAATTGGCGAAGAAATACCGTTAGACCAGGAAACCAATTTATTGCGTTTGAAGAAGTGCAAATTAATCCATGATAATTCTATAGTGATTCAAGAAACATTTCATTTTACCAGACCACAAATAATAGGTTTAACAAATTCAATTGGCATGGGAGACAGACTTGGCTTAGCAAACCCGGGTCATCTTCGGTCTTTAAGGGGATATCATTTTAAACCAATTCTTGCGCAGCAATCTATTCGTGAACTAACAAGAACGCAAAGAACACCGGAAGAGGTAATGGATGCAGCGGTGTGGTCTGTTCTGCAAGAAGGATATAAAGAAGGATTCGGTTCCGATGCAGATCATTTGAAAACGACGGATGATATCGATCTGCTGATGAAAGCCGGATTCACTATGTACACTTTCGACCCGAGCGAATATGTTAATAACAAAGCCGATTCTGCGGACGAAAATGAATTGAACAAAATAATTTCGACAATAAATTGGGACGGGCTAAAAACAAAATTCGAAAATCTTCTGGCAGATTACAATGGAAAGCACTTCATAATTTCCAAAGACTTTTCAATTCAGCCGACAGAAATCGAAATTAAAAGAGCGGTTGTAAAATACAGCAACGCTATTGCGCACATTAATCGGTTGTACGAGCACATCAAAAGCAAATATTCCGGTTATCAATTTGAAGTGGAAGTTTCCGTAGATGAAACTGAATCTGTGACTACCCCATTCGAGCATTTTTTTATTGCGAATGAGTTGAAAAGATTGAAAGTTGAATTTGTAAGTCTCGCGCCCAGATTCGTCGGAGATTTTGAAAAGGGAATAGACTACAAAGGCGATGTCAATTTATTCCGTCGAGAATACCTAAAACACCTTGCTGTTGCAAAGTACTTTGGGACTTACAAAATCAGTCTTCACTCCGGCAGTGATAAATTCACCGTTTATAAAATTATTGGTTCGCTAAAAGATGCGCACACACACGTTAAAACCGCAGGCACCAGCTATTTGGAGGCGCTGAAAGTAGTCGCTTCAAGAGAACCGACTTTATTCAAAGAAATTCTGGATTTTTCGCGCGGCCTTTATGATACGGAAAAGAAATCATATCATGTCACAGCCGATCTTACTAAAGTTCGGAGTGGCGCTGATTATGCAGACAGCGAATTGCCTCGCCTTTTCGATTCCAACGATGTACGTCAAGTTCTGCACGTAACATTTGGAAAGGTTCTTAGCGATAAGACACCGGATGGATTTTTTCTTTTCAAAAATAGAATCGTTGATTGTCTTAAACAGAATGAAGAACTCCATTATGAGTTTATTGAAAAACATTTTAGAAAACATCTTGAACCATTCGCAAAAAACTAATTTGGGAAAGAACAATGGCAATTAATTCATTTAACGATTTAAAAGATAAAATTTGTGTTGTCACCGGTGCATCTGGAGTGTTTGGAAGAGTATTCGCCAAGGCATTGCTCGATGCGGGCGCTAAGGTTGCAATAGTTGATTATAAAAGAGAAAGATGTGCACAAACAGCAGCCGCTCTAGAAAAAGAAACCGGAGGACATGTTCTTGGCACTGTTGCAAATGTCCTCGATAAAGAAAGCCTAGTTCAGGCAAAAATAATAATTAACAAAGAGCTCGGAAAAATTAATGTACTTGTAAATACTGCCGGAGGAAACTCGCCAAGTGCAACTGCTGCAAATGAATTTATCGATGAGAACAATATAAGTGATTTATCAAAATCATTTTTTGGGTTATCGCTCGATGGATTTAAAAGCGTCTTTGACTTGAATTTCACCGGAACGCTACTTCCAATTATGATTTTTTCCGAAGATATGCTGAAGAGGAATGGTTCGGTAATCAATATTTCTTCTATGAATTCTTTCAGACCATTGACAAAAATTCCGGCTTACTCGGCAGCAAAAGCCGCAGTAAATAATTTTACCCAATGGCTTGCAGTGCATTTTGCTAAAGCAGATGTTAGAGTAAATGCCATTGCCCCCGGCTTTTTCTTAACTAATCAAAATAGATTTTTGCTGACGGATGAAAAAACCGGCGAGCTGACTGCACGGGGGAAAAAAATTATTTCAAATACACCCATGGGAAGATTCGGCGAACCGGAAGAATTGATAGGGACTTTGCTTTACCTTGCTTCGGACGCGTCTAAATTTGTCACCGGAATCGTGGTGCCCGTTGACGGCGGATTCGGCGCATACTCCGGAGTTTAGAATTATTTTGTTCAGTAGTTTTTGTTTACGACTAAATTGAATTCATAATTAAGAAGGATTAATAGAAATGAGCAGCGGTTTAAATATAAAATCAGCCGGAGCTTTGGATTTTTTGTCGCTCGGTGCGTTAGTACACAGATTGGACCCCGGTACTGTCCCTTTTAGAAAAGCTACCGAATGCAGAATTCATGTTAGCGGCGGTGAGTTTAATGCAGCAGCGAATCTTGCAGATTGTTTCCGTTTGAATACCGGAATAGCCAGCGCAATAGTTAATTACCCTATCGGTGATTTGATCGCTGAAAAGGTTAGAGCAATGGGAGTCAAACCGTTTTTCAAAATGTTTAAACATAACGGCGTTAACGGACCTAACATGGCAACCGTTTACAGCGATCAAGGATTCGGTATACGCGCACCGGTAGTTTTCTATAACCGTTCCAACGAGGCGGCGGCATTATTGAAACCGGGAGATTTTAATTGGACCGAAATTTTTGGAAATGGAGTTAGATGGTTTCACAGCGGCGGAATTTTTGCATCGCTTTCCGAAACGACAGGCGAATTAATAATTGAGGCTATGAAAGCGGCAAAATCTGCAGGTGCAGTAACCAGTTTTGATTTAAACTTCAGAGCAAAACTTTGGAACATTTGGGGCGGTGAAAAAAAGGCGGTTGAAGTGATTGATAGAATAGTTAAACATGTTGATGTCCTGGTGGGCAACGAAGAAGATTTGCAGAAAGGTTTGGGAATCCCCGGTCCGGAAGTTGCTGCAAAATCAAACATGCCTGCCCGCTCCGACGAAGCGGGAGCGAGGCGAGCCGGACAGGCAGGACTTGATCCGAGCGTTTTCTTTGGAATGATTGATAAGGTTACATCGAAATATCCGCAAGTAAAAATTGTTGCTACTACTTTGAGAGAAGTTCATTCAACAAATCACCACAGCTGGAGCGCCGTAGCCTGGATAAACGGCAAAACATATTCTGCACCCACATGCGAGCTTAACGTTTTGGATCGTGTTGGCGGCGGTGATGGATTTGCGAGCGGATTTTTCTATGGATTGCTGACTAACGAATCACCGGAAGAATCTGTAAAACTTGGCTGGGCTCACGGCGCGCTGCTTACTACATTTCCAGGTGACACAACAATGGCAACAATTGACGAAGTAAAAGCTTTTGCTAAAGGTGGATCGGCGCGAATTCAACGCTGATCGTTTCGAGTGTACTATTAAAACGGTTTGATTGACAGTGATTAATAATCCTCATAAAATTTTAGACGAACTCAAACCTTCCAAAGAATTTTTCATTGGAATTGATTCCGACGGCTGCGTATTCGATACGATGGAAATAAAACATAAAGAATGTTTTTGTCCGGCGTATATAAAATATTTTGGGTTGCAAAAAATTTCAAAGTATGCAAGAGAAAGCTGGGATTTTGTAAATCTCTATTCTAAGACCCGCGGCGCTAATAGATTTAAAGCTTTGGTTCGATCAATAAATCTGCTTAAAAATAGAAAAGAGGTAAGAGCAAGGGAGGCGGAGTTGCCGGATTTAACCCCTATTATTGATTGGATGGGAAAAGAAACAAAGCTTGGAAATCCCGCGCTTCAGAAATTTGCATCTGAAGTTAACAACCCGATTGTTGATAAGACTCTTGAGTGGTCAAAGGAGGTCAATTATGTTATTGAGCAGATGGTTCACAACATTCCGCCGTTTCCTTTCTTTAATGAAACGTTGATGAAAATGGTAAAGAGAGCAGATACAATAGTCGTTTCTCAAACGCCCCTTGAAGCTCTTGTGAGAGAATGGAAGGAACATGGGATCGATAAATACGTAAAACTAATTTGCGGTCAGGAGTACGGTACAAAAGCCGAGCACTTGAAATATTCTGCCGTAAGAAAATATCACCCCGATAAAATTTTAATGATTGGCGACGCACCGGGCGACCTTGATGCCGCCAAATCAAACGGAGCGTTGTTCTATCCGGTTAATCCCGGTCACGAAGAAAAATCATGGGAAAGATTTTACACGGAATCGCTCGATAAATTTTTA
>JAMCSN010000263.1 GCA_023381535.1 Bacteroidota bacterium
ATGTTCTACTATTGCCGTACGTTGATTATTTCTCTGCGCTTCCTTTATTTTGTTCGTTATAATATTTAGTCACCTAATGTTCTTTTTAATATTACAATAGTCAGATTTTATTATGAGGCAATGGGCTCTGGCGTTTAACCTGCTGCCAAACACTGCAATGCAGGTTAATTTATTTAATTAAAAAAAATCTCTCAAACTTATTTAACAGTACTAACCAGAACAAGACAGCCGAACGTAACATCCTAAACCAAAAACCGGCAGAAAACCCGAACCGTGTAAGCAGTCAAGTTGAAAAGCGGTTATAAGGCGTCTTACTCTCGCATTAATCTTTCTTGTAATAGTTTTTGTAAATCTCTACGACCATCTAAAACACAATGGATGAAAACTACTTTCCCGATAATTTGATAAATAATGCGATATGGTTTATATGTTAGTTCTAGGAAATCATCTATACCAAGTAGGCTTAATTCTGGAGGGACATGACCACGATTAGGATATACTTGAAGAGATAAACATTTCTCATACAATTTTGAGTATAATTTTTCAGCTTTTTCTTCAGAATCATTGAAGAAAACATATTTATAGATTTCAAATAAATCTTCTTCAGCAGAAGAAACGATATTAACTTTGAACTTCACGTTGTCCCCGTTTAAAATCATTTATACGATTTCGAACATTTCCAAACGATTTTTCAAGTGTTTTATAATTACCCTTTTTAATTTCTTTTCCACTCAACGCAAGTATTTTTAACAGAGCAATACTCTCTTGTGTCTTCTCATACACTTTAACATCTTGAAGAATAACTTTTGCTTCACCATTATGAGTAATAATTAATGTTTTCCGATTTTCTGCAACATCCCGAACAACCTCGGAGGCATGAGTTTTTAAATAACTAATTGGTTTTACAGCTTCACTAAATTTCATTTTATTCCCTTTCATTTTGCGACTACAATATAGCCCTTTAAGTAGTCTATATCAATCCTAATATCAAATCAAGATTTAAGCCTTATAACGGTGCTGCTAACCGGCAGCTCAGAACAACAATGCCGAACTGTTCCGAAGGAATCCCTTCGGGAAAAACGCGGTCGGGTGCAAAAGCTTGTTAGGTGTTTTTTAATAATATGCTTAACATTTTTAATTAATCACCATCTAAAGTGTTCAGATTACTTTGCTAAACTAAATAGCTTTTTTGTAAATAATATCATCCACCCCATTACAAAAAGACCTCCGGGCGCTGCAATAACTGTTGCCATTTCTTTTGTTTGAGGCATAAAGGTTACGAGAAAAATATATATCGTTAACAAAATATTTCCAATAACTCCTAAATAAGAGTTTATTCTTGTAAAGATTTTGCCTCTTAACATTACAAAGGACATTACTATTCCTCCAACAGTGGGCAACAAGAATCCAACAAATGCACTTAGACTTCCGTGAGCACCTTTTGCTAGCATTGCTTCGCCCGCCGCTGCCATTAATAATCTTGTAGATTCAGAAGTCGTTTTAAAGTATTGGATACTTAGCTCATACATTGGTAGAGCTGTATTATTAGAAATAAATAATATTGTTCCTACAAGAAATATAATTAGTGCAAAAAAAGAATAAGTAGGTTTTATATTTCTGTGAGCAGCGTAAAGAGCATAGTACGTTGGAATCAAAATAATTTGATTTACAGCATTTAATAAATCAAGATTATACAGCCCCATCAACCAATTATGTTGAAATTGTTCAAAGCGTTCAATAGCTGTTTGGGGTAACAGAGTTAAATTGCCTCCAGAAGAAGAACCAATAACAATGTCAATTATTATTCCCCCTAAAACAATAATAGTTGTTATTGCACCAATTTTATAAATGCTTTTCCATTGTTTAACAATCTCTTCATTTTCAATATTCTGGGAAGACATTAATTTATCTCCGATAATTATTGTTTAACAACTTTTCATATATTATTTGAAACACCTGACGGCGTGCGTTTAGCCCGCCGCCCATAACTACAATGACGGAATTATTAACGCAACTTTATTTTTATAAACCTGTCCCGCGCTCTTTGCGGGATCAGTTTTGTTTTGCTAATCAACTTTTACAACAAACTAATTCTGAAAAACTAAACCCGAATGCGACTCAATTAGACCGCATCGAAGACGCGGTCGCTTTGAGTTGCTGGTTATACATTTTAACATATATCTAGACATTGAAAAACATTCAATCCTTCTTTCCATCTGGTATATTGGAAACGCTCATCTCTGAACCATTTGGATAACATATTACACGTTTTGTGATTGAACCATCTTGAATATCTGCACCAAAGAGTGCTTTTTTATCATCACGGATTGCGGAAGAATAAATTTTACCCGCTCTGATGATTGAATACTTTTTATAATATTTTACCAAATGATTCTTAACGGGTTCAGGAAGAGCTGATATTTCAGTCTCAATCATATTCATATATAATGTATCTGCCCGGAATATTACATTAATATGCTTACCATCTTCCATAAAGGATGCTCGAGTTATTTCGAAATTCTTAGACCATTTTACATCTTTAGCCATTGGATAAATTTTAGTAAGCTCAACCTTTACTTTCTCTGAAACAATGATTTCCTTTTTTTCTTGTGCATAAAGAGAAATTGAGAATAAAAGAACAAAACATAATAAGATTGATTTCTTCATGATGAATATTCCTTAATTGATTAAAATGTATAACGACGTTGCGTTTAGCCCGCCGCCCAACACAGCAATGCAGCTTTGAAAAACTATGCCTATGATTTTTAATTTATTTTTCTTTTTAACCTCCTTCAAAGAGCAACTAACTTTTGTCAACCCAACTTATTATTACTTCAAACGACCGTATCGGAGATGCGGTCGGCTTGAAGAACGGGTTATGCCTTTATTCTCTTTATGTTTATCGCAAAAGTATCCTTGTCTAGCGTTGCATTAAATAATTCTATGTGAGAATAAATTGTATCGGATTTTAATATTGATTTTATTTCTTCTTTATGCGAATCTTCCATTTTAGAACCAAGAATTATAGAAGAAATTGAACTTGCTGGGACATCAAACAAATAGATTGGATATTTTTCATTATGAATTATTTCTGAAGCATCAGTAAATGGAAGAATCATTCTCCATTCTGATTCATATTCCCAATTCGTATGTTTGATTGTAAATATTTCAACTCCATTAGGATTCATCAGATTTATTTGAGGTCTCTTATTAACATAGACAACTTTCCTTAAATGTCTTAGCTCATCATTTACACTTATTCTTTGATTGAAATAGGTATGCTCACCATTAAATCCAATAACATAGCCCATATGATTTTCTGAATAGTGTGACCACATAAGTTGATGATCACATTTTTCTGACAATGATAAAGCTCCCATTCCAACATCAAATTTGCTTTTTAAAACATCTGGCAACAATTCAATTACATTATTCATATTCTCTATTACATATGGCTTAAGATATTCTTCAAGAGGTAATGCAAGATTAATAAAATCCTCTTTAGAAATAATCGATTGCACCACTGGATACTTTTCATAACCTTCTTCAATTAATGACTTAAAATCCTTCTTAGTTAATTCATAAATATTGGTTTGCTCAGATATTTTATCAATATTAATACTTATTTCAAAAGGATCATTCATAGCACCAAACTGCGTAAATCTAATTTTAAGCTTAGACAAAACATCTATTCTATCAGGTGAAAGGTATTTATAAAGTGTCATAATCTTATTTTAGCTATAGGCATAACGGCATTGTTTTTAAGCCGCCGCCCATAACAAGAATGCAGCTTTGAAAAGCGAACGCCAATAATTTATAGTTAACTTTTTTTATCACAGGATCAAAGCACGTAAAGGTTCTCTTGGTGCCATTAAAGCTACTGCACGGAAGATCGCCGTTATCTTCTATAATGTTATGACAAAAGGAATTGAATTTGTTGAACAAGGTATTAAACAATACGAACAAAAAATCTGGCAGAGCAATTCCTTCGGAAAAAGAACGACAAATAAAATATTCACACAAACAAGCGCACCGTTTTGGGCTTACACTAATTGCTCAAGTAGAGTGAGTTCATTAGCAGCGGCATGTTATACAGTTTTACTTTACGACTTTTTATTCAGGTTTTGTCCAGAATAAATCAGGATTGTTAGTTTTGTAATATATAAAATTCACACCCGTCTCCTTATTTGCCACTTCCTTTTTCTGTGGTGTTTGTTCAATCCCATCCAACGGCAAAAGCTCAACATAAGTTACTCCTTTACCTTCATTCCAAGTTTCGGTGTCATATTCACTTACTAAAGGGCATTGCAGTCTATAAAGATTTTTTGCCATATAGTATTCTAAGTAAAATTCTTTGGGCTCTAATTCTTCACTGTTCCTATTAGCATCTGCATTCAAAACTAATGGCTGTTCTTTAATCAACCGTTCTCTTACTTCTTGTATTCCCAATAAATTGCCTTTATCGTCCATCACGTAAGCATCAAAAGTTGGGTCTATCCAAATCCATTTATTTAAATCTTTGCTGTAAACCATATTAATAACGTGGCAGTCATCAAATTTAGTTTCTCTCGGCATACAAGTAACAAAACGTGATTTTATGCCCATAGATAGGTAACACTCGTTTAGTATCGTTGCCAACATTCTACAATTAACTCCGCGTTTTTCAGCTTTACATACTTTTATTAAATCAATTGCATTTTTTAATGTTGGGTTATTACTGTTACCATCGTGTTTAATTAAATTATGGACCCAATGCATTAAATTAAATATTTGAGATAGCTCTCGACCTTTCCCAGCAACAGAATCTAAATTCAATTTTTTTCTAACTCTAACAAGATTTGGGTCGTCTTGAGATTGGTAAGTAAATTTTGGAATAAAACGATTGTCGGAATAGTTGTATTCTTTTGCTTTTCTTAAAACTTCTAACTTTGACGGCTCGTAAACAATTCGAGTTTTAGCGGAATCTTTTTCATTTAGTAATATTATGAAATCATAGTTTTCTTTGAGATTAATGCTAAAAGAAATTGAATCAACGTCAGTATAAAATGTTACCCGCTTAGCAGAAGTTGTATAAACATCTGGATTTAGTTCTGGGGCAATTGTCCAATAGTTTTTTCTTAAATTATTATCATCTTTGATGTCGACCATTTTAGAATGAGCTTTGATTATTGGCAGTTTATTTTGGGCAAATAAAATCTGAGTCATAAATAGAATTATTAATAAGCTAAATTTTACTTTCATTTTATCCTCTTGGTTTATTAATGTATTTGGTCAATATAAATTAAACTGTATAATGGCGTGGTCTAAGGCGCAGCCCCAAACTACAATGCCGAACTTGTTAATAAATTTTATAATTACAAAAAACTTTCATAGCACGACTACCTTGAATGGCAATGCCAAAACGGAACGACTAACTCTAAAATCTCTAAAATGCCGAATGTGAATACAGTCTACCCCGATGAATATCGGGGCTGTCGCCCTTGAGCCACTGGTTATATTGCGTCTCATATTCCTCTTGATACTATCAGAATAATGATATAATTTTGACACATACAAAAAGGAACATTTATGCCAATTATAAAACCAATATCTGATTTGAGAAACAAATCAAACGAAATATCGGAACTTGCCAACAATTCTAACGAGCCAATATTCATAACAAAGAATGGTGAGGGAGATTTAGTTGTTATGTCAATGTCTCATTATTCCAAGCTGCAATTAAAACTTGATTTACTTAGCAAACTATCTGTTGCACAGAATCAAAAAGCGGATGGAGACAAAGGACGGACACTAAAACAAGTTATGACTGATATTCGGAATTCGATTAATGCCAACAGATAAATACCAAATTCGGCTACTAAGAATTGCCGAAGAAGATTTTACTGAAATAATATCTTTTATCGCAGCTGATAATCCGACTGCTGCTGAAGCAATCGCTGACAAAATTGAAAAGAACATTGAACTTCTATCCGGGAATCCTATGCTTGGCAGAATACCACGAGATGAGGACATTAAAAATCTCGGATACAGATATATAATTGTCCAAAATTATATCGTGTTCTATACTATTGAAGAAAGAACAATTTTCATTCATAGAATTTTACACGGCGCAAGAAATTATAAAACCCTACTCTAACCATTAAGCAATATAACGGCGTTGCCGCTAACCGGCAGCCCAGAACAAGGATGCAGAATAGTTGCAACTAACTTTTATTTATAAAAATGTTTCTTAGAACAACCTACCTTAAAGAGCTACTAAACTTTGTCAACGCAATTTTATAATTACACAAATGCCGCACTGAAAAACGCTGTCCGGTTGAGCGGCGGGTTATACACTATTATTGAAAGATGATTTTTTCTCTTCCCTTACTTAGACATCAATTATAAAAATTATTTCTATTGTTTAATCTTTAGATTTGCGATCATGCCAAATTCATTACACCAAAGACCAACCGAACCATCTATTCGATTGGATAGTTCGTTTACTACAAGGCTTGGTTTGTTTGCACTATTCACATAAACTTTTACCTCAGGCTTTTGTACTACAATCTTAGCATGAAACCATTCATCACCATTGGGTGCCGGTTCAATACCTTTTTCATATTCTCCAGGGTTCTCATCACGCAATCGTTTCCATGTCCAATCTGGATGTGAAATATATTGAACAGCATGAGATTTATTAACGGGATTAGGAGAACGGAAATTAAACGGGCGAAAATAAATCGCATCATAAGTATTTTCATCAACAACACGGATAGCAATACCAACGAAACTGCTTTGTGGAGGTCCGCTTTTCCCTTTTGCATCAAATTCTATAATTCCGTTTGTGAATTTAAAGCCATCAAGCCAAATAAGATCGTCGCCATCGGTTTTTGTTATTATTAATGCTTCAGCGGAATCTTTTTTTGCAAGTTCCGTTGAAACGAACTTGCCTTTCCAACCGCTTCCATTTATCGCAGTATTAAGGTCTGGTATAAAAATATCTTGAGCATGTAATGAAGATATAAATATCGATGCGAGATATAAGCTGATTATAATTTTTTTCCCCATTCCTTTCCTTCATATTAATTTTAGACTAGTGTATAACGGCGTTGCGTTTAGCCCGCCGCCCAAAACAACAATGCGAACATTTTCAACGCAACTTTATTTTTAAAATCAGTTTTGTTTTGCAATCACACTTTTAAGAACAACTTACTTTGAAAAACTAAACCCGAATAACTCACTACGACCGATTCGAAGAAGCGGTCGGGCTGAGACGCGGGTTAGCTGCTTGGGACTGTTTATTAATTTTACTTTTTATTTTTACGAAACGATATTTATTTAACTTGCCTTTACTTTTTAGATTATTGATATCAATGCCGAATTCTTTAAGAAGGTTAATATTAAGTTCCCATTTTTGTCCACTTCTTAATTTCCATTCCTTGAAAACGACACTCACAATTTTCTCAGCAGTTTCTTTACTTAAACGATTTACTTTCTTGAATCGATTTAATGCTCTGTCTCCATTTCCTAAAATTCCAGCAAGACCTATATGTTTGACTTCGTGGCACAAAGGACAAATAGCTTGGAAGCTACCTAATGTTTGTGTCAAATTATTATCATTATAAATCCACACTTCATGGCATTCTACAGGGTGTCTTGTTCCTTTTCCACCACAAATTTCACAAAGGTAATTTGCTTTTGCGTAGACGGATTTTCTAATTCTGTCCCACTCACTTTGTTTTACGTTTTTTCTAGTATTTGAAAACCAACAACTTGAAGGCACTAGTTCAATCTGAAGTTTCAAAGTTTTATGACGCGCTAATAACTGTTTATCCTTCTCTGTAAGTCTTAATCGTTTGGTCTGAGACTTTCTTGAACTCTTTTTTAATTTTTTAACCGGATGATTGGCAGTGGTATTTTTAACAATTCGCTTCTTTATAACCTTCTTTGGCATTGTCTTCTTATATAATTTATTACTTTTTTTTACTTTTTTAGTTATCATATAAATTTTGCTAACTTACCTAAACTTAGCAGCTAACGGCGTTGTGGCTAAGGCGCAGCCCAGAACTACAATGCCGAACTTGTTAATAATTTTTATAATTACAAAAAACTTTCATAGCACGACTACCTTGAATAAGAAACTTGAAACGGAATTACAAACTTTAAATTGCACAAATGCCGAGTGCGAAAACGCTGTCGCCTTGAGCCACTTGTTATATGGCATTAATTACTAATACCATTTTTTTAAAAACCTTCCGAACATAAAAAATGCTTTATCAATTCTTCTATTTTCATTGTTATGAAACTCATTAAAAAATTGAATGTAGGTATCAAAATAGAAGTTAATTTTTTCGTTGTCGTTTAATTCAGATAATTCAGCGACAGCATTATTCAAAATATAATTGCAAGCTCTATATGTATGCTGGTCAAATATTGGAAACAGATTGGGATTAATGCAATGTAACCAAAATAAATTCCATATCATTCTTCCATTTAGTTGAGCATAATAGTTCCTTCCTTGTTCTAAATTATTAAGCTCAGGAAGATTATCAAGTAAAGCGATATAATTATTTCTTACAGATTGTAATTTAGCTGTTGAGAGTCTCATTCCGTTTTTCCAATGGAATAAATTCAAAACACTATTTTCACTTAACGGTGGTTGAATGTTATGAACATAGAGATTTTCTAAAGAATACTGATATTTATTCGACCAAAAATTAATAAAAGTTTCTTGATCAGTTTCTGAAAAAGAATAAATTGATAAACTCATATTTACCTCGAATACTTTGCCATATAACTATTAATTATACCGAATTAGTATTCTACAATTCGGCGTTTATTTAAGAAAAAAATTCTCATCTATAATCTGCGTTCTTATTTTAAACTTCTGTAACTCCATAATACTCAACATGTTAATTACTCTGGCATTATTGCTCAAGCTGGTTTTTAAGAAAATAATTCTCATTTATCATCTTTAGTCCAAGGGACTCCTAACGCCAATTCCTCTATTTAGAACGTGCGTATATATCATGGTGGTCTTTACGGAATTATGTCCAAGTAGTTCCTGAACAGTCCTTATGTCGTATCCCGCTTGCAACAAATGTGTTGCGAAACTGTGTCTTAATGTATGAGGAGAAGCATGTTTAGTTATATCCGCCTTACGAACCGCTTCTTTAAATATTTTCTGAAACGTACTTTGATGCAAATGAACTCGTAAGTTCTTTTTGCTTTCTTTTACATAAACTAGACTCTTGGCGGGAAATATATATTGCCAGTTGAACTCTTTACTCGCATTTGGATATTTTCTATCAAGAGCGTACGGAAGCGGAACTTCTACATTTTTTTTCGCTCTATCCCTAATAAACAAATTTTTAACTCGTTGAATTTGTTGTTTCAATTCTGCAATAATTTTATCCGGTAGTATTGTAATCCTGTCTTTTTCTCCTTTACCATCTCTTACCGTAATTGTTCTGTAATCTAAATCTATATCTTGTACTCTCAGCCCTAAACATTCAGATAAACGCATTCCGCTGCCGTATAATAATTTCGAAATCAACAACGGAATCCCTTCTAAATGAGAGAGTACTTTATTTACTTCATCCTTTGATAAGACAAAGGGTAAATGCTTAACCCTGGAAACATGCTTTATATCCTCAATCCAGCCAACATCTTTATGAATTACTTTTTTGTATAAATATAGAATACCCTGCAATGCCTGATTCTGAGCCTGACCCGTGAGATAATTCCATTTATGTTCGTACATATCGGTTGTCATTCTACTAAAATATTTTTTTCCCATAATAAAACGTTTTTCTATCTCACGGGTTAAAAAGCAGAAACATGTCTACTGACCACAAGATAATTTAGAAAATTTTTTATTTCTTCACTGCTAAGTTTATCTGGGTGAGTCTTATTATTGAAGATTATGAATTGCTTAATCCACGAGGTGTAGCTTTCTTCGGTTTTGCGCGAATAATGATTGACTCTAAGTTCGGTTCGCACCAAATCTAGAAGCTTCGGTTTATTTTCCCCTTTAACCCTTTCCATAAAATGTTTTGTGTTCCTCCCGAATCCAACATAAGACAATCGGCTCAAACTTTCAACTATAAACTGGAGCTCTAAACGTTTCAACGTGCAAACTCTTAACTCGCAACCGGCAAACCCGCAACCCGACAACTTCTATCTAAAATCCAAAATTCAAAACTCAAAACTCAAAACTCAAAATTCAAAACTCAAAATTCAAAATTCAAAACTCAAAATTCAAAACTCAAAACTCAAAATTCAAAACTCAAAACTCAAAACTCAAAATTCAAAACTCAAAATTCAAAACTGCCAACTGCCAACTGTCCCATACTGTATTACCTTCTACATTGGTTTTCATCGTCTTTCTTATTTTATTTATAATCAAACTGTTGTATTGCGCTGGCTAATATTTTAATACTCAAAATTTTCCTTTATCCATTTCATAGTTCTGCATACTGATCTCGCATTCGCTCTACTTCCGTTCTGAATCCGTCTTGAAACCGTTTTAACCCGCATCAAACTCCGATGTAACTGCCAGTATCAAACTATCCCGCCGTTGTATTGCAGAAGTTGCCCGAGCATGCCGCGCCTTTACGGTTCATTTCTAAATTAGTTATATTTATTAAGGAAGAATTGATTTGGGTTAAATTGTATCCATTGGCGGCTAAGAAGAGAATAATTGTTATCGGCGGCAATGCTGCGGGTCCGGCTGCGGCTGCAAAGGCAAAGCGCACCGCGCCCGATGCAGATGTTACGATGATTGAAGCCGGGGAATTTATTTCCACTGGCACGTGCGAACTGCCCTATGTGCTCAGCGGTGAAATTAAGAATTATGAAAACGTGGTTTTTTACAGCGCGTCTTCGTTCGAAAGTGAAAAGGGAGTTAAAGTTTTAACCGGTCATCACGCCGAAAAAATTAGCAGACCGGAGCGCGTTCTCGTCGTTAAGGATTTGAAGAACGGTCAGAAGCTCGAACTGAATTATGACAAGCTGATTTTGTGCACCGGATCGAAAGCGAAAACACTTGCCGCGCTGCCTAACTGTCTGGTTAACTCGTTCACGCTGAAATCCGTTGGTGATCTTCTTGCAATTAAAAATTATGTAGAACGGAACCGCACCAAGAAAGTTTTGATAATCGGCGCCGGTTACATCGGACTTGAAACCGCGGACGCACTTCACGCGCTCGGCTGCGAAGTGACAATTTTGGAAAAAGAAAATCTTCCTCTGCCCGGTGCTGAAAATGAAACGCGCAATTTGGTTTTGGATCTGTTGAATCAGAAAAAGATAAATTTTATCGGCGGTGCAAAAGATGTAAGATACTTACACGATGAAAACAAATTCCTAAGTATGAAGTTTGAAGGACGAAGTACAGAGTATGATATTGTTCTTACTTCAATTGGATTTGAGCCGAACAACACACTGGCTGTTTCGGCAAAACTCGGTATTGGTAGTTTCGGCGGAATAAAAGTCGATCAGAAACTCCGCACGAGCGACCCAAATATTTTTGCCGCGGGGGACTGCACGGAAGTTGTGAATCGTATTACCGGCAAACCGGATTATTTTCCGCTTGCAACTTACGCGCATCAAAGCGGTCACACAGCCGGAGAAAATGCCGCGGGTGGAAATGCTATTGTTCATTCTGTCGTAAAAAATATTGCAGTAGAATTATTTGGGAAATCGTTAGTCACAGTTGGTTTAAGTTCTGCCGAGGCGAAAAAATACCGCTACAATTTTGCGTCTGTCAATGCCGTTGCGCAAAATCTTGTTAAGGTTATGCCCGCGGCGGAAAGTGTTTTCGGTAAACTAATCTTCGACAAGAACACAAAACAATTTTTGGGCGCAAATTTTTTCGGCAACAAAGAAGTAATTGGCTACGGCGACTTGATTTCGACATACATCCACAATAAAATCCGGGTGACTGAACTGGCGAATGTGAATTACAATTACACGCCGCCGCTTTCACCGTTTGTAAATATCTTGTCCATACTCGGCAGAAAAATTGAGAGAGAACTGAAATGAGAAATTTCTTTTTGGTAGAGAATCCGTTGATTAAACAAGACGTAACTATTCTGCGCGACAAACGCACCGATCCCGCCGGGTTCCGTTCGGCGCTAAACAGAGTTTCCTATTCACTTGCGATAGAAATTTGCAAATCGTTTGAACTGGATGAATTCGAAGTTGAAACTCCGCTCGAAAAAACAAAAGGTTACAAACTTTCTAAACAGATTGTGCTCGTCCCCGTGCTGCGTGCGGGACTGAGCATGGTCAGTTCGTTTCTCGAAATGATTCCGCAAGCTAAAGTTGGTCACATCGGTCTGCAGCGCGACGAAAAAACTTTGCAGCCGATCGATTACTACTACAAAACTCCGGATAACCTCGGCGCGTCGGTTACAATTCTTCTCGATCCAATGCTTGCAACAGGCGGAAGTGCGGTGGCTTCATTCAATTCGTTGAAACAGAAAGGCGCCAAGAAATGTGTTCTCGCCTGTTTGATTTCCGCACCGGAAGGCGTTGAAAAAATGAACGCCGAACATCCCGAAGTACCTATTTACACTGCTGCTCTGGACATACAATTGAATTCGAACGGATACATTATGCCGGGTTTAGGCGATGCGGGCGATAGAACTTTTGGAACATTTTAGATTAATAAGAAGTTCATACTTTAAAAAGAGTTGATGAAATGAGTGTTATAACCGAATCGATAATAAAGTGCCCTTATTGTGGTTTTGAAAAATTAGAAACAATGCCGGAAAATGCTTGTCAGCATTTTTACGTTTGTGAAAGTTGTAATAAAGTTTTAAAACCGAAGGAAGGGGATTGCTGCGTTTTTTGTTCTTACGGTACTGTAAAATGTCCGCCTCAACAAGCGGCAGAGCCATTTAAAAAAGGTTGTTGTTAAATGGAAGCGACGATCAGCGTAAAACATCAGCGGATGCTGGATGATCTTCTGAAGATTTGCAAAACGAATCTTCCCGCTGTGAATGAAGAGCTAATCAAAAAAGCTTTTCAGCTGAGCTATGAATCGCACAAGAACGATTTCCGCGCTTCCGGCGAGCCGTATTTCAATCACCCATACGAAGTTGCGATGATAATTGCGCGTGAAATTCCGCTCGATGATGTTTCTGTTGTTAGCGCGCTGCTTCACGATGTGGTGGAGGATTCCGATATCAGTTTGGATTTTCTCGGCAAAGAGTTCAATAAAGAAATTGCAGAAATTGTTGACGGCGTTACAAAAATCGGCGGCGTCTTCAAAGGTCAGGAAATTACTCAAGCAGAAAATTACCGCAAACTTCTTCTCTCGATGGTAAAAGATGTTCGCGTTATTCTAGTAAAGTTTGCCGACCGGCTTCACAATATGCGAACGCTTGAGTTTGTTCATCCGCAAAAGCAGAGAAGAATTGCAAAAGAGACTCTGGAAATTTATGCGCCGTTCGCTCACAGATTCGGTTTAGCGGTACTGAAATGGGAATTGGAAGACCTTGCGTTCAAGTATCTCAACAAAGAAGCTTACGAAGACATTGCGAAAAAGATCAAGGACACGCGGAAAGAAAGAGAAGCGTTCATCGCAAAATTTTCCAAACCGATTGTTGAGAAGTTGAAAGAACTTAATCTTAAATACGAAATGGGCGGGCGGCCGAAACATCTTTACAGCATCTATAGAAAAATGATCATTCAAAACCGGCCGTTCGAAGACATTTACGATCTGCTGGCTCTCAGAATTATTCTTGAGAACAACGATCCCAACGAATGTTATTATGTGCTTGGCGTGATTAACCAGCTTTATAAACCGATCAGCGACCGGTTCAAAGATTTTATTTCCATTCCGAAGAAGAATAATTATCAATCAATCCACACAACGGTAATCGGTCCGGAAGGAAAGTTGGTTGAAGTTCAGATCAGAACTAGAAAGATGCACGAGATTGCAGAGAAAGGTGTTGCCGCACACTGGAAGTACAAAGAAAAACTTGTCTCAACGGATAAAGATCTTGAGGAATGGGTTAATTGGGTTAGGGATATTTTCGAAAATGCTTCGAAGGATGAAGCGACAAAGGAAATTCTTGCCAGTTTCAAACTGAATTTGTACCAGGATGAAATTTATATTTTCACGCCGAAAGGAGATTTGCGGCGGCTTCCTCTCAATTCAACGCCGGTAGATTTTGCGTTCGAGATTCACAGCAATGTCGGTTACCGGTGTATCGGCGCAAAGGTTAACGGCAAGATTGTCCCTCTCGATACCGTGATTCACAGCGGCGATCAGGTAGAAATTATCACGTCGAAAAATCAGCATCCGAATAAAAGCTGGCTGCAGTTTGTTCAGACGCATAAAGCGAAGAACAGCATCAGAAAATATCTGAACAAAGAAGAAGAGAAGCTGATTGAAAACGGAAAAGAAATTTGGGAGAAAAAAATTAAGAAGCTCAAACTTTCTTTTTCCAACGATGAACTTCTTAAGCTGGCGAGAAAGTTAAAGTTTGACAACACCAGGCAGCTTTACAAAGCCATTGCCCATGAAAAAGTTAATCTCGACGAGCTTCTGAATCCAACGATAGAAGTGGAAGACAAAAGTGCGCCCGATATTGCGTTCGAAAAATTTATGGATGTCGCACGCACAACCGCCGGCGGAGTTGTTGTCGAAGGAGATCAGAAAGGTTTCGCGTATTCATACGCTAAGTGCTGCAATCCTATTCCCGGTGATCAGGTTATAGGTTACGTTACGATAGGTGAAGGAATAAAAATTCATCGTAAGGACTGCAAGAATTTAATTAACATGGTTAAGACGAACGAGAGCAGACTGGTTCCGGTTTCCTGGCCGAAGACGAACGGTGCGTTCTTCGTTGCCGGAATTATTATACGCGGAGAGGACATGCCCGGCATTTTGAAAGACATTTCAAACAGCATCACGACTTATCAGAACACGAACATAAAGTCTGTTAACATTACAACCGGAGATTCCATGTTCAAAGGAACCATCACGGTTTATGTTAAAGATTTGGATCACCTGATGAAATTGATTGACCGGTTGAAAAAGAACCGCGGCATTTATTCCGTTGAACGGTTTGACACTGAAAATTCATAACAACAGATGAAACTTTTTGAAAGAAGCTAGAATACTTGCCATCGATTTCGGTGAAAAGAGAATCGGGTTAGCCGTTACCGATCCACTGAATATTTTTGGCTATCCTTTATCAACACTTCAGAACGATTCCAAATTCTGGAATAATCTTTCCAAAATTATTTCCGAATATTCGGTTGTTAAGATTGTTCTCGGTTATCCGCTGAAAGAAAGCGGCGAACAATCGTCAAGTACCAAGATGGTTGTCGCATTCAAAGAGGAATTGGAAAAACGAATTACTCTTCCGGTGGAATTGGTTGACGAACGCTATTCTTCCGATATAGCCAAACAGAGAATCATTGCATCGGTCAGTTCGAAAAAGAAAAGGCGGGATAAATCATTGCTCGATAAAAACGCGGCGGCTGTTATACTTGAGGATTACCTAAACGCCCAAAATAATCGTTGAGTTTTTGGCTTAAGAAAGCAATATTAAATTGACATTTTTATCATTATAAACTATTTTGGATCAGTAATAAAACCAATAGGGAGCACATCTATGACACTTGACGCACTCGGAATGATTGAAACCAAAGGGCTGGTTGGCGCAATTGAAGCAGCCGATGCCATGGTAAAAGCCGCAAAAGTAGAACTGATCGGAAAAGAAACGATCGGCGGCGGCTACGTTACGGTTATGGTTCGAGGCGATGTTGGTGCTGTTAAAGCTGCAACCGATGCCGGCGCAGCAGCAGCTCAAAGAGTTGGAGAATTGGTTTCAGTTCACGTCATTCCTCGCCCTCATGCTGATGTTGAAATGATCCTTCCCAAAAGAGCAAAATAAAGATTAGAGCATGCAATTAGCTTTAGGTCTTATTGAAACTAAAGGCTTGATCGGAGCGATTGAAGCTGCCGATGCAATGGTTAAAGCCGCCAATGTGAAGCTGGTGAGTAAAGAAAAAATCACCGCAGCTTTGGTAACGGTAAAAATTATCGGCGAAGTAGCGGCTGTTAAATCAGCCGTTGACGCCGGTGCCGCCGCAGCTCAACGTGTAGGTCAGCTAGTTTCAGCTCATGTTATACCACGTCCCGATGATCAGCTTGAAGAAATAATTTACTACTCTTCACTTCAGCCGGTAGCGGAAACAAAAGAAATTAAAAAAGAAAAACCTCGCGAAGAAAAGGCAGCTGAAAAAGAAACCGCTAGCGAAACTTTGTTCGGAGAAATTGCTGAACCGGAACCGAAGATAGTCGTTAGAAAACCCAAACCAAAAGTTACTGCTGAAAAACCGGCAGCCGTTTCAAAGCTGGATTCTTTAAGAGAAGAAGCGATTAAAGAAATGGGCGGCGCAGAGAAACCGGCGGAAACAACTTCGCAAGAAATTCCAAGCAGCGAAGTACTTTCAAAATTGAATGTTCATAAACTCCGTCACCTTGCAAGAAGCTTTGAAAACTTTCCAATAAAAGGAAGACAAATCTCGCGTGCAAACCGTGACGAGTTGATTGAACATTTTGATAAGCTGAGATGATTACCAAAAGTAAGATTGACAAAGACTACTAAGCTGTCCCAAAAGTAATTTATTATTCAAAATAGAACGCAGATAACGCAGATTTTAAAAGATTTCCGCGGATTTGTTTTTGAAAAATTACTTTTGAGACAGCTTCTTTTTTATATTTCAATATGAAGAATAAAGTTATAACCATTTCGCTGATTGCACTGTTTTCTATCGGATTATGGATATCGGTGGCGTTGTCGCAAGATTATATTATGACGGTTATTGTGCCGGTTCAGTATTCCGATCTTCCGCAAAACTATTCAATCGGTTCTACTTCTGTGGATGAAGTGTATCTTCAGATCAAAGGTAAAGGATGGGAACTAGCTAAACTGGATTTGGCGCGAAGGGTCGAATTCAATATTCCGGTTCATAAGAGAGTGGGGCATCACAAAAACAACATCAGCGATTTTATCGAAGCGAATTCTTGGATAACAAACACGTTTCAAGTTTTGGATATAGCGCCGGGTCAAGTTGAGTACGACGTAGAAAAAACCGGAACAAAAACCGTTAAGGTGGGTAAAAACGTCAATCTTGTATTTAAACCCGGTTACGGAATCGTATCACAAGTTAGTATTGAGCCGGAGACAGTTAAAATATCCGGACCGTCGCAGTTGCTTAATAAAATCGATTCGGTAAAAACCCGGTTCATTGAATTTGACGATATCAGCGACAACATTAGTGCAGACGTTCCTCTTGAAGAAATCAACGGGATAACCGTCTCTCCGAAGAAATGCAAAGTTAAGTTTGAAGTGCAGAAAATTGTTGATAAAACTTTTGAGGGAATTGAAGTTGAAGCAAGATCGGTTCCGTATTCCAAGGAGTTGGTTTTATATCCCGGCAAGATTGATGTTGTTTTGCGAGGGGGAATTAATACTCTCGGTAAGTTGACCAACGACAGCGTTAAAGCTTACGTCGATTATTGGTCGGCGCTAAAAGAAAATTCCGGTTCGATTGAACCGGTCGTTGAAATTCCTAAGTTCACAACGTTAAGCGATATTCAACCTAAAAAGATAGAATACATTATCAAACAACACTGATTATTCCAAGGCTCAAACACATGTTCATTACATTTGAAGGATTAGACTTCTGCGGCAAATCAACACAGGTACAGTTGCTCGAAAAGTATTTCACGTCGGAAGGAAAAAACGTAAAAATAATTAGAGAACCGGGCGGCACTCCGATCTCGGAAAAAATCCGCGATATACTTCTTGATAAAAAAAATTCGGAGATGTCGATTGAAACCGAGCTGATTTTATTTTCTGCCAGCCGTTCGCAATTAGTGAATGAGATAATCCTTCCCGAACTGCGAAAAGATACGATTGTTATTTCCGACCGGTTTCACGATTCATCCATTGCGTACCAAGGTTTCGGTAGGAAAATTTCTTTGCACTTCGTTGAAGAGCTTCAAAGTTTTGTGATCGGCAAAGCAATTCCCGACATCACTTTTTTCCTCGACATTCCGATCAAAGAAGTGATTGCGAGAAAATCGAAAGTGAGTAAAGTGGATCTGGACAGAATCGAATCCTCCAAAATGGATTTTTACAAACGTGTTCGCGACGGTTATCTTTATCTATCAGATAAAGAAAAAAGATTTTGCACAATCGATGGTACTCTTTCTATTGAGGAAATACACAAGATCATAATTAACAAAGTTGAAGAGTTGGAAAAAGCATAGAGGTTTTAAATGCGATTGATTAAAAGAATATTTCTGCCGCTTATTGCCGTGGTTTTTTTCTCCGGTTTCATCACGCGCGATAACGACATATATTTTCAAATAAACAAAGGCATCGATATTTTCGGGCGAGTCTATAAAGAAGTAGCGCTCAATTACGTAGATCAGTTGAATCCCGAAGAGTTTATGCTTGCCGGCATTAACGGCATGTTAACTTCGTTGGACCCTTATACAAATTTCATAGATGCTGACGGGCAAAAAGACATTGACATAATTACGAAAGGAAAGTACGGCGGCATTGGTGCAACTGTTGGACTCCGTAACGACAACGTAACCATTGTTGATCTGATTGAAGGATTCAGCGCTCAACGGCAAGGTATGCGTATCGGCGACGTTATCACGAAAATAAACAACGTTCGGATTACAAAAGACAATTTTGAAAGTCTCAGCGAAATGCTCAAGGGCGATCCCGGTACGACGATCTCCGTCACAGTAAAACGCGACGGTGCGAGCGATGAAATTACTTTCAATCTTGTCCGCGAAGAGATTGAAGTGAAGAATGTAACTTATTACGGATTTGTTCCTGCCGGAAGTAAAAACGCATACATCAAACTTAGCGGCTTCTCGCAGACTGCGGGAGAAGAAGTTAAGAAGGCGCTGCTGGATTTAAAATCTAAAGGTGAAATCGAATCGTTGATCTTGGACCTTAGAGGCAATCCCGGCGGTTTGTTGGATGCTGCTATTGATGTTTGCGGAAAGTTTCTCAATAAAGGTCAATTGATTGTCTCGGTAATCGGTAGAGACAGTCTCAACACAAAAAATTATTCGTCCAATGAAGAACCAATTGCCGGCAAAGTAAGAATGGCAGTTTTGATAGACGGGGGATCGGCGTCGGCTTCGGAAATTGTTTCCGGCGCTATGCAAGATCATGATAGAGCCGTTTTGGTCGGAACAAACTCTTACGGCAAAGGACTTGTTCAGACAATAATTCCATTGTCTTACAATACATCGTTAAAGATTACAACTGCGCGGTATTACACGCCGAGCGGGAGATCGATTCAAAAGATCGATTACGCGGAGAAGAACAGAGTCTTCGAGAAAAATTCTTATGTTACCCAGAAGAAATTTAAAACAGACGACGGACGAACAGTTCTTTCCGCCGGCGGAATAATGCCCGATACCGTTGTGCAGAATGAATCGAAATCTTATTTGGTACAAACTCTTTTAGCTGACGGAATGTTTTTCAGATTTGCTACTCATTTCTTCAACGGAAATACTCAAGCTGATACGAGAAAACTTTCATCGGAGTATCTTCTTAATGAGTTCGTGAGCTATTTGAAAAGTCAGAAATTTGAATTTGTCTCACGATCGGAAAAATTAATTGATCTGCTGAAGACGGCGGCAACTGAAGAAAACCTTGACGCAAGTTTTATAGCTGAATTGAAAAAACAAGAAAACCGGATCGATGCGAGTCATTCAAATGAAATTGAGAAGTATAAAGATGATATCGTGCATCTTATCCGTGAAGAACTTGCAGCACGAAGCGACGGCCGCCAGGGAAGAATAACCGAGTCATTGAAATTCGACGATCAGTTTACGACCGCCTACAATATTTTGAATAATTCAAAAAGCTATTCCAAATTCTTGAGATAACTAATGCTGCTTACTTATGTTCTTATTTTTGTGTTGGCTGTATTTGCCGGTATTCTGGGTGCACTCGTGGGCATTGGCGGAGGTATTATCATCGTGCCGGCTTTGGCGCTTCTCTTAAATATTCCAATTCACCAGGCAGTTGCTGCAAGTTTGGTCTCCGTTATCGCAACATCGATTGCTGGCGCGCATACTTATGTCGAGCAGCAGATCACAAACGTCCGCCTCGGCATGTTTCTCGAAGTTTCGACCACGTTAGGCGCGCTTGTCGGCGCTGTTCTCGCGTTGGTCTTATCGGGCTGGGTTATCAGCGTTGTGTTTGGAATTCTTGTTATGACGATGGCTATCTTTTCATACGTCACCAGGTCGCATGATGACAAAATAAATTTTGACGAAGAAAGAATAAATGAAAATGCCAAGCTTGAATCATACCTGAACATAAAGAGCAAGTACTTCGACAAAGCTTTGAACAAAGAGATCCATTATGTGGCGCACAAACCGGTTGCCGGAAGTGCAATCTCGTTCGTTGCGGGTGTTGGTTCCGGATTGTTGGGTATTGGCGGAGGCGTTCTGAAAGTTACCGCCATGAATGCTCTGATGAAAATTCCAATGAAGGTAGCAGTTGCTACGAGCAAATTTATGATAGGGTTAACCGCTGCAACCAGCGCGATCATTTACTTTATCAGCGGGACAATAAATTTCTTTATTGTTGCGCCGGTTGCAATAGGAACAATGGCAGGTGCTACTCTCGGCAGCATGCTGATGAATCGGTTCAAGAGCAAAACTATTAAACTAATTTTCACAATTGTCGCTTCGTACCTTGCGTTTAGAATGCTGCTAAAAGGTTTGAGCGACGGATTCGGGATAAATATTTTTTAATATGACACATAATAATTTAGAAAAAAATAATACGCTCGATAATGTTGAAAGCGTGATAGTTAAAGTTCTCGCTGCCGGCATTTATTTATCGTCCGCATTTTTTATTGCGGGACTCCTTCTTTTGTTTATAAAACACGAACAGATTGAAACGTCACATTTCTATTTCAATAATTTCCAAGAATTCTGGAACGACATTCTGAAACTTAATGCCAAGCCGTTTCTTTTTGCCGGTACTGCAATACTGATTCTTACTCCCATAAGCAGAGTGGTGCTTTCGATTATTCAATTTTGGAGATACAAGGAAAGAAAATTTGCCATGATAACTTTGATTGTGGCGTTTGTAATCCTGATCAGCGTAGCAATGGGGATTATATTTTCACTTCGATTGGGATAAAGAAACCCGCGGACACATCTTCGTCTTATCGTTGGAAAATCAATTGCGTTGCAAGCTCGGAAGAAGATTGATAGTTCTTCAAGTAGTGCACTTTTACTTTCTCACGATTTCTGACCAGCCAGCTCAATGATATTTTCAGCCGCTCCAAATCTTTCTCGGAAATTTCTTTGAATGATTGAATCGTTCCGTCGAAATAATCTTGCAAGCTTTCGTCAAAATTTTCTTTCTCGCCAACGAAATAATCCTTGAATACGATTTTCCCTTCTAGCAAAAGCATAAAATCGTTTTTGATAGGTCCGTTTATTTCTATTAGTACGTTGGCTTTGTTTATCGGCTCTGCAAGAATAGATGATCTGTTCAGTTGATCTAGTATGAGCTGAACAATGTCCCGGATTTGTGCGGCTTCCTCATACTTCTGTTTCGAGCTGAGCTCTTTCATCTGGTTAAGGAGGCGATCGACCGCTGACTGATTTTGCCCGCACAAGAATTCGTTAACACGCTCTAATTCTTCGCGGTACGAACTATCAATATCCTTGCTGATGCACGGCGCATAGCAGCGTTCAATATCGGCAAGATAGCACTTCTTTCCTTTCTTTAATTCTTTGTCGCTGCATTCCCTAAGCTGGTAAGTTTTGTCGATAATTTCCTTCAGTGAGTTTGCCGTGTCGCGGTTTGCATAAGGACCGTAGTAGTTATTGCCGTCAAAATCGAAAGAGCTTGTTACTTCAACTGAAGGATACTTTTTCTTTACGGATGCTCTGACGAAGTAGTTTCGCGGATATCTTTTGAGAAGCGTGTTCATCTTGGGATTGTGAGTTTTCACAAGTTCCGTCTCGGCGATAAGTGCGGTTAATTCGCTGTTTGTTCTGTTAAAGTTGAGCGATGAAGCCTGCCGTACAATTTTTTTCGATTTCCTTAAGGCATTACTCAAGAAATAACTTCTCAACCGTTCTCTCAGCGATTTAGCTTTGCCGATATAAATTATTTCACCCTTCGCATTCTTGAAAAAATACACACCTGGATCGGACGGAACTTTTGCCAGGTCGTCTATCAGCTTTTTTTTAATCATAGTAAACGGCGCCGGACTGAAAGTTATCCGCTGAAAATTTATGAGGTCGCTTACGGTGTGAACGCCGTGTTCTTCGCGCAGCAGTTTGAACATGCGCACAAGAATTTTTGCAGTGGCGGATGCATCGCCAAGTCCCCGGTGAACGTAGCGATGCCGGATGCGTAATTGCTTAACCAAGTTGCCGAGTGATTTGCTCGGAAGCTGCGGATAGAGTCTTCTTGCCAAACGCAGCGTGCAGATCGCTTCGTTCTTAGGAAACTCCAATTCGTAATTGGCGCATTCGTGTTTCAAGAATGAGTGATCGAAACTAAGATTGTGCGCGGTTAAGATCGAATCGCCGATGAACTCTTTGATCTTGTAATAGACTTCATCGAAATAGGGAGCGTCCTGCACATCGGAATTTGTTATACCGGTCATTTGTGTAATGAAAAACGGAACCGGTCTCCCCGGATTTATAAACGATGAAAACGTATCCGTAACTTTTCCTTTCCGCAGCTTAACAATGCCGATTTCAATAACCTTGTCGTTTCGAGCCGAAGTGCCGGTCGTTTCAAAATCGAAAACCGAATACTCGGCATCTTCAAAGGGGATTTCTGCTATTCTATTCTCTTTCATCCGTCAGTCAGTTTCACAAAACAAATTTAACCAAAATTGACAATACGTTTAGCGGCTTAATTGTAGTTTTACTTTAGTATTTGCACATAGAAAAGCGGGAATGTCTAACCAAACAAATAAAGTTCAAGCACCAAACATCAAGTTCTTTTCAACATTCCCCGTTTTTAGATATATTGCACGCCAAAAGAAAGTAATTATGACAATTAATATTCTATTCATCGGCGATATTGTCGGTCAGCCGGGTCTTGATATTGTGCAGATGTACTTGCCAAGCTTGCAGAAGAAATACCGGATCGATGTTACAATTGCCAACGGAGAAAATGCTTCTGACGGCAAGGGGTGTACCGAGAAGGAAGCGAAGCCGCTCTTCGATCTCGGCGTTCATGCTATAACCGGCGGCAATCACACGTGGGATAAACATCAATCGCAAGAATACTTGAAAGCGGAACCGCGTGCCATCCGTCCGTTAAATTATCCAAAGGGAACGTTCGGCAGCGGTTATGTTTTTGTTAATTCTCCAAAAGGAAAGATTGCAGTTTTGAATTTACAAGGACGCGCGTTCATGGCGCCGATCGATTGTCCGTTCCGTTCAGCCGATTGGGTGCTTCCAAAATTAAAACAAGAAACTAAAGTTGTTATCGTTGATATGCACGCCGAAGCGACGGCAGAAAAATTAGCGCTCGCAAATTATTTAGACGGAAAAGTTACAGCGGTAATCGGCACGCACACTCACATTCAAACTTCCGATGAAAGAATTTTTCCAAACGGAACCGGATACATTACGGATTGCGGAATGACCGGACCGTATGATTCGGTAATCGGTATGAAGACCGATGCGGCGATTAACCGTTTCATTTATCAGACTCCGCAGAAGTACCAGACAGCAGCCGGAAATGTTCATTTGACTGCAGTGTATTTAAAAGTTGATATGGAAACCGGAAAGACTGTGGAGATCGAAAGAATTTTTATTCCGGAATTTGATAAGAGCAGTAGTTAGTATTGAGTATCTAGTAGTTAGAAGGAGATTTTTTTAATGGCAGTAATTATTGACGGTAAGAAAGTAGCGGCAGAGATTCGGCAAGAGCTGAAAGAAAAAGTTGATTGGCTCCGGTCATTAAACGTTAGAGTGCCGGGACTGGTAACAATATTGGTTGGAGACAATCCCGCATCGCTTTCGTATGTTACATCGAAAGGCAAAGCTTGTAATGAAATCGGTATGCTTTCCAAGATTGAAAAATTATCTGCTGATACAAGCGAAGAAGTACTGCTTAGACTTATTGATTCATACAATGCGAACAATGATTTCGACGGAATACTCGTACAGCTTCCGCTGCCGAAACATATTAACGAAGACAAAGTTATAGAACGGATCGCGCCGTCGAAGGATGTTGATGGATTTCATCCAATCAGCGTTGGCAATCTGGTAATCGGCAAAGAAACTTTTTATCCATGCACTCCGTACGGAGTAGTTGAATTATTGAAGCGTTATAAAATTGAAACGAGCGGCAAACACGTTGTAGTTGTCGGCAGAAGCAATATTGTCGGTAAGCCGGTTGCTAATCTGCTTCTTCAGAAAAAAGAAGGTGCAAACGCTGTGGTTACAGTTTGTCATTCTGCTGCAAAAGATTTATCACGATTTACAAAGGAAGCAGACATTTTGATCGCCGCAATCGGGAAGCCGTATTTCATTAAAGCCGATATGGTTAAAGACGGAGTCGCTGTTATTGATGTTGGAATAAACCGTGTCGAAGATTCAACTTTGCCGAAAGGTTACAAGCTCGTTGGCGATGTTGATTACGAAAACGTTTCGAAGAAAGCTTCATTCATCACACCGGTTCCCGGCGGCGTTGGTCCGATGACAATTGCAATGTTGCTTCAAAATACATTTCTTGCTTACATTAAAATCACAAAACAAAAGTTGTCTTGAAAATGGCATCACCAGCAATTGATAAGGTTGTTTCGCAAGTTTTCATCGAAAAAGCTCTGCAAGATTTTTATTGCCACGGCGGAACGTGTGCCGGATGGGAACGCAACGTTGTTGATCAGCCGGGTGCGGTAAAGAAAATTATCAGCAACGGCGCAGATAGAATTGCCGCTGGAATCGGTGTCGGTGAAGAACTCATTGACAAAGAGGTTGCGCGGATGATAGATCACACTTTATTAAAACCGGAAGCAACGCCGCAAGAGATTAAAAAACTTTGTGAGGAAGCCAGAACGTACGGTTTCGCTTCAGTGTGCATCAACCCGTGTTACGTTCCGATGTGCAAGGATTTGTTAAGCGGCTCCAAAGTAAAAGTTTGTACTGTAATCGGATTTCCGTTGGGCTCGACAACGACGGAAGTAAAAAGGTACGAAGCGGAACAAGCATTGAAAAACGGCGCGCAGGAAGTTGACATGGTTATCAATGTCGGTATGCTGAAACAGAAACAGCACGATTACGTGTTCAACGATATTAATCAAGTCGTTCTTGCGGCTAAAAAGTTTGGCGCGATTTGTAAAGTGATAATTGAAACGGCTCTTCTTACCGATGAAGAAAAAATTGTAGCGTGTATGCTTTCGAAAAATGCAAAGGCTGATTTTGTGAAGACATCAACCGGATTCAGCAAAGGCGGAGCTACCGCAGGCGATGTTGCATTGATGAAATATGTTGTCGGTTCCACTGTTGGCGTAAAGGCATCGGGCGGAATTCGCACAACCGAAGATGCAAAACTTATGATTGCAAGCGGCGCGGAAAGAATCGGCGCGAGCGCAAGTGTTAAAATTGTTAAAGGTGAGGCAGTTGCTGCCGGTGGATATTGAGGCAGCGGTCAGCTTTCAGTAAAGGCTTGTTAAATAATTTCAACAACTTAATTGAATATTTTCCGGATCATCCATTCATCATTAAATTAATTGCGAGTACAAATTGGTTTTGGATTTGCACGTAACACACACCGACGACGGATTTACGGCGGAAGTGCCATCGATAAAAGGCTGCGAAAGCTGGGCACACCAGGAAGACGAAGCAATTGATAAAACCGTTCAACTTTTAAAATTTTATCTCCAAAGTTCTTCTGATAAAAAAATTATTGTTGATAGAGCCCGCCGAGAGCAAGCATTAACCGTCTATAAACTGATATTTGACAAATGATGCGGAAGTTTAAGACGGACGAACGGCTGGAGAAAATCACGCAAACTTTGAAAGCCCGCCAGTTCTCGCTCAGAGTAGTCATGGAAAATATTCACGATCCGCACAATGTTAGCGCGGTGTTCCGCACGTGCGACGCTGTCGGTGTTCCTAAGATTAGTTTGCTCTATACATTTGAATCGTTTCCGAGAATCAGCAAAACCTCCTCGTCGTCCGCTAACAAATGGATTGAAACCGACAAATACAACGACACCGCAAAATGTTTTGATGAACTTCGTAAGCAAGGTTTTAAAATCTACGCCAGCATTTTGAATAAGAAAGCCGTGAACCTTTACGATATCGATCTAACGCAGAAGATTGCATTGGTATTTGGAAACGAGAAACGGGGTGTATCTCCTGAAGCAGAAAAAATGGCGGACGAAACTTTTTATATCCCGATGCGCGGAATGATTCAGAGTTTGAACGTTTCTGTTGCGGCTGCCGTTACTTTGTATGAAGCTCAGCGTCAGCGCCAGATAAAAAATCTTTATGGAAAAAGCGAGCTTGACAACGAACATTTGGAAAAACTGATTGATGAATGGTGCGACAAATGAATCAAAAGTTTGAAAACATAAAAACTCTGAAAGGTGAATTGAAACTTCCGGGCGACAAATCTATTTCCCACCGTTCGGTTATGTTTGCATCGATGGCGGGTGGTGTTTCAGTGATACGTAATTGTTCCGATTCCGAAGATGTGAGTTCTACGATCGAATGTTTCAAAAAGCTCGGATGCAAATTTGAATTTCAGAGTGACGAAATAAAAGTCACCGGCAGAGGATTCAAAGGATTCACTAAACCAGAAAGCGAGTTGTACGCCGGCAATTCCGGTACAACTACAAGATTGATAAGCGGAATTTTATCCGCTCAGGATTTTGAATCGGTAATTACCGGCGACGAATCACTATCGCAGCGGCCGATGAAAAGAATTGTTGAACCGTTGACAACGATGGGCGCTAATATTTCCGCAAATGAAAACGGTTTTCTCCCGTTAAGAATTAAACCGTCTGCATCATTGAAAGCTATAGACTATAAACTTCAAGTTGCGAGCGCACAAGTTAAAAGTGCGATGATACTCTGCGCCATTCATTTGGAGGATGAGAGTGTTATCACCGAGCATGTCCCGACAAGAAACCACACAGAGAAACTTCTTAAGCTGCGAACGGAACAAATGGCAGAAGGAACAAAAATTTTTGTTTCGAAGGAAAATTATCCTGCACCGTTTAACATAACTGTTCCTTCCGATATTTCAAGCGCGGCATTTTTTATGGTTCTTGCATTGTTAACACACGATTCGCAAATCGTGATTAAGAATGTTTCGCTGAACGAAACGAGAACCGGTGTCATTCAAGTCTTAAAAAATATGGGTGGAAAAATCTTGATCGAGAATGAAAGTTTGGAAAACGGCGAGCCGGTTGGCGACTTGAGAATCTTTTCAAGCAAACTGAAGAACGTTGAGATTCCCCACGAAATTATTCCGAACATTATTGATGAGATTCCAATTCTTTCGGTTGCCGGTGTTTTTGCCGAAGGAAATTTCAAAGTTACAAATGCAAAAGAACTGCGCGTTAAAGAATCGGATCGAATCAAATCTCTCTGCACGAATTTTGCGAGAGTAGGTTTATCAGTCAACGAATTTGAAGACGGATTTGAACTGAGCGGGAAACTTTCCGATTCGCACACAAACTTCAAGAGTTTTGGTGATCACAGAATCGCGATGGCTTTCGCGGTTATGAGCATGCTCTTGAAAAACGGCGGCACAGTCGAAGACTTTGAATGCGTTGGAATTTCCAATCCCAACTTTTTGGATCAGATAAGTAAACTTTCTAATTGATGTAACTACAATTCATGTGCAGACCGAATACTACAATTCCAAAATTTGGTGTTCAAACTTATTGACAGCTAATTCATTGAACATCCACTTCACAATGTCCATTCCGTATTTGTTGGCAAAGTAAAGCCAATTAAGTTCGCGTTCCTGGAGATTGTTATTCGGGAAGAGAACATTTCTCACTTTGCTGATCTGCCGGATCGTGGATTCGTATTTCCGTTTCTCCGAATCATGCGCTTTTGATTTCAAGTAGGTTAACGTTTCCTCGATGCGCTGTTTGGATTTGGTCATTAAATCCGAAAGCGTTTTATCAATGACCGGAAGCTTTTGTGCGAGCGGATCGAGCGATGCTTCGATATCGTTAGCGGCATTTTGAAACAGTGTTTCAAGATTTATTTCCGATGAAGCCGCCAATATTTTTTGTATCAGCGCATTCTCTTCGGTGAAGATGTCAACATACTCCAAATTATTTTTTTCTAGAATTGCCTGAACACCTTTTTCAACAATTGTTGCCGATGAGCGGGGATAGATGAACGGTTCTTCGATGCCATAAATTTTATACAGCGGTGAAACTTGTGCAAAGTAGCTGATCTCTCCGGGACCGCCGACATAAAACGCAGTAGGGAAAAGGTAATCCTGGCAGATGGGTCGCAGTAAAACATTCGGACTAAATTTTTCCGGATTTAATTCAAGCTGAGCAAGAAGTTCCTCGCGTGAAAACTTTTTACGTTTTCCTTTAAGCCGGTACTCGCCGGTGTCGGTTGGTTCGACGGATAACCTCTCATGCTCTTCAACGTAAAATAAATTTATCGGTTTAACTTTTACCTGTGCGTGATAAAGATCTTCCAACTCGGCGCTGCGTTCTACCAAAAAGCTGGTGTGATTGCCGAATTCAGAAATCTCTTTTGAAAAGATCGGAACCAGGAGACGTTTAACGGCTTGATCTGTAGGGTTGAAAACAATTAGACCGAACTCATCAAAAAGACGGATCATCATTTCGCGGAACGTTTCCAGAAATGTTTTACCCGGTTGATAAATCGACTTCACAAAATCGAGCAGCGGAACCTTGAACTCGGTATCTCTCAATCCGGCGGCAAGATCGTTAATAGTTTTTTCGAGATTAGCGTTAAACTTCAGTTCGGCAATCGAACCTCTGTTAACTTCTTCAAGCTGCCCATCGTCATATTGCAAATTTAAAATCTGATTTTCGTTATTTAGAATGGATGACGTTCTAACTTCTTCATAATCGTGGTCGTCGCCTTCGAGCCAGAAGATCGGTACAAAATTGAAACCATCGTAATTTTCTTTTAGATAGCTGCAAAGCTTAATTGCCGTTATCGATTTGAAGAATGTATAAAGCGGGCCGCCGAAAATACCAAGCTGCTGTCCGGTTACTACGGCAATTGTTTTTTCGGAATAGAGCAAGTCGATGTTCTGCTGAGTCTGTTTGGAAAGTCTCTGATTGCTGTACTGTGCCTTGATTATATTTGCTACTGCTGACCGGTTCGGCATTTCGCGTTCGCTGATCCTCTGAAAGAACGGCTGATATTTTTCAACATCTCGGAAATTCTTGCCATAAAATCTCTCGACGTTGTCGGGCTCATAGATGTAATCAAGAAAGAGATTTTGATGGGTGGGGATATCAGAAAAATTAATGTACATCACTTCTCCACATATAGTTATTGAACTATCATTTTGAACGCAAGACCGTTCCTTTTAATTCCCTATACAAAACTCGAACAATTGCGCTTGTAATGTATAAATTTTTTGGTTCATTTTTTAGATGGCGGGGAGAGGCGTTAAATATCACGTTAAGAAAAGCTTGTTTCAATCTGTTCGATTTGGTGACTGAGGTGCGCCCATCTTGAATATTCTTCTTCCAGCCTCTTCTTGGTTTCTTCGTAGTCAATGTTTTTTGATTTTGCCAATTCCGGGTTACTGAAAATTTTCGGATTGGCAAGCTCTGTTTCCAAGACACTTTTTTTTATTTCCAAATTGCCGATTGATTTTTCGCATGCCGTCAATTCTTTCTTGAGATCTTTCGTCAGTTCAAATTTCTTCTGCCGGAGTTCGGCTTCGTAACGCTTTTGATCCTTGCGGGTAATCTTTGCGGTTTGCTGATCATCGTTGTCGATTACTTCTTCAATAATTTCTTCTCTTTTCTGAAGATAATATTCAATACCGCCGATGAAAATTTTGGCTTGCTGGTTCCGGATTTCCAAAATTTTGTTGGCAATCGGTCGTAGGAAATCGATATCGTGAGAAACGATTATAAGTGTGCCGGTAAACTCGGAAAGCGCCCTCTGTAAAACTTCTTTCGACGAATAATCCAAATGGTTCGTCGGTTCATCAAGAATAATGAGATTACTCTCGGTTAAAAGTAATTTTGCCAGCGCAACTCTGCTTTTTTCTCCACCGGAAAGAACGCCGACCTTTTTGAAAACATCATCGCCGGAAAAAAGAAAAGAGCCGAGTATCGTTCGGATTTGTCCCGGTGTCAAATCAATTTTTGTGTCGTCAAGTGTATCGATTAAATCTTTGTCGGGATCGAGCGAATCCGCCACCTCTTGTTCGTAATATGAAACGACTGTGTTGTGACCATAGTTAACTTTTCCGGAAGTCGGCGCAAGTTTGTGACCGATTATCTTTGCAAGCGTAGTTTTGCCCGCGCCGTTTGGACCAACAATTGCAATCTTGTCGCCGCGTTCTATCTGCAAGTTCACTTCGGTAAGAACTTTTAATTCACCGTACAACTTTGAAACGTTTGTCAGTTCAACCGGTACAATTCCGCTTTTGGGTGGCTCCGGAAATCTGAGATCAATCTTTTTTTCTTCTTCCGAGATTGAAACCGTGTCTAACTTTTCAAGCTGCTTAATTCTGCTTTGAACTTGTTTTGCTTTTGTAGCTTTGTACCGGAAACGCTCGATGAATTTTTCCGTCTCGCGAATTTTCTTCTCACGGTTTTTTTGAAGAATTCTCAAGTGAATTTCGCGTTCGTCTTTGAACTTCAAGTAAGCATCATAATTGCCGGGGAAAAAACCGATTTGTTTGTCAAAGACTTCCAGCGTTTTTGCCGTGACCTTATTCACAAAATGTCTATCGTGCGAAACGATCAACAGTCCGCCCTTAAAATTTTGTAAAAACTCTTCCAGCCATGTTAATGTATCGATATCCAAATGGTTCGTCGGTTCGTCCAACAAAATCAAATCGTTATCGGCAAGAAGAATTTTAGCGAGCTGAATTCGCATCTGCCAACCACCGGAAAATTCTTCCGTTCTACGAAAGAAATCTCTTTCTTTGAATCCAAGTCCCATCAAAATTTTTTCGATTTTTGAATCCGCCGAATAGAAATCAATTTCTTCCTTCTTATGATGAATCTCTCCCAACTCTTCCAACAGTTCGTTCCTGTCGTCTTCACCGATTGCATCATCATTCAACCCGTCAACAATTTCTCTCTCACGCAGATCTAAAGTTTTTATGTCTTGAAGCGCGGATTTCACTTCATCCAATAAAGAAAATCCTTTGAACGAAATTGAATCTTGTGGAAGGTAGCCGAGACGAATTCCTTTCTGCTTTTTGATTACACCCGACTCGGGTAATTCCAATCCATAGAGAAGTTTAAGGAAGGTTGACTTACCAGTTCCGTTTGAACCGACAAGAGCAGTTTTATCGTGCTTGCCGATTTTTAGGTTGACGCCCTCGAAAAGGTTCTCGCCGGTAAATTGAACGGATAAATTTTTTATATCAATCATTAGTTAACTGCAAGCAACAAGCTACAAGATTTATGAATTCTATTTTCTAATAACGGCGACTTTGGACGTGGTAATGTTGTTCGCTTCGTCGTCGTTGGCAACAATAATGTAAACACCGGATGGAACAAGATTACCATCATCGTCTCTACCGTCCCAAAAAGCTACTTTGCCGCCGGGTGATTTGAAATCGCGAATCAAATTGCCGCTAATGCTGAGTATCCTGATGTTGCTGTTTTTAATTAAGCCGTCAATTGTTAGCGAATTTGCTTCGCCGTCTTTCAGCAGAAGGGGATTCGGATAAACGAAAAGTTTGCTGAAACTTTCAACCGGTTGAATTGACGGAGTTGCCAGCTCTGCAAGACCGAAATCCGTTCCGATATAAACTATTCCGTTCTTCGGATCGAATGCAATGCTTTTTATTTCATCGCTCGGCAGCGGGCTATTGCTCGAATTGTATTGATCAACAAGCTGAACTCCGTCGGGCGACAAAATGAAAATTCCTTGATCGGTACCAATCCATTTTTGATTGAGCGGATCGACAGCAATACATGTTACGTTTTGATCCCTGAGCGCAATTCCCAAACTGCCTGTTAAACTTTTCTTTGGATTATTAAGATCGGTAATTACGTTCACGCCGATGTTTGTTCCGATCCATAAACTTTGCTTGCGATCAATTGCAAGGCAGGAGATCAAATCGCTTATCAGCCCGTCGCTTTTGCTGATGTATCCTTGCGTATCGTCGTTAAGATTATCAAACGTTTTATTCTCATTGAAATAATAAATACCGCGGTTGCCGTTCATTACGCTAAACCATTTCGTATTGTTCTGATCGATCACCAGTTTATCAAGCAAGTCAGAAGTTGTTAACACCGGATTTGTAAATGAATAGTGGTACCACTTATTTTGTTTCGTAAGAACGCTTAACTGTTTTCTTGTTGCAGATTGAAGATTCGTCATCCAAACGTTTCCTTTGGAATCCGTCTTGGCATCAGTGATTACAACGAAATTTGTGTCGCTGGGAATTCCGACCAATCCACTGTTGCTCTTATTGTAAGTAGTCAGTGTATTATTTTTGAATATTGTTATTCCTTGTCCCCAGTTGCATAGATAAACGGCAGAATCAGGCCCGGCAAAAACATTATAATATGAATTCGTCGGCAGTTGCGGGTATCCTTGCACGTCGTATGTTTTCCAGTTTGATCCGTCGAACTTAAAAAATCCAACGCCGGTTACGTCCTTTCCGGTTGCGACCCATAGCTGTCCCAATGGGTCAACGGAAAGATTTACAAATGAATTGCTTGAAGGGCCGTTCGGATAAATCAATCTAGACGCTCCGTTCCTCAATTCGATCAAACCGCCGGATGACGAAACGTAAATGGTTTGAGAGGACGATACATCAACCGAACTAAAACTTAGATTCTGGTTTGAGTAAACAGTGTTCACGTTTCCGTTTGAATATTGAAATAGATCATGAATACCGGCTAAATAGAGAATGTTGCCGGAGACGGTCATATCGTTGATCATAACTCCTTGGAGAATAAACGGCTGCCATGAATTGTTCGCAAAAGTAAAAACACCGTTTGAAGTAGCCAGCAAAATTTGTCCGTTAAAGCTAAGAATCCGCGAAGCGGACTGAACATTTATGTTTGAGCCGAAAGAATAATTGTTCCATGATTCCGGTGCAGATAAATTTGTTGCGCCCGGTTTCTGAACTGCAACTCCGTTGTCTGTTACCGCATAAACCAGAGACGACTTATAAGCGCTGACCACTCTTGTCTGTGCCGGAAAGGAACCGAGTTTCAGAAATGAATCGTAAAATGAAAATGTTTTTGTGCTGATGATTGATAGCCCGAAATCAAACGATACGAAAGCCGTATCGCCTTTAACAAAAATATCGTTGATCTGTTTCTGAGTATTATTCGAATTGAAGATATCTATTATCTTCGTAATAGAATTATCTGCCGGATCGACAATGTTGATAAAACCTTCTTTCGAGCCGAGCCAAATTCTGTTTGACGGATCGACATCAATTGCGCTTAATCCCTGACTGCTCAATCCGTCTGCTTTTGTGTAGGTCGTGTAAGTGCTGTCGGACGGATTGAATCTAAAAACCCCGCCGCCCGTAGCAGCCCAAGCAGAATTACCAACTGTAACCGCAGCTTTAACATCTTTTAAGTCGGAATAAATTTTCCATTGCCCGATCGATTGGGCGATGATTTGAGATGCAACTAGAAATACTGCAATAAGAACTCTTAGTGTTCGCATTTGTTCCTCAAATAAGTGGGATGATTCATTGTAAAGATGTTGATCAAATATAACTTCTAAAGTGTGAACAAAAAGAGTAAATATTGTCCGATAGTCGGTCCCTATTGATGGAGTTTATTTTAAAGCCGACAATAAAATAATATTTATTGGAATATTTTACTACTTAAAAAACGTTCCGAAAGAATTTTTGTTATGCCCCGATGCCCCGCCTTGGAAAAGTGTATTCCGTCTCCAAATAAGTAAAATGATTTTGCATCATGTGAGATGGGCAGAACTTCACCACTGAAGTGAATTGTCAACCTTTGTTAAAACTCTTCTGAAGCATTTGCTGCATTGCATCTAAATGATTTTTCCCGAGAAGATATTTACCGAGATTTTGTTCATCCATTTTTTTGCCGCCGTGGAAATCCGAACCGCCGGATTCTAAAAGACAGTATTGATTTACAATACCGCGATAGAATTGCACCTGTCCTTCGTTATGACTTGGATGCACGCATTCGATTCCGTCGATCCCGGCTTTGATTAGGTTCATCAGTAAAGATTCTTTCATAAAACCCGGATGAGCGATGAATGAAAGTCCGCCGGCATCGTTAATTAACTTCAATGCGCTTTGTGCCGATACATGAATCTTTCTTTCAAATGCCGGACCGTAATCGCCGATATATTTTTCAAACGCTTCGTTGTAATTTTTTATAAAGCCGAGGTCAACCATTGTATATGCAATGTGCGGTCTGCCGATTGCGGAGTTGTTCGCACGATCCAGTACATCGTCAATCTTAAAGTTAAATCCAAGCTTTCTTAATTTTTCTACGATCCTTGCAGCACGATGCACGCGTTCGTCTCTAAAAAAACTCAAATATTTTTGAAGTTCTTCGTTATCAATGTCTATAAAGTATGCGAGAAGGTGAACCTCTTTGTCGTCAACGTCGGTGCTTATTTCCAAACCGGGAACTACTTCAATGCCAAATTGTTTTGCGTACTCTTTGGCTTCTTTAATCCCATTGACACTGTCGTGATCGGTTATACTGATTATTTCGAGACCCCGCTGATTTGCTTTATCGATTAGTTGGGCAGGTGTATATGCCCCATCGGAATAATTTGTATGAGTGTGCAGATCAATTTTTGCCGGCATACTTAACTAAACATTTCTTTGAATTTTTCGTAATCGAGAATTCTCAATTTTGATCCTTCGGTTTCGATTAAACCTTTTTTGGCAAATGAATGAAAAGTACGCGAGATAGTTTCGCGCGAAGTTCCAGCCATATTTGCTAAGTCCTGCTGCATCGGGATTTTCTCGATTTCAACTTTGCCTTGTTTAATTTTACCAATCTCATCCGCGAGTTGAAGGATGACGGTTGCAACTTTACCTTCGGCGTCTTTCAATGAGAGCGCTTTGATTTTCATGTCTGCTGCGCGCAATCTTTTTGTTAATTCTTGCAGCAGTGCAATCGCAACATCAGGATAGCTTCTAAGCAAATCCAAAAAATCATTTCGTTGAATAAGAAACAATTCGGATTTTTCAATAGCGGTTACCGTAGCAGAGCGGGTTAGTCCGTCTAGAATTGCCATCTCGCCGAAGAAATCACTGTCAGTTAAAATAGTAAGGATTACTTCACGGTCGTCTCCGCTAGTGCGTGCAACTTTGACTTTTCCAGTTATAATAACAAACAAAGCATTACCGGCTTCTTCTTCGACAAGAATTACCTCGTTCTTTTCGTAATGTTTACGCGTGCCGATCTTTTCAATTTTGTCAAGCTCTTCTTTCGGCAGATCGGAAAATATCGGAACAAAGGATAAAAATTCTGAAGATGACATTTAATTCCTCAAATGTTAGTTGACAAACTTTCTCACAGAGCATCCAAACGACATAATAAAGATAATTTTTTCATGTCAAATGGACAATCGCCCATCTTAATTTAATTACTCAAATTGAATCTTCATTTCTCAATAACTATATTTGGAACCGATTTTTCAATCAATATATGAAACGGAGGAAAGTTAAATGGCAGTAAAAGTTGGTATAAATGGATTCGGTAGAATTGGACGACAAATCATCAATGTTATTGCAGACAAAGGTCTGCTGGGCAAAGAAGTTGATGTTGTAGCTGTCGTTGATGTCAGCACTGATGCAAAGTATTTCGCATATCAACTAAAGTACGATTCAATTCACGGCAAATTCAGAGGAACACTTGGAAGCGAGAAGAGCAGCTCTTCGGTAGAAGCAGATGACGTTCTTGTTGTTAACGGTCATAAAATAAAATGTATAATGGCGCAGAAAGATCCTTCCCAATTACCATGGAAAGAACTCGGCGTTGAAATTGTAATTGAATCAACCGGTTTGTTCACAGATTCTGAAAAAGCAAAAGGTCATATCGCTGCTGGTGCAAAGAAAGTTTTAATTTCCGCTCCGGGCAAAGGCGATGTAAAAACTCTTGTGATGGGTGTGAATGATAACGAATACGATTCGGCGAAGCACACAATCGTTTCCAATGCATCTTGTACAACAAATTGTTTAGCTCCTGTAGTTTATGTTTTATTGAAAGAAGGAATCGGGATTGAAACCGGTTTAATGACGACAATCCATTCTTACACAGCAACACAAAAAACAGTTGACGGACCTTCCAAAAAAGATTGGAGAGGCGGACGCGCAGCAGCAATCAATATTATTCCTTCTACAACCGGCGCTGCAAAAGCTGTCGGAGAAGTTCTCCCTCAAACCAAAGGTAAACTTACCGGAATGTCTTTCCGTGTTCCGACCGCTGACGTTTCCGTTGTCGATTTGACATTCCGCGCGACAAGAGATACCTCGATTGAAGAGATAGACGGCTTGATGAAAAAAGCGTCTGAAAGCTATTTAAAAGGAATATTGGGTTACAGCAACGAAGAAGTGGTTTCGACGGATTTTATTCATGATGAGAGATCTTCTATTTACGATTCGCTTGCAACTATGCAGAACAACTTGAAGGGCGAAAAAAGGTTCTTCAAAATTGTTTCCTGGTACGATAACGAGTGGGGATACTCAAACCGCGTCGTTGATCTTTTATTGAAAATGGTTAAGTAATTTATTTGATAATTGCAGCCAAGACGCAGACCAAGTTTTGGCTGCGTCTTTTTTTTAGTTAAAAGTTTTTCGGAGGAATTTAAATGAGTAAGCTCAGCATTGACAAAGTTAATTTGAAGGGGAAGAGGGTTTTAGTCCGAGTGGATTTTAACGTTCCGCTCGACGAGAAATTGAAAATTACAGACGATATCAGAATCACTGCGGCGCTTCCGACTATAAAGAAAATAATGAACGATGGCGGTCGTTGCATTTTGATGAGTCACCTCGGCAGACCGAAAGGCGCGCCCAATCCTAAGTATAGTCTAAAGCCGGTTGCAATTCGATTAGGCGAGTTGCTTGATAAAGACGTTAAGTTTGCACCGGATTGTGTAGGTGATCAAGTAAAAACAATTGTCAATTCGCTAAAGGATGGTGAAGTTGTTCTTCTTGAAAATTTAAGATTTCATTCCGAAGAAGAAAAAAACGATCCGGTATTTGCGCAGCAGCTTGCTGAACTTGGTGACGTTTATGTCAACGATGCATTCGGAAGTGCACATAGAGCGCACGCATCAACCGAAGGTGTTACAAAATATATTAAAGTTTGCGCTGCGGGTTACTTGATGCAGAAAGAATTGCAATATCTCGGCGAAGCCGTTGCAAATCCTGTTCGTCCGTTTACCGCAATATTGGGCGGTTCAAAAATTTCCGGTAAGATAGATGTAATCGAAAACCTTTTGCCGAAGGTTGATAATTTATTAATCGGCGGAGGAATGGCTTATACATTTTACAAAGCGATGGGATACGAAATCGGTTCGTCGCTACTTGAAGAAGAAAAAATTGATCTTGCGAAACAAATGCTGCTCAAATTCAAGACATCAAAAGCAAAAGTGATGCTGCCGCAAGATAATGTTGTTGCGCCGGAATTCAAGAACGATTCTCCGGCTACTGTTGTTGAGGCAGATAAAATTCCATCCGACCAAATGGGATTGGATATTGGACCAAATACAATTGATGAATTCAAAGAAGTAGTTCTTTCCAGCAAAACAATTATCTGGAACGGTCCTATGGGCGTGTTTGAGTTCGACAATTTTGCAAAAGGAACCGACGAGATTGCTTCTGCGTTAGCACAAGCAACCACACAAGGCGCTGTAACAATTATTGGCGGCGGAGACTCTGCTGCGGCAATAAAAAAAGCCGGACTCGATGATAAGGTAACTCACGTTTCAACCGGCGGCGGTGCTTCTTTGGAATTCCTAGAAGGAAAAGTTCTGCCGGGCGTTGCTGCTCTCAACGAAGATATGTAAGAGCAGAGTAAGATTAAGAGCTCGCCTCGCTTCCCGGCTTGCCGAGGCGGACGCTCTTCGAAGCGGGCAAGATCATGATCTTGGTCATGATCATGATTATGATTATGAGTAAGAAAAGAACTTAATGTTGGAATCCGTTGTAGAACAATTTGTAACTCTTGCTCTGTGCAATGGTGTTATTACGCGAAAAAGGTTAACTTCACATTAGAAAGAATGGAAAGTAAATGGGATTAGATGATAAAGTTGCGCATGATTCGAATGTCAGATGGATATCATTATAATTCTTAGGAGGGAAAGTTTTATCCTGAGTTAAGGATAGAACGATATAAAGTAGTTTTATGTAATATAAAACAATCAATAGGAGAGTGAAATGGATACCAACAATATTCTTACTTTCTTTTACCCTATTATCGATTCATTAAATAAAGGTTCACTCATAAGAAAAGTTATGTCATTTCTATTTGGGTTAATCGGTGTTCTTAGTTTTTTGGGCGGAGCTTACATTTTTTTTAGCGCTATTAGCGAGGCACCTGACTTTTGGTTTGTTCTTCTCATTTTAATGATGTTTGTAGCATCATTTATTGTACTGCAAATTTGGTTTTATAGAGCAAAAAAAGTATTAAATCTAGAAGATTCTGATTTCACTGTTATTCCAATTATTTCGCATTTTCTTCGTGCTATTGGTGAAAGTTATGCTGTGTTCACAATTGCATATGTAATAGGTGGGATTATTAATATTTGGTTTTCTAATTATGGTTATGGTATCTATCAATTTGAACAGTATCTTCCTTTTGTAAGATCAGCTTCTTCATTTATAGGGCAAACATGGTTGCTGCTAATTACGATCATTACAGCATTATTCGTTTTGCTATTAACATATTTTATAGCAGAGAGCATTTTAGTACTGGTTGCAATAGAAAACAACACAAGAAGTTTCAGTAATAATAAAAATGAATCTCAACAAGAAATGAATAAATGATTTTTAAATAATATGTAATCCAAACTCACCGTTTCTTTATGTGATAGGTTGAAGCATTTCAAGTTTGATCGTCAAGGATTAGTTGATTTTTAAAAGTAGTTTTTATTAAAAAAGCTTTTTTAGCACATTATTGGCATTGGTTTTCAAAGCTTTAGTATTGTACGAGTGGTGACATAAAAACAGTGCTGATATAAGTTAAAATAAAATTGAGATTTGAAGTAAGATATAAGTAAATTTTTACTACTAAAACTTTCATTAATTTACTCTTTCTATAAGGGAATAAAATGGGATTAGATTCACGAGATTATTATAAACCGTCCGGATACGGCGGATTTAGTTTTTTCCCGCCGGTGCTGAAAAATTTGATAATAGCAAATGTGGTGGTCTTTTTCATCCAGATGATATTTAGAACGATATCATTTACAGGCTATGTTACATACGAAGATTTGTTAACCAAGTATTTTGCTTTAATTCCCTTCAGTAATGGTTTGGTCCCAATTTTAAATAATATGACGATACCAGCCAATTTTTATCCATGGCAATTGATTACCTATCAATTTTTGCACGGAAGTTTCAGTCACATTCTTCTTAATATGTTTATGCTATGGATGTTCGGAATGGAAATTGAAAACGTTATGGGTTCAAGAAAATTTCTCACTTACTATTTAATATGTGGTATTGCTGGCGGCTTAGTACAATTATTTTTAGCTCCGATATTCTCAGAAGGTTTGGGCCCAACTATCGGCGCTTCAGGTGCGGTCTTTGGCGTTATGATCGCTTTTGCAATGTTCTTTCCCGACCGTTACATATTTCTATATTTCTTGATACCGATTAAAGCAAAATACTTAATCACAATAATGGTGATTTTCGAATTCATGTCTGTTGGCAATCAAAGTCTTATTGCACATCTTGTACACGTTGGAGGGGCATTAGCTGGGATTCTTTTTATTCTAGTTGATAGAAGAAACAATTTCAGTAGAAGCAGAATCTTTGGTCTATTCCGGAAACCAAAGAGCACTTTTTCCTCAGGCGGTTTCGGCCGAGCATTCAGAAATACGATGAAGAAAGAAGATGTTGAAGACGCCAAATTCTACGATTTAAACGACAACTCGAAAAAAGATGATTCGGTTTCACAGGAAGAGATCGACAGAATTTTGGATAAAATAAGCCAAAGCGGATATCAAAACTTAACCGACCGTGAAAAGAAAATTTTATTTGAAGCGAGCAGAAAAAAATAAATTTCTTATCGGTGCGGTTATCACCGTATCGTTTATTTTTTCATACTGCTCACAAAAGAAATATCCCCGGGATTTGCTAGCCAAGGTTTACGTTGAAAATCTTGTTGCGGAAGGGAAGTACGATTTCAACCCCGACTCGCTCCGTTTTCACCAACAGAAAGTTTTTGATAAATATAAAATCACACAGGATCAATTCAAATCAGCATTAAAGTCCTACCAAGATAATCCGAAAGAATGGGATGGATTTTTCAAACGTGCGAAAGTAATGCTGGATAGTTTGAAAGCGCAAAGCGTGATTAAGTAACTCTCTTCTTAGCCAGAGCAATTCTCAGTTTAGCATAACCGATTTTGTTTTCCAACTCCGTTCGCAATTCTTTTAGGTCAATTACGCCGGAATCTATTTTCTTGTTGATGATTTCCAATTCTTTTTTTTCAAACAACGAGTTGATCTCCAGTCCCGGAATCATTTCAATCAGCGTTTCTATCTGAGCCGATACAATGGACTCCGGCAACTTTGTAAAAGAAGCGATATCGAAAAGCGAATATTTTTTCTGAACCAATTCCAAAATGTTAAATGCCTGGTCCGGCAAATTTTTGTTTTTAAGTAAATGCGATAAATTATTAGACTGCTGAAATTCTCTGATTAGGTTTAGAAATTCATCGCCGACCTTGTTTAATATTCTTTTGTTGAATCCTTTGATCTTGAGAAGAGCAGAATGAGTTGCCGGTTTCTCCTTTGTGATTGATCTTAAAACTTCATCGGGACAAATTATTTCTGCCGGTTGATTGAACTTAACGGCGGCTTCTTTCCGCACTTGCCGAAGTAGATTAAAAAGCTTGAGCTCATTTTCAAAATCGGCGTTCGAAATTTCTTTCTCATCGTTAGCTGGCGAAGCATATTCTTCAATTGCAGCATGGGCAAGCACAATTGTGCCGTTTGCGCCGATAAGCATTTTTGAATGAATGAGTGAATCAATTGCCCTTTCTATTTCATCGTTCTTGAAATGAACGCATGTGCCGTATGTCGAGAATTTTTTAATTGACGGATGTTTCGATTTTCCGGTAAGCAGTTGAACAAGGTATTTCTTCTTCAACGGAATTTTGGCTTCGTGAACTGTTTGAAGAATAATTTCCTCCAGATAATCCAAAGTGTTTTGCTTCAACTCGGATGAACCGGAACATCTGTCGCACTTTCCGCATTTGTAATCGGTAGTTGTCTGGCCAAAATATTCCAGGATATATTTGAAGCGGCACTCCTCGGTGAAAACGTAACCGATCATCTTTTCGAGCTTTAGTTTGGAGTGTTCAAGAATGGTTTTTGTTTTATCGAGATTCAGTTTAAGATCGGCGGCTTTAACCCGTTCAGTGGTTAAGTAAACCGACGGTTCAAAAGTCGGTCTTTCGTATTCAAGAATACCGGCGCGGGACAAAGTTTCAAGCTGGTCAATAATTTCGTTGGTTGTCGTATCCAAAGTACGCGCAAGATTGGAAATGCTCAAAGAAGTTTTTTGCGAAAAGATATTAGCGCCGTATTCGCGTGCGATAAGAAGGACCAAATCCTTCATCTCGTTATCCGCAAAAAATTTTACATAAAGACTAAGCTTCGAAGGTTCCAGCAAAAACTTGCAAAAATGCTTATGCTCTGCGGGCGATTTTCCTTTTGTGTAACCGGATTCCTCCAAAACTCTAATTGCCGATTCGACTATACCGTTGGAAATTTTTTTTGGTTGAACGAGCGAATAGAAATTTTTATCCAGTAGAATTGCGTCGTCGGGACGAGTGCCGAGCGCAACGCTGCTTCTGTTGCAAAGCGCGTCGTAAACTATTTCAATTTGTTCACGTGCTGGAAAAGAAGTGTTGATAAAAAACTGCTGAATGTTTTTGTCTTTTTCATCGTAGAGAAGAAAAATGTTGGATTCATTACCGTCACGACCGGCTCTCCCAATCTCCTGATAATAATTCTCGATCGTACCCGGCATGTTGAAATGAATGATTGAGCGTATGTTACTTTTATCGATCCCCATGCCGAAAGCGTTCGTCGCAACAATAGTTTGAACTCTTCCGCTTATAAAATCATCTTGAATCAGTCTTCTTAATTCGGCGGTTAAACCCGCATGATAATAGACTGCGTCAATATTATAAGATCGCAGATGTTCGGCAATTTCTTCCGTGAGTTTCCTTGTCGCGGCGTAAATAATTTTACAGCCGGGATTCATCGATAGAATTTCTACGAGCTTTTCTTTTTTACGCGGAGTTTGAAAAACATGTAAGTGAAGATTGGCGCGTTCAAATCCTCTAACAATAATTTTTGGCGAGATCAGTCCAAGCTGATTGATTATATCTTTTCTAACATCCGCAGTTGCGGTTGCAGTGAACGCAGAGACCTTTTTTATTTCAACGTAATCGATGAACGATTTGATCTTTCTGTAACCGGGACGAAAATTATGGCCCCATTCGCTGATGCAGTGCGCTTCATCCACAAAAACATATTCCGGTTTGAGAGATTTAATTCTTTCGATGAAGTTTTGATTGTTTAATTTTTCGGGGGAGAGGTAGAGAATCTTAAAATTGCCATTTCTAAAATTTTCCAAAACTTTTTCAGTATCTCGGTAGTCTAATGTACTGTTGATGAAAGCTGCAATCGGCTGCTGTGAGTTAATGGAATCAACTTGATCTTTCATCAACGCGATTAACGGTGAAATCACAATCCCGAAAGTTTTGGACATCAAAGAGGGAATTTGGTAGCAAATAGATTTCCCGCCGCCGGTAGGCAGAATCGCAAGAACATTTTGACCTTCTATAATAGAATTGATAATTTCTTCTTGCGAAGGACGAAACTCGGTGTAGCCGAAAAATTTATTAAGTATGATTTTGGGTTCAGTTAGCATTATTTTGTTTGGCAGATGAAATCGTAAAATTAATTTTCACTTCAAAATATGAATAGTTCGGTAAACATGCTTAAGATCAATCATATCTCAAAAAACTTTGATGACATTGCCGCGCTTCAGAACGTAAGTCTTGATATTCAACAAGGAGAATTCTTCGGATTGCTTGGTCCAAACGGTGCGGGCAAATCTACATTGATGAATATCATCATCGGGTACATCTCATCGGATAGCGGTCAAGTAATGTTAAGTGATCACGCTGTAAGTGTGGACGACGTTCTTGTGAAAAAGAAAATTGGTTATGTGCCGCAAGAAATATCTCTCTTTAATGAGTTAAGCGCGCACCAAAATTTGAAAATATTCGGTAAGCTGTATGGCATTGCAACTGCGCAGCTGGAAGAAAAAATTAAAAGTGTTCTTGATTTGGTTCAGCTTTACGATAGAAAGAAAGATGCGGTGAAAGAATATTCGGGCGGAATGAAACGCCGTTTGAATTTGGCGGTAAGTCTTTTGCACGATCCGGAGATAATTTTATGCGACGAGCCGACAGTTGGCGTGGACCCGCAATCGCGTAACGCAATTTTTGACATGCTTGTAAATCTTAACAAAACCGGTAAAACAATTGTTTACACAACTCATTACATGGAAGAAGCAGAACGGCTTTGTTCACGGCTGGCAATTATCGATCACGGGAAAATTATTGCGCAAGGTTCGCTGGTTGAATTGATAAACCTTCTTAACCGCAAAGACACGGTGAAAATTCAGAAGACTCCGATAGTCGGCACAAAGTTGTCTACGCTGGAAAAACTTGGTCGGATCACAGAGAACGATTTTTATTACGAACTTATTCCATCGGAAAAGTTTAGCCAAGTATCGCAAATATTTCTGCAGTTGGAAGATATGGGCATCCCGAACGAACTTACTCAGATGAGCCGCGCAACTCTCGAAGACGTATTCTTGAGTTTGACCGGAAGGAGTTTAAGAGATTGAAAACCGTAATCAGACTTATTGCAAAAGACATAATCCGATTTTTTAATGACAAACCGGCAGTCATTCTCACGTTCATTGTCCCGATGGTATTGATCGTAATCTTCGGTAATATTTTCAGTGGAAGCGGGGGAACGCGCGGAAAGACAGCACTCATTTTGGTTAACGAAAGCAGTTCTCCGCTTGCAAAGTTGATTGAAACAAAATTGGATTCATCAAAAGCACTGTATCCGGTAACGCATTATACCGCCGAAAACGGTAAGGACTCCATCAAATTTGATGAAGCCACCGCTAAACAATGGGTGATCGAAGGAAAAATTTCCGCTGCAGTTGTTATGCCGAAAGATTTCTTTGCCGATACATCTTCTTCGATTAGATTCAAATTTTATTACGACCCCAAGAATGAAATTGAGTCGTCAATCATTCAAGGGAACATGCAGCAAATCATCATGACGCAAATTCCAAGAGCAATGCCGATTCTGATGCAGCGAAAAGCGATGAAACTTATTGGCGGCGACAGTACCAAATATTTCATGAAGAATATGAGCAAGATGGTTCAAAAATATTTTAACGTTTCTGCCGACAGCGTTTACAACAGAATGACAACTCTTGATACTGCATCTTTATTGGCAAGTGCACCGGATACAAGTGAAGAAACTAATTTTATGTCCAGCCTGATAAAATTTGACAGTGAGCAGCTTGTCGGAAAAGAAATAGTTAATCCCGGGCTCACAAGAACAGTTGGCGGTTGGGCAATGATGTTCTTGTTATTTTCGTTGACGGGCGCTGCAACGTCTCTCTTCGAAGAAAAACAAGAAGGAACGCTCAAAAGAATGTTGTGCATGCCGGTCACACGTACACAAATTTTGCTTGGCAAATATCTTTACACGATCTTGCTCGGCATCGTTCAGCTTTTGATCCTTTTTATTTTTTCGTGGATGCTTTTCAACGTTGATATATGGTCTAACTTCGGAAACCTAATGATAGTCATCATCGTTTCAGCTGCGGCGGCGGTTGCTTTCGGTATGCTAATTACGTCATTTGCAAAAACGCTAAGCCAAGCTAACGGAATCAGCACGCTACTCATTTTAGTTATGTCGGCTATCGGGGGATCGTGGTTCCCAACTTCCTTTCTCCCAAATTGGATGCAGATTGCTTCAAAAGCTACTCTGACTTACTGGTCGGTGGAAGCTTTCTTGCAAGTTCTGTGGCGGCAAGCATCATTTAGCGGAATCGTTACTAACGTAGCGGTTCTTCTTTCGATTGCAATACTTATCAACTTTTACGCGCTGTTAAGATTCAAAAGCAAAAGAGTATTTGATAACTAACAATTCTCAATCAGCCTCTTCAATTATTAGTTTTAGTAAAAAGAAGATTGCTGCCTTTTAATTTTTATTCTTTTTGAAATATTCCATTGGTATGAATCTTGTCTTTTAAGGATTCTAACTCTCAATTTGAGTATTTTTAATACAGCGATTGTTAAATAAACATGAAAGATAAAATGGCAGAAGAAAAGCTTAAACTCGAAGACCTTCTTGGAGGCGTTCAAAGAATAGAAGAGCTTGAAAGAATAGATTACGTTGCAATTGTAGGCGCAGGCGTTATGGGACAGGGTATTGCACAGACCATAGCTGCTGCCGGTATAGATGTTCTGGTAGTTGAACGCGACGAGGAACAGATCGAGCATGCTACCGAAAGTCTTAAAACTACTATGGAAAGGGAAATCTCCCGCTGGGCAATGACTCAAAGCGAAATGAAATCCGTCCTTACCAGAATAAAATGGACTGTTGATAAAAATGAAATTCCCGAATGTGATTTATTAATTGAAGCGGTTGACGAAAATTACGATTTGAAAAGAAAAATTTTCAGAGAGCTGGATGAAATTGCCAAGCCGGAAACAATTTTCATTTCGAATACATCAACTTTGAGTTTGACGAAGATTGCCGAAGTTACGAAACGGCGGGATAGAATTATCGGGATGCATTTTCTAAATCCGGTTCCTAAAGTGCCGTTGGTAGAATTGGTACGTGCGCTCGAAACTTCCGACAAAACCGTTGAGGTGATTAAAAAGTTCGCAGCTAAAATCGGCAAGACGGCTGTTGAAGTTTATGAGTATCCCGGATTCGTAACCACGCGCGCTATCGTTCCTCTGCTGAATGAGGCGATGCACATTTTGCTGGAAGGAGTTGCAAGCGCAAAAGACATCGATACTGCAATGAGACTCGGTTACAATTTTAATACCGGTCCACTCGAAATGGCGGACGCAATGGGATTGGATGAAGTGCTTGCCTGGATGGAAACCTTGTGGGCAACGCTTGGTGAAGCGCGCTACAGACCTTGCCCGATTCTACGCAAGTTGGTTCGCGAAAGAAAACTTGGCAAAAAAACCGGCGAAGGATTTTTCAAATATGATACGGACGGAAAACGAATTAATTAGGAGAGGATTAAATGAAAGTTTTGGTTCTTAATTGCGGAAGTTCATCAATAAAATATCAGTTCATAGATACCGATTCTAGAATTGCTCTCGCGAAAGGAATGGTCGAACGAATCGGAATGTCGAGTGCTGTGCTGACTCATACGCCGCACGATCGTGAAAAAATAAGAATCGTTGGTGAAATTCTAGATCATTCTATTGCGATCGAATATGTTATCGCGGTTTTACTTTCACCGAATCATGGTGTTATCAAAGACAGAAATGAAATCCAGGCGGTCGGTCATCGCGTGGTGCACGGCGGAGAAACATTTTCCGGTTCCGTGCTGATTACCGAGCAAGTAATGAAAGCACTCAAAGATAATATCGAACTAGCACCGCTTCATAATCCGCCGAACATAAAAGGTATTCAAGCAGCAAAAAATCATTTGCCGAATACACCTCAAGTTGGCGTGTTCGATACCGCGTTTCATGTTAAGATGCCGCCGCAAGCTTATCTGTACGGAATTCCATACGAGCTTTATAAGAAATATAAAATTCGCCGTTACGGATTCCACGGCACGTCTCACCGTTATGTTTCGGAAAGAGCAGCGCAACTTTTAGGAAAGCCGCTTGATCAATTAAAAATTATTACAGCACATCTCGGCAACGGATGTTCAATGGCGGCTGTTGACCACGGAAGATCAGTTGACACGACAATGGGATTCACACCGCTCGAAGGTTTGATTATGGGAACAAGAAGCGGCGATATGGATCCTTCGGTAATACTTTATATTATGGCTAAGGAAGGATTGTCTCTTTCGGAAGCAAACACGCTGCTAAATAAACACAGCGGTTTAATCGGCATCAGCGGCGAAAGCAGCGACATGCGAGAGATTGAAGAAGCCGTTGGCGAAGGAAATAAAAAAGCAAAGTATGCATTCGATGTTTTCACGTACCGGGTTAAGAAATACGTCGGCGCTTACACTGCCGCAATGGGCGGTTTGGATGCGCTTGTTTTCACCGGCGGCATTGGAGAAAATTCGGTTATGGTTCGTCATGACGTATGTGCCAACTTGGAATTCCTTGGAATCAATTTCGATGAGAATGCAAACCAGAATGTTCATGGCGAATGTGTAATCTCGTCCGGGCAATCAAAAGTAAAAGTGCTGAGAATCCCAACGAACGAAGAACTTGTTATCGCGCTGGATACTGAAGAGATCGTGAGAGAACAACTTGTGGTTCATGCTGCTGCAAGTTCAAATTGATTTGGTTTAATATAAACTTGTAATGGTGCCGGAACTAATCCGGCACCTTTATTTTAAAATGCCTTGAGTAAAAATCTTAAATTGCATTCGTAAAAATTAACGGACAAGAAAATGGATTACAAAATAAAAGGTAAAACCGTACTGGTTTCGGCTTCCAGCAAAGGAATTGGAAGAGCGACGGCGGAATTATTTCTTCAAGAAGGATGCAACGTAGCCATCTGCTCATCAAACGAAAGCAACCTTCGCAGTGCTGCAAAAGAAATGAAAGAAAAATTTGGTGTAGAACCATTATGGACTGTTTGCAATATCGATAAACCTGGTGATATTGAAAACACGGTCAAAGTTGTTAATGAAAAATTCGGCGCCGTCGATATCCTTGTGAACAACTGCGGCGGTCCCATACCCGGTTATTTTGAAACACTCAGTGATGAAAACTGGGAATCAGCTTTCGATCAAGTGTTGATGAGCGTGATTCGTTTTACGCGATTGGTGTTGCCTGGAATGAAAACAAAAAACTGGGGACGAATAATAAACATCACATCGCTCGCCGTAAAGCAGCCGGTAGATAATTTGATCTTATCGAACTCGCTGAGAAGCGCGGTAACAGCTTTTGCAAAAACTTTGAGTAATCAAGTCGGAAAATATAATATCACAATCAACAATGTTGCACCGGGTTACACTTTAACTTCTCGCATCGATGAGCTTGCCGAAGTCCGCGCGAAACAAGCCGGCATAACGAAAGAAGATATGCTTAAATCTATGTCGCAAGAAGTACCGATGAAAAGAATGGCTTCGCCGGAAGAAATTGCTTCGTTGATAGTTTATCTTGCCTCGCACCATGCTGGATACGTCACTGGTTCAACAATTGGAGTGGATGGGGGAGTGGTAAAAGCAACATATTAATTGCGAATTGAGAATGGCTAATTGAGAATTTTATGAAAGTTTTTGAACAGCATGTTGAATATGGTAATCCGATTTTAGAAAAGAGTTTTCGGTTTGCAACTAGAATCGTAAAATTCTGTTTGGTACACATTAAAAATGATTATCAAGTAAAAGATTTGTTCCGACAAATTTTAAGAAGCGGGACATCAATCGGTGCCAACGTAACCGAATCACAAGAAGCCGCTTCAAAAAAGGATTTTATAAATAAACTCTCGATTGCCTTAAAAGAAGCCCGTGAAACCGAGTATTGGTTGAAGTTGTTAAAAGAATCATCAGTATTAAAAGAAAATGAATTTGCAAGCTTAATAAATGATTGCGATGAATTAATTCGTTTATTAGTCTCCATCTTAAAGAAATTGAGAGAAGGCTAATTCTAAATTCCTCGCCCCGCTTCACTTACGTCTAACAAGTCGAAGCGGGTCAATTCTCAATTATTTTTCTCCATAACAGGAGACAGCATGAAAAAGGAAATCGAGATAGTAATCCAGCCGGAATTCATTGAGGATTACGAACATCAAAAAAAACTTGCCGCTCAAAAACTGAAACTCAATGTTGAAGAAATCACAGCGGTTCAGATTGTGAGGAGATCAATTGATGCGCGAAGTAAAAATCCCGTCTATCGAGCCAAAGCAAATGTTTTTGTCAACGAAGAACCGTCAGATCAATTCTCACCGATAAATTTTCAGCCGGTCAAAGGAAATAAGAAAGTAATAATTATTGGTATGGGTCCCGCCGGAATGTTTGCAGCGCTGCGTTTGATTGAACTCGGCATTAAACCGATTATTTTAGAACGTGGTAAAGATGTGCAAACTCGTCGTAGAGATTTACGATTGATTCAACAGTTTGGCGAAGTGAATCCCGATTCTAATTATTGTTTTGGTGAGGGCGGCGCAGGCACTTACAGCGACGGAAAACTTTATACGCGCGCGACAAAACGGGGCGATGTTAATCGTGTATTAAATATTTTCGTTCAGCATGGCGCTCAAAAAGAAATTATGATCGATGCTCATCCGCACATTGGTTCGAACCGGCTGCCGAAAGTTGTAAGCTCGATGCACGAGACTATTTTGCGTTGCGGCGGAGAAATTTATTTTGATTCCCGCGTTACAGATTTTGTAATAGCTGCCAAGCGAATAAAAGGTGTGATCGTTAACGGAGAGAAAGAATTTTCCGGTGATTCCGTTATACTCGCCACGGGTCATTCGGCGCGCGATATTTTTTATTTGCTGCACGAACACAAAATCAAAATTGAAACCAAACCGTTTGCGATGGGAGTGCGAATCGAACACCCGCAAAAATTGATCGATGAAATACAATATCATTCAAAGAAGCGCAATGCCGGCTTGCCGGCATCGAGCTATAACCTCGCATGTCAAATTGATGGGAAGGGCGTTTATTCGTTCTGCATGTGTCCGGGCGGAATAATAATTCCGGCTTCGACTGCCAATGACGAGTTAGTGCTGAACGGTATGAGTGTGTCGCGGCGCGATTCCGAGTTTGCTAATTCCGGTCTTGTCGTTACCGTCGATGAAAAAGATTGGGATCACTTACGGTCATTTGAAGTTTTTGCCGGATTGGAATTTCAGAAGCAAGTCGAACGGATTGCATTTGAAGCAGGCGGTTCCGCAAAGATTGGACAAACCGCACCGGCTCAGCGCGTCACGGATTTTGTTGATCGAAAATTTTCCCAATCGCTTCCTCAAACTTCTTATATACCTGGAATAATAAGTTCGCCGCTTCATGAGATTCTTCCAAAAAATATTGTTGAAGGACTTCGTAAAAGTTTGAAAGTGTTTGATAGAAAAATGAAAGGTTATCTGACTGAAGAAGCCCAGATACTTGCCGCAGAAACGCGCACAAGTTCGCCAATTAGAATTCCGCGTAACAATGAAACGCTGATGCACGTTGAAGTTGAGGGATTATTTCCGTGCGGAGAGGGTGCCGGTTACGCAGGCGGAATTGTTTCTGCTGCGATCGATGGTGAGAGAAGTGCGGATGCAATTAGTTACTTTTTATCAAGATGAATTATGGCCAGATTCCTTTCCTCTTTTTGCCAATGAAAACTATCATGAATAGCTTTGAATTAAAGAGATAAAACCAGCGGATCAACTTTTCTTCAAAATCATTCGTAGATAACGGTTGAAAATTAGAATTGGTATTATGTTTAAATTATAAACATTGTCTCATGCAAATCTGCAAATCCGGTCGGCTTCTTTTTCTGTCTTCCGTTGATTAATGAAATTACCAATCCAATCTGTCCAAGATGATAAATGTCGTGGTGGATTATGCCTTCGATCTGGTAATCAAAACTTTTGCCCGGAGAAAATTCTTCTTGTAGGAAATCATCTTTTCTTTCATTCAATAATTCGATCAGCAATTGTTGACTTTGCTTTAATTCGGCAATCAAATTATTCCAACCTTTTTGCTTTAATGTTTCTAATGGTAAAAAGTTTTGTTCTTTCTCAGTGTCTTTTCGGAATTTAGAATCGCCTTGAATTTGTTTTATTAGAACGGTTCTCCAATAAATAGAATGCCATAAAATTTCCGCTACACAATGCTTTCCCGGAACCGGTTGAACAAATGCGGTATGTTCATCAACACTTTTTAATTTTTCCATAGAGCTTTCATCGTTCCAACTGCCGCCTTCATATAATTGCACAATTTGATTTATATAATTTTTTATTCGTGAATTGGAGAAGGAATGAGTTTGGCAATGAATAACATTTGGCTCGAGCTCAAGAAGATATTTTTCATCTTCCGGATAATACTTTGCCTTTGATATATCCTTGCCGGCAAAAGATTTTATTGATTCAATATTTTTCCATTGTGTTACAATCCAAATATGTGTTATGTCTCCATCATCTCGCTGTAATATTTGAACATCAAGATTGCCGTCTGAATTTTGATATTCGGGAACGCCGGTTTTAATAACATAATTGCGATAACTATTGGCGTCTTCCTTTTTTGTTCTGCCGTGCCATATTCGAGTAATCATTGTTTTCCTCCTTGATTATTTATTGTTGTGAGTTAAAATCCAAATTGAAAAACATAAGAGAGTTTTAGAAAAAAGATTCGGCTGTTCCGGTGAAACCCCGATTCATATTTTTTCGTAAAGGGATTATAGCCGTCGTAGTTCAAATCTTCATTGTAGCCAATGTAAATTGAAGTCCCGGGATTTGGTGTCCATCCCAAAAGCAGTTGTGCGCGAACTTTAGCTTCCATAGATTCGTATTCCAAACGAAGCCGTGCGAAACTGAATCGTGTAAACTGATAAGTAGAACCTATCAAATAAATATTTTGATCGAATGCAACACGTTTTGTGTCTTCACGGAAAAGACAGCTCTTGATATATTCGAATGAGAAACGCAGAGCTTCGCTCGGCTGGTAGATCAATGATGTTTGGATATCGGTTGTATTACCTTTTCCTGGATCGAGCGGTGCATTTGGATTTTCCAAAGCTGCCGGACTAACGCGCGGAAATTTTGTACCGACACCTAAGTCATAATCAAAATTATCCCACGAACGATCTAATATAAAACGTGCGGTTATTTCTTTAACCGGAGTTGTTCCGGTTTCAATTGTGAATCCTTTGTAAACTGTACTTCTTTCAGGCTCGCCGAAGAATGCACCTGCTTGCGCCGAATTCCGTTTTGGACCAAACTCCTCTTCGAGCAGTCTCAAATAATCAGTATAGAAATAAAAATTTAGGAATGATTGTTTTGGAAAGTTTAACAAAACTCTTGGATAGACATAAGAATATTTTAATCGACCTTGCCAATCGAAATCTGAAAGAAATGTGCAGACCGCGCTCCACGAAATCAACAATGCATCGGGCTTCGGTTCTGAATTATATCGAGTTATTACCGCCCACCGATTAATATTAGTCTGTGTTGTAAATCCAACAAAGGCGCGGTAATCCGGCGTGCGGCCCTGTCCTTCAAAAGTTAAATTGAAATGGCGGCTCGATTGAAGAAAACTTATATAATAACCGAAGCCGTAACCTTTCCGATAAACATTTGAATTAATATCCGGTTCATAAAATTTGGAATTTGATACTGTGCCGGAAAGCTGAAGAGATAGAGCGGTGTTTGGAGTAAAATTAAATCTGCCGTCAAAACCAAAAGTGTAATTTTCTTTTTCGATAAAATTATAACTTGTTGTAAGAAGCCCGATGTATGATTCGGCTCCAATATCTTTCTTTAATCTTGCCACGCTTATGTATGCATTTTTTCCAATAAACTTATCTATGCTTGATCGTAAAGTTGTGTCTGCAAGTTCTTCTTTACTGAAATTGCCAGGTGCATCGTCGCTGGCAGCAATCAAACCGAAAGAATAACCTCCGGATTTGCCCGACATTTTCAATGCAGCATCGGGCTCAATAATCGTGCGTGTATGAACCGTCTTTAATGGAGTATTAAAAATTTCAATACCTTCCAGAAAGAAAGGTCTTTTCTCTGCAAAGAAAATAGGGAAGCGTTGATTAGCCGTAACTACAAATTGATCGGCTTCTATTTGTGCAAAATCAGGATTAAGAGTTAGATCGAAAGAAAGATTTGATGAAGAATTTAATTTCATAGAAATGCTGGGGTCCCCATGAAAAGGGCCGGTAATAAAATTTTCACTTCCATTGTAATTTTTTCTTTGTCCGGTTTCCGAAAGTGTGAATGAAGGAATGATTTCAAGATTACGATTATCTCCAATGTCGGTTAACCCGGTAATTTTTCCGGCTTGATTGAGTAATCCAACATTACCTCGAACAAGCGGTATCCACGAATTTTCTTCATCGTTAAGGTGTTTTATTTTTCGAATTACATGAATTCCCCATTCTTGACCTTCCGAAGATTGATAACGCAGCGAACTAAAGGGGATAGCAATTTCAATTGAATATCCGTCAGTTGTTATGATTCCTCGCGACTCCATAACAATATCAACATTATAGTCCGGCTCAACGCCTTCAACAAAAATTCCGTCTTGCTGAATACCCAGCGGATTGAAAATCAACAGATATGCACGGCGGTAATCATTAAATGTATCGAGATAAATTTTAATGTGATCGTCGTTGAGAACGTCATCACGTTTTGCAAGTGTTGCACGAATACTGCCAGTTTCATCTCGTGCACTGATTCCAATATATAGGGCAGTATTATCGTAACCGAGCAATACTTCAGTTGAAAAGGAAGGAGAGATATTATCGCCTGGAAAAGTTTGAACAAAATTATTTAGAACAGCAGCGTTATGCCAAACACTGTCCTGTAGGTTTCCGTCTATTTTCGGAGATACTGAAAACGAATGTAACTTAATTGATTCTGTTTTTTTATTTTGTTCATCAATCGAAAGTAAAGTGGAATCGGCAAGATTTTTTGCTGTTACAAATTCTGTAAATAAGCTTGTGAGTAAGATTATGAAAAACAAACGGATATATTTTATGAAGCATGTATTCATAACGTTATCTTTCATTTTATTAATTGTTGATTTTTTATATGTAACCGGTTATATTGTAAAAGCCGGTTACAAAATAATAGAATTTGTGTAACCAGTCAAGCTAATTTTAATGGTTACGTATTTTTTAAAGGAATTTTTATGAATGACAATGTGCTTTCCAAATGGAAATTCGTTGCAGGTCCATTGTGCCTAGAATTTACAAATACAGTGGATGCTCGTTTAGAACAAAAGGTAAAGAATTCAGTTGTTTTTACGATAGGAAGAGATAAATTAAACGGTTATCTAGACCTTGTGGATTGGGCAAAAGAAATTGAAATTTTGGATGAAACTGTAGCGAACCGTCTGATTAGATTTGCCAAGCAAAATGAGAAAGAGTCAAAACAGAATTTTGATAGAGCAATTACGCTACGTGAATCTCTCTTTAGAATTTTCAAACATATTATTGAGGGATGGGAGCCACCGGAAGCAGATGTTGAATTACTTAACAGGGAAAGCGCAGAAGCCCGCAGCAGGCAAAAACTGATTTATGAATCAAATAAATTTGTTTGGAAACTTGATACGGAAGCTGATGAATTGGGTAGTATAATTTGGTCGGTTGTGCTTTCAGGAAACGAACTACTTTTATCCGAACAAATCACTCGTGTACGTCAATGTCCTGGGGAAAATTGTGGATGGCTCTTTCTTGATGTGAGCAAAAATAAAAGCCGCCAGTGGTGCGATATGAAGGATTGCGGAAATCTTGCAAAGGTTCGCAGTTACCGCGAACGACAGAAATGAGAATAAATATTAATACATACAATTGCTAAGAGAACTTTCTAAAACATTTACCGAATCATCATACATTCACAATTAGTCGCCACTTCATAAAATTCTTCCGGAAAATATTATTGTTGTACTTAAAAAAGTTTGTTGTCTCCGAGAAAAAGATGAAGGAAGATTCCACAGAAGAAGCACAAATACTGCAGCAGAAATAAGAACAAGCTCCTCAATCAGAATTCCATGTGATAGTAAATCTTTAACGCATGTTGAAACTGAGGGATTATTTCTGTGCGGAGAAGGTGCCGGTTACGCCGGCGGAATTGTTTCTGCTGCGATTGATGGTGAGAGAAGCGCGGATGCGGCAACAAAATTTATCTTTAGAAAATCAAATTGATTTTTTATTTTGGTTTAGAGAAAAGCTAAAACAGATGACTTTAGAAGAACAAATACAATACTGGGTAGATATTGCTGAGAGTGATGTTCCGGTAGCTAAGAATCTATTTGAGAACGGTCACTTTATTTATTGTTTATTCTTTGGGCATTTGATTTTAGAAAAAATAATTAAAGCCCATTATGTAAAAGACACTCAACAAACCCCACCCAAAATTCATGATTTGGTTTCATTAGAGAGAAGAACAAAACTCAATCTTTCTAAAGAGCAAAGAGAGTTTCTCCTCAAAGTGAATAATTTCAACCTCGAATCACGATATCCTGATTTCAAAAGAAATGCTTTCGTAGTAGCAACTAAAGCTTACACTGAAGATTATATGAAAAAAATTATGGAGATGTACGAATGGCTGAAGAACAAAATATAATTGATAAAAAAATTCATCAATTTGTTTTTGAACTAAAGAAAATTGGGATCAATGTTGAAAAAGCCATTCTATTTGGTTCTTATGCTAAAGGTACTAATAATGAATGGAGCGATATTGATTTGGTAGTTGTATCCAATGATTTTAAGGGCATCAGAATAATTGATAAAGAAAATATGGTTTCCGCTATTTCGGCTGTTGACTACGATATCTCGCCGTTGCCATACCGTCCGGAAGATTTTACGGAAGACGATTTGTTCGTAAAAGAAATTATAAAAACGGGAATTCGAATTGTTTAATATCTATTTCATTTAGAAGGAAGAGGCACAGATGCTTGCGGTTGAAACGCGCACGAGCTCGCCAATTAGAATCCCGCGTAACAATGAAACGCTGATGCATGTTGAAACTGAGGGATTATTTCCGTGCGGAGAGGGTGCCGGTTACGCCGGCGGAATTGTTTCTGCTGCGATCGATGGCGAGAGAAGTGCCGAAGCAATATCGAAGTATTTGACCCTTCGTTGAAAAGATAATTTGTTCAAATGGTTGTTTACAAAACTTTGGTGTTTGGCAACGATCTTGCGCAAACTTTCCGGTTTATAAGTGTTCTATTTATTAATGAGCTTAGTGAATTCTTCAACAGAAATTTCGATCTCTCTAAGAATTTCTCGAATCAAAGGGCGGGCAAGATCACGATTTGGATGGTTCGGGATAGTAGTTGTTCGTCCATCTTGATGGCAATAAAAAACGTGGCTCCCTTTTTGGCGAATAATTAAGAAACCAAGATTACGAATAACCAAATCCATCTTCTTGAAATTAACTATCGGAAGTTTAGTCACATCGCAATCTCAATTTGCTGAATGCCGACAAATTGAGGTGGATTATCGGCAACTTCACTGTCTTCCTCGAGACACAACGATAGAACTTCTTTTAGATTTTTATTTAGTTCGTCGAGAGTGGCACCTTGAGTATGCGCACCGGAAATTCCGGGAACTATACCTACATATAATTTCGTCTCGGGATCCCATTCAACATAAGCCGTGAATGTTTTCATTTATCTCTCTCTAATAATTTTCCCGGCTAAATATAACAAAATTATTTGTGTGAAAATTTGAGCATCATTTAGCCGATCAATTATTACCTGAAAATTTAGTGCAGTCGATAATACGTCCGGCACTTCGGTCTCTCTTCTTACTGCTAACTGCAAACTTCCCATTGCCTCATAATAAAATCTGACTATTGTAATATTAAAAAGAACATTAGGTGACTAAATATTATAACGAACAAAATAAAGGAAGCGCAGAGAAATAATCAACGTACGGCAATAGTAGAACATAACATTACTTTACAAGAGTAAGTATATCATAAATTTTCATTTGAATAATCCTCTGTAATTCAAAAGGATCT
>JAMCSN010000353.1 GCA_023381535.1 Bacteroidota bacterium
GATGATTACAATAAAACTTACAAGGTTAGAAATGTTTTGATTGCCACTTACGCTGCGATTTGGATTTACAGCCAAATTGATCTGCTGTTTTTAGATGGTCAAAACAGTGCCATAAACGAATCACAAAAACTGTCGTTGACACTTGAAAACTATTCAGCGATCAGTACAATAAACCTAGGTTTTAGGTTTAAGTTCTAATTAGATTGATGGAATAAAATTCGTTTGCCCCGAAAAAAATTCGTGGCATAGAACCGCTCAAGTTGTAGTTTAAATAACAAAGCCTCACAAGACGCTTTGAAAACAAGCGAAATTCGGATATTCTTCGCTATAATTGTACATTCCCGCAAAAAATTTCATTTGGCACCATAGTTGAGTAATAAGAGCCACACACACAAATGGACTCCGTCCTTAAGGTTGGCGAAGGGTGAAAGTTTGAAAAAGGTCCTTCGCCTTCTTTTTTTAAATAACTTCCCTTTGAATTGAACAGTTGAATAATCATTTCAAACAAAGACAAATTCTTTGTCTGCTTTGTCTGCGGAATCAATTAGTATATTCGTTCAGAAATTTTTTGTAATTGTGAGCCAGTTGTCAAACCATCAAGATTTAATTCGGTTTTCTAATTAAGGATGGAATTCATATATTGCTTATAGTTAAATAGTCAGAATAAAACGAGTAATTACGCATTATGGATTTCAAATCGGAAAAGAACGGCGACATTGTAATCATACATGTTTACTTGACTAGAGCGACGTTAGCGAAAGCAGTTCAGTTCAAAGATTTTGTAAATGAGATTATTCAAGCGGGAACAAATAAGATTATCATTGATCTGGGTATTTGTGAATATATAGATTCGACTTTTCTTGGTGCGATGGTTGCTCTTCTTAAAAAAGTAAACACGATGAACGGCGATTTGCGACTGGTTTATAATAAGGAAATGCCTTCATTGGTTTTCGTTCTTACAAGAATGGATAAGGTTTTTAAAGTGTTTCCTCTTTTGGATGAAGCACTGGAAAGTTTCGGCAGGGGAAAACCAAAACTCTCTTGGAAGTAAATCAATTTTCCAGAAAGACAATTTTATAAACTTTGTCGTTTTCTCTTACTTTTGTATTGCACTCGAAAGTAATTGTGTTGCCTTTTTCTGCGGTTTGAAGTTCTAACCCATCATGCATAAAGCGGGTTAGCTGCATTTCAACAACTCCCGTAGTGCTACCGATAATATAAATTGAATCGCCGATCGAAAGAGTTTCCGCTTCAAGTTTAACGTGTGCAATGCTGTTCTTCTTATAAAAGTTTAGAACTTTACCTACGAAAACTTTGCGAGTTGTTGCCGTGCTTCCGTATGTATCTGCAAAACTTTCGGATGCAGGTTGACCGAAATAAAATCCTTGAGAAAACCCTCTGTTATAAACTTTTTTCAGTTCTTCAACTAACTCACTTTTCAGTTCAGTCGTTAGATTCTTTTCGAAATACGAGTCAATTGCTTTGCGGTAAGTTGAAACCACTTTAGCAATGTACTCCGGACTGCGTTTTCTACCTTCGATCTTAAACGCATCGATTCCGGACTCAATTAGCTGATCAATGAATTCAATTGAACACAAATCTTTTGGCGATAGAACGTAATCCGTGCCCAGTTCAAGTGAAAACTTTTCATCCGTATCAACAATTTGATATTCTCGTCGGCATGGTTGGAGACACTCACCGCGGTTGGCACTTCTTCCAAAAACCTCGTGACTCATAAAGCATCTTCCGCTAATGGCAACACACATTGCGCCATGCACAAAAGTTTCAATCTCAATGTAAGTTTTACTTTTTATTTCTTTTATTTTATCCAAAGTACATTCACGAGCGAGCACGATTCGTTTTGCGCCGAGACGCTCATAAAAATTTACTGTTGCAGAATTGGAAGCCGAGGCCTGTGTGCTGACGCAGAACGGCATTTCGTATTCAATACACTTATTTATTATAGAAAGGTCCCAGCAAATTATCATTTCAACACCGGAACTTTTGGCAACGGCAACGATAGAATCCAGCTGCGATAGTTCTTCTTCAAACACTATGGTGTTTAATGTAAGATGTGCTTTGACATTATGTTGTTTGCAGTACTCAACAATTTTCGGCAGTTCAGCAAGATCAAAGTTATTGGCTGCAGCGCGCATGTTTAGATTTTTCAATCCGAAGTAAATTGCATCCGCGCCGGCGGTAATTGCGGCATTCAACATTGTCCAATTCCCTACGGGCGCCAATAGTTCGGGTTTTTTTATCTTCTTTGTTTCAGTTGCTTCCAACTTACATGTCCACGTAATGTGAGCGTTAATCAGGGTGCAATAATAATAAAAGTTGTATAATTATTTAGCTGAAGGTTGCCCCACAGTATTTTTTGGGTGAAAAGCCATTGCGTTGTATTGTTGTAAACATGAATTCACTTGTCGGAACAACAGCAACTAGTCTCAATTGCTCTGTGCATGGTCTTACCCTAATTAATAGGCATGAGCAGTGTGTTGGTCTATATATTTCCACGAGTGAATTTATTATCTTTTAATATCAATTAAGACTTCTCAATTTATTGATGAACGAAGCGATAGAAAAAATTCTTCAAAAAATTTGTAGGCTTTCCAAAAGCGATGTCGGCTGCATCGTAAACAGTTCCGTTAAGAGAGGGATTTCCCTATCCGTCTGCGGCAAATTGGATAATAACGAAAAAAGTCTTCTTGCGGTTATCAAACTGATCATTGCGAAGAAGGAACCTTCCGTTACTCAAATAAAACAATCCAAAGCTTTTAAATCATTTATTGCCGGAAAACAGTTCAAATCATTCTACAAAGAAAAACTGTTTGAAAAAGATGATTCGCGGTACTACTTGCTTTTGTTTTCAAAAAATAAACTACCGGACGCACGGACTCTTCACCCCAAAATTGTTTCCATAACGAAGAGTCTCGCTAAAGAGAATTCCATTGAAGCGCAAAAGAAAATAAAACTACCGCAGAAAAATTTTGAAATTAATTCCGAAATCGTTCCGATCTTGTTGGAAACAATTAACACTATAAATGCTGTATTGTATTCTACAAATGCCG
>JAMCSN010000354.1 GCA_023381535.1 Bacteroidota bacterium
GAATAGGAAATTGCGGCAAGTTGGCAGACAAATTTCGGACGAATCTTTTTCTGTGTATCTTTACTTATAAAAGTATATGCGCAACGAACATTTAGGAAACATGAAAACCGAAAAACACTTTGAAGATATGCCGCCGGAAGAATTCAAAAAGTACGGCCGCGAATTAATTGACTGGGCTGCAAATTATCTTGACGGGATTGAATCATATCCCGTTTTGCCGGATGTAAAACCGGGAGAGATCAAATCTAAACTTCCGAAGAGTGCGCCGGAAGAATCTGAGCCTATGGAAAACATTCTTGCTGACATTGATAAAATTATTCTGCCCGGCGTTACACATTGGCAGCACCCAAACTTTATGGCGTATTTTAATTCAACAGCAAGCGGACCGGGAATTCTCGGTGAACTTTTGAGCGCGGCGTTCAATACGAATGGGATGGTTTGGAAATCATGTCCGTCGCTTACTGAACTGGAAGAAACAGTTTTGATTTGGTTCAGACAGTTAATGAATCTTCCAGAAAATTTCACCGGGATCATTTACGATACTGCCTCCGTAAGTTCAATGCACGCAATTGCGGCGGCTAGAGAAAATTTGAATTTGGGAATTCGCGAAAAGGGAATGAACGGTATTCCGAAACTTCGGCTTTATTGTTCCGAACACGCCCATTCATCAATTGAGAAAGGCGCGCTCACGCTCGGCATCGGTCTCGACGGCGTTACAAAAATTCCGGTTGATTCAGAATTCAAAATGATTCCCGCAGAACTTGATAAAGCAATTCAGCGTGATAAAGCAAATGGAATCATTCCGTTTTGTGTTGTTGCTACAATCGGCACAACATCAACAACAAGTGTCGATCCCGTAAATGAAATCGCCGCTATCTGTGAACGCGAAAAAATCTGGCTGCATGTTGACGGCGCTCATGCCGGCGTAACAGCAATGCTGCCTGAGATGAGCAATCATTTCAAAGGGTTGGACCGCGCGGATTCGTTCGTGGTGAATCCTCACAAATGGTTAACCGTGCCGGTTGATTTGAGTATTCTCTTCACACGCAAACCGGAAATTTTGAAACGCGCATTCAGTTTAGTGCCGGAATATTTGAAAACGGCAGAGGACGCGGTTGTTATCAACTACATGGATTACGGAATTCAGCTTGGAAGAAGATTCCGCGCGCTTAAACTTTGGTTTGTACTTCGTTATTTTGGAGTTGACGGACTGAGAGAAATGCTGCGCGAACACATTCGGCTTGGTCAAATGTTCGCTTCATGGATCGATGAACATCCCATGTTTAAACGTTTGGCGCCGACACCTTTCAGCACAATATGTTTCCGCGCCAAACCGGACGGTTGGAACGACGAAATGAAATTGGATCAGCTCAACGAAAAACTTATGAACGAAATCAATTCAACCGGAAAATTATTTATCACTCACACAAAATTGAACGGCAAGTTTACGATAAGATTGGTTATCTCCGGATTGCGGCAGCAAGAAAGACATGTTAAAGACGCGTGGCAGTTGATTCAAAACACGTTGAACAAAATTTTGAACGAAGGATAAATTAAATGGAAAGACTTTTTCAGTTTAGTTTGTTTGCGTTTACCTCACTCTTTACGATGGTAACGCCGTTTGGGATGATACCGCTCTTCACATCAATTACTTCTCAAATGCCATTGCATGATGTCCGCAAGATTGCGTTCAAAGGAGTGTTGACGGCGTTCATCATTATGGTTCTGATTGCGCTGGCGGGTAATTTCATTTTCGATTTTTTTCACATTTCCATTAACGGATTAAAAATTGTCGGCGGAATTCTTTTTTTCATGTCGGGCTACGATATGGTTCAGGCAAAGTTAAGCCGTCTTAAGGAAGAAGGACAAAGCTTCAGCGAGTTTGTGAACGACTTCGCGATCACGCCGCTCGGCATTCCAATCATCTGTGGGCCTGGATCGATCACTGTGACCGTTGTGCTTTTCAACGATACAAGAAATGTTATCGAAAAGCTTATTCTCTTCGGAGTGATCGTTGTCGTCTTGTTAATTACTTATCTGCTGCTCGTTGGAAGCAAAAAATTGCTTTCGTTTCTCGGCGATAACGGCAATAAAGTTTTGATGCGAATCATGGGATTGATCGTGATGGTAATCGCTGTTGAACTCATGTTCGCCGGGTTGAAACCCATTGTTCAAGACATGATAACCGTGAAGTAAACCAGATCGGGCAAGGGTTTTTACTCTTGCTCATGATCATGCCCGCCTACCGGCGAGGCAGGCTCTTACTCTGAAAAGAATTAGAGCAAGAGCAGGATTAAGATTAAGAGCATGATCATGATTAAGAGCAAGATTAAGAATTAAAATCAGAATAATCCTTCAATCGAGAGATACCTTTCGCCGGTATCGTAGTTAAAAGTTAAAATTCTTTTGCCTTCAGGAATCTCATCTAATTTTTTTGCAACCGCGGCTAATGCGGCGCCTGAAGAAATTCCAGCAAATAGTCCTTCTTCTTTTGCAGCTCTCTGCGTAAACTCAAATGCTTCTTCTTTCGAAATTGTAATTGCGCCGTCTAGTAAAGTTATATCAAGATTTTTCGGAATGAATCCGGCGCCAAGTCCTTGAAGCGGATGAGGTCCCGGCTGTCCGCCGGAAATAACCGCAGATGCTGCCGGCTCTACAGCAAAAACTTTTAGCTGCGGAAATTTCTCTTTCAACACTCTTGATACGCCGGTTATGTGTCCGCCGGTACCGACACCTGTAATTAAGTAATCAATTCCATCCGGAAAATCTTTTAGAATTTCTTGCGCCGTTGTTCTGACATGAACTTCAATGTTGGCTTCATTTTCAAACTGCTGCGGTATCCACGCTTTCGGATTGTTTGCGGCGATCTCCTTTGCTTTTGCGATGGCGCCTTTCATTCCCATTTCTTTCGGCGTCAACTCAAACTTAGCGCCGTAAGCCGACATTAATTTTCTGCGCTCCACCGACATTGATTCCGGCATTACCAAAATCAATTCGTATTTCTTTACCGCAGCAACCATCGCCAAACCGATTCCGGTATTGCCTGAT
>JAMCSN010000252.1 GCA_023381535.1 Bacteroidota bacterium
TTTGTCTTTTTTGTCCGTGAAAATTTCCGCAAGCACACTTCCTTTTTTGATTCGTTCGCCGATCTTGGGATAGAAAATTATTCCCGCTTTCGGATCGATCTTATCAGCCATAGTTAATCTGCCGGCGCCAAGTTCAAGCGATGCCATACCGATTTGATAATTATCGGTCGATTGTAGATAACCGGATTTGTCGGCAATAATCTTCTCGTGAATTTTTGATTTCGGATATTTTTCAGGATGTTTGATCAGATCAACATTACCGCCTTGAAGTTGAACGATCTCTAAGAATTTATCAAACGCTTTTCCGCTTGCAACAATTTCTTTCGACATCTCGATTCCTTCTTTAATTGTTCCGGCTTTTCCGCCGAGAAAGATCATTGCACTGGAGAGATTTAACGAAAGCTCAACAAGGTCGCCGAGTTTTTCGCCTTGCAAAACTTTTATTGATTCATACACTTCAAGCCAGTTGCCGATATAATTTCCAAGCGGCTGGTTCATATCCGTAATTAGCGTAATAACTTTTTTCTTGAACGCCTTTGCCGTGTGGGTAAGCGAATCGGCAAGCGCAAGAGAGTCGTCATACTTTTTCATGAAAGCACCGGAGCCGGTCTTCACATCAAGAACAAGTCCGTCAATTCCTTCGGCTAGTTTTTTGCTCATGATGCTTGCAGTAATAAGCGGAATTGATTCTACTGTTGCAGTAACGTCTCGCAGCGCATAAATAATTTTATCTGCGGGCGCTACTTCTTTCGTTTGTCCGGCAAGCACAGCACTGCAACTTTTCAAAACGTTTTTGTATTTGGTAAGATTAACATTCGTTTTGAATCCTGGAATAGCTTCCAATTTATCCAACGTTCCGCCCGTGTGTCCCAGCCCGCGTCCGCTGATCATGGGAACGTTAACACCGGCAGCTGCAACGATCGGGGCGAGTATCAGCGAAGTTTTATCGCCGACTCCACCCGTCGAGTGTTTGTCAACTTTCTTTCCACGAATCGAATCGAGATTTACAACACTTCCGCTGTAAAGCATTGCTTTTGTAAGCCACGCGGTTTCGCGGCTGTTCAAACCATTTAAGTATGCCGCCATGAGGAAAGATGAAAATTGATAATCGGGAATTTTCTTTTTCGTGAAACCCGATATGAGAAATTTTATTTCATCTTCTGTTAAAGATTTTTTGTCACGCTTCTTTCTGATCAACTCAACAGCATTCATTTGAACTCCATAAGAACAAGATTATGATTAAGATTAAGAGCAAGATCATGATCAATGCTTCGGCGAGCGTTCGACTGAGCGATTCGATTGAGCTCGTCGAAATCTCTCGCGAAGTCTCAGTCGAGCCGAGCAAGATGTTTCATAACATCAAATGCCAAATGACAATTGACCAATGACTACTGACAAATTTCCATTGATGAACTTCTTCACAACATTGAAACTCACTGCGATTTTCTATTAACTTTAAGCCGCTAATTATCATTCAAACAGAATCGAGGAAAAAATGTTCGACTCCAACTACAAATTTACATGCGTTGACCGCTTCCTAAAATACGTAAAATATGATACTCAATCGAATGAAGATTCAACAACATTTCCAAGTGATCCTAAACAAATCGAGCTCTCAAAAGCATTAGTCGAAGAATTAAAACAGATCGGAATGAAAGACGCGGCGATGGATGAATACGGTTATGTTATGGCAACCTTGCCATCGAACAGCGAGAAGAACGTACCAACAATAGGTTTTATCTCACACGTGGATACAAGTCCGGCAGTAACCGGAACAAATGTTAACCCGGTGATTCATAAAAATTATCAAGGCGGGGATATTGTTCTGCCGAAAGATCCATCGAGAATTATTGATGCTGCGGGAAACCCGGAATTGAAAGAGATGATCGGCTTAGACATTATTACAACTGATGGAACTACATTGCTTGGCGCCGATGACAAAGCCGGCATTTCTGAAATTATTGACGCGATGAATTACCTAATCACACATCCCGAAGTAATGCACGGCACAATTAAAGTTTGTTTTACACCCGACGAAGAAGTAGGACGCGGCACAGAAAAATTTGATGTGATGAAATTTGGTGCGAAGTATGCCTACACAATTGACGGCTCAACGCGCGGTGAAGTTGAAACGGAAACATTCAGCGCCGATGCAGTTGCGATTAAGTTTAACGGAAAGAATGTTCATCCCGGATATGCAAAAGGTAAAATGGTTAACGCTGTTAAGATTGCCGCAAGATTTTTAGAAATGCTTCCTAAAGGGCATCTCTCGCCGGAGACAACTGAGAAACGCGAAGGTTATGTCCATCCTACCCAAGTTAACGGAAACGAATCTCAAACCGTGGTGAAATTTATTATCCGCGATTTTTATGCCGACAAACTGAAAGAGTTTGAAACGCTGTTGAAAGGGTTGTGTGAAAAAACGGTTGCACAATTTCCCGGTTCGTCATTCGAGTTTGAGGTTATTGAGCAGTACCGCAATATGAAATACATTCTCGATCAGCATCCGCAAGTTGAAGAATATGCAGTTGAAGCATTGAAGAAACTTGGAATTACACCGATTAATTCTTCAATCCGCGGCGGTACAGACGGCTCACGTTTAAGCTACATGGGATTGCCAACTCCAAACTTATTTGCCGGCGGGCATAATTTTCATGCGTACACAGAATATGTTGCCGTTCAGGACATGGAAGCCGCGGTGAAAATGATTGTAACTCTTGCAAATGTTTGGGAAGAGAAATCATAGAAAAAAGTTTGCGTTGTAAGTGAAATCAAGTAATAGCGCGGTATGCAAGATGAATGGTTGTTTTTATAATAAAGGTCAATTAAAAATTATTTTTTTGGGGGGGCTATGAGCTGGTTCTTCGGTCGACTCGGTGAAACTCAAACTGCGTTTGAAAAAGCTTTCAAAAAAAGGAACAATTTCTACTGTGCAAAATATGTCAAGGGCGATCTATGTATATTTTTCGACGACAGAATAAACTGTGCTCACAACTTTAAATCGGCTAGCAATAACGCAGATAAATTCTTGATTGCCGGTGTCGGCA
>JAMCSN010000051.1 GCA_023381535.1 Bacteroidota bacterium
GATCGGCTATGTCGCGAAGTTTATCGGGATTGTCCATCGGACTGATATCTTCGATTCGAATTAATGCCGAATGAGATTCCTCATGCTGTTCGCCGAGAATATCGTGAAGCATATCAGCAAAGAGAAGATACCGGTCGTTTTCATCTGCGTAAGAAAAAGGTGAATCACCAACGAGCATAAAATTTTTCGATTTGATAATGTAAGGCGTCTCTTTCTTCTTCTTAGATGAATATGCATACGCAAGAACCTGCACAGACTTTTTATCGGTAATCTGAATTACGCTTGTGTGGTTGTCTCCCTTTGTAAAAATTTTATTACCGGATTTCACCATGTCGTAACCGGAAACCGTGTCGTAGCCGGCAACGCTGAAACCGTAAAGTTTTTTCAAATCATAATTTTTGGAAAACTCTATTATACCGGTGTTCAGCCAGATTAAAGGTTTGGTTGATGAAACAGCGTCGTTCAAAAATAATTTTGGAACGCTGTTTTTTAGTTTGTACCCAATGTAGAAAGTGAAATCATAATTTTGAATTTCATTTTTAACGTATTGGTTAACTCCTTTTATAGTAGTCTTCGTGTGAAAATGTCCCATCAGTTCGCCGAGCTGCCGCCCGTCAGCCATTGCGAAAGTTTTCAGATCGGTATTTCCCTCAACAAGAATGAGGATGGTTTTAGTTTTTACTTGAGAGTAAGCTGACTCCGGCAGCACAAACAAAAATGCGGCGGCGAGAACTACAGTAAATCCGTTAATAAAAAGGTGTGAGAGGAATTTCTTGAAACTCATAAATCTACTTTCTTTTCTTAGGGACAAATTCTTTTACTTCCGCTTTTGAAAAACCGAAATGATTTTTAATTATCTGAACGGTTCGTTTGGCGGCGAGCCCGTCGCCGTAAGGATTAACGGCCGAAGCCATTTTATTGTAAGCTGATTTGTCACGCAAAAGTTTATCGGCTGTTTGGAAAATTTTCTTTTCGTTCAGCCCAACAAGTTTAACTGTTCCGTACTTCACCGCTTCCGGGCGTTCGGTAACTTTTCGCAGAACTAAAATCGGTATGCCGAAATAGGGTCCTTCCTCCTGCACGCCGCCGGAATCCGTAATGATAAGGTGGGATTTCGACATTAAGTTAACGAAGTCGAGGTAATCCAAAGGTGCAATCAAAAAAACATTTTCTATGTTCTCTAAAGTATTGTGCACAACTTCTTTTACTACCGGATTAAGATGAACCGGGAAGACGAAATTGATTCTCGGATATTTCTCAGCTAATTTTTTTACTGCTTTACATGCGCCGATCATCGGACTGCCCCAATTTTCACGCCGATGCATTGTTAGCAAGACAATCTTTTTCTTCTCGCTCACAATTTTGTTCAGCACTGTTGCACTGAACTCATAATTTTTTTGAATCGAAATCTTCAGCGCATCGATTACTGAGTTGCCGGTAACAAAAATTCTTTCACTCGGCGTGCTTTCTTTCAATAAAGCTTTCTTTGCCGTGTCTGTTGGCGCAAAATGTAAATCTGAAATTGTGCTGGTCAATCTCCGGTTTATTTCTTCCGGGAACGGATTTGCTTTGTCGTTTGTACGAAGTCCCGCTTCAACATGACCGACGGGAATTTGTCTGTAAAACGAAGTTAAGCTGCCGACAAAAGTTGTTGTTGTATCGCCCTGAACCAAAACCAAATCTGGAATTTCTTTTTGAAGCACTTCGTCGAGCTTTTCAACGGCGTTTTTCGTTAGAACCGCAAGTGATTGGTTCGGCTGCATGATGTCGAGATCGTAATCAACATAAATTTTGAAAACATCGAGCACCTGATCCAGCATTTGCCGGTGCTGTGCTGTCGCAATCGATACAACTTTGAAAAATTTCTTTTCTTTTTTCAGTTCTAAAATAATTGGAGCCAGTTTAATTGTGTCCGGTCTGGTTCCGAAAATTACTGCGATCTTCTTCACTTCGTTTTTCATTTGATCTCTTCAAGCGGTTAAATTAATAACATAAATATTTTGAGGACAAAGATAAGGAAACGGCAATATTTATATTGGTGCCTTAAAGATATATCAGTAGCAGCAAGGTAATTGTGGGCATTCTCACAGCAACAAAACCGGCACTTTTCGTCCATTTAAGGCAAGAAAAGGCTGCAATAAACTAGACTTCCCGGATTAAAAAACAACTGCAGTTTGTAACCGAAACTTAACCAATACTAAATGAATTTATATTTAGAAGGATGGTTTGTAAGTTTACACAATCAAAAACTTACTACAAAAAAATTGCATTCGGATACAATGCTTCGGTTGAAAAACTTTATTCTGATTTTATTCTTCATGCAGTTAATGGTTCAAATGACTGTTGCCCAAAATTACGAAGCAACAATCAACGGTTTTGTTTACGATGCATCTACCGGCGAAACATTGATTGGCGCTAATGTCCTTCTAAAAAAAATTAACCGCGGGGCTACAACAAATGTTAGCGGTTACTACGTGATTCCGCAAATTGATGCCGACATTTACGAAGTTGTGGTTAGTTATATAGGATACAAAAGTTTCTCAACTAAAGTTTCTCTTAAAGCGAACGAAAACAAACGGCTTGATGTTTCGCTGACACCTCAAGACATTGTTGGAAGAGAGATTGTTGTTTCTGCCGACTCTACCCGAACCGGTGATAAACTTTTTAATCAACCTGTCTCTAAGATAGAACTAACTCCGGTTGAGTTAAGTAAAGTTCCGCAAGTTATCGAAGCGGATTTAATGCGGACGCTTCAAACATTACCGGGCATAGTTCCGGTTTCGGATTTCTCTTCGGCAATTTACGTTCGCGGCGGAACTCCCGATCAAAACCTTTTCATGGTTGATGGAACCGACATTTACAATCCGGAACATGCTTTCGGTCTCTTCTCAACTTTTAATACCGATGCTATTAAGAAAGTGGAAATTTACAAAGGTGCATTCAGCGCGGAGTACGGAGGACGTCTTTCTTCCGTGATTAACATTACAAACAATGACGGAAATAGAAATCACTTTGAAGGAAAAGCATCGTTGAGTTTACTTT
>JAMCSN010000221.1 GCA_023381535.1 Bacteroidota bacterium
GAGAGTGAATTAGCTCTCGATTTGAATCAAATATCTATCCGATTCGTATGCTTCGGTGGTGTTTTTATAATCTTTTTTAAGTGTTTCGAAAATAGTTTTGGCTTCGGATTTCTTACCGGCTTGAATCAGATCGATTCCGGCTTTCAGTAAGAACTCGCTGTTTGATGGATTCTCTTTCGAGATTTTTGAAGCATCTTTGTATAAGTCTGCTGCTTTGTCAAATTCCTTTTTTACTTCCAAGCAAGCGGCTTTGCCGGCAAGTGCGGTTGCCTTAAAGAGCGGGTTTGAACCGGAATAGTCATCGTACATTTTAAAAGCTTCGTCGTTATTGCCGGTCATTGCATAGCAATCACCCAAAAAGATTTTTGCAACGTTTCCTTGGTTTGTGCTGCCGTATTTATCAACAATCTCTTTCAATCCAGCAATGTTGCCGGTTTTCTGACCGTCGATTGCTTCTTTGAAGTTTTCTGCTTCATAAAGCGGCATTACTTTACCAAGCAGATTTGCGGCAACCATATTGTCGCTTGCTTTCTTGTTCGAATAAAGTACAATAGCCACAACAACCAGAGCGACCGCTGCTATGCCTATCAAAATCTTTGATTGGTATTTCTGATAGAAGGTTATAGCTTCGTAATATGTAGTTACCAGCTTATCTTCTTTGATCTGCTTTTTACTGATCTTTTTTCTTTTTTCTAACACTTTTTACCTCATTCTGTATATAAATCTTAAATTTTCGGCGAGAAATCTAATAAAAATTATAAACCTAGTCTAATATGATTTGAAAAAATCCACGCATTATTATTTTTGAAAACTTCAATCCTATAGATTCCTTTTTCCGGCGCATTGAATTCCACGTCGGTTCCGTTTTTCGTATTTATCAAGTTGCCGTTGCAAATCAAACGGACATCCGCAGAAGTTGGAACATTAATTTTTAATTTTACTTCGCCAGCCATTGGCACGGACTCGCCCATATTGAATGTCCGGCCGTTTGTTTCGGCTACAAACTTAAATCCTTTTGCATCACCGTGATAAAAGTTCGAGAAAAAACATCTGCCTTCTCTTAACGATTCGTACGCGCTACTTTTTGCGTTTAATAATGCTTGATCACCGGAAGAATTCCATTCATTTGTAGAGAGAACGTGTGTCCGGATAGATTTGAACAAGACTTTGTACGGAAAAACTTCCAATTCGAAAAATCCGAATAGGTTTACTTTGTGTGCATGAGCATCCACACCGCCAATACCAACAACTTTTCTTTTAAGATTAAGCCGGTCCCAAGTTTGCAAAGTTTCTTTCGCTGGTTCAACAATTGATCTTAACGGATGCATGAAATAATTGTACTTGTTCTGCTCGGTTAATCCTTCCATCCATTCAGACATGTGGTTCCAAATCTCGATGCCGGTAAAATCGTCTGTGTCCCATTCTGTCCATGGATATGGCGGATGCTCTTTCATCGAACTTCTTTTTTCATGCGGGTGAGCCAGAAATCCGATTCCGCCTGAATCTTTTACTTTCTTCACATATTCTTTTGCCGGAAGTCTGGTAGAGAATGCTTCGTTGACGCCGAAAGCGAGATAATGATTTTTATTTTCTTTGTCGTTTATTTCACACCCGACCAACAGCAATGTTTTGCCGTACCAGCCTTCGTAACCTTCATGAAGTGCGCGCAAAGTATTATGATCGGTAAGAATTATGAAATCCAGATCCGATTCGGAAGCTAAGCTGGCTATATCTTTAACTTCGCCTGAACCATCTGAATAAACTGAATGAATATGTATTGCCCCAACATACTCATACATATCGAATCCCGAATCGATTGGGTGAAAACTGAAATGAATTAAAGTTTATGGATATTTGCTTAAGCGTTGTTCACTTCAAATAATGTTGTGTACTGTGTAGTTTGCTCTTTAATCATATCCGAAAGTTTCGTCATCAAAATATCTATTCGCTCATCGGTACTGTCTTCAAAATTCTCATACGATTCTTTGTTTTTAAAAATATAAATTTCTTCAAAGTTATTGGCTTTGTTCTTCTGTTCGTAAACAGAATAATTCTCTAAACCATCTGCTTTAACAATGTTTTTCAATTCTCTAACAACATCTAAGTATTCCGCTCTTCTTTCTGGAATAATATTATAGCGAATAGAAAAGATGACTTTACTCATTTATATCCTCGTTTAGATTAATAATTCACCTTTGAAAATAATTTCTGCCGGACCGGTCAAAGACAAATCCTGCACTTTATTGTTGCTGATTTTGAAATCAACAACTAAAACATCGCCGCTTTTTGCCAACAATTTAACAGGCGGCTCCACACGTTCATTAAAATAAGTTATCAAAGCTGCGGCAACCGCACCGGTTCCACACGATAATGTTTCATCTTCAACGCCGCGCTCATAACTTCTGATTCTTATTACGTTTTCAGCTATGCTCACAAAGTTTACGTTTGTTCCCTTTGGCTCAAAATCTTTAGAATACCGAATTTCCCTTCCAATTTCATAAACCGGAAACTGATCCAAGTCTGAGTAACAAGCATTCGGATGAGACGGATTCGACAATACATCTTCAATCTTTATCACCACATGTGGTGAACCTGTATCCAGGTACGACGCCGTGATTAACTGATTGGCAGCTTTAATCTTAAACTTGGTCTTCAGTTCCTTAGGTTCATTCAGATAAAATTTGACCGTTTTGTCACTCAAAATTTGACCCGAATAGAAAATATCATCCGCAGTGAAAGATACTTTCTCCAAGCCAATCATGCCGCTTTCCTTGGCATATTTCAATGCGCATCTGGCTCCGTTGGCACAAAGGCTACCGGAAGTGCCGTCAGCATTGAAATAATGCATCCCGAACGTTGTTCTATCATCATTTGAAATAACAAGTACGCCGTCTGCGCCAATACCCGTTCTTCTGTTGCAAATCTTAGCGATTAGTGGAGAATTAAGCTCTAATTCCGGGTTAATTTTCTTATCAAAAAGAATAAAATCGTTCCCGGCTCCGCTAAGTTTTGTGAAAAGAAGGCGCATCATA
>JAMCSN010000383.1 GCA_023381535.1 Bacteroidota bacterium
GTGTTAATCGTGAGAGGTGAAACGTGCAATTATTATCAACAGTCCCAATAATCCCTCCGGCGCAATGTACCCGGAAGAATTCATCTCCGATATAGTCGATTTCTGCGAGAAGAAAGGAATCTACCTAATAATGGACGACATTTATCATCGTTTAATCTTTGATGGAAAGAAACCGATCAGTGCTTATAACTACACAAAGAAATCTGTTGAGGAATCGAAGCTAATCATCATAAACGGTGTTTCAAAACAATATGCAATGACGGGATTTAGAATCGGCTGGGCGGTTGGAAACAAAAAACTTATTGAAGCAATGGCAAATATTCAAGGACATCAAACTTCGGGACCGTCCGTACTTTTACAAAAAGCTGCCGCCGGAGCTATTAATGGAATTCAATCGGGCGTTGAAAGTTTACGTGTAACTCTTGAAAACAATCGTAATGTTTTGATTGACCAGCTGCGTTCATTTAACGGTGTTAAAGTTTACGTTCCCGATGGAACATTTTATTGCTTTGCAGATTTTTCCGCATACGAAAAAGACTCACAAAAACTTTCCCAATTCTTAATTGATAAAGTGATGGTCTTAACTGTTCCCGGAAAAGAATTTGGTTTAGATGGATTCTTGCGAATCAGTTATTGCGGAACAATAAAAGATATTACCGAAGGTGTTGAAAGAATGAAGTGGGCGCTCGATCCAAACGCACCAAACGAACTATACATTGGCGACCGTAAATTAGTGAGGGATTGGTCATGAGTAAATATTTAGAATTCAACACCCCGGCAATTAAGCAAGCGCTCGACCTTGCATCAGATTTCAGATTGAAGAATCAAGGTATTACTAATCTCGACCGTGTTTACTGGAATCTTCCTAATGAAGCTCTCTATGAAGAAATCATTTTTAGAAATGAAGGTAAACTTGCTAAACACGGCGCTCTTATTGTAAATACCGGTAAACATACCGCCCGTGCCGCTTCCGATAAATTTATAGTCCGCGAAGAATCCACAATGAGAGATATTTGGTGGGGCACTTACAATCGTCCTTATGCCCATTCGATGTGGTCGCAATTGATGGGAAGGTTTCAAGCATGGGCTCAAGGTGAAGAGATGTTCGTTCAGGATTGTTATGCGGGCGCCGATCCCGATTACAAATTACTGGTTCGTATAATTGCAGAAAAAGCATGGCATAGTTTGTTTGCACGCAACATGTTTCTTACAACAAATGATAAAGACGAGTTGAAAAAATTTGTACCTGAGTTTACTGTTATTGCCGTTCCCGGATTTAAACTCGATCCAATCGCCGACGGTACACGCTCGGATACAGGTATTATTCTGAACTTCGATCAACGTACGGCAATAATTGCGAATACACTTTACGCAGGCGAGATAAAGAAATCTGTTTTTACCGTTTTGAATTTTCTGCTTACGTATCAAGATGTTCTTCCGATGCACTGTTCGGCAAATGTTGGTGATGACGGAGATGTTGCATTGTTTTTTGGATTGAGCGGAACCGGAAAGACGACTCTGTCTGCCGATCCTAAAAGAAAACTTATTGGCGATGATGAACATGGCTGGAGCGCTCAAGGAGTTTTCAACTTTGAGGCAGGTTGTTATGCAAAAGTAATCCGGCTTTCGGCAGAACATGAACCGCAGATTTACGAAACAACACGCCGTTTTGGAACGATCCTGGAAAATGTTGTTTGGGATCCAACTTCACGTATGATTGATCTTGATGATGATTCAATTACTGAAAACACACGTGCGTCATATCCAATTAACTTTATTCCGAATGTTATTCAAGAAGGATACGTTCGCACTCATCCAAAAAATATTATCTTCTTAACTTGCGATGCCTCCGGCGTTATGCCTCCTATTGCCAAGTTAAATCCTGAACAAGCACAATATCATTTCATAAGCGGATATACTTCAAAAATTGCAGGAACAGAGATTGGTCTCGGCATTGAACCGCAGATAACTTTTTCTGCATGTTTCGGCGGTCCTTTTATGGTTCGTCATCCTTTTGAGTATGCAGAGATGTTGAAGCAGAGAATTTTAAAGCACGGTGCAAATGTTTGGTTAGTTAATACCGGCTGGGTCGGAGGAAGATTCGGCGTTGGTAAGCGTATAAGCATTCGTCATACAAGAAATCTTTTAAATGCTGCGCTCGAAGGTAAACTTGATAATGTTCAATTCCGTAAAGACAAATTGTTCGGTTACGAAGTACCTATGACTTGCCCCGAAGTACCCGAAGACGTTTTGTACCCTGAAAATTCATGGGGTAACAAAGATGAATATTGGAAAAAATATGATGCGCTTGCAGCGCGTTTTGTCGAGAACTTTAAATTATTTGAGAAAGGATGCTCGCAAGATGTAGTAGATGCGGGACCAAAAAGATTTTCACAGACAAAGTAAAATTCGGAAAGAGTCGTTCAAAGTGGATGACTCTTTCATGTTTTAGAATTAAGTGACTTTAATCGGAACACTGCTTTAGCGCAGACAATCACTTTAGAAGAGAAGCCGACTAAAATTAAACTAATATTCTCCGGTTTCTCTGCTTCACTCAGCTGCTCACTTACGGGAAAATAAGTTCCCATCTCATTCGGCAATTTTCTCGGCAGGCAAATAACGACTCGGTTGTTATCTGCCGTATTAGTCGCATTTTTTTTCCGCTATAAGATCTTATGCGTGCAAATAATCGATCATACTCGGCTTTGTAAATAGAATGTTGAACACGCCTTATCTTTTTGCCCAAAGTACATTTATCCCTCATCGGACAACATTGGCGGTAGAATTCTTTTTTAATATCTGTAATAATCCGCCTTATAAGGACCTTCGACTTTAACACCAATATATTTAGCTTGTTTGTCGCTTAACAGATCCAACTCCACACCAATTTTTTGAAGATGCAGTCTGGCAACTTGCTCATCAAGATGTTTTGGAAGCATATAAACTTTCTTCTCGTATCTTTCAGGATGATTCCAGAGTTCTAATTGAGCAAGAACTTGATTTGTAAATGAATTAGACATAACAAAA
>JAMCSN010000050.1 GCA_023381535.1 Bacteroidota bacterium
TTCTTTGATTAATTCCATGAAAGTAATTTTTGGTTGAGAAAAAGTTGAATTAGAAATTTCTAAATGTTTTCTATGTAATTAAGATCTTTATCGTATGTTTCTTCCAATTTATAGATTGCAAATAAGGCAATCACAATTGAGACAATTCCAATTATCAGCGCGGAATAAATCATACCGAGTGACGAACGTAAGTATTCAAATCCGAAAGTAATAGGTATTACCGAACCGCGTATGAAATTCGGGACAGTAGTTGTAACAGTTGATCTAAGGTTTGTCCCAAAATGTTCCGATGCAGTTGTAACAAACACAGCCCAGTAGCCGGTAGCAAAGCCAAGCAAAACACAAAGACCATAAAACTGAACCTTTGTAAGACCGTGAGTGAATAAGTAAACCAAAATAAACACTGAAGTAAGTCCAATGAAGAGCGCAACAACTTTTCTTCTGCTTTTCAAATATTGACTTAAAAAACCGCTGGCAAAATCTCCGAAGATTAATCCGGTGTATGTGAACAAAATGGAATTGCCCGCAACAATTTTTTCATGCACACCAAGTACTTTTGCAAATTCCGGAGAGAATGTGATTAATACTCCGACTACATACCAAATCGGAAGTCCAATCAAAATGCAATAAAGGTATCGCAAGAATCTATCTCTGGAAGTGAACAATTTCAAAAAATTTCCTTTGCTGATATTTGCAGTTTGGACCGACTTGTACATTCCGCTTTCGAACATTCGCAGCCGCATAATCAAAAGAATTAGACCAAGAATTCCTCCGATGATAAATGCCACGTGCCAATTGAAAACATCACCAATGATTGCTGCGAAGATTGCACCTGTCACCCCAATCGTTGCGACAATTGCGGTTCCGTATCCGCGTGTTTCTTTCGTCATCACTTCACTTACAAGAGTTACTGCAGCGCCAAGTTCACCTGCCAAACCAACACCGGCAATAAATCTTAGAAGCGCGTAAAGATCAATCGATGTTACAAACGCGTTTAATAAATTTGCAACTGAATACATAAAAATTGATCCGAATAAAACGGAGAGTCTTCCTTTCTTGTCGCCCCAAACTCCCCAAATAATTCCACCGATCAGCATTCCCCACATTTGCATTTGTAAAATGTAAACACCAACCTCAATCATATTATTTGCCGGGACGCCAAGGTCAGTCAAACTAGGGACCCTGACAATTCCGAACAAGATAAGATCATAGATATCTACAAAATATCCGAGTGCGGAAACCAGTACCGTAGTGTTCAGAATATTCTTTAGAAGGCTTTCTTTATGTTGTTCCATCGTTGATTCCTTTGGGAGTGCAAAAATTTAATGCTGAAACTATCATTTATATGAATAAATTGAAATAAAAAATTATTAATTCTAAAGTGTAAGCCGTTCATAGTTCCAAAACAAAATGAGAGGGAGCGGACTATCTGGTTAATTACTTTATTGCTAAGTTGTTTGAAAAATCACATATTGAACTAAAAGTATGAATGAATAAATTTTTTCTAACACAGCTAATTAATTTCAGAAGAATCTAATTGAACCTCGTTAAAATAGATTACGGCAATCTCAAGTCTCTTACACTTATCGCGAAGAACGATAGAATGCGCGATATACTTTCGCGCATCGATAGAATAGTCGCATCCGACAGCTCAGTGCTGTTAATCGGTGAAACCGGAGTTGGTAAAGAAATTTTTGCCGAGTACATCCACAACACAAGTCCAAGAAGTCAGAGACCGTTTGTTAAGATTAGTCTTTCCGCTTTGCCCGCCGATCTGCTTGAGAGTGAATTGTTCGGTCATGAAAAAGGAGCGTACACCAGCGCGCTTAACGACAAAAAAGGATTGTTCGAAATTGCAAACACCGGTAGCATTTTCTTAGACGACATAGACGATGTTCCGCTTTCGATTCAATCGAAACTTCTCCGCGTTTTGGAATCGAGAGAAATAATGAGAATCGGCGGAACCACTCCAATTCCAATTGATGTTCGACTGATCACCGCATCAAAAGTAGATTTGAAACTTTTGGTTGAAAGAGAAATTTTCAGAGCAGATCTTTTCTACAGAATAAACGTGGTTCCGATTGACATTCCTCCATTGCGTGAGAGAAGCGACGACGTACCGCCGTTAATCGAACATTTTATCAAGAAGTATGCGCCGGAAAAAGATTTGACGGTCTCGCATGATGCGTTCAAAGCGTTCATCAGTTATAGTTGGCCCGGTAATGTACGCGAGTTGAAAAATGTTATTCAGCGAATTTGTCTTTTCGCGGAAAATGAAATCACCCTTGACGATCTTCCGCAAGAAGTAAAAACCGGCAACCCGGTTGATTTCCTTCTTAAAGCATGCAACAAATGTTACCTGGAAGATTCAATGAGTCTGGATCAAATAGTAAAATGTCTCGAGCACAATCTGCTGAGTACAGCATTAGCTAAAAGCAACGGCAATCAATCTCAAGCTGCAAAAACTTTGGGCCTTAGTCTCTCAACCTTCCGGGATAAACTCAAGAAACACAATTTGAACGGACAGAAGTAACCCGCCACGGATTTCCGCGAATCATTTCACGGAATCTCGCATTTCATCTTTTTGCAGTTTCGTTTTCATTCCAAAATCCAAATCAATTTGGGGCACGTCATTTGAAATCTTAACCAGACTTTAATGTCGAGGGTTATGACAACTATATCACTTCAAAAAGAAATTTCGATTGAAGGAAAAGTTGTCGAGATTTTCATCAGAGAGGGAAAGCAAATTTTGAAGCTCGCATTAACACCGACCTACTTAGAAATAATCACAGACTCAATTACAGATGTTCATCTTGGCGAAATACTTTCCGTGAAAGCTCAGTTACAGATAAATAAAATTCAACCTGAAATTAATTCAAAAGAAAAGTTGATAACTAATTGAAACCTCTGAAATATTCTTGATATTTTAAAAACTTTTTAGCGAATAGCGTTGTAAGAGAGTAAACAAAGTAGAGAAGAACATGCGAACCAACAAGATTAATAATATCGATTTGTTTACCCAAGCAG
>JAMCSN010000315.1 GCA_023381535.1 Bacteroidota bacterium
CACTGAGAAATTCTGAAAACCAATTACCGGATTATATCGTCGCATGTGTCGGCGGCGGCTCAAATGCGATAGGAATATTTTATCCTTTCATTAACGATAAAAACGTAAAACTAATTGGAGTAGAAGCTGCGGGATACGGAATTGATTCGGGGAAACATTGCGCAACATTAACATTAGGTCAGCCGGGCGTTTTTCAAGGAATGAAAACGTATCTTCTGCAAGATGCAAATGGACAGATATCAGAAGTGCATTCTATTTCAGCCGGACTTGATTATCCCGGTGTTGGACCCGAGCACAGTCTGCTTAAAGATATTGAACGCGTGCGATACGAGTCGGTGACGGATAATGAAGCACTCGATGCAACGCTGTTGCTTTCTAAACTTGAAGGGATTCTTTCGGCGCTTGAAACTGCGCATGCGATTGCATACTTGAACAAGCTAATGCCGACAACAAACAAAGATGAAATTGTCGTCGTGAATATCAGCGGCAGAGGCGACAAGGACTTGAATACAATTATCAGTCAAATCGGGGAGAAAGTTTTATGAAGAAAATTTCAGAACACATTGAACAAATAAATAAGTCGGGCAGAAAAGCGCTTTCTATTTTTCTCACTGCGGGATTTCCGACAAAAGAAAATTTTGTTGAGCTGGCAACAACAGTTCTGGAAAACGGCGCAGATATGTTGGAAATCGGAATTCCATTTTCCGATCCGCTGGCAGATGGACAGATCATTCAATCATCATCACAAGCAGCGCTTGAAAATGGAGTTACACTTAAAGATGTTTTTCATTATTGCGAGAAGATAAGTGCCAAGATAGACAAATCCCGCTTTTTGCGGGATAAACCGTTGATATTGATGGGCTATGCAAATCCAATTCTAAAATACGGTATCAAAAATTTTTGTACTGATGCCGAATCTTCCGGCGTTTCCGGTTTAATTGTGCCGGATGTTCCGCTGGAAGAATATGAATCATTCTACAACAGTGATTTTAAGAGTTTGGAAAAAATTCTTTTAACCACACCAACTTCTTCCGATGAACGAATAAAAGAAATTGATCAAAGAAGCGAAGGATTTGTTTACTGTGTGAGTGTTACCGGAACAACCGGGATCAAAAATAAATTTGATGAAAACGTTCTGAAGAATTTGGAACGAACATATACAATCGTTAAGAAAAACAAGATGCTTATCGGCTTTGGAATTTCAAACGCACAGAACGTTAAAACGTTTGCGCCTTATTGCGATGGTGTAATCGTCGGCAGCGCAGTCATTAAAAAGATTAGCGAAGCAAAAACAATTTCCGAAATCGGTGGGTTTATAAAAGAATTAAGCGATGCTTGCGTTTAGCCGGAATTGATTCGAGAAACCACGTCTTTATTGACGAAGAATCTAAAATCCAACCCCAATTCCAATCGTTGCGAAATATGATGAGAAGTCATTGTAGTCATCATTGGATTGGTTCCGCAAGAAACCGCTGGTCAATGTGATGTCAAAACCAAAATCATTTCCCAAATCAAAATATCTGGAGAGATTTATTTCTACGTAGGAATGTATGTCATAACGGTTGCCGTCAATTTGGTTACCGGCAAGATCCAGCGCCGGCGCCGTATATTTTTTGTACTGAAGCAGTCCATTTACGGTAAGCTTCATTCCAATCGGTAAAGATTGAGCGAACTTAACGGCGGCTTCGGGTCCTTCGTAAGAAAAAAAGTCGTTGTAAATATCTTCAGAAAGAAATGAAGTGTTAACGTATTGAGTAAGATATCTGTTTTGAGAACGAATGTTATATCGATAAAGAGCGTTTGCCTGGAATGAATTATTTGTCCACTCCTTTTTTGCATAAATACCGAACGCAATTTGATACGTACCGTTGGATTGAGGAGTGATTAAAATCTTTTTGTTTGACGCAACCTTTGAACCCGGCTTCCCTTTGCCTTGAGATTTTGAATTGGAATTTCTTACTTGTTCGTACTTGGTGGTGTCGTAATAAGTTTGAGTGTAGTACTTGAACCCGCCGCTCAAATTAATACCGTAGTTCATTCCCGAGCCCGTTGTTTTTCCAGCCTCAATCGAAAGCAGGTCGGTTAAGTTTGAAAGGTCTTCTATATTAGAATAGTTTCGCAGCGAAAGCGAATTTGAAATTGTGAAATTAAAATCCGGATTTGTGACATGTTTATAAATAGAATTAAACGAGAGACCGTAATTGTCGAAATCTTTATGCGCATCTTTATCGAGCCGCGAATTTAGAGTTACGCCGAAAAGCATTGTGTTACGAACTTCATCTGAATTATTTTCTTCTTGCAGCGAATCTGTTTCGGTCGAATCCTCTTCGTCGGTAGATGAATTGCTGATCTGGGAATTAGAAAGTTGTTTATCAAAATTAAGCTGGTAATTTGCGCTTAGTGAGTGTTCATAAAAATTTCTGTCGGTAAACTGATTGAACAACATCAATCCGCTCACGTAAGAAAAATTCAACTGCGATTTCGGAAATTCTTTGTTGTATTTCAGCTCGAAGTAAGTCTGTTTAGTTTGATCGCCGACCGTTTGGTAATTGTTTAAAGGATTTTTGTTGTACCCGGCAGTTATGGAGCCGTAGCCTTCAAATTGAGCGAATGACAAAGACATTAATGCCGTCATAAGAATCAATACAGCTTCAAAAAATATTTTTTTCAATTCTAATCCTTCCCTGTTATCAATTAAATTCATTCGTTTATCCGCGCGCGAAATATAACTTTTATGGTTTACTGTTAGTTTGATCCAAGTCAAAGCGGACGGTTTTTGCCCAAGTCCGTTTTTCCTTTTTGATGTAATCCGAATAGGCGGCTTTGAGAACAATATAAATCCAGAGCTGGCAGTAAGAAAAGTACATGATGATAATCAACCATATTTTTGAGGCGCTGTCTTCACGATCGAACGAAATTGCGAGGGTAATTTCAAAAATGAAAAGTATGAAAGCCATTATCCAAACAAAGGTGTATGGACCCGGTAACGACATGCTAACCAAGTTTATTAACATAGAAACGCTCAG
>JAMCSN010000081.1 GCA_023381535.1 Bacteroidota bacterium
GAAACTGCCCAGCGGCAATTCCGCACCCGCGCCTACATGGTAACCCATGCTGTTCGACGTTTCGGCTTTGAGCGAGGAAAGACTTCCTGAATAATCAATTTTTGTATTGTACCAACCAACACCAACTTCGCCGTGGACTATAGGTAAAACATTTATGAACCCGGTGAGCATGATCGGATAAGTCTTTGCTTTGATGTCGCCGTTATGATACTCTTCCGATTTATAATAGATCGATCCTTCCACACTTAGCCCTATAAAATTTACGCGCAATGCGGCACCCGGCATCATAACTGAATTATCTGAATCCGAAGATTTTATAAAACCAAGCTGCGGCCCAAACGCGACACTTTGCGCGGACAGCAATGACGAAAATGAAATCAGTAATACCAAAGTGAACAACATATTCTTCTTCATAAGAACCTCGAATATTTGCGTTATAATTTATAAAAAAGAATCATCAATAGTTTCAAGCCGCCTTTTCTACTTTAGAACATTCAGTTCGATGTGAGAGGGATACTTTTCAGAGAAATAAACTCTGTTGAACGCTTTCTGAAAATCACTTTCTTTTGCGCTGTATATATCAACAAATTTTTGCGGGTTGCGGTCGAAGAATGGGAAGAAACTACTCTGAACCTGAACCATGATTTTGTGACCTTTCAAAAAAGTATGGTCGATGTCGTTCAGATTTATTTTTACTTCAGCCACCTTATTGGGAACAAACGGTTCCGGCTTTTCATAACTGTTTCTAAATTTTCCGCGCATGATTTCATACCGAAGCAGTCGTTGGTATCCGCCCATCTCCACATTGTCGGGATTAGGATCCGGATTTTTCGCGTCGTCGGGATAAACATCAATCAACTTAACAACCCAATCGGCATCAGTTCCGGTCGTTGAAACAAAAAGATCAGCTTTGATTGGTCCGCTCACCGTTACGTCTTTATCAAGCGGTTCGGTCTCATAAACAAGAACATCGGGGCGAACGGCAGCGAAACGCTGATCATCATCCATGTAAGGTCTCCAGTACATCTGCTGAGAATCATGAAACTTGGAAGTGTACGGAACCGGTTTGTTCGGATCGCTTAAATATTCATCATACAAATTTTTCTTTTCGGTTTGCTTCGACCATTGTAAAGATTGGTCCTTGTCGAAATAAAGAGATGTCGTTTCAACATTCTTCGGCGGCCATTCATTGTAATTTACCCAAATGTCGGAGCCGGTTCTGAAGGTCATCGCTTCCGGTAAATTCATTTCGCCGGTTCCCTTTAAATAATAATTGAAAAAAGGAAGAAGAATATTTTTGTTGTAGTATTCGCTGGTGTTCTCGCCAAATTTAAAATCTCCGAAAGAGCCGCCCTCTGTTCTTGCCCAGCCGCCGTGCGACCAAGGTCCGATAACAATGTGAGTTTTGTTCTCCGGATTTTTTTGTTCAATCGATTGATAAATGTGAAGCGGTCCGTAAAAGTCTTCGGAATCATACCAGCCGCCGACAATCAGCACAGCCGGTTTTGTATTTTTGAAATAGGGAAGATTGCATCGCGATTTCCAAAACTCATCATACGTGCCGTGTTTCAGCATCTCATTCCAGAACGGAAGTTTGCCTTCGAAATATTTTTTGTTCGCGTTGGCTATCGGACCGAGATGCAAAAAGAAATCATACATATCCGGCGATGCGTACTGCGGACCGGGTTTCCATTTTGTGGTTAAGCTGTCGCGCGGCTGATCGAAACCTTTGAAGAAATCGAAAGACATTGTAAGTGTAAACGCGCCATTGTGGTGCATGTCGTCGCCAACGAACCAATCTGATATTGGAGCTTGCGGCGATACGGCTTTAAGTGCGGGGTGAGAATCGAGCAGCGACATTGCCGCATAAAAACCGGGATACGAAATTCCCCAAATGCCGACGTTTCCGTTATTGTGCTTGATATTTTTTACAAGCCAATCGATTGTGTCGTAAGTATCGGATGATTCGTCAACATCTTTGTTGCTCTTCTTGTTCGGAATATAAGGACGCATGTTAACGTATTCGCCTTCGCTCATAAATTTTCCGCGCACATCCTGAAATGCAAAAATGAAACCTTCACGAGCGAACTTTTCACCGGGTGTCATAGGTCCTAAACTACCCGGATAATTTTCTTCACCGTAAGGCGCCACAGTGTATGGCGTACGAACCATAAGTATCGGGTAAGTTTTTGTGGTATCTTTCGGCGAGTACACCGATGTAAATAATTTTACGCCGTCCCGCATCTCAATACGGTAATCTTTTTTTATGTAATGTTCTTTTATCCAATCAACCCCTTGTGCAAAGCTGAAAGAGAATGACAAAAGAAAAAGAACAAGCAAACATTTTTTCATTGTAGGTCCTTTCTAAAATATTTTATCTAATAATGCAACTGCTTCTGCTAAATTTTCTTTTTTGCCAAGATCGACGAAAACTGAATTAGTGTGATCAAAATAAGTTATTCGTTTTTTAGATGCGACGGATAAATATAAATCCACGAGTGAGAAAATTTTATCATTAGGCAACAAATCAAAAATTGCCGGAGAAACGATTTGAATACCGCTAAATGCAAACGGTTCCAGAGCTTCACTGTCGTGTCGTACGATTTTAGAGTCACCCGTTTTCACATTTGTCCAGCCGCAAAGATTTTTTTCTTTGTCGAACAAAAAGTAGCGTGATGATTTCCGGTTTTGCACTGCTAATGTAGCGACAGCGTCATTACCTAAATGAGATTCATAAAGCTTAGTGAAATCGAGATCGGAAAGTACATCAACGTTGTGAATTAAAAATGGTTTTCCGTCGTTGAAGAACCATGATGCTTTTTTCAATCCGCCGCCGGTGTCTAGGAGTAAATCACTTTCATCGGAAATGGAAATCTGCGCGCCGAAGTTTTTTTTCGTTTCAAGGTAATCAGTAATTTGATCGGCAAAATGATGAACGTTGACGATGATCTGATCGAATCCGAATTTTAAAAGTCGTGTAATTGTTAACTCCAGAAGGGTCTTGCCGTTTATCTCGATGAGAG
>JAMCSN010000172.1 GCA_023381535.1 Bacteroidota bacterium
TCCGCCATGATAACGCGGATGTACTCAACTCTTTCCGGAACTTGAATGCCCATCAACTTTTCAACAGCGAGCGCATAGCCAAAATTATTTCCGATCGAGGCTAGATAATCCAATCTATCAGTGTAAGGAACCACTTGGTTATACTGCATAGCTTCGGCATGCTTTTCGAAACATCTGTGAAGATAACCAAGGTGAGGTTTTACATTTAATACCAGTTCGCCTTCAAGTTCTAATTCGAGTCTCAACACACCGTGAGTTGAAGGGTGTTGAGGACCCATATTCAATACCATCGATTCGGTTTTCAAAGCCATCTTAATAAGGTACCTTCATTCCTTGATAAAACTCCGGATTCTTATAGTCTTTTCTTAAAGGATGAGAGCCGTCCGCCCAATCATAAGGCATTAAAATTCTTCTTAGATCAGGATGATTTAGAAAAACAATTCCAACTAAATCGTACGCTTCTCTTTCATGCCAGTCTGCGGTTTTCCAAACGTTCTCTACCGATTCAACTTTTGCATCTTCTCTTTGAGCGGAAACTTTCAAAGTAATTTTATGTTTTAGCTCAACCGAGTGGAGGTGATAATACACGCTAAGCGTTCCACTCTGGATGAATTCATAACCTTCTGCATCTTTAACTTTTGTGCCGTTAGCGTCGTCAATCCCCGAAAGACACATTAGACTATCAAACTTCAGTCCGTCAGTTTCTCTTAAATATGCACCGACCTTATGTATTTGCAGCGGATCAACGCTTATAATCGGTTCGGTTGGAGTATCTTTATCAATGCCGATTATTGCATCGCCAAATTGTTGTTTTAGAATTTCAAAAATTTCTTCTGCGTTCTTCATGCTGATTTTGTTCTCAACGATTCATTACGAATTTTATCTTGAAGCTTCATAAGTCCTTCTAAGAGTGCTTCCGGTCGGGGCGGGCAGCCGGGGACGTAAACATCAACCGGTATTACTCTGTCTATTCCTTTTAAAACGTGATAACCATGTTCCCAATAAGGGCCGCCGCAATTTGAACAACTTCCCATAGAAATAATGTATTTGGGGTCGGGCATTTGTTCGTACAATCTTTTTATTCTTGTTGCCATTTTTAAAGTAACGGTACCGGAAATAATTATTGCGTCTGCTTGTCGCGGTGTGTTGCGCGGTATAACTCCAAATCGGTCAAAATCATAGTGGGACATTGAGGTAGCCATCATTTCAATTGCACAGCAAGCCAAACCGAAACCAAGCTGCCAGACGGATGAAAGACGAGCCCAATTTAAAAGATCTTCAACATTTGCAATTAGAATGTTGCCGTCGGAGAATTCTTTATCCAATAATCCCATAATCAAACATCACATTAGTTAAACAAAACAACAATTGAGAACTAAACTTCAGAATTCTTTTTCAGCAACTCGTCAAGTTTTGGAGGTTTGGGAGTAGGGCGCGCCCATTCCAAATCACCTTTTCGCCACTCATAAGCCATTCCCAAGCCAAGCACCAATAAGAAAATCAATCCGACCAAAAAGCCGTAAACGCCAAAATCTTTATAAGTTAACGCCCAAGGGAAGAGAAGCACAACTTCAACATCGAAGATTAGAAAAATAAGCGCAACAACATAGAATCTGATGTTAAACCTAACCCATGGCGAACCTTCTGGATTTTCACCGCATTCATAGACTTTTTGTTTTTCAAAGGTGGGTCGATTTGGTCTGATAAGCTTGTTTATGAAAAGCGTTATGATCACAAATACAATCGCGAGAATAATGAAGATCAGTACCTTGCCAAATTCCGTAAGCATAATTCTCTAAAAAAGTTGGGCAAAAAATAGCACATCAAAGTATTTTTGTCAAGAAATAGATAAAGAATTCCTAATTACACTGAAAATTTTTTGTAAATTTTTTTTGAGTAAATTGTAATTCAAAAGAATAACATTACTTTTTTATGAAAAGATTAGCACAAGTTTTAGTTATTGTAATTTTGACAACTCTCGCTTCATTTGCCCAGGCTCCTAACAAGAATTGGGTTTTGGTCATCGAAAAACAGAACACGTCTGTTTATATAGATACGGCAAATGTTCATCAGTTCGAGAACCAGATTTCGGTGTTAAGCATTACGGCTTACAAACAGCCGCAAACTATCGTCTCGGTCAACGGCGAAGCTTCGTATATAAAATCACAAATACTTTTTAACACCACTACGAAGAAATATTCAGTCATCGGCACACTTTATTATGATAAGAATTTAAAAATTGTCGGAGAAAATTCTACCGCCGGATTTTCATCCAGCGGAGATAAGTTTGAACTTCCAATTGATAACGATGACGTAATGAATGCTATCTATAACAAAGCTTATGAATTTTTTAAGCCCGAACTTGCTGCAGCTGACACAACAGCGCAAACTAGAGAGATACCGGATATCAATAGAGACACCACAAAAACACTTCCTATAAATAAGACGGAACCTTCCAAACCAACAAATGTTGAAGAGAAAAAGCCGGCGAATGAAAATGTTCAGGAGTACGATTCATCCGGAGAGACCAACCCCAAAAGCAGAATTTTCACCGACGGTAAAAAATATTCTTTTCAAGTATCTTCATGGAAAATCAAAACCAAAGCAGAAAGCGAAGTGAAGAGACTTAAAGCAGAAGGTCATAATGCATTTCTTACCGAAGGAATTGTTCGGGGAAGTACATGGTACCGCGTTCGAATCGGGTTCTTCAATTCGCTTGAAGAGACAGAAGCTTACATGAAAAAAATGAGATGAATTTCTGCGCCGGAAATCTCGTAAGGTAATGGCAATTGACACGTCTTTAAGCATGTAATTAATTGAAAGGGTTTTACTATGAAGGCATTCGGAAGAACCGCAATTCTCTCCATAATGGTGCTGATAGTTATTGTTGTAATTCAAAATTTTAACAATTCATCCGCTCAAGAGAAAAAGAAAGACGGGCAGGTAAATTCGAAAGGGAAGAAAATGGAATTCAAAGTTGAAAAAACAGATAAAGAATGGAAAGAGACTTTAA
>JAMCSN010000218.1 GCA_023381535.1 Bacteroidota bacterium
CTTGTGGGAAAAGGAACGATGTTCTATCGGCAACGAACATGTTGCTACAAAAATTATTGAAGGACTTATCGAATATGTTGCGGCAAGCAGTCAGAGAGACCGAACCGATAAGAAATTAGCATTGGTAACATGCCTCGATAAAGAATACCATGAGCTGGGGGCGCGGATGGTTACGGGGTTTCTTGAAGCGCTCGGCTGGAACACTTTATTTGTCGGCGCGAATATTCCGCCTTCGGAAATAATGAAATTGATTAGAGAAAAAATGCCGGACGTTGTCGGCATATCAAGCAGCTTCTACATGAACATTACCAGGCTGATGAATTTAATCCAACTCATCAAAGAAGAATTTCCCGATCAGGAAATAATCGTCGGCGGTCAAGCGCTTGCCGAAGGACGTTCTGAATGTCTATCAAGTTTTTCCAACGTTCATTACATAACATGTTTGAACGGACTGGAAAAATACCTTGCCCAGACCCATCGTCTCTAGCATTTCTTTTTCAATTCTCTTATACCCCCAGATTTTTTTATCTTAGCACCAGAAAATTCCACCGGAGAACAACATGCATAAATTTGCAAAAACATTTTTTCTTTTTCTGCTGATCACCGTTTCCGTTCAAGCGCAAGAAAAAATTCGCGATATAATAAAACCAGTTAATCTAACCGCCGGAATTCCGGATTCGATGCTGATTAGCGATATGTTTTATTCTGAAAATTACAACGTAAAGTTTTCACCGAACAATAATGTCTCGGTGAATTATGATAAACCTTCCGGCAAAATTTATTTCAAACCGGATATGAATTTTTCCGGGATGACGCTTGTCGATTTCCCGCTTGGCAAATACACATATTCAATACCAGTGACATCGCGCATACAACAGAAATTCAAATTCACTTTTAAACCGGCTAAAAAATATAACAAGATCACTCTGTTTGGAAGTTTTAACGGTTGGGACCGTGGTAATTTGCCGATGAAGGAAGTAAAAGGAACCGGCGTTTACGAAGTTGAAGTTCCGCTCGAGCCGGGCAGATACGAATACAAATTTTGGGGCGACGGTGAAGAAATTGTCGATCCTAACAATCCGGATAAAAAACCGAACGGAATGGGTGACTTTAATTCTTTGTTCAATGTGCCAGCGCCGAAACTCGGGAAGTTGTTTTTGTACGTCGGCGGGAAAGAAATTTCTTCCGACGAATCGGAATTCACTTTTATCTACGAAAATGAACCAGCCTCGCCGAGTCTAGGCGGGAAAGACGGAAATAAAATCTCTCCATCAAACGTAATTGCTCTTCTGAACAACTCAAAAATTTCGGCGAAGAATTTAAAAATCACCGGTAACCGGATTGAGCTCTCATTTCCAAAATCTGAACTGAGTGGAAGAAATTTACTGCGTGTTGCTGTTTCTAAAAAGGGGAGAGCGACAAACATCCAATACGTTTACCTTGTTGACGGTGTTCCCGAGAACGGAATAACGGGCAATGATTGGCATGACGCCATAATTTATTCGCTGATGATCGACCGGTTCAGCGACGGAGACAAATCAATCAACAAGCCGATCGTTCACGATTCACTTTTCGCTAAAGCGAATTATATGGGCGGGGATTTTCAAGGCATTATTAACAGACTTAACGAAGGCTACTTCGACTCGCTTAATATAAACACTTTGTGGATTTCTCCGGTTAACGATAATCCCGATCAAGCTTACCAAGAATCTGTTGCACCACACAGATGGTATTCTGGTTATCACGGCTACTGGCCTATCTCGTCAACGAGAGTTGAAGATCAATTCGGCACGATGGACAAGTTGAAAGAATTAATTGCCACTGCACACAAGCATCGCATAAAAGTCTTACTCGATTTTGTTGCCAACCATGTTCACGAACTTCACCCGTATTTCAAAGAGCATCCGGATTGGTTCGGCAGTCTGAAACTTCCCGATGGAAGATTGAACCTTCGTTTATGGGACGAGCAAAGATTAACAACTTGGTTCGAGCCGTATCTGCCTAAGTTTAACTACATCGGCTCGCAGGAAGTGATTGATACGATGACTTCGAATGCTGTGTGGTGGCTTGAAACAACCGGTGCCGATGGATTCCGACAGGACGCGGTAAAGCATATCACGAATAAATTCTGGCGTGAACTTACGCGCAAAATCAAAAAGGAAATTGAAATCCCGCAGCATAAAAAAGTTTATCAAATCGGCGAAACATTCGGCAGTTACGACCTGATTAATTCTTATGTAAATAACGGACAGCTTTCGGCGCAGTTCAATTTTAATCTTTACGACACGGCGCTTCCGGCATTTCTCGATAAGAAAATTTCTTTCAAGACGCTCGACGCTGAAATTAAAAAATCGTTTTTAGTTTACGGTGAAAATAATTTGATGGGCAACATCATGGATAGCCATGATAAAAACAGATTCATGGCGTTTGCCGACGGCGATCTGCAGTTAAGTCAATGGAGCGCAACAGAAGAAGGGTGGAACAATCCGCCGGAAGTTCACAACCCCGCCAACTATAATAAAGCAAAACTTTATTACGCGTACATGAATGCAATTCCGGGACTGCCGGTAATTTATTACGGAAGCGAATTTGGAATGACCGGCGCATCGGACCCGGATAACAGAAGAATGATGCGTTTCGGAAACCAGTTGAGTCCTTACGAAAGAAAAATGCTGACCGACGTTAGAGAGATCGTAAAAATTAGAAAAGAAAATTCTGCACTGCGGCACGGAGATTTTCTCACGCTTGATGCGGACACAAACATCTACGCATTTATTCGTTCCGACATGAACGAGAGAGTTTTAGTTGTGTTGAATAAAAATGAAAATAACGAAAATGTTGAGTTGAAATTACCGGACGTTTACAAAGTTATAACCGCCGTTGATTTGATAAGTTCTGAAAAGTTGAAAGTTGAAAGCGGAAAGTTGAAAGTGAACGTGAAAGGTGTCGGGTACAGATTTTTGAGATTGCAGTAAATCGCGTATTCTTTATTCCTCCCCATGTTCACGGGGAGGAATAAATTATAAAATCATCTTACCAAATAAATTTCTTTTTGAC
>JAMCSN010000194.1 GCA_023381535.1 Bacteroidota bacterium
AAAAACTTCGGCGAAGTTGTAAACAAAACTCTCAAAAGCTACAATCACTCCGTTCAATCGCTAAAATAAATTAGTTAACAATAGCATTTAGATTCATATTATATTAATTTAAAATCAGAAGTAAGAGTTCTATCATTATTTCCTTTACGTTAAGTTCGCATTCAATCGCGGATTAAAATGCATAAAGAGCCCAAGGTAAGCGAAAGCTCACTCTACCAAGTATGGAAAAACCAAAGATTCAAATCCTCTCTTAAAACCGGAGCCGGCGAAGAAATTACGGTGCTCGATGCCGGTAACCACAACGATTCTACAAGCGGTCCAGATTTCAAAAACGCACGGATTCGAATCGGCAACCTAACGTACGTCGGCGATATCGAGATCGACAGCAACTACTCGGATTGGAAATCGCACGGACACAACATAGACAACAAATACTCTAAAGTTGTTTTACACGCCTCACTATTCAATAGAAATCATTACGGATTTGTTTACACGCGCGACGGAAGGAAAATCCCTTCAATTTGTCTTTCGGAGTTCATCGATCAATCGATCTTTGAGAATTTCCGCAAAGAAGCGAGCGATAATCAGACGGAAGCAAAATCGGATTTGAAATGCAGCGATGCAATTAAGGCAATTGAAAGTGCGACGAAAGAAAAATTTTTGTATCAGCTCGGTGCTCAAAGGTTCGAAAAGAAATGCAAGAAGGTTTACGACCGTTTGAAAGAAATACAGTTTCTGAAAGAACTTAACATTAAGGAGCCGGTTGTTTCGTATGAATTGACGAGTAAATTTCATGAGAAAGAATTCAAGCATTCGGATTTTGTCTCGAAAGAAATTTGGATGCAGCTTTTTTACGAACTTGTGTTTGAAGCGCTCGGATATTCAAAAAACAAATCCCAGATGATGAGTCTTGCACAAGCGGCAAACATTCCGTTTCTGCTGAAGATTGAACAGGACGGCGTTATTATTGAAAAATATGAGTCGGCTCTTTTTAACATAAGCGGCTTGGCTAATAGTAAGGAAAGCGTTACCGAGCAGGTATCGAAAGAATACCTTGAGAGAATTTCGCTGCATTGGAATTCGATCGGTTCGTTGTATGATGGAAAAACTTTTGATGAAGCTCATTGGCATTTCTTCCGGTTGCGCCCTCAAAATTTCCCAACTGTCCGGATTGCCGGCGGTGCGCGGCTTCTGAAAGAGCTTATTCATAATAATCTTATCGGAACACTTGCCAAGAAGATCGTAGAAATCCATAATCTTACCGTGCTTATAAATTCTTTGAGATCGCTTTTCGTAATTAGATCCGACGGCTTCTGGAGAAATCATTACGTGCTCGATCAGCCTGCAAACGGAGAAATTAAATATTTTATTGGAGCTTCGCGGGCTGATGAAATTGTTGTGAATGTAATTTTGCCTTTCTTCGCCGTTTATTTCGAAGTTTTCGGCAACCAGAATGTTTCAAAAAAAATTCTGAAGATTTACGGAATCTATGAACAGAAATCTGAGAACCAAATTATTACGGATGTTGCCGAAGCGCTCAAACTAAAAGATTTGATGAAGCGGACAATTTACTCGCAAGGAATGATTGAGTTGTTCAGAAATTTCTGTTCGAAGAATAAATGTTTGGAATGTGAAATAGGGAAGATGGTATTTAATTAGTTGGAATTGCCTGTAAGTCGGTTGATTTCGTCCCGTAATTTTACCGCCCGTTCGTAATCTTCTTTTTCTATTGCCTCTCTCAACAAATTCTGTAATTGAGCCAAGCGTGTTTCCGGCGTGCTTTTCTTTGGAGTTTTATGTTCGGTGCCGGGAGTATCAATAGCCGAATTAATCTCTTCTTCACTTTCTTCGCTTGATGGTACAAAGGCGGCGATCTTCATAACATCTTCTGATACAAAAAGCGGTGCGCCGGTGCGAACCGCAAGCGCAATTGCATCGCTAGGACGCGAATCAATTTCATTCGTCATAGAAGAAATTTCCAAGATGATCTTTGCGTAAAAAGTATTTTCTCTCAACTCGTTAATAATAACTTCCGATATAGTGCCGCCCAAATTTTCGATAACATTCTTCATAAGATCGTGTGTTAACGGCCGCGGCGGTTTAATACCTTCCATTTCAAGTGCAATCGATTGTGCTTCGAATTGACCTATGATAATCGGCAATCTGCGTACACCGTAGATTTCTTTCAGCAGCAAAGCATAAGCTCCGCCAGCCGAAGGGCTGGCGGATAATCCTAATATCTCAACTTGAATCTTATTCACAATACTCTTCTATGATTTTATTTTCTTTATCTCTTCCGTTAACACAGGCACCACTTCAAAAAGATCTCCAACTATTCCGTAGTCAGCAACTTGAAAAATCGGTGCATCTTTATCTTTATTGATAGCGACAATATACTTAGAAGAACGCATTCCGGCTAAATGTTGAATCGCTCCGGAAATTCCAAGTGCAATATATAGAGTTGGCGAAACAGTTTTTCCGGTTTGTCCAACTTGCTCACCGTGCGGGCGCCATCCGGCATCAACCGCAGCTCTTGAAGCGCCTGTTGCTGCGCCGAGAACATTTGCCAATTCTTCAACAAGATGAAAATGTTCCGGTCCCTTCAATCCGCGTCCGCCTGAAACAATTATATCGGCTTCGGCAACATCCAGTTTGCCTTCCGCCTTTTTAATACCCGTGACTTTAACATTTAACTTTGGCGCTTCAGCGCTAACAAGATTGATTTCAGCTTTGTTCCCGCTCGCTGTACCGGGATTGAAAACATTAGGTCTAAGCGAAAAGATTTTTTTAATCGAAGTGATTTTTAGATCGACCATAGCTTTGCCGGCATAAACCGGTCTTGTTGCAATGATTTCTTCGTTCTCAAAGTTCAATGCGGTGCAGTCCATTGCCAAGCCGGCATCAATTTTTGCACTCAACCTAGGCGCTAAATCTTTTCCCAAAGATGTATTGCCGAAAAACAAAATATCGAA
>JAMCSN010000274.1 GCA_023381535.1 Bacteroidota bacterium
TTGTTGGACGACAGAAAAGAAACATATAAATAATTTATGGGTAGGGATGTTCAGTTGAACATCACTACGGCTAGGAAATCTGGATATAAACTGGGACTACTGAAAGTGTAATCAACTAATGTTGAATTATAGAGGGAGAATTTGTCGGGGTTTGATAAAAATAAAATTCATGAATGCTTAGTTGCCATTTCTGGAAATTCTATAAACCATTCTCAATTAACCGAACTTGTCAGAATATCACGATTAATAATTCAATCCTATCTTATCAATTACCGTTCTAAAGTATTAAACTTAATCACAAGGTACGGCATAACAATTACCGACTTATCTTATGATTGTATAGCAGATGCATTTGCTAGAAACGGAGAAAACAAATTCCACATTATTAAGAAATTCATTTCTTCCTTAAACCAAAATATTAAGGAAATAGAAGTTGTAAACGCATTTCTTGCGTATAAAAGTTTTTTGATTAAGGTAACCGATGCGCAATTATCTAAACTGTATTCCCAATCTGACCCGATAGGTTCAAAAATACTTAGGAATGTCAAAGATGTTGTACGATGCTTAGACAAATTTGCAATAGTAAAAAATTTAAGTGGATTGACTTTAGTTGCTGGCAGCAATGATGAATTAATTTACAAACCTGAATTCCCATTTGAAAAAATACTTGCTGAATTTAGTATGAATGATAATGGATCGGATACCAATGATTTATTGAATCGACTGCATCAAATCTTAACTAGTCAATGTGAATATCGTAGAAGTGTTCTGCTTACCGATGTTGTATCATTATTTAAAAAATATTTTAGCGCTGAGATAAATAATATGTATGACGTAAATGAACAATTACTTCTATCACCGGTCCTTAATGATGGTTTTGAGGAATACGAAACCACGCAAGTAAAGCAGAAAGTTGAAAACTATATCAAAGAAAAAATCTTGCTGGATTATTTTGTTAAGGGAAAAATTAATAAAGAAGAAGCTGAATCCATTTATTTAACGATAAGAGACATTATCAATGACTGGTATTTGGTCATAGCGTGTACATTTTTATATGCTATAAATTAGGTGTTTTTCGTCCCGATTACATAGTGATTCAGAATTTATTAAAACAAAAGAGATCATCGTGCTGAAATAACAATTTCATAACATAGCAAAATTTAAACCACAGTTTTTGTTTCTATGTCTAATTCAAGTAGGAGTAGATCAATAATGAATCACAAAAATTTTCCTATGGACAGAATGAAGAAAATCACACTCATTTTCATTTTAATTTGTCTATCAATAAACGCACAGCCAATCTATTCCCCTCCAACTGAAGGAGGGATTTGGAATACTACCTCAAGTCAGCTAAGTCAGATTCCTTGCAACGATACAACCGCTTGGGAGTTAGGTACAGTAGTTGTGTTAAATGATACATGTTTACAAGCATCTGGCGGACTCCCTAATACAATATGTAAACTCCTTGAAGTTGATTGTCCCGGTTTGACCCCAATCCAAGTTGAATTGCACATTACTGCCCCAGATGAAAATGTACTTGAACGCGGAACAGTGGTTTTCGGCAGTGGCAGTAGTGGTAGTAGTTTCTATGGAGATCGTTCTGAGGCACAAATTTTATTTCAGGAGTTAACCAAAAAAGGTTTCAGGATTGTGGATCGTGCATGGAGAGGTTCGAACGGCTGGACAACTCGCGAAGGAGGGTTAAAACGCGAATCCTGTCGTTACGCCACATTACTAACTTGGGTTTTTAATAATATACATGAAACTGGAGCTTTTTGTGCTTCTGGGAATTCTGGTGGCTCAGCTGAAATTGGCTACGCTTTAACAAGCTGGAATCGCGGAGATATTCTTGATTTGGCGGTACCAACTTCGGGCCCAGCAGTAGCGCGGTTGGATTACGCTTGTCAATCACCAAGGATGCAAGAGTGGATAACAATGGCAGATACTATCATTCCTTTGGGAGCTATGAATTGTAATCCCCCGATAGCGCTGTCACCGCAACATGGTGTTTGCCTTCAATGTAGCGATACTCCTTCTCATGAAGCTTTGTTGTTTGACAGCGTTGTCCATCCCGATGCACTATTGCATTATCCTAATACACGTTTACATTTCATTTATGGTGCTAATGATTGTGATGGTCCTTCCGTACCTATTGGTCTAACATGGTCAACAAATGTAACAAGTGAAAAAATTATCGAGTTTGTACCAAACACTTCCCATGTAATTGTACTTAGTCCGGAAGGCAGAGAAGCTATACTCAATGCAATTGACAAAGGAACTACCCCCCTCTCAGTAATTAATGAGGGTGAAAACACTATAATCTTTCCAGCTCAATTTTACTTGTTACAAAATTATCCGAATCCTTTCAATCCAGAGACAATAATTAGTTTTCAAATCTTACAAGCCGAGTATGTAACACTAAAAATTTATAATGCTCTAAGTGAAGAAATTGTAACACTTGTTGATGAATATAAAGCACCGGGAACTTACCAGGTAAAATTTAATGAGAGATTACACAAAACATCTTTACCTAGCGGAACTTATTATTATGAATTAATGGTAGGATTGAATAGAAAAACAAAAAAAATGATGCTAATAAAATAAAAAAATGTACTAGGTTCTCTGGCAATATAATTATAGGATAACCATAAAAAATTTTGTGGATGGGAAATGAAAAAGGAAAGAATTCTATTCGTATTAATATATTCCATAATAATCATTAGTAATTTAAGCGCGCAAACAGTTTCGCCAGATAGTTGGACCCAGTATTGCGGCTGGCATTACGGTGGACAAATACCTAAATGGGGTGGCTGGGTTCGTGAATATGCTAAAGATCAATTCGGTCGTTTTATAATTGATACAACAACAAATCAACTGGATACAATTAAGCTTAACAATGCTTATCAATTGTTAAGTACTTTAGATACAACTATTGATATTCTACAGCTCGATGGCGGATTAGGATCTGCGCGTGATACAGCAGATGTAGTTGAATGGATGAAAATGATTGAGGCAGACTCTGGCAAGTTTTGGAAAAGTATTGTTTACCAACAAACTATAAAATTGACAGAATTACCTAACGGTCAAAAGCGCGTATACTGGCAAATTGGTAACGAAATTTCGAGTCCGGCTTACAGCAGAACGATTCGCTATTGGCAAAACGGTTCCGATATTAACGGTTATAACTATGATAAATTTGTTATACCATATTATGTTGAAAATTATTTAGCACCAACTGTAGAAGCAATTGATTCTGCAAGCCAAACAGTTTTTAACGAAAAGGGGAAGATTAATATTTGTCTTGGTTCAATTACAAATGCTCATAATAATAATGCACAGCAATTTCTTGATTCACTTCTCAATTATCGAATAGTTGGCGTTAACTCGCCCACACTTTCCGGTAAATATGTCTATGAACTAATTCATATAATTACTGTTCATTATGCAATGGGGACAGCCAACACCGCCGATTGGTTAGATAACATAAACTGGTACAAAAGTTGGACAGGAACCGGCAAAATTAGGGGAGTTTGGTCAACAGAAGAAGTGGGAATAAAAGCCGCTACCGATAACAAAGGCGGTTTTGCAAGCAGTATAGCTACATCAAGATATTTAGAATGGAGTATAAACAACCAATATGAAGCAAGAAATGCTAGAACAAATTATTATGCTTGGAATACTGGTAACTCAAATACTTCCGTAAAAACATTTAACGATACACTATTTTCAATGATTGGCAATGTTAAACTATCAAATGTTCCTAATTCGGCGGTATCATTCAGCGAAAGTAATTTGGAGTATCACAGCTTTCTTTCCGAGAATAAAGATAAAGGAATTGTTATTGCTTTTCCTGAAAGATCACAGACCCAAAATCAGGTTACTATTCAGGAAGTATTTCTGAATCATTCCAACTGGGGTGAAATTAAGTATGCAATGGTTTATTCTTACGGTACAAATGGATCGATCCCAATAGCTGCAACTGTAAATCATATTGGTGATTCCACAATTATTCAATTTACAAATTCCAAAACGCTCGATTACTACAATGGGCTATTGATATACATCGAAATAAGCGATATAACAGATATACGCGATGGTGTTGAAGAAATCCCGTCTCAAATTACATTGTATCAAAATTATCCCAATCCATTTAATCCTACTACGGTTATTAGTTATCAGTTGCCGGAAGCCGGATATGTTACCTTAAAAGTTTTCGATCTCTTAGGTAGAGAAGTCGTAACACTTATTGATGAATATAAACAAGCCGGCAGTTATGCGTCTCAACTTTCAACTAACAACTTACAATTATCATCTGGTGTATATTTTTACACGCTCAGAATAATGGATTCTTCTCCCGAAAAATCGGGATCAGAATATAAGGAGACGAAGAAGATGATTTTGATGAAATAACGACAAATGTCGGCTTAGTAAATAGTATCAAATGATATCGGAGGATTTACGAAACGGTTATTAAAATTAATATTGTATGTAGGTATCGGTATAACGATTAATGCTCAAACCGTGAATAAGGTCGGACTTGTTGAGTTGTTCCCTCACAAGGTATATTTAATATATTCCGGAATGAGTGATACACTTACTAATAGAGTTAAGGAAACTTCCAATATATTCGTTTTCAAAGGTTATGATGATACAGTATGGGTCTTTAACGCTGGGTATGGCGACCCAAATGGTGATGTCGCCGAATATCGTAGTGGTTGGGATTGCACTCGCTCCGGGTTCAGCGATGCATATGATGTTGATAGTGTTATCACAATTCAATTCGGTATGAACCGCAGCAAAGTAAAATTTATGTTTATCGCCCCTCATTATCATCTTGATCACATTAACGTAGAATTTCTATCACCGTTTTTTACACAGTTCGGTTACGATTCAACAACAGCAAAAATTTTTATCCACATCAAAGATTATTTTTCTGCTGTTTGCACTTACGACAGTTCATGCGGTTCAATATGGGGAGGACCTGAAAAAGAACCATGGAGTGAAGCACCGTTCCTTTTAAACATGTTCAAAACAATCGGGGAAGAAAACGACCCTTGCAATACTCTCGTTCTTACATTTTCCACTGAAGTCGGTATATGTGAGGTACGCAAGGATTTTGATGAAAGTATCGGTGGTCATACTGACGGTACTATTAATCTACTGTTTCCATCGCAAAAAATTTTTATACGTGGTGGATTTAGTCCGCAAACGCCAACACCTTGTTTCGATCTTTCCGGTTGGCAGACAGCACAAGTTCATCATTCCGTTAATCTCTCTTTTAATATTACCGGTATTGAAAACGGGGACAACATTGCAGACATGCCTTCACAGTATGAATTGAAACAGAACTACCCCAATCCTTTCAATCCGAGCACAACTATTAGCTACAAGCTACAAGCAGCAACTTAATTGAAATTAAAAGTCTATGATTTCTTGGGCAAAGAATTAATAACACTTGTCGATGAATATAAACAAGCCGGTATTTACCACTTTACATTTAACATCCACCAAACTAATGGCGGACAAGCTCTGCATTCTGCACTCGCAAGTGGTGTTTATTTCTATCGTCTGCAAGCTGGAAGTTATTCTCAAACCAAGAAGTTGTTAGTGATAAAATAAAATTTAGGATGAATTAACGTGAAGAGGTAATAGGTATGCTTTATATACCAAAAGAAAATGCTGAGCAAAAAAGAAGATTTGCCGAATTACTTTCAGTTGGAATAATTATGGAGAAAGTTGGCTGGGGTGTTGTAGCTCTGGGTGTAATAGTTGTAATTAGCAGCTTGGTTAGTTGCATAGAAGATTCTGGCATGCTCAGGGGAATAGGAGCGATCAGCTTTCCTGCGGGGCTCCTAACCGCAGCGTTTGGTTATTTAGTTGTTGCTTTCGCACAAGTCCTTTCCTGCTTTGTAAGCATGGAACAGAACACACACAAAACAGTAGAATTATTGAATGAACTGAAAAGCCAATTACCGGATTTCAATACAAACACAAAATAATTATTGAAGTTGTCGTGTAAATAATTTCTCAAAAAATAAATCTGTGTAATCTGCGATCCATCTCAGAAGAGTAATTACTATTGAAGCAACCTCATATTTTCTGTGAGATTTTTCAAAACATAAGTGAGCTTATTGCCGGGTAGGCCAGTCGCTCTACATTTGAAAGTAAGTTAATGCGACAAACTTCACCAAACTCACAAAACACCGTTTTTTCTCAAAAAGCACACATTTCAAACCTAACTTGACTCATATCTGGTCAAGCTTGAGACATTTTAAAGCTAACTTATCTCATTGCAAGACCAACATGTATCATTGCAAGACTGATAAATGCCATTGCAAAGCTTACTAATGCAATTACAAGCTTTACTAATGCCATTTCCGGTCTAACTTGCCTCATTTCAGCGTTGACAAATGCAACTTCAGACTTGAAAAACGTCATTTCAACGCCGACTTATTGCATTTCAATGCCGCACAATTGCTTTGCAGAGTCGACAAATCCATTTGCAAGGTGGACTAATGCGTCCGCACAATCATCAAACGGGTTTGCAGCAATGCATAACACAGTAACGATTCTATCAAAAACTTCTCTTAATATTTTGAGAAGAATGGGGCGAGGCAGCATTAGATTTGTGTTCATCACGACTTTTTCTTTTTCAAATTCTTCAGAAAATGCATGGTTGATTACGTTATATTTGCAAAAAAAATCCGGTGAGGAGATGACCTCAACAAAAACTAAAACGCATATAAAAATTGCACGTGCGGCGTGGGAGAAGATGAAAAAAAATCCCGCGTTAAGTGAAACGATAGAATTACTTGTGGATATTTCAGATTTGGAAAAAGCTAAGAAAGTCCGCGGCAAGAGTTTAACTGTTGAACAAAATTTGAAGAAACGAGGTTTATAAATAATTTATTGGTGGGGTTGTCTCAAAAGTAATTATTCTCCGGAGGAGTCCTTCGGACAAAAAATAAATCTGCGAAAATCAGTTTAATCTGCGTTATCAGCGTTCTATTTTTGAATAAACAAGTACTTTTGCGACAGCCTCCTACAGTTTAATTCATTCCAGCTTTTTCTTTTTCAATTTCTTCTGCTAACATTTTGTTGATTGCCGCTGCAGCCCGTCTTCCTTCGCCCATTGCTAAAATTACTGTTGCTGCGCCAAGGACAATATCGCCGCCAGCAAAAATTTTATCCGAAGAAGTCTTTTGAGTTTCATCAACTAAAATGTTGCCCCACTTGTTAACTTTTATTTCCGGCGTGGTTTGGCTAATTAGCGGATTGCTGCTGTTGCCGATTGCAACGATAACCGTATCAACGTCAAGTAAAAATTCGCTGTTGGGAACGACTACCGGCCTGCGTCTGCCGCTCTCATCGGGTTCTCCAAGTTCGTAGCGCAAACATTCCATCGCATTCACTTTGCCTTTATCATCGCCTAAGATTCTTTTTGCATTTTGAAGGAAATAAAATTCGATTCCTTCTTCTTTTGCATGTTCAACTTCTTCTTTACGTGCAGGCATTTCTTTTTCGGTTCTGCGGTAAACTACGTAAACATTTTCAGCGCCGAGACGTTTTGCCATTCGTGCAGAATCCATTGCAACGTTTCCGCCGCCAAGTACAGCTACATTTTTAGAAGGATAAATTGGCGTGTCGGCTTTTTCTTTTTCGAATGCACGCATCAAATTGGCGCGTGTCAAATATTCATTCGCTGAAAATACTCCAACAAGACTTTCACCTTCGATTCCCATGAAGAGGGGAAGTCCAGCACCGGTGCCGACAAACACTGCATGGTAACCGTCTTTGTTGATCAAGTCCAACAGTTTGCGCGTGCGACCGACAACAAAATTTGTTTTAATCTCGACGCCCATTGCTGTAAGCGTTTCAATTTCTTTGTCGATGATGTCGTTCGGCAAACGGAATTCCGGAATGCCGTAACGAAGTACGCCGCCTAATTTGTGGAACGCTTCAAAAATTGTTACGTGATGTCCCTCGCGTCTGCAGTCGGCGGCAACAACTAAACCAGCCGGACCGCTTCCAACAACTGCAACTTTTTTCCCGGTCTCAGATTTAACTTCGGGCACGGCAATTTTTCCAGTCGAGCGTTCCCAATCTGCAATAAATCTTTCGAGTCTGCCTATCGCTACGGATTTATCAACGTCCTTCAGTGCTTTTCCAACGGCACAGTTTGACTGACACTGTGTTTCCTGCGGACAAACTCTTCCGCAAATTGCCGGAAGAAGACTTGCTTCTTTTATAACGTCGGTAGCGTCTTGAAATTCTTCGTGAGCGATGTGATTTATAAATCTGGGTATGTCAATTTTTACCGGGCAGTCTTCTACGCAAGTTTTCTTCACGCACTGAATACATCTCATTGCTTCAATGCGGGCTTGTTCCATTGTGTAACCGAGAGCAACTTCTTCCAGATTATGACTTCTAACTTCCGGATCCTGTGCCGGCATTTCCTGAGCGGGAATTTTTGTCCGCTCTTTGGCTTTCATATCATCTATACGAGAGACATAATCGGCAATTAATTTTTTAGCGTCGTTCGATAATTCTTCTAATGTGCGGTGGTTCATTGCAGCGCCTCCTTTTCTTTAATCTCGGCTTCGAGATAACAAGCGTGCGCTGCGCGTTCAATTTCTTTGTAAGAGTTTAATCGAGCCATCATGTTGTCGAAATCAACTTTGTGTCCGTCGAATTCCGGTCCATCTACACAAACAAATTTTATGTCTTTACCGACGTTTACTCTGCAGCCGCCGCACATTCCGGTTCCGTCGACCATAATTGTGTTCAGCGAAACTTGTGTGAATACTTCGTACGGACGTGTCGTTTCGGAACAGAACTTCATCATTATCGGCGGACCGATTGCGATGACCATGTTCGGTTTTGGATTCCGTTCGCAGATTTCTTTAAGCGGTTGGGTAACGAGTGCCTTACGACCGTAACTTCCGTCATCTGTGCAAAGAATAAATTCGTCGGCAATAGAATTCATTTCTTCTTCAAGTATTATCAAATCTTTTGTACGTGCGCCGATGATTGTTATAACATGATTGCCGGCATTTTTTAGAGCTTGGGCTATCGGATGAAGCGGTGCAACACCGATACCGCCGCCGACACAAACGACGGTTCCGAAATTTTCGATGTGCGTCGGGCGTCCAAGCGGACCTACCAACGTTGGAATTTCGTCACCTTGGTTAAGTTCGGAAAGTAATGTTGTACTTTTACCGACAACTTGAAAAATAATTGTGATGCTTCCTTCTTTCGTATCTGCGTCTGCAATAGTCAACGGAATTCTTTCACCGTAATCTTCATTCACCTGAAGTATTATAAACTGACCTGCGCTTCTTTCTTCAGCAATGAGCGGAGCGTGAAGTCTCATTAGAAAAACGTCCTTGCTCAGTTGTTTCTTGAAAAGTATTTTGCTCATCATTCACCTTTTTATGGAGCGATTGGTGCGAAAATTAATTATTCCTGTTCGAAAAAAAAAAGATAATTCCCCAAAAATTCTTTTGATGGAAACTTAAAATAATGTTTAATGTTGCCGTTGTTCATTAATTGAGTGCGATTTTAATTGAGAAAGGAAAATCAAACGTTACCCGGCTCGGTTCATTTTTTTCATGAGTGTTTGAAACCCACGTCCCGACAAAATAACCAATGGCGGCTCCGGCAAGAACATCCGAAGTCCAATGGGCATTTTGATAAACTCGCGAGCCGCTTGTAACAACTGCCGGAATGTAGATCAAAATTTTCAGCCAGTCCGGATCAACGTTATTGGCAAGTACAGTTGATAACGAAAACGCCAGCGTAGCGTGTCCGGATGGAAACGAGTGAAAATCATCATTGAACGGTAAGAACGGTCGGAACGTTGCAATACCTTTGTCTGTAAATGGTCTCGCTCTGCCGATCACAATTTTTAAGAAAGTGGTTATAGCTCCAGCGTAAAGAACGGTCTGAATAGTCTCGAATGCGATTTTTTTGGATGGCTGATTATCCGCTAAGAAGCCGTACAATCCAAATCCGCCGGCAACAATTGCTGCGGGATAAATTTCGCCGTAGAATTTTCCAGCTTTAACCGGGAATGAATTTATTTCAGATTGATTTCTTAGCGCCGCATCTTTTATCGGTTGATCGATTTGTGTGACAGCCAGGACTGTTGCTGTTCCGATTCCGAGCTTAAGCCAATCGTTGCCTTCCCAATGGAAGGGCTGCTGTGCGAATGTTAACGATTCATTCCAGAACTGGTTGAAATCATATTTGTTCTGGGCCGAAATATTGCTGATGAAAAGTAGCGACATCACGGAAAAGAGAACGAGGGATTGCAGAAATGATTTTATATTCATCGTTTGTTTGCTGAGTACTTAATGATCTCGGCTTTTTCCATTGTGATTAAGCCGCCGCAATTAGCTTCTTCAAAAATTTGCTGTACCGTCGGGATAAATTCTTCAATCTTTTTTTGTTCATCGACTATTTCAATCACGAGAGGTAAATCTTCCGACATTTCTAAAAACTTTGCTCTGTGAATTCTGCTGTTGCCGCCGTATCCCATAATTCCTTTATATACCGTTGCGCCGGCAAGGTTTTGTTTTCTCGCCTCGCTCACAATTTTTTCGTAAACCGGCACATGAGAAATTATATCAGTCTCACCGATAAAAATTCTTAATAGTTTTGCTTCGCCTTCTATTTTCATAAATCACCTCGTAACTAAGTAAGCAATGTAGATGCCGACAAGAGTAAACAGAACATTAACCAAAACATTTATTCCGGCAAGAAGAAATTCGGCGCCTCTGATTAGATTAAAAGTTTCAAGAGAAAAAGTGGAGAAGGTGGTTAAGCCGCCGCAGAAACCTACGCCAATGAATAATTTTATCGTTGGACTGATCAAACCTTTTTCATCCCAGCCGAAAATCATCAGACCAAGGATGAAACTTCCGAGAATATTAACCAACAATGTACCGAAGGGGAAGAATAACGGAAGATGTTTTGATGCATAAGATGAAATCCAGTAGCGGAAAATGCTTCCGAGTCCTCCACCTATAAAAACAACAAAAAATTTTATCAAGTTTTCCTCTAAGTCAACAATGAACGACCCAAATTTAAGTTTTTAAAAGAAGGTAAAAAAATAATTCTTGCTACGGCGTAACTATTCCGACGTCTTGCAAGTCTAAATGATCAAACAATTAATAAGCCGGAGGAAAAATGCGAGTGGGATCAATAAACCGTGCTGTGTCTGCGAAATTATTCGCTGTGCAATTGTTCATTGTGTTCAGCTCATCAATTGTTTTTGGTGAGAACTTACGACTGCTTAAAGAACAAAACTTTTTCTCGTTCGGGAGTTTTGAAGTGCGGATCGAAGCAATGGTACCGAGGAATTTTAATACCAACATGGAAAGTTCCGGCGGTAACATCATCATCGATCAAAAATAATTTACTTGATTGCGGCGGTTGTAGCGTTAACTGCCGCATTTCCTTCCCTAGTGTAAACCTTTCTCGATTGGAAAAGAATCTATTTTTACCTACTTTTTGAATGCATTTGATTCAATTACAGTAACGAAAACATTAACCATCGGGGCGGTAAAATGAAAATCGATTGGAATAATTTTAAAAGTAAAACTCTCAACATCACGATGCTGGAGAATTACGGCGTTGTTTATGGGAACGAGAAAGCTAATCATCCTACTTTCTACGAAATAGTTTTCAAAACCGGAGCTCTCCTTGAGGTGTATGATGACGGTCTTTTGTTGGAATCTAACCGTGATGAAAAACCCTACAAAATTTTTGTTCCTTATAACTCAATAAAATGCGTCGAAATATTCTAGGTTTACGCGGATTCTTTTTCGCGCTAATTGCGGTACTCTTTTTCACGAGAACGGATATTTATTCTGCCGATTTTCAAATCAAGAGCTTAAGAGTTTATTCGAATCATGATCAAACATCTTTCCCGGTATTGGATTTGTCGGAGAAAACGAAAAATTTAATAACCATCGAGTTCGATGTTCAATCCGATAATACGCCGAATCTTTCTATTGTGTTCCGCTTCTGCGATTCCGATTGGAATGTTTACGACAGCGCATTTCTTTTGAATCCACTTTACAACACTGAGTACAATCTTTGGTTAGATAACGTCCCTACCACTGTTAGAGGCGCGCACTATCATTATGCAGGCTCATTCCCAAACAACAACGTAAACTTTCCTTACTCCGGCAACTGGATGTTCTTTATCGTCGATTCGAACAACAGAGACCTTGTTTATTCATCGGGAAGATTTTTTGTAGTTCAACCGTTTGTAAAAATGAACGTTGAACTTGCTAAAGAAGGATTGCAAGGTGATAACTCACAGTTTGCTATTCTTCAGAGATCAATTTCAATTAGAACAAATTTCACTTTGCCGGATACATTATTCCCGTCGAATGTTAAGAAGGTCGTGATCGTTCAAAACCGTAAAATGTATTATCCGATAGTTATAGATAGAATCAATTATACGGAAGATAGATTTTACGAATGGAACGCGTCAAACAAATTCTCCTTCATTGCCAGAAATCTTCATCCAGGTAACCGGTACCGCGAGACGGATATTCGCGATATCGGTAAATATGGTACGCCGACTGTGAGTGCGAAATTCGGCAACATTGAAACTTCAAATCTCTTTACAAAAGAGGGAAGAGACTTCTACGGCGGTTCGCTTTTGATGAATTTCAAAAATGAATATGCCGATTACATGAATGTCGTTTTCAAATTACGCTCGCCGGTCGATGTCAAGTCATCGATTTTTTTAGTCGGCGCTTTTAACAACTGGCGTGTTTTGCCGGAGTATGAAATGTATGACGACAAAGGAATGATGAACCTTTCCGTTGAGTTAAAGCGCGGTGTTTATGATTACCAATACGTAACCGGCAACGTTGTGGGCGACCACGTGGAAAATATCAACTGGGAAATTTTGGAAGGAAATTTTTTCGAAACAGATGCGGAGTACTACATCTTTCTTTACTATGCAACACCGGAAAAAGGCGGTTATGAAAAAATTATCGGCTACAAGAAAATTAATACCGGAGCGTTATGAACCAGCATAATTCGTCGAAGCGAATAAAAATCGGTGTGATTGGCACAGGGCATCTCGGAAAGATTCATACAAAACTTTTTAAGGAAATTGAAAATTGCGAGTTCGTCGGCATTTACGATAAAGACTTTTCCGTAGCGCAAAAGGTCGGTGAAGAATTTAAAATAAAATCTTTCGAAAGTTTGCCGAAACTTTTTGATGAAGTTGACGCTGTTGATATTGTAGCCACGACGAGCGCGCATTACGAATTAGTTAAAGCATCGTTAGCCGCTAAGAAACATGTTTTTGTTGAGAAACCGATCACGACACACATTTGGGAAGCGGAAGAACTGATTAAAATTGCAGACGAAAAAAAACTGACGCTACAAGTCGGTCACATAGAGCGGTTCAATCCGGCATTAATTTCTCTTGAAAAATATCATCTCAATCCGTTGTTTGTTCAGACCGATCGCTTGGCGCAATTTAATCCTCGCGGTACCGACGTTGCGGTTGTTCTCGACCTGATGATTCATGATATAGACATAATTCTTAGCTTGGTAAAAAGTGAAGTGAAAAACGTAAGCGCCAGCGGTGTTGCCATCGTTTCGGATAATCTGGATATCGCCAACGCAAGAATAGAATTTGAAAACGGTGCAGTTGCCAACGTAACGGCGAGCCGCATCTCACAAAAGAAAATGAGAAAGATGAGAATCTTTCAGCGCGATGCTTACATTTCCTTGGATTTCATAACCGGCGTTTCTGAAGTATTCCGTCTCGTTCCGCCGGATCAGATGCCGACAAATTCATTCATATCATTTGGCGAAATGGGCGTGGGCGATAGAAGGAGAGCGGTAGTTTATGAACAGCCGGAGTTCAAAGAAGTAAATGCGCTGAAACTCGAACTCGAATCTTTTGTGAATGCGATTTCAAAAGGCGAGCGTCCGGTTGTAAGCGGCAAAGACGGTTTGAAAGCTTTGCGGGTTGCAGAGTTGATAATTCAAAAAATCGAGGAATCAATAAAAACTTGCGAAAAGTATTTTTAGTTTTTTTTGCTTCGTTAATTTTAGCGGGATGCAGCGTTCTGCAGACCGTTCAAAACGTTTCCCGTTTGAAATACAGAATCGATTCTGCAACGGATTATCGTGTTGCCGGAATATTCTTGGCTGATAAAAAAAACATAAAAGATTTTTCTTCGATTGAAATGTTGAAGCTTACCGCGGGAATTGTGAAAGGCACTTTGCCCTTGACGTTTCTGCTCAACATTGAAGCAAAAAATCCGAACGACGGAAGCGGCGGTTATCCAAGAACAGATTTGACATTAACTTCTTTTCCTTGGCGGTTGTTTCTGAACGATAAAGAAACTGTGAAAGGAAATATTAACGAGCCGGTCTTTGTACCCGGCAAAGGAGAATCGGTTTTAATCCCGATCAAAATTGAATTTGATATCGCAAAATCATTTAAGGACAAAAGTATTGACGACATTTTGATGCTGCTTCTTCAAATCGGAGGTGTGAAAAACTCAACATCAAATTTGAAACTGTTGGCACGTCCCGTTGTTGGCACACCATTCGGAAATTTGGCATACCCGGATGAAATTACAATTATTGATAAATCTTTTAATTAAAGAGAGTAATATGACCAAGAAGAGAATAGGAATTGGTATTGATCTTGGCGGAACAGCGCTGAAAATTGGGATTGTTGATCACGATGGAAAAATTCTGAAAAAAATTTCCGTTGATAGCAATGCAGACAAAGGACCCGATGCGGTAATTCGACAGATCATTAAAGGAACTCATCAAATCTTGGAATCTGCGAAAGTGAAAAACTACGGGATCGGTATTGGCGCGCCGGGTGCGGTAAGTTTGAAAAAAGGTGTGGTAATCATA
>JAMCSN010000047.1 GCA_023381535.1 Bacteroidota bacterium
CGTTCGGTATTCGTTCGAATCTTGTTCAGCGCTAATCCAGACCAGCGAGAATTTTTCTCCAAGATATTGTTTCCACTCCGCCCATGTTTTAGCCTGATCTGTGCCCATTTTTTCTGAAGAGCCATACCCGCTGTACATTATTTCATCTACAATTCTTAATAAGCGAGCGGCTTTTTTTTCGTCGAGTTCGCTTGCAATGAATTTCGCGTAAGGGAAAAATCCATTATTGCTCAGGTCAATAATTAATTTTGAAAACTGGATGAATGATTGCCCGCGGCTAATCGGCTCGTCGAAATAATAAGCCCACAATTTTCCAAGTCTCAGAATTTTTTCCAGCAGAAGATTCCTTTCATTATCGGAATTAGGCAAAATGATCTGGTGCATAATGTGAAGCGAATCAAAGCCGGCATTGTCCAACAATTTTTTTTCTTTTACGCCGTAAATTTCTGCAAGAAGAACGTAGTTAAATCCCCACCGTTCGTTAAGTTCTTTCATGCTACGGATGGATTTGAATCGATCATTATGCGGCCAGATGCCGACAATTTTGCCTTCCGCCGCTTCATATTTTCCAACGGGTGATGTTTGAGCACGCACGGAAATCTGAACCGTCATAATGATGAATAAGAATATGTAGACGTACCTCTTGGTTTGTGACATAATTGACCTCATGTTGGACAAAAATGTAATCATAAAATAAAGATTAAATCATAAATTGATAACAGTTATATTTGGTGCAAAATTTTCTCACTTTACCCTTAGTAACACAAAATAGTTATCGTAATAAAGAAACATCATTAATCACAAGGTGATTTGACAATTGCTGGCTAACAGAGATATAATAATTTTCAGTGATGATTGGGGAAGATTACCTTCTACACTTCAGCATATTGCCAAAGAGTTATTAAAAGAAAATAGAATATTCTGGATTGGCTCGCTTGGATTACGCAAACCGAATCTTAATCTAAAAGATTTCAAACGGGCGGTAAACAAACTGGTTAACGTTTTTTCTAAAAAAGAATCTGCTAACAGCCCGGAACAAAAATCTCCAAACCAACTTCATCCGTTCGTCATTCCATTTCACAATTATAAAGTGATCCGTTACTTCAATAAAAGAAGTCTGAAGAAAAAATTATTTCGTGAAATAGGAATTCATAAAATTATTAATCCGATTTTGCTTACCTCTTCTCCACTGGTATCGGATATAGTCGGAGAGATTGGCGAGAGCTCGGCGCATTATTTTTGTCTTGATGATTATTCTAAACTGGAAGGCACTTTTAAAGAACTTGTTGATTTTGAACGAGAACTACTTGAAAAAGTGGATACAAGCTTTTCCGTTTCAGATATTTTAGTTAATACAAGAAAACCTTCTAACGGGAAAAGTTATTTTCTTCCGCAAGGTGTGCAGTGCGAACATTTTCAAAAACGGATTGATCAAATTCCGGCTGAGATAGCAGACATTCCCAAACCTGTCGTTGGTTTTTTTGGTCTGATATCCGAGTGGATAAATTTAGAAGCGATTGAAAAATGTGTGAAAACATATCCACAATACTCTTTCATTTTAATCGGGAAGTCATTGCGTAACTTGGATTCGCTGAAACAATTTAAAAATTTTTTCTACTTGGACGAAATCAAATATTCCATTCTTCCTAATTATGCTTCGATATTTGACGTGGGATTAATTCCTTTCGATGTGAATGAATTAACAGTTGCCGCAAATCCGCTTAAACTGCTCGAATATTTGTCCATGGGAATTCCCGTCTTGTCTTCCGATTTACCAGAGGTTAGAAAATTTAACGACTTTGTGTTTGTTGCTAAGGATGATTATGAATTTGTGGAGTTGATAAAGAGGGCAATTGAAGATAATTTACCCGAACGAAATAGAAAAAGGATTGAGAAGGCACGTGAATACTCGTGGGCATCAATCGCAGAGCGCATTTCGGGAATAATTCAGAGAACCGAGTTGGAAAAGAAAAATAACTCTCAATGAAAAAATTTGTAATTGTTACTCAATATTATCCGCCTGAGATTGGCGGCGGTTCGCAAAGAAGCGTCGGCTTTGCAGAAGGATTGCGCGATCTGGGAATGGATATAGTTGTAATTACTCCTTATCCCAGTTATTTAATGAGCAAACATGAAGTAAAAACAAATTATAAACTTTATGAAAAAATAGAAGAAGACGGTTACACAATCTACCGGACATTTGTGTATGCATCCGACAGGGGAAATTATATCAAGCGAATTCTCTATTACGGTTCGTTCATGCTTTCGTCGCTGATTGTAATGTTATTCAAAGTTGGAAAAATTGATTACATACTTACAATAGCCCCGCCGTTGTTTACCGGAATTACCGGAGTGTTTGCAAAGAAGTTCAAGAAATCCAGATTCTTTTTTGATATAGGCGATCTCTGGCCGGAATCTGCAACAGCGCTTGGATATCTTAAGAGTGATTCAATAATCAAGTTCGCACAAAGATTGGAACATTGGATCTACCGCCATACCGATATGGTGAACGTTGTTACAAAGCTAACCAATGAACGGTTATCGAAGAGTCACTCGTATATCAAGAAAATTTTGTACGTACCGAATTTTGTTAACACGGATTTAATAAAACACGAACCGCGCGATGCGGCACTTGTTGAAAAATATCAGCTCCAAGACAAATTAGTTTTCGGTTACGCCGGTAATATCGGCAGCGCACAAGGTCTGAAAATTATTACTGAAGCCGCCAAATTAACCCGGGACTACAAAGAGGTTGTCTATTTTATTATCGGCGACGGAGTTGAAAAAGAATTAATCGAGAAAGAAATTAAAACCAATAACTTAACGAACGTAATATTGATTCCCCCGGTTTCCAGAACCGATGTTATAAAATATATAATGCTGTTTGATGTAATGATCATTCCGCTTGTGCACCGAGAGATATTTAAGATCACAATTCCATCTATGCTGTATG
>JAMCSN010000073.1 GCA_023381535.1 Bacteroidota bacterium
TCGCGCCTTCTTCGTGAGCGAATTATTTTTCTAGGAATGGCCATCGACGACCACGTTGCAAGTTTAACAATCGCTCAATTGCTGTTTCTTGAAGCCGAAGATCCCGAAAAGGATATTAATTTATATATCAACTCTCCAGGCGGAAGTGTTTCTGCCGGCTTGGCAATCTACGACACAATGAGTTATATACGTTCCAAAGTTTCTACCATTTGTGTTGGTTTAGCAGCAAGCATGGGCGCAGTTTTACTGGCTGGCGGAGAAGCCGGTAAAAGAACATCTCTCCCTCATTCAAAGATTATGATTCACCAACCATGGGTCGGTGGTTTGCAGGGACAGACAACAGATATCGAGATTCATGCAAAAGAAATGATTAAAACGCGAGATACTATTTACAATATTTTAGCCGAGCATACCGGCAAATCATTTGATCAGATTGCGAAAGATTGCGATAGAGACTACTTTCTTACTGCTGATGAAGCTAAAGAATACAAACTCATTGATAATATTTTGGTACATCGCGCTAGCCAAAACAATAACAACAAGAAATAATTGAACAACCTTTTACAAAGGGGCATCTGCACTGCCCCTTTTTTATTTTAAATAAAACCGCGGTTTAATTATTTGTGGAGAATGTTAAAATGAAGAAATTGAGATTGGTCCTTCTATTAGTGTTTGTTCTTGCAACTCAAATGTTTCCGCAAGAAAAATTGCTCACTACTGAAGATGTAACCTTAAACGCTCGCCAAAAATTCTCAACCGAAAATCTTAAACATTTAAGTTGGTTACCGAATAAAGAAACATTCGCATGGGTTACCCGCTCAGGGGAAAATTCCTCGTTAGTAACTTCTTCTGTGCAGAACTCGGAAATTGATACATTGTTGAAATTGAGTGAACTGAATTCGTACTTGGAAAAAGCCGGGACAAAAAGCTTAAAAAGTTTTCCAGACATAACATGGACCGCGCCGGACGAGTTTTATTTCTGGTCCGATCAGAAATATTTTTTATTTAACGATAAAACAAAACTGCTCTCGCTAACATGTTCTCTTTCCAACGATGCAGAAAACATCGAAGTCTCGCCAAACAATAAGTTTGCAGCCTATACAAAACGAAATAATCTTTTCGTTCAACTTGACGGCAAGAATGAAATACAGATTTCTTCCGACAGAGATACCAACATTGTGAACGGGCAGGCGGTACATCGTAATGAATTCGGAATTAACAAAGGAATTTTCTGGTCGCCGAAAAACAATTACATCGCGTATTATCGCATGGATCAAACAATGGTTACGGATTACCCGTTGGTTGATATCAGCTACACACCGGCTCGTTTGAAGAATATTAAATATCCCATGGCGGGACAAACAAGTCACCACGTTACGATTGGGATTTATAATATTAAGACCGGACAAACAACGTGGTTGAAGACTGGCGAACCGCTTGATCATTACTTAACAAGTTTAACTTGGTCGCACGACGAAAAATATTTTTACGTTGCACATCTCAATCGCAACCAAAACCATCTTGAGCTGAAAAAATATGATATAGTTACCGGCGAACCGGTGAAAACACTTTTCGAAGAAAAAAGCGACAAGTATGTTGAACCGCTAAACCCGCTGATCTTTCTTCCGAATTCAAACGATAAATTTTTGTGGTTTTCGCAAAGAGACGGTTACAATCATTTGTACTTGTATAACAACGATGGTCAATTGCTCAAACAAGTGACGAGCGGTAAATGGGTAATCTTAGATTTTGAAGGTTTCGATAAAAATGGCAAAAATATTTTCATCGCTTCGACAAAAGAAAGTCCGTTGGACCGCGATTACTACCGCGTGAACATTGAAAACGGAAAGATGGAAAGACTTACATCCGAGCCCGGATCGCACAAAGTACTGGCAAGTTCTAATAGTGAATATTTCATCGACTCATATAACAACGTTTCAACTCCACACGTTATAAACTTATTGGATAAGAAAGGTAAACTTGTTCGGCATCTTTTGACAGCAGTAAATTCTCTCAAAGATTACAAGCTTGGCAAAACCAAAATATTTACGATCAAGAATGATGAAGGGATAGATTTATACTGCCGCATGATTACGCCTGCTGATTTTGATTCAACCAAAAAATATCCCGTGATTGTTTACGTTTACGGCGGACCGCACGATCAAGAGGTGCGAAATATATTTGGCTCGAACAAGTATTACTTATGGTTCTACATGATGGCTCAAAAAGGATTTATTCTTTTCACGTTGGATAATCGCGGTTCTGCTAACCGAGGATTGGAATTCGAACAAGCCACTTTTCGTCACCTCGGCACAATTGAAGTAAAAGATCAAATGACAGGTGTGAATTATTTGAAGTTGCTTCCCTACGTCGATCCAAACCGTTTTGGAGTTTTCGGATGGAGTTTCGGCGGATTCATGACAACCTCTTTGATGCTCAGAACCAATGGAGCTTTCAAAGTTGGAGTTGGCGGCGGCGCTGTTATCGATTGGAAATATTACGAAGTTATGTACACCGAACGTTACATGGATACACCGCAAACAAATCCCGAAGGTTACAAAGAAGCCAGCTCGCTCAATTATGTTGATAACCTTAAAGGTAAACTTCTACTTGTTCACGGTACAAGCGACCCCACTGTGGTTTGGCAAAACACGCTCTCGTTCGCAAAGAAATGCGCCGACTTGAATAAGCCGCTGGATTATTTCCCTTACGTCGGGCACCAGCACGGTGTATTTGGTATCGACGCGCTTCATCTATATAATAAAATCACGAATTACTTCCTGGACAATTTATGATTCAAAGCAGCCTGCGGCTTACTTAAGTAAACTGCCGGTTTTTAAGTCTTTAATAAAATTCTTATAATTGCAAAGAATTTATTCTTGTTAAGCGTTCATACACTAAAAGAGAAAAAACTTGATAGGGGCAAAATTAGATTTTCT
>JAMCSN010000140.1 GCA_023381535.1 Bacteroidota bacterium
TCTCAATGGTAACCGGAACTTCGATCTTGATCCGATAAAGATTGAGACAGCCAAAACTTTGAAACTGAATGTTTTGCCCCCAATCGTTGTGAAGAAAAACGGGAGTTCATGCAATCCGAGCGCTTCGTTTGAGCTGGTTAACTATCGAAACTCGATTCCATTTTCACCGGATGATTATCAGTTGATAATTCCGATTAGCGATTCGACGGTCAATCAGATTAATGTAAAGATCGATCAGGAGAAAAAAGAAGTTTTCAACCAAAACTTTTCTGATGCCATTCATAACGATTTACTGATCAAAGAATGCAGTCCGAATATTGTGATCGAAAAAACAAATCCCTCACACCGCACAAAATATTTTGTAGTTGATGGATTCAGTCCCAAGCTGAATGAATTACCGGCGAAGTTCACGATCTCTGCGAATGGTAAGACCATATCGGAATTTGAGATCAATGTTGTCTGGGAAAATAAACCGCGGACTTTGCTTATTCCCGAACTGGCGATTCAGACTTTAAGTGTTATCGAAAACGACGAAAAAGTTGATTCGTTATTGAGCGGCGATAAAAAAGACTATATTAAAGTCCTCACCGATTATTGGAATTCAAAACGAACCGACAAATCGACCGCGTTCAACGCGCTGGAATCCGAATTCTACAAACGTGCCGATTATGCTCTGACTCATTTCAGTTCTCTAAATAATAAGAATGGTGTTAAAACTGATCGAGGAAAAGTTTATATTCAATACGGGAAACCCGATGAAGTAAAAAGAGAATATTCCGAGTCGAATTACGTAATGGAGATTTGGGTTTATCATAGATTGAACAAAGAATTTGTTTTTGCAGACAAGACCGGTTTAGGAAACTACACTTTAGAAAAATAGATATGAATACACTGGTATTCACATGCGGCGACATTAACGGAATCGGCCCGGAAATCTGCATTAAGGCGATCAATCATATTTATCCTCCCCGCGATAGAAAAATAATTTTTGTCTGCCCGTCCAATGTTTTCGAAAGCGCTTCATCGGTAGAGCGCCCTTCATTCAGTTATAAAATTATTAAGGATAAACTTCCACCTAAAATGGACAGCGAATTTGTTACTGTGTTTGACATCGGCGCTTTTGCACAGTCGATCGGCAAACCAACTAAAGATTCAGGCAAAGCTTCTTACACGGCGCTGCTGAAAGCGCATCAGATGTTGAAACAAAAGAGCGCAGATGCTATGATCACTGCGCCAGTTTCAAAAGCGGCTTTGAAGCTTGCGAGAATAAATGCGCCGGGACAAACAGAGATACTTGCAAAATTATCCAATTCAAAAAAATTCTTGATGGTATTTTTGTCTGAAGAATTGATTTGCGGTCTAGCCACCATACACGAACCGATTTCTAACGTTTCCCGCTCACTTAAAATTCCGTCTTTAAAATTGGCGCTGCAAGTTTTACATTCAACCCTTTCGGATGATCTTGGAATTAATTCTCCACGCATCGCAGTCCTATCGTTGAATCCTCATGCCGGCGAAGACGGAAATATCGGTAAGGAAGAAATTACAATTATCAAACCGGCATTGAAAGCCAGCAGAAGCATTTTGTGCGACGGGCCTTTTGTTCCGGATGCTTTTTTTGGTACTAAGAAATTTCAAAATTACGATGCCGTGCTTGGTATGTACCACGATCAAGTGCTGATTCCATTTAAGCTTCTCAATTTTAATTCCGGCGTGAATTTTACAGCCGGACTGCCGATTATCCGCACCTCACCCGATCACGGTACAGGTTACGACATAGCCGGTCAAGGTTCAGCAGACCCGCGCAGCATGCTTGAAGCGGTGAACTGGGCTGAAAGAATAATTTTGAATCGGAGAAAACACCAGAGTGCCCGTTAAAGATTATTCCGCACTTGCTCAGTTTTATTCCCACTTAATGAAATCAATTGATTATAAAAAATGGGCGAACTACATTTTCGAAATTAGCCGTGAGCTTAAGAGGGAAGAGGTATCTGTTCTTGAATTGGCTGCCGGGAATGCAAATGTGAGCGCGCATCTTGCCAAGAAATTTTCGTATATACTGATTAGCGACCGTTCTGTTGAAATGCTTAGGCAATGTCAAGACCTCGCCAATTCCAAAGTTTGTTTTGATATGACTGAAATACCTTTGAAGAAGAAATTCGATTTTGCTTTTTCAACTTTTGACAGCGTGAATTATCTGTTGACCAAAGAAAAATTCATCAAGATGCTTTCCGAGGTCCATCGTGTTCTGAATGATGATGGGATTTTTACTTTCGATGTTAGTCTGGAGAAGAACAGTCTTAGATATCAGAAATATCTGAACCGAAAAGGGAAATATCTCGGCATCAAGTATCGTCAGCAAAGTAAATTTGATCCAAAGAAGAGGATGCATTTCAATTATTTTGAGATTACATTTGCAGATGGCAGCACGGTTGAAGAAATTCACAAACAAAAAATTTATGAGTTCGAAGAGTATTTTCGGTTTATTGATGAGTCCGGTTTCTATGTTCGCAAATGTGTGGAAACTTTTAGCTGGAAAGATGCTAACAGAAATTCGGAAAGAGCTCAGTTTATTCTAAAAAAGAAATAGTATGCTAGTATTTGACCATGTAGATTTCAACTATTACAACCAACCGGTTTTCGATGACCTTAATCTCCAGTTGAATCAAGGTGAATTTGCCTTTTTGATTGGGAAGAGCGGCGTCGGGAAGACAACATTAATACGAATGGTATCAATGGAGTTGTTTCCGGAAAACGGTGTGGTTCAAGTCGGCGAGTATTCCTCAGATACAATTCGTGAATCTGACATTCCTTATCTGCGTAGAAAGATCGGTGTTGTGTTCCAAGAGTTTCAACTTCTTCCGGATCGAAACGTTTACGATAATCTTGCATTTGTACTTCAGGTAACCGGAACGTCGGGCAAAATGATAAA
>JAMCSN010000013.1 GCA_023381535.1 Bacteroidota bacterium
TGCCATCACTTCACCTATGGTTTTACCGTTAAAAATACGCGGACATACTGCTTATCCTATTCCGGTTTTAAGTTTCAAACCGGATCAACATGAACAAAAGCTTTTTGAACTTCTTCCATTTTTTCCAACGCAAATTTTACATCAGTTCCTATCCGGTGGGACACCGTGGTGGAATGATCTTTATCAACTTCGATATGAATCTCAATGTGAAATTTATTTCCGACATAATGAGAACGGAGGTCGTTGACACCCAGCACGCCTTTTACGCTCATTGTAATTTCTTTCACCTTTCGATCAAAGTCTTGTGTAGCGGAACGTCCCATCAGGTAATCCAAGTTTTCGCGCGCAACTTCATAACCGGATTTGAAAACAAACATGGCAACTAAAATTCCGCCTATGCTGTCAAAGTACGCTAAATTAAATGCAACTCCGATCACACCGCACAATGCAATTGCAGAAGCGAGAACATCGTTCATGCTATCAACAGACGCGGCGCGTATTGCCGGACTGTTAAACATCTTTGCGATCTTAAGTTGGTACCGGTTCAGAATCACTTTTGTAACGATTGTAACAGCTAATACTACATAAACCGTGGGAATCGCATGAACTTTCTCCGGATTGAGCAGGCGTTTGAAAGATTCTTCGATGATATTAATACCGACAACAAAGGCGAACACTGAGAGCATAAATGCGGCAAGCGGCTGCGCTGCATTATGTCCGAATTGATGTTTCTCGTCCGGATTGTCACGGGAGATTTTTACGGCAATTTTTATTCCGATGGAAACCAGAATATCTGTAAACGAATTCAGCGCTTCGGAAATCACCGCAATGGAATTTGACAAAACTCCAACGATTGCTTTGATGATAAAGAGAAAAATATTAATCGCCAATGCAACGTTGGTTGCACGTTTTAATCTGTGAGGCATTGCAAACTTTTAATTCTTTTTGACAGAACTAATTTACACTTTGTCTAAAACTTTCAAAAGCGAGCAGCCAGTCTATTTCGTTCCATACATGATTATCTGCGGTGCCTGAGGATAGGTGAGTGGTAATGTTCTCAATTTTTCGTTTGTCATAAAATCCGCTCTCTGTAAAACTCTTGCTGCTAACAATATCTATTATTTGCTCAGCATAATCGAGTAAAGGAATGTATTTGAGATGCAGCCCTGAATTATCTTTTCCTATCATCTTGTACATTTTAAGAAAAAGTCTAGTCTGAAAAGATGAAGCACCAAATGGCATGGTATAGTCTCCCTTTACAAGCGGGTACTTGGTTAACCCTTTATTGTATTTCTTAATTATTTCTTTGTAAAGTTTTCCGTCTTTTCGGCGATGGGGATCAACTGAATGCAAGTTTGATAAAACCGATTGCTGCACAAAAGGCATAACAGATATCAATGATTGATCCAAGAACGATTGCTCTTGTGAATAATGGTTTGCCAGCCTGGTTTTGATTGCAAATAAATCGAGCCAATTTTCAACTTCAATTTCTATCGGGTCAGGTAGCAGTTCATATATCTCTTCAATTTGATTTCGCAGACCATCGGACATCTTATTAACAACATCCTGCTCAAAAAATTCTGCTCGATGCAATTTCAGATGTTGAAGGATTGCGTTAAAATCTCTTGCAAGAATTTTCCGTCTGTTGAAAAAAGCAAGCTTGTATAAAAACTCCCGCCGCCAAATTTCTCCGAACCCGCCGTCAAAAATAATTCCATCGAATTTGGTTAGCGAATTATATGATTGCAGATGCAGAAAGGAGGTGAAAGAATTATTCATAAGCGTTTGCACTGAATAACTACTGAAATCAGAAAGCGCATTACAACCTTGCAGATTCTCGGGGTCTATAATGGTGTGAGGTAATGATAAATATTTGGAAATTTGTTCTGCTACCTTTACGTCATTGTTTTGTTTGTTACCAAACGTAAATAATTCTAATCCTTTAATTTTGTTGGCGAGAATAATCGAAATCAAAGTCCTTGAATCCAAGCCGCCGGATAACAGTAATCCAATTCTACTATTTTCATTTTCATTAATCTTCGTAACCCTCGCGATCTTTTCAGCAAACTGAGTTGAAGACAATTTGCGGCGATGCCTTTCTGGCAGCCAAGCAAATTTCTTTTTCAGCACTTCTTTGGTAAACCGGTTTATCGTGACTGATGATCCGCCAACAATTCGATCAATTCCCTTGAACACACTTCTTTGCGAAATCTGATTGAATAGTAGCCACCTGCTTCCGAATATTTCCAGATTTATTTCTGATCTGACAAATTGAAGCAGCAAATCTATTCTAGTGGAGAAAAATATTTCGTTAGAATTGTTTCTGGCCACATAAATATCACGGAGACCGATTGGATCTGTTAGAAGTGTAAGGTGTATGGAATTGAATTTTAATCCAGCAAAATGGCCATCAAGCTGAATATGGTGTTCTCCGTCTTCAAGCAAATTTTCCCAATCTTGTGATCTGAGAATATGTTTTTGCTCACCCGGTGATATGCCGACACCGGCAATCAAGAATTTATCTGCGTTATTGCTAGCCGAATTAAAGTTGTGAGCACAGTTTATTCTGTCGTCGAAAAAGATACATAGATCACCCTTGACATATTTTGCGCAGTAGGAATTGTTTCTTTCTTTGAAAGCTTTTTCAAACGCAGTTTGAGTTTCACCGAGTCGACCGAAGAACCAGCTCATAGCCCCCCAAAAAAATAATTTTTAATTGACCTTTATTATAAAAACAGCCATTCATCTTGCATACCGCACTATTGCTTGATTTCACTTACAACGCAAACTTTTTTCTACGATTTCTCTTCCCAAACATTTGCAAGAGTCACAATCATTTTCACCGCGGCTTCCATGTCCTGAACAGCAACATATTCGGAGTATGCATGAAAATTATGCCCGCCGGCAAATAAGTTTGGAGTTGGCAATC